>JBJXHF010000056.1:0-80062 GCA_046160805.1 Pyrinomonadaceae bacterium
CCTTCAAAATCCCAAGCACCTGCTGCTCGCTAAACTTGCTCCTCTTCATTTCAAGCCTCCTTCTGCGTTATTCTATCAACCGGAGACTCCATTTTAGATTGGTACTATTTTAAGGGTTGCTTACATTGAACTCGATACGCTGATTGAAGCAGTATATATACATCCATTTGCCGGAGAGTGGTTTGAGGATTGTATCCGTTCTGTTATTACTGCATTTTGTCCTCCATTGCTTTCAAAAATTCAATCGTCCGCGATGAAGATTCCCCCAAACTTTTGTTAATGAACTAATCCAAAGAATTTCGCCGCCTTTTGCCTAAGATGTGTGAATGCAGAAAACAAAGAAGAATTACCGATTCAGAGGTTTTGGTTTAACAAGGCGATCTCGAACGTGCGAAAGGATGTGACGGCTTTGCCGCTCTATTTGCGGAAAAGCTGTGCTTTCCCAGTCAGCACCCAAACCGCGCGGCTATGCCGCCGCCTTGTGCCGTGAGAAATCGGCGGCATAGCCGAAAAAACTACTACAGCAGACCGGCGAAGCAGAGCTTCGCCGCAAATAGAGCGGCGAAGCCGCAAGAACTTCTATTAGCTCAACGGCGTCGGCTTTCCGATGGCTGTTGTTGCTTTTAGGTCGAGGATCAGCACGCCTTCTTCGTCGAGGTGGGCGCCGTTGAAGGCGGTTGTGCGGTCGACTTTGATGTTGTAGTGGCGGCAAAATTTATGGGCACGGACGATTCGATGTCCGCCTTTTAATTTGGCATGTAGCGGATATGCATTCTTTGCAAATTTGTTTGAGGGCATCAGGCCGATGACGCTGTCGGCTTTGTCAAAAAGCAGCACGGCCAAGTCCGGCTTGCCCAGACGTGCAAAGGCTTTCGCACCGATCGTTATTTCGCCCTTCTTACTCAAAGTTACGTGCAAACTGTTCTCCGCCGAATCAGGCCCGACCGGAAACTCTTCCCATTGTCTTAACATCTCTAGACCTCCTAATTATGATTGTATTATATACGCAACGCCATCCAATGCGCAAGCCCCGCACGTAAGTAAGGGCGGAACACTCAACTTTAATTTAATAAAACCGCAACTTGGCGGCGAGCGTTGCCCACGGCGGCGAACGGAAGCACCGGCGGCAACTGACGTTTCGATGGCGACGGCGGTGAAAAATCCGCGATTTCTAGTCCAAAACGCTCAAATCTCTGCAAAAAACGCCTCAGAATACCATTGAGAAACTGAAACGAACGAGCGAGAAAAGCGTCAATCCCGACAGCTTTACATGCAAACTCATTAGACAAAGCGACGTAAAATTAAGTGTTAATCACGAAAACAAAATCTCTGAACTTTATCCTTCATCCTTTATCCTTTATCCTTAGTTAAGAAATGTCCTATCAAGTGATCGCACGAAAATGGAGGCCGCAGACTTTTAAGGAAGTGACCGGGCAGGAGGTTATTACTCAGACGCTGCGTAATGCTCTGGAGTATGACCGGCTGCATCATGCTTATCTGTTTTCGGGCGCTCGCGGGGTTGGCAAGACGACGACGGCTCGCATTTTGGCAAAGGCTTTAAATTGTCATAAAACCGAAAAGCCAAACCTGACGCCGTGTTTATTGAATGACCCGACCGTCTGTCCTTCGTGCATTGAGATTTCCGAGAGCCGTTCGATGGACGTGCTTGAGATCGATGCTGCTTCGCATACTGGAATCGACGATGTTCGCGGGACGATCATCGACGGCATCAACTTCAACCCGGCACGCGACCGGTTTAAGGTTTTTATCATCGACGAGGTTCACCAACTTTCAAAAGCAGCGTTCAACGCCCTACTGAAAACTCTCGAAGAGCCGCCCGACAACGTCGTTTTCATAATGGCGACGACCGAGCTGCACAAGGTGCCCGAGACGATACTTTCGCGCTGCCAGGAATTCGAATTTCGCACTATTCCGCTGCAAAAAATCTTCGACCGGCTAAAGCTGATCGCCGATGCTGAGAAGATCGACATTTCGGACGAAGCTCTGCGTGAATTAGCGCGTTCGGGCGAAGGCTCGATGCGCGATGCGCAGTCGAATTTCGACCAGGTTATCAGCTTTTCGAGCGATAAAATCTCAGCCGCCGACGTGACAAACGCACTCGGTTTTGCAGGCGTCGAGATACTTACAAAAACGATAAATGCCATCTCCGAACGCGAGCCAAAAGCCATTTTAGCCGTCGTCGACGACATCATCGGCCGCGGCCACGACCTGCGAAATTTCTGCCGCGATTTGCTCGGTTTGTTCCGCGATCTGCTCGTATTCAAAGTTGCGAGCGGCGATAAACATCTTTTCGAAGGAGCAGTTTTCAGCGAAGACGATCTGCGTTCAATGGCAGCGTCATTTACCGAAGCCGACCTATTGCGTTTCTTCACTTCCCTCTGCGAAACCGAAGCCAGCCTCCGCGAAGCCGCACACCCTCGATACGTCCTCGAGATCGGCCTAGTAAAACTCATCGAAATGCGCAGTGTCGCTAGCTTAGAAAGCATTCTCGAAAGGCTCAATTCCCTTTCGTCCGGTGTCCCGCTGCCTGCAATACCAGCCTCAACCAGCGCTGCAACTGCGTCTGCCGAAAGCACTCAGGAAAAAAAAACTCTGAAAACTGAACCTTCGCTATCGGGCGGAAACGCGAGTGCGAACGAGCGTGCATCCATTCCGGTAGTTGCCTTTTCTGGCGGCAAGCGTGCGGATGAACAAGTACCGATTGCAGATATCTCATCGCGTGTTGCGGACCTCCATCACAAATTTCAAATTTCAAATTCGAGATTTGAAATCGAGGAATCACAGTCCAAAGAATCAACCCCAGTCAGAGCGCCGGTAGTTGAGCCATTCATTTCGTCCGTTCGTCTGCCTAACCTATCGTCAGAAGACCTCGAACACATCGAAGTCGAAAAACTCGATAACGCCTACGAGGAAAAACTCAGGCTAACAGGCGACAACCTGTTGCCGATTATCACAGCAACTGCTTTTGTTGATTCTCTTTTTGGCATAAAACCGGTAATCTTTCCAAACGCATCAAGATCGAACGGCGCAGCATTAGGCGGAGCAACTGCCGCAGCTCCCGCGTTTGAAGTTACCCAATTGAAGAATGAGATCGCATCAAAACAGGACGCTGTCGAGCTGCCCATTTTGAGCAGCGATCCGACCGAGGGCGAGCTTTTGGAATACGCGAACGCGCATCCATCCGTGCAGGCCGCAAAACGCGTCTTCCGTGCAAAGATCGTCGAAGTGAAAAAGATCTGACGTGCACGATTTACCGAACATCGACGCTGCTATTCTCGTATTGATTTATTGATCGCGAAATAAATGAAAAAATCTATCGACTTCGGTAAATTAGTTTTTTTCGTGTCCGCGATTTTGTTATCAGCGGCAATTCCACTGTTTGCTCAGGAAACACAGCCGTTTTCGATAAACAATTCGCCGCTGCCGCCATCAACAGGCTTTGTGAACGACTTCGCCGGCGTGATCGACGCTGCTACAAAACAGCAACTCGAAACCAAGCTCAAAGACCTAAAAGAAACCACAAATCCGCAAGTCGAGATCGCCGTCGCCGTCGTAAAAACAACCGGCGAACGCGACATTTTTGATTATTCCCTCGCCGTAGCCCGCGGCTGGAAGATCGGCTCGAAAGACGACGACAATCCGAGCGCTCTGCTGTTTGTCGCAGTTGACGACCGCAAATATTTCACGCAAGTCAGCAAAGATCTCGAAGATGAACTGCCCGACGGCCTGGTCGGCAGCCTTCAGCGACAAAATCTCGTTCCCGAATTCAAAAAAGGCAACTACAGCCAAGGCATCTCAGATACAATTGACGCCTACATCACAACGATTCGAAATAAAGGAAATACTGCCGCGGCACCACAAAAACCTGCGACCGAAAGAAAACCGTCGAGCGGCCTGTCGCTTTCGGGTGTTTTTTGCTGCGGCGCGTTTGTTCTCGTTATACTGATCTTGGTGTTCAGCCGCTCAAAGCGCGGACGAAATGACGACGATGATGACGACTGGGGCGGCGGCGCGGCAAGCGCCCTTCCGTGGGTGATCGGCTCGATCATCGCTAATTCGGGCAGCTCGAGCGGCTCGTCCGGCGGCTGGGGCGGAAGCAGCGGCGGTGGCGGAAGCGATTGGGGTGGATTTGGCGGCGGCGGTGATTTTGGCGGAGGAGGCGCCGGTGGAGACTGGTAGAAAATTAGGACTACCGACGACTGACTATTATGAAACAACAATTCGCGGATTTTATAGACGATCTTAAAACCACTCATGGCAAAAATTTGGCCTCAGTTATTTTGTATGGCGCCGCTGCTGAGGGTGCGCTTGAGTCGAAACGTCCGGACTACAATCTTTTGATCGCACTGCACAAGATTGCCCCAAAAGATTTGAGAAATGCTCACGCCGCTATGCGCGAATGGCAGCGTATGGGAAACCCAGTTCCGGTCTATTTCACTGTTTCCGAATTACAAAATGCGGGTGACGTTTTCCCAATGGAATTCTCTCAGATGGAAGCGGCAAGAAAGATACTCTACGGCAAGGATGTTTTGGCCGGCTTGGAATTTTCCGACAAAAACCTCAGGCATGAGACTGAGTATGAATTGCGCAGCAGCTTGATTAAGCTTCGCCGCCAGTACATATCCGCATCGACATCGGTCGAGGGGCTTAAAAAATTGATGGCTGACAGCCTCACCAGTTTTGCGGCTATCTTTCGCGCGGTGTTGATGCTTCACGGCGTCGAGCCGCCGCTCGATAAGCGGGCGATAGTCGCCCTCACGGCCCAACGCCTAAAGATCGACGGAACGCCGTTTGAAAAAATATTCAATATCCGTGAAAATAATTTCACCCCCGTTTTGGACGAAACGAGCGCCAACGCTTTGTTTGGCGAATATATGGAACAGATCGAGAATGTGATCCACGCGGTTGATTCGATTGGAAAATAGTTATTTATTAGGAGAACAAAAATGAAGAGAGCAATTTTATTATCAATGGTTCTGCTTGCGGCGTTCGCCTTGAGCGGATGCAGTTACAATGATCTAACCGCCAAACAGCAGCAGGTTAAGGGCAAATGGGCAGATGTCGAAAGCTCAATGCAGCGGCGAGCCGATCTGATCCCAAATCTTGTCGAGACCGCCAAGATGGCCGGTGTTCAGGAACAGGAAGTCTTCAGCCAGATCGCGACTGCTCGTTCGAGGCTGCTTGATGCTTCAAAATCTGCTCCGACGGGCGCCGATGGAGACAAATCGCCTGAACAAAAGCAGGCAGTCATCGACGCCAACAACAGCTTCGGCGGCACGATTGGAAGGCTTTTGAGTCTGCAGGAAAATTATCCTGTCCTGCGTTCAAGCGAGGCCTTTTTGAAGGTTCAGGACGAGCTTGCCGGAACTGAAAATCGGATAAATATCGCCAGAACCGATTTCAACGGCATGGTGACGAGTTACAACACTACTCGCAACCAATTCCCGGCAGTGTTGACTGCCAGCCTGCTCGGATTTAAGGAAGAACCCTTTTACCAGGCTGATGCAGCGGCGCGAAATGCTCCAAGCGTGGGCGATGCAAATTCTTTGAGAAAGCCGGCTCAATAGTCGCGGAGAGGCAAGAGATCGATGTAATCCACGACACCGACAATAGCAGAATCTATCGCCGCACCGGGCTTTCCGGTAGAGGCAGTCGAAGCCGACCAGCCTTCCTGGGCGACAATGACTATGTCGCCCTCGCCTGCGTTGACTGAGTCGAGGGCGATACAAGTGTAATCCATATCTTCGCCTTCAGGTGTGATCTGTCGGCAGAGCATCGCGCGCGTTCCTTCGTAACGCTGATTTTTTTGCGTTGCGACGATGTTTCCGATTACGCGGGCGAGGAGCATAAATCAAGACTTGTGGAAAACGTGCGCGTCCGAGTCGATGATTCCGACGATTGTGCAGTCGGTTGGAGTTTCATCGCGCTTGAATGGGAACGAGGCTTCTTTGCCTCGGCACCAGAAAACGAGTTCGCCTTCGCCGGCTCCGACGGCATCTAGCGCGATTGTCGGTTTTCCTTTTGGTTTGAGATCGGCGTCAAGCGTTTGGACGATCAAAAACTTTCGCCCGTGAAGCGTTTCGTTCTTAACGGTTGAGACGACGGTTCCTATGACGCGAGCGATTTGCATTTCTTAGCTTTGTTTCTTCAAATCGGCGATAACGGTTTTTAGGCGTTCAGCATTAGGCGCCTTTGGAACCATATCGAGATATTTCCGTAGCTCAGTGATCGCGTCTGCGTTCCGCTTTTTCTGCACGTAGATCTGTCCAAGATAAAGATGCGCAAGCGCAAGTTTATCTCCGGTTTTAGATGCAACGGCGCTCTTTAGTTCCGCTTCGGCCTCGTCCAATTTCTCAAGATAGAAGAGCGAGATACCAAGATTGAGATGAGCCCCGCTCATGTCAGGAGTCTGTTTCAGCACGTCGCGAAATACTGCCTCGGAGACTTCGTAGTTCTTTATCTGAAGCTGCGCCATTCCGAACGCGTACTTCGCATCCATATAATTAGGTGCGATTTCGATTGCCTTTACAAACGACTCGATAGCCTTGTCAACGTCGTTCTTGCCGAGCAAGATCTGGCCTTTCTGGTACCACGCGACAGCAAACTTCGGATAAAGCGAGATCGCCGCGTCGAACAAAGCGAGCGCGGCGTCGGCGTTTCCCTTCTCTACGCGGCCCATACCGGATTTGAATTTCTCGAGCGCCTGTTTCGGAACGTCTTTAAACAGCGGGTTGGCAGTGCTGTAAGGATTTGCGCGAACGAAAAGCGGAACATAGATCGCCATTCCAAACGGCGTATCGCGAGTGATTTGACGGTTTTCGGTCGCGGGATCAAAGCCCGGCACCTTCGCCGTGATCGTACAATTTCCCGCCGGAACGCCGGTTACCCGATACGTTCCGTCCGGATCCGTGTCCGCGGAAACGGTTGTGAAATCGCAGGTGACATTCACGCGTACGCCGACGGCGGGTTTGTTGTCCGGAAGCATCACCTTCCCTGTGACGGAATAACTGCCGCTGGTCATGCCGGTGCCGCGGCTTGCCCCGACTGCCTGCGCAAAAACTTGCGACGACATCGCGATCGCTCCGATTGTGATAATTAATATCGATCTCATTTTCATACTTCCTTAACTCTCAAATGAAATCTATAGTATCGATAACCCCAATGATCGCGGAATCAATCGGACAATCCTTGTTGCCATCGGCCATTCGGGCCGACGAGCCGCTAACGACGATCACCTTTTCGTGAAAACCCGCGCCGACCGTGTCCACGGAAACAATATAGCCGCTCTGGTCAGTGCCGTCGAGATTGATCGGCTTGACGATGAGCAGCTTTTTCCCGAGCAGGCGTTCGTCCTTTTGAGTGGACACGACTGTGCCTAATATGCGTGCGATTATCATCGATTCGTAAATCGTGAATCGTAAATCGTGAATCGTGAATGCATTCCTAAACTATTCACTATTCACTATTCACTATTCACTACTTCCGCACTACTGGCAGAGTTTCGTCAACGCTCGAGTGCGGACGCGGTATGACGTGAACGCTGACGAGTTCGCCGACTCGCCGAGCAGCCGCGGCTCCGGCATCGGTGGCAGCTTTGACTGCCGCAACGTCACCGCGAACGATAGCCGTTACAAAACCCGCACCGATCTTTTCGTAGCTGACAAGCTGCACATTTGCCGCCTTCACCATTGCATCGGCAGCCTCGATCGTGGCCACCAAACCCTTTGTCTCCACCATTCCTAATGCTTCCTGCATGTAATTTTTGCTCCTGATTTTGTATGTAGAACTACTGCGAATTAGTTTAACCCAATTTGGCCGCCTGGCTCAAAAGCTCGATCAATTCTTCGCGCGTAAAGGAGATCTTTCTTCCGTTCGTTTCGGTTTTTGCAGGATAATCAACTTCCAATTCACAGGAAAGATTCGTATCGTGCAAATATCCGCAAGCCTGGCAGCGGGCGTTTTCCTTTAGATAACCGGCCTTTTCTCTTATCTCTACAAGTTTCTGAATCGCGTCGGCTGGAAGATCGACCGCGCCGCCGAGCGTCTTTGCTAGGATCGCGATCCTGGCTGTATGTTCCAAAGTTTCCATTCGGTCGAAGGCCTGCCAGAGGTTATCGCCGTAAGCTACGGCACCGTGATTAGCCAGCAGTAAAGCGTTGTGATGAGCGATGAACGGCTTCATCGCCTCTGACAATTCATGTGTCGAAGGCGTTCCGTAATCGGTCAGCGGCACGCAGCCGAGCGTTAAAATCACTTCCGACAAGATCGGTTTGTCTATCGCAAGGCCGGCGACCGCGAATGCAGTACCGTTCGGCGGATGTGCGTGACAGACAGCCTTTATGTCGGGCCGCATCTTGTAGATCAACAGATGCATGGCGAGTTCCGACGACGCGCGTTTGTCGGAAATTGGCTTGCCGTCCATGTCGGTCAATGCAAGATCGTCCTCGGTCATTCGGCCTTTGCAGGTCATCGTCGGCGTCGCTAGCACGCGATCCTCAGACAAGCGAATGCTGACGTTACCGTCCGACGACACGACGTAACTGCGTTCATAAAGCAGCTTGCCGATCTCAACGATCAGTTTTCGGGCCTGGGATTCGTCCATAGAAAAGAAGGAAACCACAGATTAACACATCACTCGCGACGCGCGTTAACCTGTGGTTCGGATTTTGGTAAAAGTTATCTGGCTTTGGGTTTATGCTCCTTCATCGGCGGCGGCGGCAAGAAATTGTCTTCAACGGCCGGCACTCCCCAATCCTCGCTCTCGAAATGAGGCAAATTCAATTGCTCTTCGCGCTTTGAATCGAGCTGATAATGCAGGTGCAAGTTTTCCTCGCGCAATCGCTGCACTTCTTTTCTGCATTTTCCGCGCTGATGGCCGGAATGCGAGCTTCCGATACTCACAAAAAAACTGGCGACAAAAATACCAAACGCAAATGTTGCCAGGAACGGCAGCACGCGATTTAACAACCCCTTATTAAACATCGATTTTACCTCTCAAGAACTACTACTGCTTACGCCGGCTTCTCGTTTTCGGTTTCAACTCTATAAATATATCTTATCGCGTTTGATGGTATCTGCAAAGTTTTTTATGCCTCAAGTCTCAATATTTTCAACTTTTTTTTAGGAGTGTTGCGATGCGGCGAGATTTCTCATACAATCATGTTGCAAGTGTGAAACGATGATCGCTTACCTTTCGGGAAAATTGCTTGAGAAACACGCGAACACGGCAATCGTAGATGTGAGCGGCGTCGGCTATGAAGTGTTGATACCGCTCTCGACGTTTTACGAGCTCGGCGAAGTCGGCTCGGACGTGCAGCTGCGCATTTACACGCATGTGCGCGAAGACGCGATCCAGCTTTTCGGCTTTAAGACGTTGCGCGAACGCGATCTCTATCTAAAGTTGCTCTCAGTTCAAGGGATCGGAGCAAAATCAGGCATCACGATGCTTTCCGGCATGAGCGCGGACGAGATAATCAAGGCGATTCGCACCAATGATCTGGCTCGGCTGACATCGATCCCGGGCGTCGGCCGAAAAACTGCTGAAAGGCTTGTCATCGAGCTTCGCGACAAGGTCGAAGAATTCTCTCGTGACGGCTCGGCTCTTGATGGAGCCTCGCGAGAGACACTGCCATCAGACGCCGTTTTCGAAGATGCTCTTTCAGCACTGATAAATCTCGGCTATCAGAGAACCGTCGCAGAAAAAGCACTAAAACAAGCCGGGAGCGAAGGCACCGAGGTTTCTGTCCAAAAACTTCTCCGCCGTGCATTGCAAATCCTGGCGAAGTAGCGCGCAAGGCCGCATTCCTTCGGCACAGGTGAATAGATTAAATTTTTTTTTTGCGTTTTCCTTTGCGTTCTTTGCGTCTTTGCGTGAAATATAAAGGAGGCTCACGCAAAGTCGCAAAGAACGCAAAGGAAGAGAAGAAAGAGTTGATTTCTCTTTACAGAGTGGCAGAAAGAATCAATGCTGGGTTGATAAAGACAGCATTCGGAAGTAGAAATGATTTGACGGATTGATTTTCTTTGCGGCTTTGCGTGAAAATTCCTGAATGCACGAAAACCAGCTCGCCACAATTATCGTGGACTGTGCTTTTAAGGTTCACAACGCCCTCGGACCCGGACTTCTTGAAACCGTTTATCGGGCAGCCCTCGCTCACGAATTACAGCAACGCGGACTGTATGTCGTAACGGAGCGCGGAATTCCGGCCGCTTATGGTGACGTTACACTTGACGTTGGCTTTCGTGCAGACATCATTGTCGAGAACAAAGTAATAATCGAGTGTAAATCCGTTGAAGCTTTAGCTCCCGTGCACGGAAAAATATTGCTAACCTACTTGCGATTGGCTGATATGAGGCTCGGATTGCTGATAAACTTCAATGTAGCGCTGATAAAAGACGGCATTCGGCGGGTGGTAAACGATTTGACGGATTGATTTTTCTTCAATTTGCTTCTTCTCTTCCTTTGCGTTCTTCGCGTCTTTGCGTGAAATCATAAGAAGCTCACGCAAAGCCGCTACGAACGCAAAGGAAGAGAAGAAGAGCTTGTTTTGCGATGAAAAGTGCGGAAGCGATAAACATAAGGAACGAAGCTTTGTCGGATGACGAGAGCCAGTTCGACGCGTCGTTGCGTCCGGCGCAGCTTGCGGAGTATATCGGGCAGACAAAGGTCAAGGAGAACCTGCGGGTCTTTATGAAGGCCGCACTAAAACGTCGCGAGGCACTCGACCACATTTTGCTGACCGGGCCGCCGGGTTTGGGTAAGACGACGCTATCGAATATAGTCGCGAACGAAATGGGAGCGTCGCTTAAATCGACCTCTGGTCCGATCATTGAAAAGGCCGGCGACCTGGCAGCGATCCTGACCAATCTTGAAGAAGGCGACGTGCTTTTCATTGACGAGATCCACCGCCTCAATCCTGCCATCGAGGAGATCCTTTACCCGGCGATGGAGGACTACAATATCGATATCATGATCGGGCAAGGAACGGCGGCGAGGTCGATAAAGCTTGAGCTTCCGAAGTTCACTCTGATCGGAGCGACCACGCGACCTGGTTTGATCACGGCTCCATTAAGGGGACGATTTGGTATTATCTTTCACCTTGATTTTTACGGTGTCGAAGACCTACGGACTATTTGCGAGCGGTCGGCGAGCATTCTGAATGTAGAGATCGAAAAAAACGGCTCGCACGAGATCGCTAAACGCGGACGCGGGACGCCGCGTATCGTTAATCGTTTGCTCCGACGTGTCCGAGATTTTGCTGAGGTTGACGCCGATGGACATATAACCGAGGCCATTGCCTGCAACGGTCTCGATCGAATGGAGGTTGACAGCTATGGCCTCGACGAACGCGACGCCAAGATGCTTAAGACCATCATCGAAAAATTCGACGGTGGACCTGTTGGTTTGGGCACTATTTCAGCCGCGATCAATGAGGAAAAAGACTCCATCGAAGAGATTATCGAGCCGTATCTGCTACAGATCGGTTTCCTCAATCGCACGCCCCGAGGCCGCATGGCAACACGCCTCGCCTACGAGCATTTCGGATTGGAAAGTTTAACCCGCATGTCGGACCAGCCTTCACTGCTATGACCGAAAAACGACAGATGCTCCGGCATTTTCTTGGAGCCCTTGCTTACCGGACGCAGAAGGCTTTACGTGGAGCACCGGAATCGTTCGCGCAGTTTGACGCAGGTTCCGGTGTTCGCACTCCGATGGAGCTTGTGCGACACATGGCGAGTGTTCTCGGTTATGCGCGGACGTTTTTTATCGGCGGCAGCTACCGGCCTGAGCCGCTTGAAAATTTTGAGGACGAGACAGCGCGGTTTCACGAAATGCTGTCTGATTTGCGACGGCTTTTGGACGAAGAAACTCCACTGATCGACATTACCGAAGAGCGCATGCTGCAAGGGCCTTTCTCGGACGTGATGACGCACGCAGGGCAGCTCGCGATGCTTCGGCGGCTTCACGGCGAGCCGGTTCGCTCAGAAAACTTTGTCTTCGCTGACGTTTCAGCAGATAATGTCTCATCCAAACAACCTGATCCGGTGGCTCCCGACGAACACTGGCCGGCGCCGAGGCCGTGGGATTAGATTCGACACGTCCTGTTAAGAATCGTAAAATCGTTTCAATTATGGCTCAGCGTTTGAAGATAACATCTGTCGAACCGCGTTACGCTATAGCCGGTGGCGAGATCGCTATTGCTTGTGAAGGTTTTGACCTTGGTCAAAGTTCGGCGGTTTATGTCGGCGATATCGGATGCCGCATCGTTGCGGCCTCGTCAACACGTGTGCTCGCGATCGTGCCCGAAGACGAGTTGGGCGATGTGCTTGCTGAAGTTGATCCGGAAATAAGCGAGTCGAAAGGCAAAAAAGTTGTTCATCTTGAATGCGGCGGCGTTGTGAGCGATCAGGCTGAGATCACGCTTGGCCGAAAGATCACAGACGGAATGCATATCGTCGCAAATCCGGCGGTCGATCCTTCGGACGGAGCGATCATTCTCACGCGTTCGGGCGGACGCGGGCAGCATTTGCCTGCGACGATTTTTCGGCTCGAAACGGATGGTTACCTCGACGAATTTGCCGATCCGATTCTTAACCCGACCGGCATTGCCTTCGACAGCGAAGGCCAGATGTTCGTCACGAACCGTGCCGAGGGCGAAGTCTATGCGGTCGGGCGAGACGGCGGCTCGACGGTTTATGCTTCGGGTCTGGGGATCGCGACGGGCATCGCTTTCGACGCCGAAGGGCGAATGTATGTCGGCGACCGTTCGGGAATCGTCTTTCGTTTGCGCGACGACGCGACCTCCGAAACCTTTACAGTGATGGAACCTTCGGTCGCGGCGTATCACATGGCATTCGGAACGGATGGCAGGCTGTTTCTGACTTCGCCCGGCCTCGCAAGCAGCGACGCCGTTCACGTCATCGACAAAGAAGGCTACGACGAAAAGTTCTTCACCGGCCTCGGACGCCCGCAAGGTTTAGCCTTCGATAAATCCGGCATCCTATACGTCGTCGCCTGCTACCAGGGCCGCCACGGCATCGTCCGCATCTCGCCCGACGGCAAACACGCCGAGCACTTCGTCGCCGCCAACAACGCCGTCGGCCTCTGCTTCACCCGCAACGGCGAAATGATCGTCGCCACAAACGACAGCGTCTATTCAATCGAGTGCGGGATAGAAGGAACGCTTTTATGACCCGGCAGAATTAGTTTATGAAGGCATGGGCGGCATGGGAATGTAGATTCCTGAGCTTAGAGTCACGCTTTAGCGTGTGTTCAGCTAATAAAAAAGGCTTCGTTCAGAAATGGACGAGGCCTTTTTTGCTGATCCGCGCATCCAAGTGTGTTAGTGTCGTAGAACGTCTGAGCAGATACCAAATTTAGAAAACATATGTGGCGACGGTTTAGCAGAATAGTTGCTCTTACTTGTCTTATTGGAATTTCAAGTTGCATGCCTGCGGGATTTTTGCGTGAGATTCGAGAGGCCAAGAATGTTTCAAATTTCACATTGGCCGATGATGCGTTGTATTTTGGGGCCGGATACAACCTATATCGATTGGATCTTTCCTCGAGGCTCATAGAAAGAATATACACAACCGATCGCGTCATAGTTGAGCAACCAATAATTACCGATGGGACTGTATTCTTTGGCGGCAGGTCTGGAATTGATAAGTATGGTTGGCGGGGAGAGGACGAAGGATTTTTTGCCGTTGATTTGGAGAGCCGTAAGGTTCAATGGAAGTTTTCAATGGCGGATGGATACGGCACCTTCGGCACTTACCCTGTTCTGGCCGAAGATCGAATTCTCGCGTGCGCGAGATGGCATCTTCATTCTTTAGATCGAAAAACCGGTAAGGAATTGTGGCGAATCGACAATTGGATGGGATCAACCGGCGATACCGTAACGATTCCATATGTCTTCGACAATCACGCCTATTTCATAGTCGCAGAAGAACAGGTCGCCGCATCGCAAAAGACTGACGAAAACGACGGTCATTGGGCCGAAGTTGATCTTGAAAACGGCGAGAGAACCATCTTCCATATCGCCGAGCGTCCCGGGACTTATGAGGACTCAAGCGGTCAAGCCGTTGGCACTTTGGTCGATGGTGTTATTTATGGTAACAATCGCGTCGATCATTTTGGTGCGTTAGACCTTCGTGCAAAAAGGCTTCTTTGGGAACTGCCAACGGACACTCACATAAAGCCTGTCGTACTGAACGGCAAGGTGTTTCTCGTTCGTAACGAGGAAATCCAAGCGGTCGATCAACGAACCGGAAAAACTATCTGGGCAAAGTCCTTGAGCGGAATTTCTCGTCCCATCTCGAACACGGATCAGGACCATGCAAGTTCTCGTTTCGAGGAACTATATACCCGACGTGTAACTTCCGACGGACAAGTTTTGATCGTTCAGGGTTCCACTGCTATCGCGGCATTCGATCTCGCAACTGGCAAACAAAAATGGAGGACTGAAATGGCCTCCAAATCCACTCCTGTTATCCCTTTGATTATTGGGGCAAATGCTTTCGTCCTTTCCGACACAGACTGCTCCATTGTTGCGTTGGACGTATTGGCCGGTAAGGAATTATGGCGAATCGGAATACCTGATTGCACCTTTTACCAGGTCGTTAACGATTAAAAGATCGGGAAAGAATCGGGGTCAGGCCTACGATTCTGCGATTTGACGGTTGTGAAGCTCCAAACTTTGTTGGCTACGGCTCAGTCGAATGTGGCGGCGGTTGCGGCGGCGCTGGCTCCGTGGAAGGTTGCGGTGAACAACCGCGAGACCGCGTTCGACGGGATTCGAAAGCTCGTGACGCGCATTGTCGCCAATCTTGCGGCTTCCGGAGCGCCGCCGAACGTCATTGAGGACGCAAAATCCATCAAGCGTAACATAGACGGAGCACGCAAAAAGGCTCTGCCGCCCGACGACCCGGCCACGCCCGTTGACGAAAGCGCGGGCATCTCGGTTTCGCAGCAGAGCTATTCGCAGCTCGTTGACCATTTTGATAATCTGATTCAGCTTCTTACGAACACTGCAACATACATTCCGAACGAAACCGCCCTCAAGGTCGTGACGCTCAACACGCTTTCCGCCTCGCTCAAGACCGCCAACAACGCCGTTGTAGCCGCCAACACTCCGCTCAGCAACGCCCGCATCGCCCGCAACACGACCATGTATCTCGAACCCAAAAACATGATCGACCGCGCATTGCTTGTCAAAAAATACGTCAAATCCGTCTTCGGAGCCGATTCGCCCCAATACCAACAGGTCAGCGGCCTCGAATTCAGGCGTCCGAGATTATAAAAGCCTGCCTGCTTTGTCATTAATATAAGTCAAGTCTGCGAAACGCCTTGCGCAGAGTGCGAAAACCGATGCGCGAAATGCGGAAAGCCATGCGCGGCATGCGAAAAGCAATGCGCGGCGTGCGAAGAGCGGGGCGCGAAACAGAAAAACCCTAAGCCATTCAACATATGCTCGGGCGCGGGCTTCGGAATTTCATTCTACAGAACTGATTTCAACGCTTGCCCGGTGTAAGATTTTTTGATACGCGCTACTTCTTCCGGTGTTCCGGTTGCTACGACTTTGCCGCCGCCGGAGCCGCCTTCGGGGCCGAGGTCGATGATGTAGTCGGCGGATTTTATTACGTCGAGGTTGTGTTCGATGACGATGACGGTGTTGCCGGTGTCAACTAGTTTTTGGAGGACGTCGAGCAGTTTGTGAACGTCGGCGAAGTGCAGGCCCGTGGTCGGCTCGTCGAGGATGTAGATCGTTTTGCCGGTCGCACGCTTGCTCAGCTCTTTGGCGAGTTTGATGCGTTGGGCTTCGCCGCCGCTGAGTGTTGTGGATGACTGGCCGATCTTGATGTAACCGAGGCCGACGTCGAGAAGCGTTTCGAGTTTTTGTTTGATCGCGGGAATGTTTTCGAGCAGCGGAAGCGCGTCTTCGATGGTTGTGTCGAGCAGGTCGGCGATTGAGAGGCCTTTGTATTTTACGGCGAGGGTTTCGCGGTTGTAGCGATGGCCGCGGCACACGTCGCAGGTGACGTAAACGTCGGGCAGGAAGTTCATCTCGATGCGTTTTAAGCCGCCGCCTTCGCAGGCTTCGCAGCGGCCTCCTTTTACGTTGAACGAGAAACGGCCCGCCTTGTAACCGCGTGTGCGCGATTCCGGCAGCATCGCATAGAGGTCGCGAATCGGCGAAAAAAGTCCGGTGTAAGTCGCCGGATTAGAACGCGGCGTGCGGCCGATCGGCGATTGATCGATCTCGATGATCTTATCGACAAGTTCGAGGCCTTCGATGCGGTCGTGTTCGAGCGGCTCTAAGGCCGATTTATAAACATGTCGATACAACGCCGGATAAAGAATCTCTTCCACGAGCGTCGATTTGCCCGAACCGGAAACGCCTGTGACAACCGTTAAAAGCCCGAGCGGAAATTCGACATCGATATTTTTCAGATTGTAGCCGCGAGCACCTTTGACTTTGATGCGGTTGCCGTTTGGCAGGCGGCGTAGGTCGGGAACCTCGATCTGTAGTTCGCCTTTTAAATATTTACCGGTTAGTGACGCATCGTTGGCTTCAATATCTTTTGGTTTGCCGGTAGCTACAACTTCGCCGCCGTGCGTTCCGGCGAGGGGGCCTAGATCGATAATGTGATCGGCGTGCTCGATTGTTTCCTGATCGTGCTCGACGACGAGAACGGTGTTGCCGAGATCACGCAATTTGTGCAGTGTATCAAGCAGCCGCAGATTGTCGCGTGGATGCAGGCCGATACTCGGCTCGTCGAGAACGTAAAGCACACCGCGAAGCTGTGAGCCGATCTGCGTCGCAAGACGAATGCGCTGGCCTTCGCCACCTGAGAGCGAAGCTGACGAGCGACTCAACGTCAGATAACCGAGACCAACTGCGTCGAGAAACTGCAAACGGTCGCGAATCTCTTTAAGCACGAGACCGGCGATCTTTTCGTCACGCGGGCTGAGTTTGACGGCCGCAATTTTTTTGTACGATTCCGAGATCGGAAGCTCGGTGTAATTACCAATGCCGAGACCGTTGACCTTGACCGCGAGGCTTTCCGGCTGCAATCGCATTCCGTTGCACGACGGACACGGCATAGGCGCGATCAATTCTTCCAATGCCGTTTCGATTTTTTCGGAGGGCGGATTTTCAATTCTCTCGCGCATCGCCCGCAAGGCGCCGCGCCAGTCGCGCTCGAATTTATAGTCGCCGTGTTTGAAAGTGAGCCGACGCTTTGTGCCGTTGAAGAACGCGTCGCGAATTTCCTGCGGCAGATCGGCAAAATTGACCGCAAGAAGAGCATTGCGTCCGCCGCCAAGCAGATCGTCGCCGGCTTTTCGACGCTTTGATTTACGCTCTTTTTCTTTTCCGGTCGGAGGCTCAAGCGAATCACCGACAGTGAATTTTTCAATGATGGCAACGAGTGCAGAACGCAAAAAACTCGCGCCGGCTTTATCGACGCCGCCCAAAAAGTCAACTTTTCCGGCGGGCACATCGCCGTTCGGCACGATCTTGTTCGCATCGATCTCAAGCACCGTGCCGATTCCTTGACAGCGTTTGCAGGCTCCATAGTTTGAGTTGAACGAAAACGATCGCGGCTCAAGAGGAGCGATGTTGATGCCGCAATTAACGCAAGCCATCTTTTCGGAATAGAGTTTTTCTTCGCCGTCGATAATTGAAACTAGCACTGCACCGTCCGTGAGTTTGAGTGCGGTCTTTACGGATTCGGCTAGCCGTTCGCGAACGCCGTTTTTCATCAGCAGGCGGTCGATGACGACCTCGATGGTGTGATTTTTTCTTTTGTCGAGAATTATTTCTTCATCGAGCTGCCGTATTTCGCTGTCGATGCGGGCACGGACAAAACCATCCTTGTGCAGCTTTTCAAGTTCCTTTTTGAACTCGCCTTTTCGCCCGCGCACAATGGGCGCGAGGATCATCACGCGTTCGCCTTCCGGCAGGTCGGAAATTCCGGCGATTATCTGATCGACAGACTGCCGTGTGATCGGCGCGTCACACTGATGGCAATGCGGCTGGCCGATTGATGAAAACAGCAAACGCAGAAAATCGTAAATCTCGGTTACGGTGCCGACTGTCGAACGGGGCGAACGCGAAACGGTTTTTTGTTCAATAGAAATTGCCGGACTTAAGCCTTCGACCGAATCGACGTCGGGCTTTTCGAGTTGATCGAGAAATTGCCGCGCATAGGCCGATAGCGATTCCACATAACGCCGCTGGCCTTCGGCATAAATTGTGTCGAATGCGAGCGAAGATTTACCCGAACCTGATAAGCCGGTAATGACCACGAACTTATCGCGTGGTATATCAACGTCGATGTTTTTTAGATTGTGCTGTCGTGCTCCGCGCACGCTGATCTGCTTGATGCTCATTACTACTACGATCCGCGTCAATAACCGAAACGAGTAGTTTACCAGAAAGCTAAGCGGATAGAAATTCGCCGATCTGAGCGGCGGCGTAGCCGCAGATCTTTTCTACAGCCCGCGGAAAAGCAGAGCTTTTCCGCAAATAGACGGGCATAGCCCGAAGCCTGAAGCGGCAGATTGCTGCAAATAAACGGAGCAATTTCGGATTAAATCTGCTATCTTTTCTTGGAACTTCTGTTTCCGGCCCGTCGTAAACATTTCTGACAAGGCGGGTTGACTGGAGCGGCAAGCATCCTGTTTGGCCTTCAGACGCGGGGGATAATTTTGGAAGCATTAAAGGCTGTGACCGAAATAAATGGTGCGGAACTCGTCAGGCGTGCTCGTTCGGGCGACGGCGCGGCGTGGGAAGATATTGTTTCCGCATATTCGCGCCGGATTTTTAATCTCGCTTATCGCTTTACGTCGAGCGTCGATGCGGCGGAAGACCTTACGCAGGACGTTTTCATCCGCATCTACAAAACGCTCGAACAATACGACCCGAAGCATGGCGACCTCTCCAATTGGCTCATGCGCTTGGCGCGAAATTTGATAATCGACGATTACCGTCACCGCCAGCGCAATCCGCAAAATTCGAGGGCCGACGCGGTTGACGATCACCAATACCATCTGCGTGCGGCAGGAACTTCGGCACACAAAGAGATGGAGCGAAAGGAGTTGGCTTCGCAGGTGCAGGAAGGTATCGACAAGCTGCCGCAGGATTTGAAAACGTGCGTCATCCTGCGTGACATCGAGGAATTGACCTATCAGGAGATCGTTGACGTCTTGAAAATTCCCGAAGGCACCGTCAAATCGCGTATCAATCGCGGAAGAATTGAGTTGGCTAAAATCTTGAGAAGAATGAGAGTGGTGACGATTTAGTGAACAGTGAATAGTGAACAGTGAATAGATAAAGGGAACGCGTTGAGAATATGTTGGCTGAAATTATAGTAAATCAAGTTTTTTCCGTGCTGCTTGAGCTATTTGCCTACAACCTTTCACGCAGTAATAAGCAATATGATTAAGGAGCAGCAAAACATAGTGAATTGTTCGACGTTTGAAGAATTGTTGACGGACTATCTCGACAAGACTTTGGATAGCCCGGCGCATAAGTCTGTTGCCGCTCACGCTCTTAGTTGCCCGCTTTGTCATTCGCTGCTTAACGACGTAAAAGAATCTTTGTCGGTCTGCCGTGAGATTGCTGTGCCGACGGCTTCGGTGACGCGGCTTGAGGCTCGCGTGCTTTCGATGACGATGCCGCAGACGGCGATGGCGTGCGAGGATTTTGAAGGTTCTTTGACGGATTATCTCGACGGGTTTTTGCCGGCGGCATCATTCCATCGATGGGAACGCCACGCGGCTTTGTGCTCTCAATGTGAAGATTTGCCGGGCATGGTCGTGCGTTCGATAGCGGCCTGTTACACATACAAGATGGAAGAGCTAACGGTTCCGGCGGGCTTGCATGTGCGGATACTCAATTTGACTTTGGGAACGGCGAAAGTAGAAGAGGTTACGGCGTCGTGGACTTCGCAGGTTGGCGAATGGATTCGCGGTCTCGGCTTCCCTATCGGCGTTCCACAGCTTGCGCCGGTTGCGATGATGTTTCTTTTTGCGTTTCTCGTATTTAGCCAGACGGTTTCGGCGGACGGAACGCTGGCAGGTGTCTTTACAACCGGCGTCGATCTTGCCGAACAGACATATCAGCAAAGCTCGGAAGCATGGAACGGTAAACCGAATCAATTGGAGCCTGCAGTAAAACAAGACCCGATCACGGGCACGACCGACGTGTCGAACGGGGGAAATAAGTAATGAATTGTGCCTATCACAGTCAAAATGCGGCAGTTGTAAGCTGTAACGGCTGTGGCCGGTCGCTGTGCGCGGCCTGTGACCACCGCATCAAAGGGTTTCCTTATTGCCAGGACTGCATTGTTCAGGGTATCGATCTTTTGCGGCAGCAAAGTAGGACAAACCATGTGCCTTTTGTGCGAAAACGCACGTCGCCCGTGATCGCAACATTTCTTTCGTTCATTTGCCCTGGTTTAGGCGCGGCCTACAACGGTCAGACGGTGAAGGCGTTGGTTCATTTCGCGATATTTGTCGGGTTGTTGCAGATGATGATCCTTAATAGCCGAACGCCGATTATGCTGCCGTTTGTCTTTGGCCTGATGGGCATGTGGTTCTTTGCCGCACTTGATGCATGGCGTTCGGCACAGATGATCAGAGCCGGCTTGACTCCTGATGTTGCGGACGGCATTTTGGTAAGCAGATTTTCAGGTAATCCCAAGGTTTGGGGCATTTTGCTGCTTGGTTTGGGTGTTTCTTTTGTATTCATTCGATTTATCGACCGTACCTTTTTGACGAGAGTGATCGTGCCGGTCATGCTCATCGGACTTGGTATTTATGTGCTGCGAGGCTATATATTTAAGCCTAAGCCTGTTGTAACAAGGTGGACTGACTCATCGCCGCAGACAAGCTTTGCCCTGGCACAGGCACGATACAGCGAGGCTGATTATAAGGTCTCATCAGATTTTAGCGATCGTTCGCGCACCGGCAGTTGGAGAGATGGTTAGACAGGAGTTTGAATTATGGTGATGTTTATAAAGGCCGCTTCGATTGTAGGCAGTTTGCTTGTTCTCATTGCATTGGTTATTACGCTTCTCAAGGCTTTGATCGGCTTTGTCGGTTTTCTGGCTTTTGCGATCAAGCTGATCATCGTTCTCGCTTTCCTCGCTCTTTTCGCTTTTGTCGGTTTGATGCTCTTTCGAGCGTGGCAGGATAAACAAAGAGCGGCGTAAGTTGCACTATTTCAACACTTTGTGCCGAACCATATATTGTATGTGGTTTGGCACATTTGCTTTTTTGGGTAGCCTATGTTGTTATAGAGATAGTTTCTTATCTTCGATTTGGAGCCATCAAGGGGTTTCACCCACATTAAGCGGGAGTTTATTTTAGCAGTTTTACTCTTGCGACAGGTTTCGCGTTAGTCGCTCGCGGCTATTCTTGCGTGATTCCAAGTGCCGGATGCATTTTATCCGGCGCGAAAAATCATTAAAAGGAGCTTAAAAGCATAATGCAGAAAAACGACAAGTCATATACTTTTCTTTTATCTCATTCATCAAAATCTAAAATTTATATAAAACGGATTGCGGTCTCGAAAAATTTTGTTTATTTCGGATCGCTTGGTATTTTTCTTTTTATTTGTTTAACAACTTTGGGTATCGGCATCGGCAGGATCGTCACCGATCCGGCGTTTGTGGAAGCTTTTGCAAAAACTTCGCTTTTTACAAAAGTTGCCGCCGAATCGATCAGTCAGGCCGATAATTCACCTTCATCCGCAGAAGTGGGCGAATATTCGCAGAACAGCGGCGGGCCCGATGAAAGCGGTTCGACCGATAACGAAAACGCGGAGATCGACAGTCAAATTCTTTCAATCAGGCAAAACGCAGATCCCGACTCGCTGCCGCTCGTTTGGGCACATTTGGGTAAGATCAATAACGAGTTCGGCTTTAGGCGAAATCCGTTCGGCGGGCGCTCTTACGAGTTTCACCCCGGAATGGACATCGACGGCGAACGCGGCGACCAGGTCACCGCTCCGGCAAACGGCACAGTCATTTTTGCAGGCTACAAAGGCGGTTACGGCAACCTGATCGAGATCGACCACGGCAACGGCCTAACCTCGCGCTACGGTCACCTCTCAAAGATCGAATCTGAAGTCGGCCAAACCCTAACACGCGGCAGTTTGATTGGTTTAGTCGGCTCAACAGGCCGCTCAACAGGCCCGCACCTCCACTTCGAGCTGCGTTTGGGCGACCGCCCGATCAACCCACGCCACTTCCTCCCGCCGGAACCGGCTGACCTAAGCGCAATCACGCGTTAATGCACAAGCCCGCACGATAGTAAGGCGGCACACTCTACGTAGAGTGTGCCGCCTTATGTTATTTTCGTGCTTTCCGGCTCTATTGTATTCGCATGTTGGCGTGTTTCTGAAAGATTTTCAAAAACTCCACAGGATCAACAATTTTTAGCGGTCGTGTTTTTTGTCGGAACTGCTTGCTTTCCAAATCGTGATTTGTCATCAGATCAAGTAAGTCACTGTCACGCGTGACAAGATAGTCCGCGTTCCCTTCCACGGAAAGATTTATGTATGGTTCATCATCCGGGTCTCTGGCAAATGCGAAGTGCCTAGGAACGGAACGATAATATCTGCTTTTCTTTGCGAGGCCCTCTAAAAACTTCTCCGTCGTCAGTTCGCTGGCGGATTTATATTTCGCCGATAGCTCCGGTCGGTTCATAACTTCTCTTATTTCCTCAAGAATTTGAGAGCTTAAGAGTAATTCAATCCGTCATCTACCAGATGTTTACATTTGGCCGAAACCCCTTCGCCAAAAAAGAAAGACTGCCAAATGATATTGCAGTCAAACACAACTCGTATTCGTTCAGAAGGCATGAAAGATTAATTTCTAGCCCTCTCCTCAATTACTTTGTTTCTGAGCGTATACATGAAATCGTCAAGTTCATCCTCTGTGATGCCGCTTTCTGCCACCTCTTTACGCACCGGAGATAATAACTCATCGAGCGTAGGAGTGAGGGCTTGGTCTTCTACGATTTCTCGCACAAAATCATTCACTTCGCGTCCCTTGTCATTTGCGCGTTTTAGAAGAATTGTTCCTATCTGGTCAGAAATTGAAATTGTTAACTCCATAACTAGCTTATATTATCACAGATTGCCCAGTCTGCTCGGTTCTGAATGGGTCAAGTTAAATTCTCCGCTAGCTTTTTTGTATTTCCGCATCTAATTGTTAGTATTTACGTAACCTTTAGATCAAAATTTACGTAAACTTCACGTTGAGGAAATTCTTTTATATGAAAATGAAAATTAACCGTGTCTTTTCGGTCGCGATGATGGTCGCGATGTGTTTTTCGAGCTTTAGTTTTGCTTTTGTTCCTGACGAAGGCATGTTTGTGCCGGGACAGATCGCCGGGATCGGGGCTGAGCTCAAGAAGAAGGGGCTTAAGATCAAGCCCAGCGATATTTATAATCCGGGCGGCGGCGGGCTGACCGATGCCGTGGTCAGGCTGGACAGCGGCTGCTCGGCTGAGTTTGTCTCGCCGGATGGGCTTATATTGACGAACCACCATTGCGCGTTTGACGCTTTGGTGTCGGCATCGAAGCCGAACTATGACCTTGTCGAGGATGGTTTTGACGCCAAAAGCCGCTCGGGCGAGATTCAGGCGAAGGGCAGCGACGGGGATCCGTTTTCGCTCACGATGACGCAGCGGATAGACGACGTGACGGCGAAGGTCAAAGCCGGCACCGAAAATCTGTCGGGCAAAGAGCTTGCCGATGCGATCAAAAAGAACATCGCCGACCTGACCGCCGCCGAAAAAGCAAAAGCTAACGGTTCGGAGATCCTCATACAGGGCATCTCCAACGGTTATTTTTATTATCTTTATCAGACGGCAAAAATCAAGGATATCCGCGTTGTTTACGCTCCGCCGCGCAACATCGGCGTCTTTGGCGGCGACCCTGATAATTTTGAATGGACGCGTCACACGGGTGATTTCGCGTTTTTAAGGGCGTATGTCGGGCCGGACGGCTCTGCCACGGATTACTCGCCGAACAATGTACCTTACAAGCCGAAAAAGTTTTTTACGATGAACATCGGCGGACTTAAGGAAAACGATTTTGTATTCGTGATCGGTTTTCCCGGCGGCACTACGCGTTACCGCGAAAGCCAGTCGATCGAATATGCCCGCGACGCAACCAGGCCTTTTGACGCGAACTGGCTTCGCACCCAAGCTGATGTTCTCCGGCAGATCGGCTCGACAGATGAGGAAAAACGCATCAAGTTCCAGAGCGACATCGCAAGCTTCGATAACACGCGAAAGTCATATGAAGGCGGCCACATTCGCCTGCAACGCGCAAATGTCGTCCAGCAGCGGCAGGCTGAAGAGGCAAAAATGGCGGCGTGGATCGCGGCAAATCCCGACGCTCAGAAGAAATACGGTACATTGCTCGCCGACTTAAAATCGCTTTCTGAGGAAACATACGCGACCTCAAAGCGCGACGCGATCATTCGACGCTTTCCCGACCCGATCTCAGGCGCAGTAACCGGCGGCATTGTGACTGCAGCGACGGCGGCGAAACAAGGAAAAAAACTTGACGACAAGCAGAAGGCGGCCATCACCGCAGCTTTTAGCAAACGCGAGCCCGTGCAGGAGCGCGAGATGCTCAAATTCTTTATGAAGTCGTTTGACGCTCTGCCGGCCAACCAGCGGTTTGCGGCTTACGACCAGAAGTTTGCCGGCACAAGCGGCAGGACTCGTCGCGATGCTGAAGCTGCTTTTGCCGCTGAGGCTGCCGAGAGCGACAAGGCGACGCTCGAAACTGTCTTAGCTACTGAAAATATGTCGTGGCCCGAGATACAGGCCAAGCACCCGTTTCTTGCCGGAGTCGTTGAGGAAAGAGCCGCATTTGCAGCCCGCAGTGCGAAATTCAACTCGAACATCGACCGCCTGCGCCAACTCTACATACAGGCATTGAAAGAGATGCGCGGAACGGAAACGATGTATCCGGACGCCAACTTTACAATGCGTTTCACCTACGGCCATATCAAAGGCTACAGTCCGCGTGAAGCCGAGTACCGCACGCCGTTCACGACGATGAAGGGCATGATCGCAAAGGACACCGGCGAAAAGCCCTTCGACGCTCCGCAGGGTTTGATCGATTTGCAGAACAGAAAGGATTTCGGCCGCTATGGCGAAGGCGACAGCGTTATCGTCAACTTCCTCTCGACGACCGACATCGTCGGCGGCAATTCCGGCTCGCCGATCCTCAACGCCAACGGCGAGCAGGTCGGCATCTGCTTCGACGGCAATTTCGAAGGCCTCGGCAACGATTTCTACTACGACTACGACACGAACCGCACGATCTCGGTCGATATAAGATATGTATTATTCGTCACCGAAAAATTCAGCGGCGCCAAGTGGGTCGTGGATGAGATGAAAGTCGTTGGAAGAAAGTAGAGGAGTGAAGGAGTAAAGGAGTGGAGGAGTGTTTTACGCACTCCTTCTTTTTTGGCCGGATGGCAGAACCCATGTTTTCGGCTTAATGATCATTGAAACCAACATTGCTACAATTTCATCGTATTCTTTAAATAGGACCTTTGCCGTTTCTCGTTCCAAATAACCACTTCTCACTGCAAATTCTATCCATGTTTGAGTTTCGGGAGCCTCGCCTTCGGAATCACTCAACTTAGCCACAAAAGCAGCCTCGTAGCGTCGTTTGCGCCAAGCCTCGGCTAAATTCGCACATACGGAACGCGACGAACGTCTTATTTGATCTGTGAGCGAATAAGTTTCTTCTTTGGGAAACCGTTTACTCATCTCGAAGATTTGCATTGCGGCTTCAAAAGCTCTTTTGTAAACCTCTAACTCCTGATGACGAACAACCATTTTTGCTTCTCCTCTACTCCTTCCCTCCTTCCCTCCTTCCCTCCTCTACTCCGCCACTCCTCTACTTCTCCGAATAATCCAGCCTGATCGAATTCATTCCGCGCTGGATCACTCGCTGTCGCCGAACGACGCGTTTGCGGTTCTTGGTTGGGTTGAAGATGTTTAGCGGGCTTGGGATCATCGCCGAGAGGAAAGCAGCATCGGAGGCTGTTAAGTCAGACGCGGACTTTTTGAAGTAGGCACGTGACGCGGCTTCGGCACCGTAGATGCCGTCGCCCCATTCGATGACGTTCAGGTAGATCTCGAGAAGGCGCTTTTTTGTCAGCTCTCGTTCGAGGAAGTACGTGTAAACAGCCTCGCGGCCTTTTCGCAGGAAATTGCGGTCTTCGGACAGGAAAAGATTCTTAGCAAGCTGCTGCGTCACCGTCGAGGCCCCGCGTTTGAACGAAGGCATCGGCGGTATCCAGTCGTCGTCGCTCGGTTTGCAGTCCTTCTTCTCCTGCGGCGTCGTGGCTTCCGCCTCGCATTCCTCGCGGGCTTCCTTCTCGCCTTCTTTTACGGCCTCGTCCCACGCCTTTTGTATAGCTTCCCAATCAAACCCGTCGTGCTGGAAAAACCTTGCATCCTCGCCCGCAAGCACCGCCCGCTGTAAATGCGGCGAGATCTGCTCGATCGGCACCCAGATCATAAACTTGCGGGCCTCGCGCCCCTCGGCCTGCGCCTGCGAGAGCCGGTATTCGATCATCGACGATGTCGTCGGGTTCTCATTACGCAGACGAGAGATCGCTGGAAACGTCACAAGTTCATACAAAAACCACAGCAGCAAAGCTCCGACAAAGATAAAAAAGATAATTTTTGTCCAATACCACATCGTCAATCGTTAATGGTAAATCGTTAATAGTATAAAGCAAATTGTCCTTAGCTATTTACTATTAACGATTTACGATTTACTATTCACTAAGAAAGTATGGGTCAACATGACAACGTGGTAGCGGTGATACTCGGCGGTGGTGCGGGGTCTCGGTTGTTTCCGCTTACGCACGAGCGGTCGAAGCCGGCCGTGCCGCTTGGCGGGACGTATCGGCTGATCGATGTGCCTGTGTCGAACTGCATCAATTCCGAGGTCACGCAGATATTTGTGTTGACACAGTATAATTCCGCGTCGCTCAATCGCCATATCTCACGTGCCTACAGATTTTCCCGTTTCTCGTCCGGCTTTGTCGAGGTTCTAGCCGCCGAGCAGACGAAAGAAAATCCCGAATGGTTCCAGGGCACCGCCGACGCCGTCCGGCAGGTGTTGCCGCACCTGCGCGATCAACGTGTCGATACCTTATTGATTCTGTCCGGCGATCATCTATACCGGATGGATTACCGCAAATTCCTCAAACGCCACTACGACACAAACGCCGACATGACAATCTCTGTGCACCCTTGCACTCCGAACGAAGCCGGCGAATTCGGCCTGCTTAAGACTGACACCGACGGCAAGATCATCGAATTTAAGGAAAAACCCAAAGGCGACGATCTTGAATCGATGCGGGTTGACACTACAAACTTCGGCTTGAATGCCGATGAAGCTGGAACCCGCCCATTCCTCGCGTCAATGGGCATTTATGTTTTCAACTACGACCGAATGGTCGAACTGCTGCAGGCGGATCATTCATGGGTCGATTTTGGCCGCGAGATAATTCCCGTCGCGATACAGAAATACAACGTCCAGGCATATCTTTTCAATGAGTATTGGGAAGACATCGGAACGATCCGGGCCTTTTACGAGGCCAATCTCGATCTCGCTTCGCCGCTGCCAAAATTCAACTTCTTTGACACCTCGGCGCCAATCTACACCCGCAGCCGCTATCTGCCGCCGTCGAAAATGCACGGCTGCGACATAGACAATTCAATGGTCAGCGAAGGCTGCATCCTTAACGGCGTTCACATCCGCAATTCGATCATCGGCCTCCGCAGCCGCATTGATAAAGGCGTTGACATTCAGAATTCGATCGTCATGGGCTCCGATCTTTTTGAATCGATAACGGAAATTCACACCAACCTCGCAAATAATATACCGCACATGGGCATCGGAGAAAACTCCGTAATTCAGCGAGCAATCATAGACAAGAATGTCCGTATCGGAAACAACGTAAGATTGCTAAACCAGGACGGAGCCGTCGACCGCGAGGCTGACGACAAATCGTTCTACATCCGCGACGGCATTATCATTATCCCCAAAAATGCCGTCATTGCGGACGGAACAGTCATTTAATTTTGGATTTGGGATCGCGGATTGTGGATTTATTTCTGCTCTTATATCTCAGATTTGAAATTTCAAATTTGAGATTTCAAATTATATATTTCAAATTGCCCGAAATCGTTATATAATCTCTCTGTTCAGATGCAAAACGGAATCAGCGCAATTAAGCGGCGAAATATTATCTACATTGCGATCATTGCTTTTGCGGTGGTCTATTCGTTTGTCTTTATTGCAGACCGTTCCGACGCCTCTAATCAACTCAGCGAAGGCTTTGAGGCCGGAGGCAAGGCAGCTTATGCGGCTGGCACTGTGACATTGAAATCGGGCGACTGGTTTATGGATGACGCGTTGACGGGAAACACGGCGAGCGACCATAAAGTTGGCACTTTTGCGGCCCGCGTGCGAAATGCGGGCATTGTTCGAATGGCTTTCAATGTAAGCAGTGCTGCGAACTTTTCAGTCCAGCACGCTGTTTACGGGACGGACGGCAGCAGCACCTGGGAATTGTGGGGGTCGCTCAACAACGGCTCGACATGGCAAAAGTTTGGCAGCACGATCACCTCAAGCTCGCAGTCGCTTACCGTCCAGTCATTTATAATCGGCTCCAGAAGGCCGATCCGCTTCGAACTTCGCAAGGTTTCCGGCGGAACAAATCGCATCAATTTCGACACTATTGCAATAACCGGCTTTGTCCAGGCGACACCGACGGCGACTTCTACAAGCACGCCCACGAATACTGCGACAATAACGGCAACTAATACGGCGACAAGCACACCAACGAATACCGCAACTCCAACGGCGACCAGCACCGCGACCGCAACATTCACGCCGACCGCGACGCCGAATTTCATGATCAACGAAGCGGATGCCGATACCGTCAGCACCGACACCCTCGAGTTTGTCGAACTCTATGACGGCGGCGTTGGAAATGCATCATTAAACGGCCTGGTCGTGGTGCTTTACAACGGGTCAAATGATTTGTCGTATGCCGCGTTCGATCTTGATGGGTTCAGCACCAATGCTCAAGGCTATTTCACGCTCGGTAACAGTGCTGTCTCAGGAGTCGATCTTGTATTCGCCGATGGCATCCTTCAAAACGGTGCCGATGCAATCGCCTTGTATGCGGCAGACGCTTCTAGCTTTCCTAACAACACGGCGGTCACAACGACAAATCTGCGCGACGCTCTGGTTTACGACACAAGCGACGCGGACGATGCCGGATTATTACCGCTGCTAAATTCCGGCCAGCCGCAGGTCGATGAGAATGCGAACAGCAACGGCGATTCGGTTTCGATGCAGCGTTGCCCTAATGGTTCGGGCGGTCTCAGAAACACGAATACTTATGCCGTGTTCAGCCCTTCGTCTGACGGAGCAAACCCGTGCGGTGGAACGCCGACCGCGACCAACACACCGACAAATACGCCTACTGCGACACCGACGTTCACATCGACGAATACAGCAACAGCCACGGCGACCGCTTCGCCGACGCCGTCCTCAAACGTCCATCTGACAATGGGCAATCCGTCAAATGCCATCACCAACGTTAATCAGCCGACAAATTATTTGATGGAGAAAGCCACCTACTGCTTGTCGTATCACCGCGACCGCGGAACGGCGAACTGGGTGGCGTGGCATCTCGATCCGTCCTGGCTTGGCAATACGCCGCGGCAGGATGATTTTCGTCCCGACCCGGCGTTGCCGGCAGCATGGTATCACGTTGACGCGAACGATTACTCAGGCTCTGGCTTTGATCGTGGACATCATTGTCCTTCCGCCGACCGGACGCTGACCGTCTTTGACAATTCCTCCACCTTTTTAATGACAAATATTTTGCCACAAGCCCCCAATAACAATCAGGGGCCATGGGCGGCTCTCGAAGACTACAGCCGGACCCTTGTTGAAAATCAGGGCAAGGAATTGTATATCTACATGGGTGGTTCTGGGCAGGGAGGAAGCGGCTCGAACGGCGGCACAACAAATACCATCGCAAACGGCAACGTCGCCGTGCCATCTGAGACTTGGAAGGTGATAATGGTTCTTAGTGCGGCAAGCGGCAACGATGTTAACCGCGTGACCACATCAACCCGCCTGATCGCCGTCCGGATGCCCAATTCTCAAAGCATCGGCCCCCTTCCAAACTTCGATTGGCAAAGTCATCGTGTCAGCGTCGACGAGATTGAGGCATTGACAGGTTTTGATTTCTTTTCAAATGTGCCGGTCTCTATCCAGGCAGTTATCGAGGCCGTTGTGGACAATCAGCTTGTTCAAGATTGGGAAATGATTCCGTATCAATACACCATTGATGAGATCAATGCGGAACGTGAATACAACCGGCTGCAAATGTTGCTGTTAGACAGTCGATAGGTCATCGGGCTGTGCCCGTCTATTTGCTCTTGGCTCCTTTCTTCCCGACCACATAATTATCACGTGCACGGACAGCCAATCCCACCTGATCGACTTTTACTTTCAGTTTTCTCGTCTTCCCGACTTTAACGTCGTCAGGGTAAATGCCGAGGCTGTAAAATTCACGCAGTTCGCTTGCGATTTTTGTGTAAACATCGGCCAAATTTCCTGCTGTGCTTGCGAGGTGAATGGTGCCTCCGGTACGCGATGCCAATTCTTCGAGATAGCGACGGGCATTTTCGTATTCTTCCGGGGTCGTGCCTTTACTGCTGGGCTGGCCCGTCGTTGGAACCGGAATCGGAGGGCTAAGTATCGGCGGCAGCGGAACGGTTGTTTTATTCTTCATGTTCTGAACGTCTGCATAGGTGTCGTATCTGATCGGATAGATCAGAGCGTCAAGCTCCATTGCATCGCCCAGATTGTTCATCGAATTTGCCCTCATGCTCGTAGTATCGACGCCGTCCGTAAACAAAATTATTGCCTTTCGGCCTTCAATTCTGTTCATGCGAGCGTTGATTGTAAGGTCAACGGCTTCGTAGAGGCTCGTCCCTATCTCGATCTTGGTGCTCTTGATCGCTCGGTAAATCGCTTTACGGTCATTAGTCGCTTCGCACAGCATGTGCACTTCCTGGTCAAACGAGATCACCATCACTTTGTCCTGTGGCCGAAGCTGATCAATGAAAGCGATTGCGGCTGACTGGATCTCGGCGATCTTGAATTTCGTCGAATGACTCATATCAAGAACGAGCGCGACGGTAAACGGCTGCTGCTCGTTCGAAAACATCGCGATCTCTTTCTCAACACCATCCTCGAAAACCCTAAAATTCTCCTTCACCAGCCCGCCGACAAACCGGCCGTTCTTGTTCATCACCCGAACCGGAATAGTCACGAGCTGAGTATCAACTTTGATCACATCCCCGTCATCAATAACGCTGGAATTCACAGGCTCAACAGTAGGTGATGGCGTCGGAGAAGGCGAAGATTCGGCAGGCCTTTGATTCATCTTCTCTCGCCTTGAAGGCCTTTCCCGACCCGACTGCGCGTTTACATTTATGACGCTTATGCTCGTAAAGGCAAGGCAAATCCCGATAATGAGTATCTTTACACTTTTCATTTGGCCGATCTAAGGATACACCATTCGATGCGGTAAATTACATGGAAAGATGGATTGAGCGGATAAAGCGGAGTTAATAATTTAATCCGTCTAATCCGTCTAATCCGCGCAATCCGCGTTAAAAATTGTGATTATTTTTTTGTTATGAATTTTAAATTTGCGGAATTATTTGCCGGCGATATCTCTGTTGGTTTGCCCGACGATGTAGCTGTTCTTCGCCCGCACGACGACGCCCGGACGCATGACCCGTATCTTGATCTGCTTTCGGTCGCCAACCTTGCCTACGTTTTCCGGATAATAACCAATCGAATATTGCCGCCGAAGCTCTTCCGCAATGCCGGAGAATGCGGCATCAAGGTTATACATCGACGTGGCCTCAAATTCCCTTCCGCCGCTGTTTTGCGCCAGCATTTGCAGATACCTGCGGCCCCTTTCATATTCGGCTCGACTTGCAACTCCCGGTGAACCGCCGATATTTGCACCGCCTCCCATAATAATTGCGCCGAGTATGTCGGCCCAGCCACCGGGATTTCGCTGCGGATAATTATTGCCGCCGTTCGTGTCGGCGGAAGTGTCATAACGAATCGTGTAAAACAGCGCATCCGCTTCTTCAGTCGTCCGAAGAGTGCTGTCGTAGCTCGCCCGACGAGATGTCGTATCGACGCCGTCTGTAAATATCACAACCGCCTTTCTTCCCTGTATCTGTCGCAATTGATCGTCAAGCACGTAATCAACCGCTTCGTAAAGGCTAGTTCCGTCGCCAAATCGGGCCTCTCTGATTGCGTAACGTAGCTGCGCGCGATTACTCGTAACCGGACTTAAAACATGGATGTCCTGATCGAAAGAAATTACCATCACGCGGTCGCCCGACCGTAGCTGATTTACAAACGTAATCGCAGCATTCTGTATCTCGTCTATCCTGAACTGCGTCGAAGGGCTGACGTCGATCAACAAAATGACGGTGAACGGCTGTTCGACCGATTGAAAATAATCTAACTTTTGTTCAATGCCGTTTTCAAAAATTTTAAAGTCCTTCTGCTGCAAACCAGAAATAAATCTGCCGTCCCTATCGAGAACCGAAACAGGCATCGTGACCAAGTTTGTCTCGACGCGAATAACGCCGTCGTCGTCAGATAGCGGCGTCGCTGTTGGCTTTGAGGTCGCGCTCTTGTCCCGATTGATCAACACCGGCGGGTTGCTGCGAGCAGAGCTTCTGTTCGGATCGTTGACAATTCTCGGCGGAGTTGCAGTCGCAGCAACACGCGGCCGCGTGGATGTGCTCGATTGCCCAAACACACCTATTGCCAGAATCGGAACGATCATTAGAAAACGGGCGCAAATTCTCATCGGATTACCTTGGGGAAAGCGCTCTTTTTGATTAAGATTCCACGTTTTTCGTTGCTAGCGATTTTTATCGAGATAATCTATAGCCAGATCGTGAAATTTCCGCCGAACGCCATTAATATTTGCAAACGGCAAGTCGTGATTGTGCGTGCGGTTTGTAAGCAGGATAAAAATGCGTTCTTTCACCGGATCAATCCAAAGGCTGGTTCCCGTAAAGCCAAGATGCCCAAAGCTTTGCGGCGACATCTTGCTCCCAGACGTCGAATCCGGCGTCGAAGCAAGCTGAAACGCAAACGAACGATGTTCGTTCTTGCCCTCAGTAAAATTTGTGCGGAAAAGCTCACATGTTTCCGGCTTCAAAAGCGTCGTATAGTTCGGCAGAAACTGCAGTGCGATCTTGAACGTCTCTTCCGCTGTCGAAAACAAACCCGCATGCCCCGCACCACCGCCCATAAAATACGCATTGCCATCGTGAACCTCGCCCCAAAGAGTTTCACTCCTAAAATAGTCAGAACCACCTGCGGTAGCGGGTGGTTGAATGTAGCCCTGTTGAACGCATAGTTGGCGCTCGTAATCATTTCCTTTCTCACTCGCCGCAATTTTACTCAGCCATTCTCGGGGCGGATTAAAACAACTATTTTTTAATCCAAGCGGCTGAGATGTCCCGACGTCAAAAGCCTCGTTCAGGGGTTTTTGCAGAATGTTTTCTACAATTTGCTGTAAAAGTATGAAATTAAGATCGCTGTAAATCACAGCCGATTTATCTGCCAAAGGAAGCTTGCCAATACGGGCGGAAACGCGAGTGTGAACGAGCGTGCCGTCGTCATCGGGCAAATACAAAGGCAACCACGCCTGCAGCCCGGACGTATGAACCAGAAGGTCTTTAACTATGATCTTGCTTTTCTGAGCCTGCGATAATTCATCAAGAAATTGCGATACGTCATCGTCAAGATTTAGCTTTTCGTCTTCAACAAGTTTCGCCGCGAGCAATCCCGTTACCAACACCTTCGTCAAACTCGCCAGATCGTAGATCGTATCCAACTTTACCTCGATCCGCTCCGGCTCGACGACCGCGTAGCCAAGAGCGTCATGCAAAACGATCTCACCCTTTTCAGCAACGAGATAAACCGCAGACGGAAAATCGCATGCATCGATATGTTGTTGTAAGAAGTTAGAAATCACGCCGTTCTATTCGATATTACTATCTTTTATTACTTAATCCTTAACTCTCAGTAAGCTAAATTGACATCTTCGGCCCGCCAAAATAAACTTTAGATACAAAACAAATTGGAGGAACTTTTTTATGAGCAAAGCTGAATCTGCGGACTTAATTTTAAAACTTTACGACCTACGGCGAGAGAAGAAGATGCGCAAGGCGCGTAATTGGATCTTTGGTTACAACCCGACCAGCGTTGAGGAATACATGCAAACCATGATGGACCCAGAGGTCGGCGGCTATCTTCGCATGGTAGTGTCGTATTGGGACATGGCCGCGACTCTTGTCAATCAAGGCGCCATCGACGCCGAGATGTTCAATCAAACCAACGGCGAGCACATCATGGTCTTTGCAAAGATCGAGCCGATCCTTGCCGACCTGCGAAAATTCTGGGAAATGCCCGAGGCTCTCCAAAATCTCGAAAAGGTCATCATGGACAGTCCCGACGGAGCCGAAAAGGTCAAGAAGACGCAGGAGTGGATGAAAACCATCATGACCCAAATGGCCGCCGGTCAGGAAGGCAAAAAAGCCGAAGAAGCCAAAGCCTAGACGTCCAATCTAATGCGGTGAGCGTCGATTTTTTCGAGTACGCCGACCGCAAGTTCCAGCGCCCGCCGCCCGTCATCACCCGTGATCGGCGGCGGCGTATTTTTCTCAATGCAATCCAAAAAAGCCATGATCTCTGCCCTCAGAGGCTCGACATTATCTATTTCAAGTTTATTAATCGAGATGCCTGCCAGCGGATGCGAGGCGTCGCGATTGAGCGATGTGAGCGAAGCAAACTTTGTGGCGTAATCGAGTACGACGTAGGCGTTTATTTGATAAAACCGTGTCTTGCGTATTTTTTCTGTTCCGATGCGCGAGGCGGTGATATTAGCGACAGCGCCGCTCTCAAATTCGATTCGCGCATTGGCTGCGTCAACTTTGTCCGAGATCACCGGGATGCCGACAGCTCGTATCTCAGAAACCCGGACATCCTCGCCGACAAGCCATTGCACGGCGTCGAGATCGTGGATCATCACGTCAAGTACCACATCGACGTCGAGAGAGCGGTTTGGAAACGGCGACACGCGGTGTATCTCGAAATAGAGCGGCTGCGTCACGTGCGGCTTGAGAGCGACCATCGCAGGGTTGTAGCGTTCGAGCTGGCCAACCATCAGCTTTGCGCCGGACGCACTGGCGGCGGCTATCATCTTGTCGGCTTCGGCAAGGGTCAGCGCAATTGGTTTTTCGACCAGAACATGAACGCCGCTTTCAAGAAACGCGCAGGCGATCTCGCAATGAGTTTCCGTCGGCGTGGCAATCGAAACTGCATCAACCTTGCCTATCAACTCGCGCCAATCGATGAACGTCGCGGCTCCATATTCTGAACCCACACCGTTCGCCGTTTCCGGATTCGCATCGCAGATTCCTGTTAGCTCGACGCGGCCTTCGGCGACCAGCTCGGCATAGTTTCGCCCATGGTGGCGGCCCAAACTTCCGACACCAATCGCGGCGACACGAATCTTGCCATTTCCACTCATAATTTGATAACAAAACCTATTTCGGCAATACTTTACATTCTCAATTAAGATGCCCGAATTTACAAAGACCGAAAACCCGAGACCGAAGGCCGCCCCGACATATATTTGGGCTTCTTTTGCATTCCTGGCGTTTTTTGTTTATTCGTTTGGCCTTGATATTCCGTTTGTCGGCCCTGACGAGCCTCGTTATGCGCAAGTAGCACGCGAGATGCTCGAACGCGGTGATTGGATCACACCGACGCTAGGCGGATACGCGTGGCTGGAAAAGCCGCCACTTCTTTATTGGCTGGAAATAGTCTCCTATAAATTGTTCGTCATAAATGAATTTGCGGCACGGTTCGGCCCGACTTTATTCGGCCTCGGCACAGTCGCAAGTCTTTGGGTCTTGGGCAGATTTCAGTTTCAAAGATCCAAGATAAAAGATAAAAGATCATTCCATGATTTCGCCAATTATCTCGCGCTCACCGCCGCATCAACGCTCAGCATCATCGTTTTTTCGCGCGGCGCAAGCTACGACATCATTATTACGTTTCCACTTACGGCTTCACTTGTCAGCTTTTTTATTTTCGACCAATCCCACGATAATGCGCCAAAGCGAAAATACATATCGCTAGTATTATTTTATGTTTTTATCGGAATAGCTTTGCTGGCAAAGGGACTGATCGGCATTATTTTTCCGCTTAGTATCGTCGCTCTTTTCTACATACTTTCTCGTCGGTGGCCGAGCAAAGTCTTTGTGGGTAGCCTGTTTTGGGGATCATTGCTGGCGATCGCAATCGCGTCCGTTTGGTATCTGCCGATGTATCTACTGTACGGCCACCGATTCGTCGACGAGTTTTTTATACAGCATCATCTTCAGCGATTCACGTCAAACAAATATCTGCATCCGCAGCCGTTCTATTTCTTCTGGTGGGTGCTGCCGCTAATGACGCTGCCATGGCTGCCGTTTTTTCTTGCATCGGTCTGGAAAATAATTCACCACCGAGCCACAGAGAACACAGAGCATAAAAACAGTCTCACTTTCTCACGCTCTCACCTTCTCACATTCTCCGCCGCCTGGCTGCTCGTTCCTCTTATCTTCTTTTCCTTCTCAGGTTCAAAACTACCTGGATATATTTTGCCTGCTGTTCCGCCTGCAATTATTTTCGCTGCGGTGTTTAATTTTGAGCTGATAAGTAAAAGTGAAAAATGGCGCAACACAATCTTGTTGATCGCAACGGCCACATTTGTAATGGCAATCGTATTGATAATTCTTGTCGTCCCTAGATTTGCAGAGGCCGATTCGGTCAAAACGCTTATCCATGCCGCAAACGAGCGTGGTTATCAATCAAATCGCGTATTGACACTTCACACAATTTCTGACAATGCCGAATTTTACGCCGCGGACCGCCTTCTTCGCACCCCCCAGGGCAAACAGCGCTATCTTTCTGGCATTGACGAAGTCGCAGCCGAGATCGCAGGTGACAACGGCCGCGCCGTGCTTGTTTTGATTCCGCTCGAGTATTTGTCACAGTTAACAAACAGTGAACAATTTAAAACTGAAGTGATAAAGAATAACGGCGACCTCGCAATCGCTGCTGTATCAGCTAAATAATTTTTAATCTGCCGCCGCCCGCCGCAAACGATCCATAAGCGCGATGCCGATTCCCATTTCTTCGACTTCTTCGCAATAAATGGCGTTAACTCCCGAGCGGTCGCACTCGCGAAAGAATTCAAAAACCGAATGTGCATAATCATCCACCGTCTTGCAAATTCGCTCGGTTTCAAAGTGCTTGTTTTGTTTCTTTACCCCGATGTATGCTGTACGGTTCGTATCTGCAGTAAATTTCAAATCTGAAATTTCAGATTTGAAATTAATCAATATAACCCTTGCTCGCGGCGAGTAGTGACGATGTCGCACACCCGGGCTTCTCGGCGCTCCGATTGTGTCGTGCGCGAAAGCCGCCGTTATCGGCACAATCTCTCTAAGCTGTTCTATCGACACTGAACCGCTGCGCAATACCAATGGCATGTCCGTTGTGCAATCGACGACCGTCGATTCGAGGCCGATCTCTGTCGCGTCGCCTTGTAAAATGCAATCGATCCGACCGCCCAGATCTTCCGTAACTGCCTGCCATGTGGTTGGACTAGGCCGGCCCGAAAGATTTGCCGACGGCGCGACAACAGGCGAACCGCAAGCTGCCAAAAACTGCTGGGCAATAGCCAGTCGCGGCATTCGAATGCCAATCGTGTCCAGTCCGGCGGTTGCGTTTCGTGGAACTTTGCCAGATCTTTTTAGAACGACAGTCAACGGCCCCGGGAAAAAAGCCGCAACAAATTTCCGGGCAGGTTCCGTAATCTCAGCCGCAAGCAAATCTATCTGCTGCTCAACAGCGATGTGGGCGATCAGAGGATTATCGGCAGGCCGCCGCTTTGCCTCGAATATTCTTCCAATTGTCGCCTCATCGAACACGCTTGCTCCCAAGCCGTAAACGGTTTCCGTCGGAAACGCGACAATGCCGCCGCGTTTTATGAACTCGGCCGCTTCCAGCGGCGATTTTGTGATAACTGTTTTCACACAAAGAAGTTTCACGCAAAGCCGCAAAGAACGCAAAGGCAACGTGTATTACCATCAGTTTTGTTAGTTGTGGCCGGCAAGTTAAAATCGACAATGTGACGATAGCCGAAAAACTTAAAAATCTTCCGATCGACGCCGGCATTTACATTCATAAAAATATTGCTGGAAAGATCATCTACGTCGGCAAAGCCAAGAATCTCCGCAACCGCGTGAGGTCGTATTTTCAGTCGAGCCGCAATCACGATCCAAAGACGCGGCAGCTTGTAAAGGTGATTGCCGATTTTGAATTTATTGTTGTTGATAATGAAGTCGAAGCACTTGTGCTGGAATCCAATCTCATCAAGAAACACAAACCACGCTTCAACGTTTTCCTCAAAGACGACAAATCTTATCCGCATCTGAAACTGACGAATGAGCAATTTCCAAAGGTAGTTGTCACGCGAAGGATCGTCCGCGACGGCTCGAATTATTACGGCCCGTTTTTGCCTGCAACATTGGCCCGCAACACTCTGAATCTGATTAATCGCGCGTTCCAGCTACGCACATGCGAGATCGAGATAGACGGCAAACTGCCTCGGCCGTGTCTCGAATATCATTTGAAACGCTGCCTCGGCCCATGCGTTAAGGGACTTTGCACGCAGGACGAATATCAGGAAGCCGCCGTTGACGTAAAGACGCTGCTCGAAGGCAAAAACAAGCAACTGGCCAAAACGCTCGAAGCTCGAATGTGGCAGTTTTCTGAGAAAGGCGATTATGAGCTTGCCGCCAAATATCGCGATCTGCACCGCACCGTTCTCGCGCTCAGCGAAACGCAAAAGATGGCGACGACCGCCGAGCGCGACATAGACATCATCGGCTTTTATCGCGAAAAAGAACGGCTTGCCCTTCAGCTTTTCACCATGCGCGAAGGCCGCATCGTCGGCCGCCGCGAATTTTTTTGGGAAGACTTGCCGCCCGACGACACGTTCAACTCATCAGAATTCCTCGGCGGTGTTTTGGCTCAATATTATTCGACCGATTATGTCCCGCTCGAAATCCACGTCTCGCAGGATTTCGCAGACCGAGCAATTTTAGAAATAGCTTTGACCGAACGGCGAGGCCGGAAAGTAAAGATCCTTGATCCCAAACGAGGCAAGAACAAGCACCTCGTAAAACTCGTAGAGACCAACGCCAAGATCGCGTTCGACCAGCGCTTTCGTGTCCTGAAACCCGACAGCGCAAAGGTGCTCGAAGAGCTTCAGGAATTACTCGAACTCTCATACTTCCCAGAACGCATCGAGTCCTTCGACATCTCAAATATCTCCGGCTCGGAAAATGTCGCCGGCATTGTGGTCTTCGAAAATGGCAAGCCCGCTCGCGCAGATTACCGTCGCTTTATTATCAAATCGGTCGAAGGTGCCAACGATTTTGCGTCTATGCACGAAGCTGTTTTTCGCCGTTATAAACGCGCACTCGACGAGCAAAAGCCGTTGCCTCAACTGATCTTTATCGACGGCGGCAAGGGCCAGCTTTCGGCTTCAGCCGCCGCAATGCAGGCTCTTGATTTGACGCAAATTAAGCTTGTCGCGCTTGTCAAGCCTCCAAAAAAACACACCGAAATATCGCATCTTCTGATTCATGGCCGAGAGGACGAGCCGATATCGTTCGACCGCAATTCACACGCTTTCCGGTTGATTTTGCAGATTCGTGAAGAGACTCATAAGACCGCCGTTGAGTTTCACCGCAAGCGCCGCGAAAAACGCGATTTCTCGTCCGAGCTTTCAGAAATTCCAGGCATCGGCGATAAACGCAAAATGAAACTACTCCGAAATTTTGGCTCCATCGAGAGAATTTCAAAAGCGATCGCCGCAGAGCTGCAGCCTTTCGTAGGAGCAAAAGCCGCCGCCGAGATAGCTAACCATTTTGAGAAGCAACGCGCTCTGGCTAAACGTTAATTGACATTTCGCCGACATTCATTTACTTTTCGATTGTCAATCGACCGGCAAAATTATGTATGAACATCTGCGAAAACATCCGCGAGTCGGCCTCAAGACCGAGTTATGGATCGGCCAGGACGGAATTTTCACGCGGACCGACGAGATTATGCGCGACCTGAGCATCGGCGGGGCCTTTGTTCAAAGCCGACAGGTCTTTTCGGTTGGGTCTATCGTGAGCCTGCGTTTTACGATGCCGAACGTAACGAATCTCGTCACCTGCACTGCAATCGTCCGCAACATGGAAGTCGGTGATGGGCTTGGCGTTCAGTTCCTTGACCTTTCAGGCGAAAACTTGAGACAAGTTGAGATCTTCATAGAAAATACTCTCAACTCGACTCCCGGTTCTGCGCAAGAGATCGGGCCTTCGGACTAAAAACGCGGCACAGCGACAAGGCCGAATTTAAGAGAGCGAAGGCCCGAAACCAGCTATCATTATCTTCAGTTTTTCCTTACATACGTTTTGTGGACGACGATTTTTGATTTTTCGTCGCGTGCCTCTACCATAACGTTGTCTTTGTCCTCACGAGTTCTGAGGCTTGCACCGGCGCTGACTTTTTGGTCGCGTGCTGAGCCTCGTTCGGAATCATCGAGAAAACCTTTCACAGCCTCCGCTTTGACCGGATCGGCCAGGCGAACACTTCTGGATTCTGAAACGGCTTCGGTCGCCGAAGCTTTTAGCATTTTCATCCAAACCTTTTTGAACAACGCATTCGACACATAAACATCAGCGCTGTTGATCTTTCCGTTGATCGCAACCGCGTAGCCGATGACATCAGATTTGCCATTGACGATATTGCTCAGATTCTTAATGTATTCATCGACCGACGCCACAACTTTTCCATCTTCGAGACTAAGCTGAAGACTCGATTTCGACGGACCGGCTTTAACGTCACCGCCGACGTTCTTGCTAAGACGAGCCTGCGCCTCGCTGACCTGATTCCAAACTTCGGATTGCGAACGCGCTGCGTTAGCGGCGATCTTCAGCTCTTTTGTCACAATGCGGTCGTTCGAGCTTGTGAATTTTGTCGCGTCTTCGCTGCCGCGTTTTTGCCAGCGGCCTGATTCAACGCAAAACGCGTCGATCTTCACTCGCCCCGAACGCGCGGGAATGATTATGCTGACCGCCAAGACGCGATCCTGTTTGCCGCCCTTTACGATGTCGCCTGATTGGATAAAAACGTCGAATTGTTTCGACAAATTCTCGACCTCAAGCTCATTGACCTCAGACGTTTCATAAACGACGAGCAGCTTTCGTTCCATCGCCTCCTGCAGCGTCATCACATTGCCCTTCGTGTTCTGATCCTTTCCGTGAAGCAAAAAGATCGACAGATTCCTATACGTGTGAGGCGACGACACGCGATAATTGGCCGTCTGCGCCGAAGCCAAGCCGGCAATTATCAACAACAAACTAAATCCTGCGAACACTCGCATTAAACTTCTAACTTTCATACAAAACTCCTTATGTTCAAATTAAAAAAACTCGGGAGAGCGTCGCTTTTAATACCTGAACGCCGCCCGAAGGAGTTTCTTGCATAAATTGTATGAAAATTAAGTCAGCGTCGGAGTGTCGGCATGAGGCACGAAGCATTTGCGGCAGCGGGCTTCGTATTTGTCCGAAGCGCCAACCTCGACGAGTTCTTCGGATTCGACGGTTCGCTGCGAGTAATTTGCAGTGGCACCGCATTTGACGCAAATGGCGTGCGCTTTTGTAATGAATTCGGCAATGGACAAAAGCTGCGGCATCGGCTCGAAGGGCTTGCCGGTGTAATCCTGATCCAAACCGGCGACGATCACGCGTTTGCCCTGTTCGGCGAGGCTGTTGACCGCTTCGATGATCGCCATGTCGAAAAATTGTGCTTCGTCAATCCCAACGACTTGCGTGTCTTCGCTGATTAAAGCCATCATCGAAGCAGTGTCGGCAACCGGAATCGAAAGATGCTTTTGCCCGGAATGTGAAGCGATCTCCTCGTCCGAAAACCGAACGTCGATTCCGGGCTTAAATACCTGAACCTTTTGCCGCGCGATGCGCGCGCGCTTGAGTCGGCGTATCAATTCCTCGGACTTACCCGAAAACATCGATCCCGCAATGACCTCGATCCAGCCCGTGCCGTTCTGACGCGACTGCCGGCGCTCGTCTTCCTGCGCGAACGCAAATTCTTCAACCATAAATGACCAACATTTCCTAAAATTCCAATGCTGTTAGAAGAAAAAGAGATTAGCATGTAACAGCGGATTTGTCATTTTCCGGTTGGCTTGAATTTTGTTAATAGTAGCTTTGCCTGGACAAAGACTTCATCGACAAAGATCCTGTCAATCGTTTCATTTCGGATAACCGAAAGTTTTTTCGTGAGCGGCAAATAAGTGATCGGTGCCCGCTCATCGAGAAGCAGCAGAATCGGCGCACCGGCACACGCCGCCAGATGCATCGGTCCCGTGTCGTTCGTCACAAACGCATCAAGCTGCGCGGAAGCTGCAATAAACCGAGAAATCGAAAGGCCGTCGATGATAATCGCATAGGTTGTAAACATCTCTACTACCCGCTCCTTCATGCTTTCCTCTTCCGGGCCAAGAAATATCACTGGTCGATAGCCGTCCGCTTCCAGCTTCGCTGCAAGCGCCGCAAAATTCTCCAAACTCCAGCAACGGCTAGGATGTCCGGCTCCCGGAAAAAGGCCTACTGTTCGAATAGCTGAGTCGCTGAAAAAATGTTGATTGACATAATCTACATCGGCTGATGACGACGGAAAGCGAAATTCCCTTTTCGCATCAGTGATGCCGAGAGGCTGAAGCACATCGAGATAGCGGTCGCTGAGATGTTTCGATTTATCTTCGAGCGGCGGAAATGGCCGAAAATTAGACAGTCTGTCCAACGAACGGCTCTCACGGTTGGCGAGAAGACGATGTTTTGCTTTAGAAAGAAATGCGAGAATATTGGTTTCTGGCAGACTGTGAAGGTCAATCACAAGATCGATATCGTGGCGGCGAATCTCGCCGACGAAGCCAAATATCTTCGCAATTGACGACAATGTCGGCCCGTCGCGCAATTCGACTCGATCGACTTTGATTACCCCATCAGCCAAGCCGGAAAGAGCGACAACTTCGCCCGTGGCCAAGCCTGTAAGCACAGCGATATGCGACGCAGGAAAGTTTTGCCGAATTGCATTTAGCGCGGGCAAGCTGAGAACAACGTCGCCAAGCTGTCCAAAATCGATTACAAGTATGTTGTCGAACTTATGCTCGATGGTCTCCAAAACGTATCCTAATGACAGCGCAGATCCATGCCTGTCATTTCAGCAGGTTTTTGTATGCCTAAAACTCCGAGGATCGTCGGCGCAATGTCATTAAGAGCGCCGTCTTGCTTTAGCGAAAGATCATTCGCTTGGGTGTCGATATAATGAAACGGAACAGGATTCGATGTCGTCGTTACTTTGCGCTCGCTGCTGGTTTGATTAAACATTTCCTCGCAGTTGCCGTGTGTTGAAGTTATCATGACAACGCCGTCGCGCTCGCGCATTTCTTCGCAAATGCCTCCTAAGCAAGTATCAATATACTGAATCGCCGAGACCGTTTTGGGCATGTCGCCGGTTTCGGCCATCATGTCTGCGGCAGGGATATTGACGACGAAAAACCCGTGTTCATTTGTTTCCAAAGCACGCAGGAATTTGTCCGTTATTTTAAAACTCTCGGATTCGGGATGGCCGTAATGCGGGCCGTCCTTCATGCCTGAGACGATAATTTCTTGTTCTAACTGGGCCTGCGAATCACCGCCGCCGTCGAAGAATTGAGTCAAGTGAGCAAAGCGCGCATTCTCAGTGATCTTAAAAGTCGGCACAGCTAGTTCCGACAAAATCTCGGTGAGAGAATTCTTTTCCGAATCGCTCGTAAATGCGGCCGGCAAACCAAAACCCGGATCGTATTCGGTCAAACAAACCGTATCTACGATCGGCTTTGTGCCGGTCGATTCGTCCGGCACTGAAACGGAGCGAACAAGCTGAAGCAACGCATCGGCGCGATGATTGAAAAACACTACGAGGTCGCCATTCTTTATGGTCGTGACCGGCTCGCCCGGCGCTTTTTCGAGAACTATTGGCGAAATAAATTCGTCCGAAATTCCTCTAAGAAAAGAATTCCGTATCGCTTTAACGGCATCGGTCGAGCGTTCACCTTCAGCATGAACTAGCATTGTGTAAGCACGAGCAGTCCGCTCCCAATTTTCGCTACTGTCCATCGCAAAATAACGGCCGCAAAGTGTTGCAATTTGTCCGGTTCCGATATCAAGGAGTTTCAGTTCCAGAGCCTCGACATACACATCTGCCGTGCGTTCCGGCACGTCAAGCCCGTCGAGAATACCGTGGACAAAAACATCAGCAAACTCATGCTGTTTTGCAAGACGCAAAAGCTCGTATAAATTTTCGGGCGATGAGTGAATGCCGCTGTCACTCAACGTTCCGATAAGATGAACTGATGAGCCGCGCAATTTTGCTCTTGAAAATGCCGAGTTGAGAACCTCATTGTTCAGAAAAAAACCGGACTCAACGGCGCTTTGTATACGCGAAACCTCGGTTTGGGCGATGCGGCCTGTGCCGATCGTCAGATGACCGGCTTCGGCATTACCCGCACTGCCGCTCTGGCATCCAACGCTCTCACCCGAAGCCGCGAGGGTCGTCATCGGAAAGTTACGGCAAATCTCGTCGTAATACGGCGTATGAGCGACGGCAATCGCATTGCCTTCCGTGTGCGGCGAATAACCCCAGCCGTCAAGGATCACCAGCGCCAAAGGACGGTCGATTTTCTGATTGTTCGTCTGCATTAGATTGTAGCCGGAAATAGGCCGGGTTGAACTTCTTTTATCATTATAAACGATTAGCCGAGACTGATACAAAAAAATCACATTATCGAAAAACGCATCTAATAGGCATCAGGCGCGGTTCGCTCCATCCATCGTTCCGGGAATTTCAGGCTTTCAAAATCGAATTGCCGATAAAGTCCGTGAGCATCATAGGTAGCAAGCAGCCAGCGGCGAAGTCCCTGCAGGTCGGGCTGTGCAACAATAATTTCCATCAGCCATTTACTCAAGCCCTTTCCGCGATGATCTTCAATAATAAAAACATCGCCGATATAAGCAAATGTCGCCTTGTCGGTGATGACGCGTGCGAATCCAACCTGCTCGCGGCCGCAAAAAATACCGAAGCACAGCGAATTCTCGATTGCCGTCAAGGTCTGTTCCATCGTGCGGTTTTTTGCCCAATAAGCTTCCTCCGACAGGAAACGATGGATCGCGCCCAGATCGAGCCGACGTTTGTCGGTATCTATTTCAAACTCTCCTTTTCGTTGTTTCATGATCTTTCAAATCCCAAGAACCCGGCGGGCACGGCTGCGAAATCCAGCGGTTGCAGCCTGCGGATATTTTGCCGCAACAAGCCGCAGCTCGTCGAGAAGCTCCGGCTGTTTTTCGGCGATCTTTGCCGCGACCGTCATTGAAAAAACACGCACGGCAACCGGTTGTGCAGGATCAGCCAGCAAATTGTAACAAGCGTCAAAAACGCGGCCATGATAGCGTTTGGGAATCTCGACAAACTGGAACAACCGCGCGACATTTCGTTTGACAGCAACATGAGTGTCGGCGCGTTCGAGTTGCTTTATCAGCACATTGAAGTAAGGTTTTACGAGTTCCGGACGACGTTCGATGCAATAGCTCACCGGCCACGCCGCCCGCTGCGAAAGTCGGTAAACGGGACCGAGAAGGTGTTTCATCAGCTCGGCAAATCGGTCAGGATTGTCGCCGATATAATTGGCGATCTTCATTGCCTGTGCTTTTGAGTGAGCTTCGAGAAGAGCGTCGTGAATATTCACTGAAAATGCGACCTATAGGTCGTATAGAACATATAAGTCCTATTTGATTTGATGAAACGCCTTGCGGCCTGGATATCTTGCCGAATCACCTAAGTCTTCTTCGATGCGCAGCAATTGATTGTATTTTGATATACGATCCGAGCGGCAGAGGCTGCCGGTTTTGATCTGGCCGGCGTTTGTCGCGACTGCGAGGTCGGCAATAAAGTTGTCTTCGGTTTCGCCGCTGCGGTGCGAGATCACGGCGGTCATGTTGTTCGTCCGCGCAAGCTCGATGGCATCGAGCGTCTCGGTGAGTGTGCCTATTTGATTTACTTTAATCAGTATTGAATTTGCAGCGCCGAGATCGATTCCCTTTTGCAAAAATTTAACGTTAGTCACAAACAGGTCGTCGCCGACGAGCTGCACTTTTTTGCCGACGGAATCGGTGAGGTTTTTCCATCCGTCCCAATCATTCTCGGCCATACCGTCTTCGATCGAGATGATCGGATATTTCGAGCACCAGTCCGTCCAATACGCGGCCATTTCTTCGGATGAAAGCTCGCGTTTGTCGCTCTTTTTGAAAATGTATTTGCCGTCTTTATGGAATTCGCTCGATGCCGGATCGAGCGCAAGCATCACGTTTTCGCCAACCTTATAGCCTGCGTTATCGATGGCTTCGAGAATTGTCTCGACCGCTTCTTCGTTGGATTTTAGATTCGGCGCAAAACCGCCTTCGTCGCCGACGCCGGTTGAATAACCGCGTGACTTGAGGACGTTTTTCAGGTTGTGAAATATCTCGGCCCCGCATCTGAGCGCTTCGCGAAAGTTGTCGGCTCCAATGGGCATGACCATGAATTCCTGAAAATCAACGTTGTTGTCCGCATGAGCGCCGCCGTTTAGAATGTTCATCATTGGAACCGGCAGCGTCTTTGCATTCGTTCCGCCAATGTAGCGGTAAAGGGGCAGATTTTGCGACGCAGCGGCCGCTCGGGAGTTTGCAAGCGAGACTGCTAAGATCGCATTCGCTCCGAGTTTGGATTTATTCTCAGTACCGTCGAGATCGATCATCGTTTGGTCGATCAGGGTCTGATCGAGGCAGTCGAGGCCTTCGAGCTCGCGGCCAATCGTCTCATTAACATTTTTAACGGCATCCAGAACACCCTTGCCCAAATATCGCAACTTGTTGCCGTCGCGAAGTTCGACGGCCTCATTTTCGCCAGTCGAAGCACCGCTCGGCACAGCCGCTCGGCCTTGCGTTCCGTCCTCTAAAATAACCTCGGCCTCGATAGTCGGATTCCCGCGCGAATCCATAATCTCGCGTGCCCAAACCTGCTCAATAAAGCTCATCTACTAATTTCTCCTCTGTAAGATTTTCAACGCAAAGACGAAGAGATGCAAAGACGCAAAGGAAGAAACTTTACCACAGATGAACACAGATAAACACAGATAAGAACTTAAATGATTATCTAATCTGTGTTTATCTGTGGTTTATTTTTTTACGCCTCAATCGACTCGACTTTGTCCATTCGGACTTGCTTGATGCGTCGGTTATCGACCTTTTCGACCCTGAAAACATGGCCGTTGAACGGAACGGTTTGGCCTTCGTCTAGTATTTCTCCGGCTTCGGACATCAGGAAGCCGGCGATTGTCGTGTAGCCTTCTGAAACCGGCACATTTAGCTCAAGCCGCCGGTTGAGGTCGCGAACGGCGAGGCTGCCGTCTAGCAGATAACTGCCGTCGGTCTGCGGGGCGATCTGCTCATTGACTTCTTCGTCGTGCTCGTCGGAGATGTCGCCGACTATCTCTTCGAGCAGATCTTCGAGCGTGATGATGCCCTCGACGCCGCCGTGCTCGTCAACTACAAAACCAAAATGAAATTTCTCTTTCTGCATCTGTCTCAAAACGTCTTCGAGATGTGCAGTGTCAACGACGTAGTTCGGCTTGTGCAGAATGTCAGCGATCTTGAACGACCTTGGCTTGAGCATGTAACCGACCAGGTCCTTGCTGTGAATAAAACCCGCGATCTCATCGAGCGAGCCGCGATAAACCGGCAGCCGTGAATAACCGCTGGTCGCAAAACACTTTGATATCTCATCCAACGTGCTGCTTTCTGGAAGAGCCACGATCGCAGTTCGCGGTATCATTGCTTCTTTAACCGTTGTCTCTGAAAACTCAAAGACCTTGTTGATGAGTCGTCTTTCCTCTTCGTTAAGGTGCCCGCTCTCTTTAGACAGATTGACCAAGCTACGTATCTCGTCCTCAGTATAGCTCGACCCGTGTTCACCGGATGCCTTGAGCCCGAAAAGTCGAACCGTCTTTGTACCTGCCCAATCGAGCATGCGGATCGGATAGCTAAAAACTCTGTAAAAAAGCTGAAGCGGAGGCGCGACGACGAACGAAACTTTCTCGGAAAGTTCGAGTGCGGCTGTCTTGGGGGCAAGCTCGCCAAAGACAATATGCAGAAATGTTATGAACGAAAATGCGATCGTAAACGAGATCGTATGCAGCACCGGACCCGAGGCAAGAAAACTCAGTCCTGTAAGCTCGCCGAAGGCGATCAGCAGTGGTTCGAGCAGTGCGGCAACAACTGGTTCTCCGATCCAGCCTAATCCTAACGAGGAGAGAGTGATTCCCAATTGGGTAGCCGATATATACCCGTTGAGATTATTGAGCATCGCCAACAATCGCACCGCCGCCGGATTGCCGTCGGCGGCAAGCGCCTCTATCCGCGATTTGCGAACTGCTACAAGAGCAAACTCGGAGGCGACAAAAAATCCGTTGGCTAATACGAGACCGATCACCAACAATATTTTGAGAATCGTGGAAAGCAGAGTTGGGACTTCTGCTGTGATCGGGCCTTCAGCGGCAAAGTATAAAAACAAACTGGCAGGGTCGTCCATTCGGGATTGATCGAGAACTGTTTGATGCCGTCACTCCTTGTTTGTAGGCATCAATATTTGCAAATTATAGCACAAACCTTATTTTGCGCCATAAATTTCGAGGATTTCCTCAATCAGCATCCGGCACGAACCACAGCCGCCGCCCGCGTTACATTTGGCGGTGACGTCTTCCACGGTTGTGAGCTCGTTTTTGAGGATCAGGTTTTCTATTGTTTCCTCCGAAACGCCAAAACAAGTGCAAATCAGCGCTTTTTCGCCTTGAAACTCTTCGATCTGCTTTGTTCTAAAATCTGCAAAGGCCGAGCGGAGAGCTTCAATGCAGGCTTCGGAACACGCGCGGCGTTCTGTAGGAAACTCACCGAGGCTTTCTTTTATAAGTTCAATCAATTTGGGATCAGCAAGCCCGTTGAGGTCAACAAGACGTTTTTTTATTACGCCTTCGGAAAGGACATCGGCGGCGGCGAGAATAAAGCCGCAGCCGTTCGACAAAAATCGGACGTCAGCGATTAGGTGAGTTTCTGTGTCGATCAATAACGAAAACTTGATGAAACAACCGCACGAAAAATTAGCAGCCGTCCCAATCGCGTCGCCTTCAATACTCGTTCGATCATGACTCAACGCCGCAAGACGACTTGTAATTTTTTCCGGGTAAATCACGCTTTCTCGATGGTAAACATAACACATGCACAAGCCCGCACGTAAGTAAGCGCGAAACACGCAACGTTGAATGTACCGCCCTTACTAACGTGCGGGCTTGTGCATTTCAATCTAACAATTTACGATTAATTTGCTATGCGTCGTATTCTTTTTTTCTTTATTGCACTTCCGTTTTTACTGTCGTGGGATTGTCGGTCCGCGGCTCCGCCTGTCTCCGTCTCGAATCAGCCGACCACTATTAATAACCGTCCCTTGAAACCTATTAGCGAAATGAGTTGGACCGATTCGGACAACCGCGTGCAAAAGCTGGGCGATCTTCGCGGTAAGGCGGTCATTCTCGATTTTTGGGCGACGTATTGCCCGCCCTGCAAGGAAGAAATACCCCATCTTAACGCCCTAATCGCCAAATACGGCGCGGACAATCTGCATATCGTCGGCCTCAATGTCGGCGGCGATGAAGACCGCGGAAAAATCCCGAAGTTTATCGCATCGACGAAGATCGACTATCCTATCGCATTTCCTGAAGACGAACTTACTCGCTTCATCTTTGCCGAGCGCGACGACATTCCCCAAACCGCCGTCTTCGACCGCGAAGGCAAAATGATAACCAAGATCGCTGGCTTCAGCCCCGAAATTCAAAAACAGCTTGACACCGCTGTTGAAGAAGCTGTCGGGAAAGATCTATGAGAGACATTCCGGTCGGCAACGGCAATCTGCTTGTCAATTTCGACGATAAATATCAGATACGCGACATTTATTTTCCGCATGTCGGACAGGAGAATCATACAGAAGGGTTTCCGTTTCGTTTTGGCGTGTGGGCGGACGGGTTGTTTTCGTGGGTCTTCACGGATGATTGGGAACGCTCATTACGATACTTGCCGGAAACGCTGATTACCGACGTCCGGCTTTTGAATAAAAAACTGGCGATCGAAGTGAACTGCAATGATATGGTCGCCGGCAAAGAGAACATATATTTGCGCCGGATCGTTGTCAAAGACTTGAGCAATTCGCCGCGAAGTATAAGAGTGTTTCTTCATCACGACTTCCGCATCTATGAGAATAAAGTCGGTGACACAGCATTTTACGATCCCGAAACGCTCGCTCTCATACATTACAAAAAGCACCGCTATTTTCTCATAAACACGCTCCCGCATTTTGATGAATTTGCGACCGGGCGCAAAGCGTTTCACACTCAGGAAGGAACGTGGAGAGATGCCGAGGACGGCGATCTACACGGCGGTTCGATCACTGAAGGCTCGGTTGATTCGACTCTGGCTGTTTCGTTGGGCCTGGCAAGTGGCGAGACGCATGAATTTTATTACTGGATTGCTGCCGGAACCAACCATGAAGAGGTGAAGACCGCGAACCGTAATGTGATCGAAAATCGTCCGGCCATTTATTTTGAAAAAAATGAGTTGCACTGGGCCGAATGGCTCCGCAAACAATCCGCTGATCTTAACTCGCTGCCAGAATCTGTCGCCGATCTTTATCGACGCAGCCTATTGATCATCCGAACTCAGATCGACAACGGTGGTGCGATCATCGCGGCAAACGATCATGATGTGACTGACCGAGCGACCGATCATTACAGCTATCTCTGGCCGCGTGACGGTGCATTTGTTGCGAATGCGCTCGACATGGCGGGATATAAAGATATATCGCGGGCATTCTTTGTTTTGTGCCGACAAATCGTTCACGAGCGCGGCTATTTCCTTCAAAAATATAACCCTGACGGAACGCTTGGCTCAGGCTGGCACGCCTACTGGGACAGCCGTCTCAAACGCGAGCTGCTGCCGATACAGGAAGACGAGACGGCACTCGTTTTGTGGGCATTGTGGGAACATTATTCATTAAATCCAGACAAAGAATTCATAAAAGAAATCTATAATCATCTAATCGTTAAATGTGCAGATTTTCTTGCCGCTTTCCGTGATTCTGAAATGAAACTGCCGCTGCCAAGCTGGAATCTTTGGGAAGATCGTCGCGGTGTTCATACTTTTACTTGTGCGACGGTTGTCGCCGGCCTTCGGGCGGCTGCAAATTTTGCCGACCTTTTTGGCGAAGGCGATAGGGCAGAGATTTACATAACGGCAGCAAATGAGATAGTAGATGCGATGCGCGAGCATCTCTACAGTCGCAAAATGGAAAGATTTTTGCGCTCGCTTCAGGTCGGCGGCGAAGATTCGCTTGTGCCTGACGTGACTGTGGATGCTTCACTCTTTGGTATATTTTATTTTGGATGTTTCGATGTGAACGACGAAATGGTTGCGGGCACGATGAAAGCCGTCGAAGAACACCTGACGAACAAAACCAGGTTCAACGGCATTGCGAGATTTGAGAACGACTCCTACATGCGCGTCTCGGACACGATCACAGGAAATTCATGGTTTATCTGTACGCTCTGGCTGGCCGAGTATTACATTGCAAAAGCGAAGACAGAAGGTGATCTGTCGCGGGCACTCGAAATGCTCCAATGGACGGCCGACCGCGCTTTGCCGTCCGGTGTTCTGGCCGAACAGGTCGATCCTCTTACGGGCAAGGAACTTTCAGTATCGCCGCTCACGTGGTCACATTCCACCTATGTTGCGACGACTTTAAATTACATTAAAAAACTTCGCCAATTAACAAAATAGCGTTAGAATGTTCTTGAGGCGATGAGTATGGAGAGAATTGTAGAAGCTACATATGACGGCGAGGTGTTTCGCCCCGACGAACCGGTTGATCTGGCGAGCGATACTAAGGTTAAGGTTATCATCGAAGACATGCCGCAAAACGGTAAAAGGCTGCAACTCGTCGAGATGCCGAAGAAAGCTGTAGGCAAACCTTACGCATGGCTGGATTTCGCACAGTCGGCAAACCTCGAAGGTCCCAGCGATTTTTCAACCAACCTTGATGACTACCTTAATGGCACGAAATCGTTGGACGATGCAGAATAGCGTTTTTCTTGACACTTCTTTTTCAATAGCTTTGAGCATTACCAAAGATGCAAATCATGACAAAGCTGTTTCGCTGGCCGCCTGGATCAAAAATTCATCGGTTTCTGTTGTGACCACACAAGCAGTCATCCTTGAAATCGGAAACGCCTTATCTAAACAGAGATTTCGTGAAACAGCCGTCGGGTTGATTCAACAGTATGCCGACGACGCGAATACTTCGATAATTTCATTGACCGATAAATTATACGACGAGGGTTTTGAACTTTTTCGCAATCGGCCTGACAAGGACTGGAGTCCGGTTGACTGCATTTCTTTCATTGTTATGAAAGAACGCGGCATTAATTCGGCCCTTACGCACGACGAGCATTTTGTTCAAGCCGGTTTCCGCGCATTGCTGCGCGAAGATTAAACTAAGATGCGAAAAGCTAAAATACTAGCCACGCTCGGCCCTGCCTCGAATGATCGCGCAGTCATTGAACAAATGCTGCTCTCCGGGCTTAACGCAGTGAGGATAAATATGTCTCACGGCACGCACGATGAACACACAGACAGCATAACGCAAGCTCGTGAATCTGCCGCCGCGCTCAGCTTGCCGTTGTCGATCTTGATCGATCTCTCAGGCCCAAAGATCAGAACTCAAACATTGAAAGAAAACCTGCCGGTAATTCTGAAGGAAGGCCAGAGTTTTACCATAACGACGCGCGAGATCGTCGGGAACGAGAATGAAGTTTCGACAAATTTTGACCGGCTTCCGGAAGTGGTCGAAGCAGGCACACGAATCTTGCTCGACGACGGCGCGCTTGAGTTGTCTGTTGAGTCGAAAACCGAAACAGATGTCATTTGTCGTGTCGTCACCGGCGGCTTGCTGGGAGAACGGAAAGGAATAAATCTTCCTAGTACGTCATTACCTATCGCGTCTTTGACCAAAAAGGACTTTGCCGACCTTGAATGGGCGATCGGCCACAATGTCGACTACATAGCGCTTTCGTTCGTCCGCACGGCCGATGACTGCAAAATGGTAAAGGACATTATCAAAAAGCTTAATAAACGTCGGCTCGGCCGCGCTTTGCTTGTCGCAAAGATCGAGAAGGCCGAAGCCATCCAAAATCTCGACGAGATTATCGAAGTGACCGACGGCCTAATGGTCGCGCGCGGCGATCTCGGTGTCGAAACCAGCGTCGAGCTAGTGCCCGTATATCAAAAACGCATCATTGAGAAAGCCGTCGCAAATGATAAGTTTGTCATCACCGCAACGCAGATGCTGCAATCGATGATCGAACATCCTTACCCAACGCGGGCCGAAGCTTCCGACGTTGCGAATGCCGTTTGGGACGGCACCGATGCCGTTATGTTGTCAGCAGAAACCGCTACTGGAAAGCACCCGGTCGAAGCTATAAAAACAATGGCTCGCATCATCGACTCAGCTGAAACCATCGAAGTGCAGAAGTTGAGAAAACCGGTCAAATTCAATCAGCCTTCCTCTGCCAGATCAAGTCAGGCTCTATGCAAAGCCGCCGCCGCCGCCGCCAAAGAAATGAACACCGAAAAAGTCGCCGTTTTTACTGAATCGGGCTTGATGGCTCGTCGGCTTTCATCATTTCGGTCGGGCTTGCAGACCTTTGCGCTGACAACATCGGAAGACGCACGGAACCAATTGTCGTTGATCTGGGGCGTGCTTCCTTTCTATCACAAAGACATGAGCACAACGGAAGCGAAACAAATTACCGGCGAAATGACAATGATGGATTTGCTCGATGCCGATCCGACCACAACCGAAAAAATGCTCACAACCGGCGAAAAAACCCTTCTCGAAGCCGGCGTCGTCAATCCCGGCGAAACACTGATAATGATGGCCGGCAGATTGTCGGGCTTGGGATTATCGAGCTCGGTGATAGTTTGGTCGATCGGCGAAAAAGTTGCGCGAAGATAGCTTTGACTAACGCCAGTCGGGCGGTTCGTATCTATTAGCCGCCTTCTCCTGTCTCTGCTCCGCTTCGTACGCCGCTTGCTGAGACTCTGCCCCGTAAGAAATCTGACGACGATTTTCAACAGACTGAGCTAAATTGTCAGGGTAAACTTCTTTCCAATTATCGCCAAGGAAGAACCAGAGCGCATAAACGCAGGCGGCCGTCCCGATCGGAACATTCATAGCCGAAACCACGCCCGCAACAATGCTCGCAATTCGTGCCCACGGTTTACGCTTTAGCAGCGCATACGCGGCGACTACTGACGGTAATGTGAAAGCGAGATAAAAGACCGAGAAAAAGGCTATCATGATCGCGAAAAACCCTCCCGGCAACTTGGCTCCCGGTTCTTCCGGAATGAAGAGCATAAACGAGAAAATAGCCGCCATAAATAACAGCATCAACAATTGAAAGCCCGCGTGGCCAAGAAAAGTGTATGCGATGTACTTATTGTGCTGCTCGTTTGTCACAGTAGTAGTCTATCAGGTTAGATACAGAGAAAAATACCAGTTTATGAATGGAATTTTGACGGCACGTTCTCGCGGCCCCAGCGAAGCGTTGTCGCCATCCAGACAAGCTCATCCAAAAAGCCCTGCACATGTTTTTCGTAAATTTCGTCGAGCAGCTTACCATTCTCATCAAATTTTTCTTTTACTTTAGGAACATTGAGATCCTTGAAAGTAACCGCGAGGCCAAGTTCGCGGACCATCGGTACGCAGGCCTCGATCACACGCGTTCCGCCCCATGGCCCAGCTGACACTCCGACAAACGCAACCGCCTTGTGAATATATTCTTTCAACAAAAGATCGAGCACGCTTTTCAAACTGCCCGAATAACCGTGATTGTATTCGGGCGTGACGATGACGAGGCCATCGGCCTGAATAACGGCATCGCGCCATTCGGGAAAATCCTTACCGATCGCCGTGCCATAGTCATCTTGGGGAAGGTCAAAATCACACACGTCAAAAAGCTGCGTCTCGATGTCATCGCGGCTTTTCATTTTCGCAAAAACCCATTTTGCGACGTGCTCGCTCTCGCGATTTTTGCGGTTTGTTCCTAAAAGGATCGGAATAGAAAGTTTTTCTTTGCTCATAATTGTATTAAGGCTTTTCATAGCCCAGGGCACGTATCTTTAACTCGTAAGAGCTTGGGTCTTTTGTGAAGAACAGTCCACCGTGGCGTTCCGAGTTTGCCGGTGCATAAGTTAATGTCGCGGTACTTGTTTCGATCGTTTCCTCGCCGAGCATCAGATTTCCTTCGACGGTCAGAGCGGCAGCCGTTTGACTCCCGGTGTTGTTAACTCGAAAAGTCACGAGATATCCGTTTGCCGCCAAGACGGTCGGTTCAGCACTGATGTCGAGGATCGGCGGCCCGGGCTTTTCCGTCACGGCGCGGTAGAGAGTCACGGAGATCACAGCCAGAACCAGCACCAGGCCGATGGCTGCAATTATCCACTCCCAGACAGGCGTTTCTTCGTGACGTTTGGTATTTGCTTTTTCTTTCCTGCTCATTTACTTAAAGGATAAGCCGCGATGCCGATCCGCCGATAGCTGCCGGAAATCCAAGAACCACCGCCACCTTAATCTTTTCGGCTATAGCCATATTGTCCAAGCTTCCAAAGGTCCAAAGAATATAAAAACTGATCAGCAAAACAATTGCATAGCTCGTGACCGAATAACGAAAAAACAAACTCCAGAAAGGCGTCTGTTTTGATACGCCCTTAACAAGCCCGCGCTGCTCGACCGCATGGATAAACGCGTGCATCATCATTAAAGTTATTATAATCAGAGCGAGTAGGTGCCAATACGTCATTTGATATGAGATCAAATACACTTCTTCGGTCGGTGCGACGCTCATCGAAAGAAATATTGCGCCGACCACCGTGAGAAAAAGCTGTCCCGAATAAGATGCGCTCCGCTTTCGTGTTTCTGCCTCTTCGTCTATCCGCTCGTCACCTTTGAGCAGACTTTGGGCGAACATTGCGCCAAGGCTGGCTGTTACCGCCGTAAGCTCGCGCCAAATCAACAAAGAACCGGCGGTTCGCTGATTGTGTCATCGCTGATTTAGACGCCATCGTGCAGAGAGAATGCTTATTTCGAGCTCAAAACCTGTTCAACTATTTTCTTATTTAAACGATTGCCATTTCTTTTTTTATATTCGGCGAGTGAAATTTGCGGATCGCGCCAAGAATCGAGGTGGCCGACCTGGTGGACGCATTGGATAGTGCAGGTAGGGGCACACCATTTCTCGGTGTGGTATTCGCGGTCCATGTCGGCGTGAGTGTATTCGAGCAGAGGAATCCCGGGCGTGCCACGCTGCTGCGAGCACCAACTGACGATGCCGTTCTCGTCGATGTAGAGATAGCGGGCACCGGCTCGACAGCGCCATTCGTATTCGCCGCCATCGACGAGATAATCCTGAAACCAATTCCACCGTGCATAGGAACTCGCGCCTTTTTGTTTTATTTCCTTGTAAACTTCCTTTTCGCGCGCTGTCAAGCCTTTAAGCAAGCCGTCGCTATCGTGAATAACGCCGACCGTCGATGAAAAGCCAAGCTCACGCGCGCGGGACGCGATCTGCAACGCTTCATCAGGATTTGCAACGCCGCCACCGACTACGGAATTGATATTCACTTTAAACTTTGCATAGTCACGAAGGTTGACGAGTTTGGAGTCGAGCACCTTGAGGCTCTTTTTTGAAACGTCATCGGGCGTGACGTTGTCTATGGATATTTGCAGGTAATCGAGTCCTGCTTCGTTTAGCTTTTTGACCTTTCCAGGCTGAAAATAGTAGCCGTTCGAGATCAACCCGGCGATCATTCCGTGATGTCGAATGCGTTCGATAATCTCGTAGATCTCAGGGTGCATCATCGGTTCACCGCCTGAGATCGTGATGACCGACGAGCCAAATTCAGCAAGTTTGTCGATCCTCTCGATCATCACATCGATCGGCACCGGATCGCTCGTCTTATCGTATTCGTTGCAGTAAGTGCACGACAAATTACACCGCCGCATCGGCACAATATGCACCAACACAGGATGCCTTACGGAAGCAAACGCCCGCACGGTATGCCTCACACCGCGTGTAAACCTGCTAAAACTGCTCGCTTTCGGCATAGTTAATGTTTTTCCTTCATTAACAATTACTAATTAAAAATTAGTAATTATTAATGAAGGATGTTGTTTTTTACGCCTTTATCTTCTTCACCGAACCAGGATATTTGAGTTTAAATATTTCGGCTTTCAAAGTGACATTTTTTTGAATGTTCGAAAGCAAAACGGTCGTCGTATCGCTGTTCTGCTCGATCACTTTTGCCTGACGAGGCATGCCGTCGGGGTCAACCCAAAGCTCGGCCGATTTGTAGCTTATCGCGGCTTTTGGAGTTAATTGAAGATGCCAGGTTCGCGTCCCGCCGCTGATCTGTTCTTCTCCGAGGTAGGCGATCGAATAATTTTCCTTCAACTGTGTTTTTGACATATTCATAAAGCCCAGTGCTCCGCCGACAGAGGCACTGTTCTTCGCCTTATTCACCTTGCCCACGATCACCTGGTTCAACTTCGGTCTGTAAAGTTCATAATCGTCGCCGATGACCGAAATCTGTTCTTCGACAGGCCTTGTCCAGTCGATCCTTACATACGAGCCGCGTTTTGCAGTTTTTGGCAAATAGCTTGTGTTTCCATGCGTCGTATCCGAAACTCCAAGCTGAACATTCGTCTTAACCATCGTCACGTCGGAGCGTATTGACTGAATTGACTTATTATTATTGTCCATTCGCCTGAGAACTTCGTTGATAACGTCCTGTGCCTTTGCTTCCCTGACAGAAACCGATGAGATCAACAAGCCTAAACTTAATGTAAAAAAACTATAACGTAACAACTTACTCATAATAAAAAGCGACATAAACGCCGCAGATAAATTTTATTCTTTTACTTCGCGAGAGAGGCTGTCTGATTGGACGATGGCAGTTGCCGTTTGGTTTGCTGGGGTTTTGGCCTTTTCGAACCACTCTTTCGGCGTTAAAAAGATGAACGCGAGTATGACGAGACATAAAAAATCCCATTGCCATGAGGCTCGTTCGTAATTCCAATTTATGACGTTTCTTATCATATACACGGTCGTTGTGATCCGCGTTGAGCCCTTACTTACGTGCGGGCTACTGACACTTGCTACTGCACAATGTGGCCGTCACGCATTTGGATGGTGCGCGAACATGCGGCGGCGGCCTCGGGGTTGTGCGTGATCATGATGATCGTCTGCTGAAACTTTTCGTTCAGCTCGCGAAACATTTCGAGCACGATCTGCGAATTCTCAGTGTCGAGATTTCCCGTCGGCTCGTCGGCCAAAATGATCGCCGGGCCGTTGACCACTGCACGAGCAAGCGCTACACGCTGCTGCTCGCCGCCCGACATCTCAAGCGGCTTATGATGCATTTTATCCTCAAGCTTTAGAAGACGCAAAACTTCACGGCGACGCCTCGCATCTTTGCTGCCGTTACCGGAGTGAATTTTCTCGGCGAGTTTCAAATTCCCTTCGGCGGAAAGTGTCGGAAAAAGATTGAAACGCTGAAAAACAAAACCGATCTTGCGCCGGCGGATGTCGGTGCGCCGCGCGTCAGACACTTTCGAGAGGTCTTCACCGTCGATCAAAATACTGCCGCTCGTCGGGCTCAATAACCCGCCCAACAGATGCAGCAGCGTCGATTTACCACAGCCGGACGGCCCCATTATCGCGACAAACTCGCCCTCATTCACATCGAGCGAAACACCTCGCAAGGCCGGAACGTCCATCTTTCCGACTTTATAAGATTTGACGAGGTCAACAGTGCTGAGGATGGGTTTCATCGCGCTCGGGCTTATCGGAATTGCGTCGCGCCGGCCGGCAAAACCGGATCGATTCGTGGGTTAAGGCTAGCCTCATTCAGCCGTTTGTCGAGATCTATCTCTTCCAAATTCCACGAATTCTGAAGAACGAACGCAGCATCGGGATACGTATTCCCGATGGCGACAGCTTCGGGCGTTTGATAAGTCAGCTTCATCGAATACTTTTCCTGCGGCCGCGTGACCTGTATCTCAAGCGGTAGATTTGCATAATTGCCGGTGTCGCCGAGGTTTCCCTCTTTGCCATAGACGATGTCGGATTCTATCTCGCCTTTCGCATCGAAAATCTGCTGGCGCGCGAGCCGAATTCCGCCGACGCGGTCGAACCAAAAACGGCGTTCGATCATCAGGCTGCCGTCTGCCGACTTGCCAAATTCATCGAGAAGATAATACCCGCGCATCACTTTACGCAAAGCAGATCGCTTGTCGGCAGTTTCGTCTTCCTCGGTTTGAAATATGGTGCTCTGCGTGTAAAGCTTTTCATCACTCGCCGGGCGAACAAGCATCGCATCGGTAAAATGCTGCGGCCGCAAATTGGCAAAGGCATTAACATTCTCTTTAGCCATTTTGCCGTTCGAAATTTCGACCGAGCCGAGATTCTTTTGAAGTCGAGAATAATCGGCGTTATTAGTTCCCTTTACAAATTTTTTGTATTTGCCCGTGCCGCCATCCTGCAAGACGGCCACGCGAAACGTCGAACCGTCCGAAGTCATCTGCGCAACATCGCTCTTAATTATCGGCACCTGAACTTTTAACAAAATCTTGCCCGGCCTTTGAACCACAACCTCGCCGTCAGCCTGACGGTAAACTTCCTTACTGCCAAATTCCGCGAACGAATTGTCCTCGAATTTCAGATACATCTTGGCACGCATTGAATTAACCCGGGCAAAACGATTGATCTCATTTATCAATCGGCTCTGCTCGGCATTTTCGTTCTTTAGAAGAGTTGCGGTCTTCCGTTCGCTCTTCGTCGAGATACAGCCTGCCGCCAAACACACGAATGTCACGAGAATCAAAATATAAAGTTGTGATGGTCTTGTTAACTTCATTCGTGTCTGATGTTTAGATCTAATGCGGCGGTTGCTTGTTAAACTCTCTTGCCTGTCTCAAACCGAACATAATATCACGTTGAAACCGCATATACTAGCCAAGAAAAGACGCGGAAAAGGAGACGTAATTTCGCTCCTGTTCCGCGCTTTTTTACTAAACCGTAAATCTAGCCGCCAAAAACTCCGGAAGGGCGAGTCAGGTAATCCTGCATAGTATATGCAAACATTATCGCAAGCCAAAAGAAGCTGCCAATTGCTGCAAGCCAAACAAGGCGTGGGCTCCATCGGACGTGCATGAAAAACAACATCACGAACGTCATCTTCGTAAACGCAATACCGAGAGCAACAAGCGTATTCGCACCGGCGAAGATGAAATCCATATCGATGGTCGCGGCGTAGTACGTCAATATTGTTCCGACGACAAGAATACCGAAAACACCCAGGTAACCCGGAATTCCAATATGCTCCTTGCCTAATTCACTATGGTCCGACATAACTTAGTGTCCGCCTCCGTGCATAAAATGCCTGCCCAATAAATACAGCAGCGGGAAAAGGAAGATCCAAACGATATCGACAAAGTGCCAGTAAAGCCCCGACATCTCGACCGGCATATAATAGTCGGCGGTGTAATATCCCTTAAAGGCCGTCCACAACAGCCATGTCATCAGTCCAAGCCCGACGATCATATGAAGTGCGTGCAGCCCGGTCATCACAAAATAAATGAAAAAGAAAATCCGCACCTTATCGCGAAACTTGTCCGCGTCGAGAACGCCGTTTGAGTAATAGCCGATCCGCTCGGCGTCGGTGAGAAAATTGCCTTGCTCTGCCATCTTCGGCAGCTTCATATCTTTTTCGATATCGATCTGAAACTCGCCGCGCGGATTTGCATGATGCTCGCCGCCAGTGGTGGCCGCGGCAGCCTCAGCCCGTGTTTCAAACGGCAAGACAACGGCAGAAGATTTGTGCTCTGCGCCTGTCGTCCGCTTGTTCCAGCCCGTAACGGGCACGAGTCCGTGCTCGTATTTATCGGAGTATTCGATGACCTTTACGCCAAGGAACGTCGCGCCGAAGATCATCGTAAGTATTATCAAGACCACCTGCAACATGCGGTTGCCCTTCTGCGCATAATACACGGTCAGCGCCATGGTGAGCGAGCTGACGATCAGTACCAGCGTATTCAAGCCGCCCCAAAACGCGTCAAGATGATTACTGCCCGCAGCAAACGCCATCGGGAATTTCGAGCGAAAGACGAGATATGCCGTGAACAGCCCGCCGAAGAACATGATCTCCTGCACGAGAAACATCCACATCCCGATCGAGACGCTCTCTTCCTGCTGCTCCATGTTGTCAAACTGGTGCTGCAGGCCCGGCTCGTGATATATAAATTTGTCCGAATGTGCCGACATAATGTATTTGCGATTTGCGAATTTCGATTTGCGATTTTTCTTCTTCAATCGCAAATCGAAAATCGAAAATCGAAAATCAGATTAAAGCTGCTTCTCTCCGTTTCGCGCCCTCGATGTCGAGGCCGCTCTCTTCGCCAAACTCGTACGCTTCCCACGTGACAACCGGCATCTTCTCAAAATTCTCGGTCGGCGGCGGCGATGGCGTTCGCCATTCGAGTCCGGGCAGCATCCACGGGTTGTCGCCCGCAGCTTTGCCGAATATCAATGAGTGCGCCAGATAAACCGCCGGCATGAGGAGGCCGATGCCGAGAACCGAAGCTCCTGCCGTCGAGAAAATATTCAACACCTGAAATTCCTCAGGATACGAAGCATATCGCCGCGGCATTCCCTGATAACCGAGAATGAACTGCGGAAAAAACGTCAGGTTAAAGCCGACAAAAACAAGCATCGCCGAGATCTTGCCCCAAAATTCCGAGTACATCTTGCCGGTCATCTTTGGCCACCAATAATGCAGGCCGCCGAGATACGCAATCACCTGGCCGCCGACCATTACGTAATGAAAATGAGCAACGACAAAATAAGTGTCCGTCAAATGCACGACGAGGCCCATCGCTCCGAGAAACAGCCCTGTCAGTCCGCCGATCAGGAACAATCCCATAAAACCGATCGCATACAGCATCGGCGTGTCGAATGAGATCGAGCCTTTATACATTGTCGCCGTCCAGTTGAACATCTTGATCGCCGACGGCACGGCCACGACCATCGTCAGGAACGAAAACACAAGCCCGGCATACATCGACTGCCCGCTGACAAACATATGATGTCCCCAAACGAGAAATCCAAACACGGCGATGGCGATGCTTGAGAAGGCGATAAACTCGTAACCGAAAATCTTCTTTCGCGAAAAGTTCGACATCAGCTCGCTGATAACACCCATGCCCGGCAGGATCATAATGTAAACTGCCGGATGCGAATAAAACCAAAACAAATGCTGAAACAAGATCGGGTCGCCGCCTATCGATGGGTCGAAGATACCAACGTGAGCAAAACGCTCTAGCGCGAGCAGCAGCACGGTGATGGCGATCACCGGTGTTCCGAGGACCATCACAAGACTTACGGCATAATGCGCCCAGACAAACAGCGGCAACCGGAACCACGTCATTCCCGGAGCGCGCATCGTGTGGATCGTGACGATAAAATTCAAGCCCGTCAGAATCGACGAAAACCCATTGACAAAAATGGCGAGCCCGACGGCCATCACATACGTATTTGAAAACGTCGTGCTGTAAGGCGTATAAAACGTCCAGCCCGTATCGACGCCGCCCTGCATCAGAGCCCAGAGAACCATCCCGCCCGCGAGCCAGTATATATAAAGGCTCAAAAGATTGATACGCGGCAATGCAAGATCCTTAGCCCCGATCATTATCGGGATCATGAAATTGCCCAGAATAGCAGGAATCGACGGGATCAGGAAGAAAAAGATCATCAGGATGCCGTGCTGGGTAAAGACCTTGTTATACGTTCCCGTCTCAAAAAGATCGCTGGCCGGCGTCAACAATTCGAGCCTGATCGCCCCTGCATACAGTCCGCCCATCAGGAAAAAAGCCGACACGGTGATCAAATACATTATCGCGATGCGCTTATGATCTTTGGTCAACAGCCACGATTTGATCGTCGAGCCATTAGTGATGTAATTCAGCTTCGGCGTCTCCGCGTGATCTTGTGTTATGGCGTCCTGCGTTTGCATAAATCTTCTAAAACCTACTTACTGCTATTGCTGTTCGCGGCCGGTTTCGGTGCCGCTTTATTCGCCTCTACAGTATTCGCGTTCGCTGCCGGTGCGGCTGTCGTAGCAGCGGCGTTCGGGCTTAGCGATTTGATATACGCTACAAGCGAATTGAGTTGCTCCTCGGTCACTTGTCCCTTGAATGTCGGCATTATCGGCTGAAATCCTTCGACGACCTGCGCCGATGGGTTGAGAATCGAGTTGCGAATATAATTATCGTCCGCCTTCACCGTCGCTCCGCCGACGAGTTTAACGTCGTGGTTATAAATGCCTTCAAGTTTTGCCCCGCGCTGCGCCGGCCCGCCCGCGTGGCACGACGCGCAGCCGAGTTTATTCATAAACAAGTCCTGTCCAGCCTCGACAGGCGTCTGACCCGAAACGTTTCCGCTCAGCCAGTTGTCAAAATCACGCTGCTCCATCACATAAACCGAGCCGCCCATGCCAGAGTGATTCAGGCCGCAGTATTCGGCACAGAAAAGGTGATATTTTCCGGCGACTGTCGGCTTAAACCAAAGATATGTGTAACGCCCCGGCACTACGTCAACCTTGGTCCGAAACGCTGGAATGGAAAAATCATGAAGCACGTCCTCGGTCGTCAAGGTCAGCTTCACATTGCGTCCGACTGGCAAATGAAGCTCATTTATCTCACGCTGGCCCGTTTCGTGCTGGGCTTTCCACATCCATTGCTTGCCGACGACATAGATATTCATCGTATCGTCAGGCGGCGTGAATTGGTTAAAGAAAACGATGGCTCCGCCGAGAAAGATCGTCATCGAAACAACGAACGGGATTATCGACCAAACCGTCTCGAGCACCATCGACCCGTGCATTTCCTCAGGCGTCGCATATTTTTCCGTCTCACGATACTTGATCGCAAACCAAAAGATGGCTGCGACAATCGGGATCGTAAACGCCACGCTGACAAGGATCAAGTAGTAATACAGATAATCTACCTGCCACGCGAACGACGAGGCCGCCTCCGGAAATAATGGTACCCAATTCGTAGTCTGCATAAATGTTAGTCTGGAGTCTGGAGTCGAAAGTCGGATTTTTTGTTCCTACTTAAGACTCAAGACTACCGACTCAAGACTCTTTCTTCTTGCTTCGTTTCCAAAACACAAATATCATCGTGCCCATGCCGATAACCGTAAAAATCCCAGCGAGCCTGAGCACTCTCAATATTGCGAATCCGTATTTTCCCGTCGAAGGGTCGTAGTGATAGCAATACAAAAGCAATTGTTCTGCCGGGCTGCCGACCTTGCTCTCGGCCGATTCCATGACGCCGAACTTAACGTCCTTAGGCGAATAATCGATGCCGTAGAAATACCGCGAAAGCTTGCCATCGGGCGTGACGATCATAACTCCGGCGGCGTGGGCAAATTGGTTGCTCTTTTCGTCCCACTTATAGCTGAAACCGGCGGCAGAAGTGATTTTTTCAATCGCGTCCTCAGTTCCCGTCAGAAAATGCCAGCCGTTCTCCGTGCCCGGTCGGTTGTATCGCTCCATGTAACTCGCCTTTTTATTCTTTGCGAGATCAGGAGTATCGTTTTCGCGATGGTCGAAGCTGATCGCAACGACATCGAATTCTTGTCCTACATCGAATGATATTCCTTTGAGCGAGCCGGTCAACCCGTTCAAAACCTGATTGCAAAGCATCGGACACTCGTAATAAACAAATGCAAGAACCACGGGCCGAGTACCAAAATACGTTCCAAGGTTTACCGTATTTCCGTCTTCGTCCTTCAATTCCGTATCGAGCGGTAATTGTTCGCCGAGCCTTTGCTCGATACCGACCGTTTTTAGTGTTGTCGGCAATCCCGTAGTCGCCGCAAATTCCGCCGGATCGTAAGTCTTCGGAGAATAAAGCGGCGAATTGTAATGCTCATTCTTCTGAGCGTGGACAGTGAACAGTGAATAGTGAACAGTGAACAGTGACAAGAAGAAGACAAAGCTCACCGCACCGCCTCTTCCAAAAAAATTCCTAGTTTTTATCTTCCTACTGTTCACTGTTCACTGTTCACTGTTCACTATTCACTGTTCACTATCTTCTGCTCTCGGAAGCGAGCCTTCCCGCGCTTGAATCCGACACTATCATCCGCGAATCCTTAACCGATTTTTCAGCCTCGGCGCCGGACTTTGCTTTTACCTGCGAGGCGAGAAACTTTTGCTTTGCCGTTTCAATCGGCATGATGCTTGTCACGCCCGTCTTTTTATCTTTTTGCCCGTTCTTCCACACCTCATCCCACTGCCTTTTTAGTTCGATATATTCGGCGGCAGGCTCTCGCAATTCCATGTTCACCCAGCCGCGTTCGGATTCGACTCCGAAGCCGGGAGCGAGCTGCAGACGCGGTTCTGGCGGTAAACGCTCCCTTTCCTTCATCGCCATTGGGTTTACCGGATCGGCGTTGTCCCTTGCATTGTCCTCCATCGCTCCAAGCAGCATCCACATCAGGCCAAAAGTGACAACGATCAAGAGAAACAACCCGATCGCAAAGCCGATAATGCCCTTGAGCCGTATGACATTTTCCTCATACGGTTTGTTAGGGTCGAACAATTCGTGGCCGTGTTTTGCTGAAGACATATCTAATCCAAAATCCAAAAATCCGCAATCCAAAATTCTAATGCCCGCGTCCGTGCTCGATCGCTTCTTCGAGGTATGGGTCCTTGATCGGCACTAGCGGCCGTTTCATCAATTCGCCGAAAAACCACCACAGCCAAATCCCGCCAACCGCAACCGGTGCGACAAAATCCATCCAGCTCACATAAAACGATCCTTGCGCAATCCCGCCCGGCAAAACGCGATTGCTCGGCCCGATCAGGTAAAACATATCGACGAGGCGCATCGCCAATATAAATATAGCCAGCGTCGCCAGCCACCGCGCCTTTCGCTTGAAATCCTGCTGCAGCAAAACCAAAAACGGAAACGCAAAATGGAAAGCGATCAAGGCGACGCCAATGTAACCCCAGCCGCCTGACATTCGGGTAATCCACCAGCCTGTTTCCTCCGGCAGATTGCCCGCCCAAATGATCAAAAACTGCGAGAAATTGAAATACGCCCAGACCATGGTCAACGCAAGCATCAATTTGCCCAAATCGTGAAAATGACGTTTTCCGAGAACGCGATCCATCGGAGCTTTGTCGGAGAGGAAGGCAAGGACGGCGACGACAAAGCAAAAACAGCTCAAAGTCCATCCAGCAACAAACAACAGGCCCCACATAGTCGAGAACCAATGCGCGTCGAGCATGAGCATCCAATCGACAGCCGCAAACGTAACGACGAGTGCAAAAATGACGAGTATCGGCCCGGAAAATCTCGACATCCGCTCAAGAACGAGCCGCGATTCCTCGACCGTGTTTGCCGAATCCTGCTTCAAAGACCACTTGTTGAGCAGATAAACCATCAGGCCAAACAGCGCGAAATAGATCAACGAGCGAACGATCCAAAACCACGGCGTCATATAAATACCGCGATGCTCCATAGCGTAATCGGTCGGCGGCAAATGCGTCCACTCAAAAAACGTCCGCGTATAAACGCCTATGGCAAGCGGCACGAAGAGCAAAATGATCAAAGGCAATGTCCGGCTGCCTGCCTCGAGGAAGCGGCGGGTAACCACGCCCCATGCACCACCCGTCAAATATTGCAGCATCAAAACGCCGAGACATCCGATGCCGATGCCGCCCCAAAAAATGAACCCAAGAAGCCACGACCGCAGAGTCTGCTCCGCATTAAAATAAGCTCCGACCGCGCACAAGATCAGCGCGATGCCGCCGACACCGAGCGCCAGCGCACGCACGCGGTGTATCTCATTCGGGGCCAAGTATGTGCCGTTAGCCGCCATTTACGGTTGACCTCCGTGAGTGTTTCCCGCCTTCGGCAATTCCGTTGTTGTATTTGAATTCATCTTCAAATTTTCTTCCGGACTCTGGCTAACCTGCAGCGCCCTGATGTAAGCGACTATCGCCCAGCGATCTGCGGGTTGAATCGAGTAAGCATAACTGTTCATCTTTCCCCAACCATTCGTGATCACGTCGAAGTAATGCCCGACGGGCGCATTTCGCAGCCGATCATCCTGATAAGTCGGCGGCTGCGGAAAGCCGCGGCGCACGATCATCCCGTCGCCATTCCCGACCGGCCCGTGACAGACGATGCAGTAAATGTTGTATCTCTCCTGCCCGCGGTCGACCAATTCTTTTGTAACCGGAATCGGAAACTCGTCAACATCATTCGGGAAACTCGAAACAAGCGTATTGCCCGAAGCATCAGTCGTCGTCGTCACCGGCGCATTAAGATTCGGATTATCAATTTTGCCCGTATAAAAAGCCTTGTTCTCACGAAGCTGCCCGCGAGCCACAGTTCCCGCCGGCATATCGCGCGAACCCCGCTTATCGCTGAAAAACTCGCTCTTCTTATAGGCCCTATAACGCGGCTGATCCTGCATATCAAAACGCACGCCGCAGGCGGTTGCCAGTAGGCAGTAGGCTGTAAGCAGTAGGCAGTAAAAGCCAACTTTGGACTTTGGACTTTGGACTTTGGACTTACTCCTCAACATCAAAAACCTCCTGCCCGCCCAGGCTTTCCATAAAGGCCCTCGTTTTCTCGTAATCGTATAAATCATCAACCGATTCGATAATGAGGAAGAATTTCTCACGCGTTGCCAAGGCAAATCGCGGCACGTTAAAGACCGGATGATACGGTGACGGCAAACCGTTCAAAAACAACATTCCAAACACCGCCGTAAACGCCGAGAAAAGAATCGTCAATTCATACGCGGGCGGAATAAACGCCGGAAGACTGAAGTGCGGCCGACCGCCGACGATTATCGGCCATTCATACACATGCACGAAATATTGAAGCCCGATACCGGTCATCAGTCCCGTGATGCCTCCTGCAAAGATCAGATAAGGCAAAATGCTGCGTTTGATTCCGAGCGCTTCATCGATCTCATGCAGTGGGAACGGCGAAAAGGCGTCCGTCTTTCGATAGCCCGCGTCGCGCACCTTGCGCGCGGCATCGACCAGCTCCGTCGCCGTGTCGAATTCAGCCATTATCCCGTGAAGATGTTCCTTCATATTTCTTATCCAGGACCAACCTGCCGCAAATTTCCTATGAAGCCGCTGAATTCAAACTTCTCAACGTACCTTAACAATAAACTGCCAAGCCCGATGCCGGCAAAAGCAGTCAGAAACGGATCGACATACGGAAGACGAAGCCGCATCGAGCTGACCACAACGACATGAATCAAAGTAACAAACACGGCCATGAGCCCAAACAGCCAGGCAATTTTACCCACTCTTTTATCTTTTGCGGTTTTCAAAATCCCAAGAAAGCCAAAAAAATAAAGCGGCACTGAGGTGACGGCCGAAAGAGCCACCGCTTTCATCGAATAAATGTCAGAGCTTACATAAGGCTTCCAATAGTTATAAAATTTCCAGGCAAACAATCTGGCCGTCAGTCCCGGATTTGCTGTCATATTTTCTATCGCGGCATTTTGCCAAAGCGCTTCGCGCTGCTTGAACGAAAGACTTTCGTATCCGCTTGTGCTCTCCCATTCATTTATTTGCTCTCTGGAAAGCGTTTTTCCCAGATATTCCTGATAATCGACCGCTTCAGCCCGGCTCGCAAAACTTCCCTCGTAAAGCCGTAAGGTATCCGGCAGATTCCCGAACCATAAAGCGAACCCGCCTCCATCATTGATCAGAATGAATTCGCCTCTCGTCTTTGCGTTATACAGTGACCACGGAAGCACCGCTATAAACATAAACAATACAACCGCCGCGGCGGCCAGCAGGCTGCCCTTTAGCCGGTACTTAAAAAGGAAAAACGCGACTGCAAAAAACGCTCCTACCGCAAGGGCAGACGGCTTGTTGAGTGCCGCCAAGCCGCACACAATTCCCAGAAGTGCAGCCGATTTCAATTCGATCTTGTTTGCTAAGATCATGCGTATCACGATAAAAAGCGAAAGCGTTATCAAAAAAATCTGCAAATTTTCCGTCTGAATCGCAGCGGATTCATGTAAAAAGAACGGGTTTATCGCAAAAAGGATCGCTCCTACTAACGACAACTGCTTATTTTCCGTAATCAACATCACAATTCTGAAAATCAGCCAACACGTAATGCCGTGCAAACCGACCTGCGCAATTTTGATCGCCAAAATGCTTTCCGGGAATACGCTCCAAATCGCGGCGATAAAACCAGGGTAAAGAGGTGCCCGAAAAAAAGGCAAGCCGCCAACGGCCGGATAAGCGCCATCTGTCAAAATCATCCTGGCGGCCGCGAGATAGTCAGCGCTGTCAACGAAATCCGGATTATGAGGCCCCAAAATAGCTATCGCAGCCAAGCCTAAAATAATCGCCAGGGCAATCGGAGAAAACTGAAAAAAATGATCTTTGCTAAGCATTCTCAATTACTGCTTTTCTGCAACCCCGTTGCCGTTATTATCGATGCCTCCTGATATTCCTCGTAGTCGGTGTTTATCTCCCAGAGATCGTTTCCCTTGTTCTTCAAAATATTCTCTGCCGCCATCAACCCCATCAAAATCGAATGATCCTGATTGTTGTACTTAAAAGCTCCATACCGGCCTATCGGCATTAGATTTTTTACAGTTCTCAAGTAATTCTCGATCGGCTCCAAAACCTCTCTGTAACCTCTCGAATATATCGGATAGCACCGGTTGATTCTGTAAACCTTGCCGTCCAATATTTCGGCATTTCCGATCAGGCCGGTCTGCCTGATCTCTTTTTTGCCCATCTCGATCAGTTCTTCGTCGGGCAGATGCCACAATTCATCTTCTTCCTGACACCAAAACTCCATGCACAAAATGGAGGTCTTCTCGTCGCCGTAAAGCTGCGGAACCCAGTTCCGAAAATTCGTGATCCGACCGCAATTAAGATTCGGCGAATGAACATAGAGCCAATTGTCCTTAAACAGATCCGTCGAATCGATATTGAGATAAACCAGGATCGTATTTCTGAACCTCAACGACTGAGCCTTTTCCCTGATCTCATCCGGAGCCTCTTCAAGCCGTGTTACGAGCAGCGTCAGCGGCATCGTCGAAACTACGTGGTCGAATTTCAATTCCTCGCCGGTCGTGAGCACCAGGCCCGTGACCGTTTCGTTTTCAGTGACGACCTTCTCGACGCCGGTATTGAGTCTTAAGTTCCCTCCATTCTTCTGAAACTTCGCGGCCATCAGATCATAAACCAATCCCGTTCCACCGAGCGGATAAGCAAACTGGTCAACGAGTGTCTGGTGTTTACTGGAACCGCCGCCAAGAAAAGCATTCTTCACTGCTTCCTTCAGAGACATTTTCTTGATCCGCTGTGCGGCAAAATCTGCATCGAGCTCCGTGCAGCTTATTCCCCAAAGTTTTTCAGAATAAGTCTCGAAGAAAACCTCAAAAAGCCTCTTGCCAAAACGGCTCGTGACCCAGGTTTCAAAGTCTCCTTTAAACTCGGTCGGCGACAATTTTTCTTTCAAATAGCTAAAAACACATCTGGCCGTCTCCAATACGCCCAGTTTTGCAAACGCGTCGAGCGGCTTGAGCGGGTAATAGAAGAACCGGTCGTTATAAAAGATCCGGGTCAGCCTATCGACCATCTCGTATTGATTTTCAACAACCTCGAGCCAAAACTCATTCACCCTCGAATCGGATGAAAAAAACCTGTGCGGCCCGATGTCAACCTTTTGGTCCCAAAGCGTGATGGTCTTTGCCAGTCCGCCTACGCTGCCGCTGATTTCAAATAGGGTGACCTCAACGTCCTTCTGCTTTGAGGTCTGATACGCTGCGGTCATTCCGGCCGGGCCCGCTCCGATGACTGCAACTTTTTTCAAAGTACTGTTCCCATTACTCATTCCAAAAAACTAACTCTTAAATCCCGGATCGGTCTTATCGTACGTATATTCGACCTCGTTAACATTTTCCTCAAAATCCTGCTGGTGCCCGTGCACGTTCGCCTCCGGCAACAACGTCCTGACCTCGAATATCGAGATGATCGGCACAAACCTGATAAACAAAAAGATCAGCGTAAAGAAAAACCCGATGGTGCCGATAAACATCGACCAGTCAAAAATCTGCGGACTATACATCGCCCACGACGACGGCAGAAAATCGCGGTGCAGGCTCGTCACGATGATCACAAACCGCTCAAGCCACATGCCGACACTGACGATGATCGAGATAACAAAAAGCCAAAATTCGCTCTCTCTAAAACGCTTGAACCACAGGAATTGAATCGAGATGCCGTTGCAAAAGATCAGGAGCCAATACGACCACCAATACGGCCCTTCCCAGATGCGGTTCTTGACCATGAAATATTCATATTGCGAAGCGCTGTACCAGCCAAAAAACGCTTCCATCGCATAGCCGTAAACTACTATGAGGCCGGTCGCCAGCATCACCTTGCCCATATAAACAAGGTGCGTGTGCGTAATGAAATCCTTCATCCCATACAAGTGCCGCAGCGGAATGCAAAGGATCAAAACCATCGCAAAACCGGCGAAGATCGCACCGGCGACGAAATAAGGCGGAAAGATAGTCGCGTGCCAGCCCGGAACCTGCGACACCGAGAAGTCCAGAGACACGATCGAGTGAACCGAGAGAACAAGCGGCGTCGAAAGCCCGGCAAGTATTAGGTATGCGATCTCATACCGATGCCAATGCCTAGCGCTTCCGCGCCAGCCCCAGGCGAGAGCCGCGTAAATGAATTTGAAGTACTTATTCTTTGCCCGGTCGCGAAGCGTCGCAAGATCGGGTATCAAGCCGACATACCAAAACAGAGCCGAAACGGTCGCATATGTTGACACAGCAAAAACGTCCCAGATCAAAGGGCTGCGAAAATTCGGCCAGATTCCCATCGTGTTCGGATACGGGAAAAGCCAATACGCTGCCAACCACGGCCGTCCTGTATGCAGCAGAGGAAACATCGCGGCGCAGGCCACGGCAAAAAGCGTCATCGCCTCGGCAAAACGGTTAATAGACGTTCGCCATTTCTGATTCAAAAGCAACAGAATGGCCGAGATGAGCGTTCCGGCGTGGCCGATGCCGATCCACCAGACGAAATTGATGATGTCGAACGCCCAACCGACAGGCTGGTTATTTCCCCAAATTCCGATACCGTTAGCAAGAAGCCAGATCGTCGTAAAAAGCAGAAGCTGCGCGACCATGAACGCGATCGCAAAACCGATGAACCAATGGAACGGCGTGCGTTTCTTCAGCGTAACGTCGCTGATCTTGTCAGTGACGCTCGCAAAAGTATGGTCGCCCTCGACCATCGCGGGATGCAGTTTTTGTTTTAGGTCTTTGTCGTCCATCAACTAATGCTTCTCGCCGTCTCCGGGTTTCGACTCTCCAATTTTCGGTGCGCCGTGGCTCTTTTGAACGCGCTCCTTGTAATCCGGCATTTCCCTATTCTGATTCTTGAGTCCCGCAAGATATGTAGTTCGCGGCTGCGTGTTCAATTCATTGAGCAGCATGTAATTCCGGTGATCTTTTTTGGCGTGTGCGATCTTGCTATCCTTATCGTGCATGTCGCCAAAAACGATTGCGTCCGTCGGGCAAACCGACTGGCATGCAGTCACGACCTCGCCGTCGCGTATCTTTCGACCTTCTTTTTCCGACTCGATGCGCGCCGCCGAAATGCGCTGCGTGCAATAAGTGCATTTCTCCATCACGCCGCGGCTGCGGATCGTGACTTCGGGATTACGCATCAACTTATACTGCGGCGTGTTCCAATCCTGATAGAGCAGGAAGTTAAAACGGCGAACCTTGTAAGGACAGTTGTTCGAGCAATACCGAGTGCCGACGCAGCGGTTATACACCATGTCGTTCAAACCTTCGGCACTGTGGACCGTCGCGTGGACCGGGCAAACGACCTCGCACGGAGCCTGCTCGCACTGCTGGCACAAAACAGGCTGAAAATGCGGCCCGTCGGCGTGATTAATGTCGCCGCCGTAATAAGCATCGATGCGGAGCCAGTGCATCTCGCGGCTGCGGTTGACCTGCTCCTTGCCGACGACCGGAATATTATTCTCCGATTGGCAAGCCAAAACGCACGCGTTGCAGCCGACGCACGAATTGAGATCAATGGTCATTCCCCATTTGTAATTCTTTTCGTAAACAGCCTGATGCTGTTCGTAGGGGTACATCGACTTGGGGTATTCATCATGCTGATGCCCCATCTCAGGATGCTTTTCAAACTCCTCAAAATCCCAAACGCGAAGCAAATCGCGCCCTTCCATATTGAAATGGATCTGCGTTGAAGCAATGTCGGTCTGCTCGCCCGTCGCCTTGATCGAGCCAAAGCCGTGATCCATCGCATCAGATCGCCTCACGTCAAAAGCACTGTAGCCAAGCGGGGTTTTTCCGTCCGGCTGCATGGCAACCTTTCCGGCGCGGGTGCGGCCGTAGCCCATAAAGATCGTAACGACGCCATCGGGCTGTCCCGGCGCGATCCACATGGGAACAGGTCTTGAAATGTTGCCGCCCTGATACGTTAGCGTTACCAGATCTGAGAATTGATTGCCGCCTTTTGTGTTGATAAAGCTCGTTCCCTGCGCTCCGCCAGCAAACTCGCGTGCGTCGCCGCCCATGTTGATCTTGAGATCGGCGGCAGTCTTCGGGCTGACAAGCGCGACGTTGTCCCAAGTGATCTTGTTGAGAGGATTTGGCAATTCCTGCAACCAGCCGTTATTTACAAACCGCCCATCATAAACACACGGATCTGGAAGAATCGATATCTCAAGACTTCCGCTTGCCGCAGGTTTTACTTCCGGCTGGCTCAAAAATGCGGTAGTCGCGCTAACGGCTTTTGCCGACGAAGCCGTGTTCGGGATCACGCCGTCATGCACGGCCTTTCGCCAATTGTCTTCAAATGTCTTTGCTCCGCCGTTTGCCGTTGCGGCCGTCGGCGATGCAGCAGGCGTCGCTTCTCCACCATGAGAGCCGTTTTCAGAATGACTTTCGTCAGAATGACCTTCTTCTTTTGTTTCTGTTTTCGAAACTGCCGCTGCCGGCCTGATGTCGGTGCGTTGCCAGTATTCCTTTACGATGTCGATATCTTTCTTATCGAAATTCTCTCTAAAGAAAAGCTGCGCGACCTCATGCGCATTTTTGCCGTCATAAAGCGGCTGGATGAGCGGTTGAACGATTGAAACAGTGCCGTCAAAGGCGCGAGCATCGCTCCAGCCTTCGAGATAATGTTTCTCGGCAACATGCCAATGGCATTGTTCGCCGGTCTCGTCCATATAAAGCCCGAGATGCGCGCTAAGCGGAACTTTTCTCATTCGCTCAGGGCTTAATTTCAAATCGGCAGGCGTGTTATAAACCGGATTGCCGCCGAGAATGACGAGCATCCTTACTTGCCCGCCGTCGATCTCTGCGATCAACTCGCGAAGCTGCTCGATCTGCAGTTTTTCGGTGCCCGGCGACAATGGCTCAATATATGTGACCGTCTCGCCGACATTTCCAAGAGCCGAATTCATCGCACACGCCAAGGCTTGAACCATCGGCGGCTGGTTATCGCCGGCGACAACGAGCGACTTGCCCTTGTGAGCCATCAAGTCTTTTGCCACGCCCGCGATCCAGGCGGCGTTTTCCCTGTAAGTCGATGTCGCGCCGGAGACGCCTGCCGCGCTTGCAATGGCTTTCGCGATCTCAACCATCTGGCTTGGCTTAGCGGCCAGGCGGTGATCGGCCTTTGCACCGGTCAGGCTGATGGTTGTTTCGACGCAGTAAAGCCGATTGATTTCCTTGCCGTGCGAAAACCCCTTTCCTTTAGCGTAATCTTTTATATAACCGACATTAAATCCCGAGAAAATATCCGCATCGAGCGACAAAATCCGCTCGGCTTTATCGAACTTATAAACGGCCTGAGCCGGCGAGCCAAACGCCATCTTCGCCCCGGCCATCGCGTTGTCCTGATTGACCGGCTCGTATTGAATCCACTTAGAGTTCGGCAGTTCGGTTTTGATCTTTGCAAACTGGTCGATCAGCGTCGGCGATGTGACAGTCTCGGTCAAAAATCTAACGCCGGCACCCCCGTCGCTTCGATTTTGCTCGATCGCGGCACGCAGCTCGGCCATGAAGGTTTCCCAACTCTTCGGCGCGCCTCGATACGTAACCTCTTGCGAACGATCAGGGTCGTACATTCCAAGGATCGAAGCCTGCGCCAGCACGTCGGTCGCTCCCTGGCTGCCGGGATGGTCGGGATTGCCTTCGACTTTAACGGGACGGCCTTCATACGACTTCGCCAAAAGACCGACTCCCACGCCGCCAAGTGACATCGCCGTCGCAAAGAAATTCGCCTTGCCCGGCAGCATTCCCTCAACCGGAGTAACATAAGGAACGATCTGCTCGTTCGGCTGAATAACGCAGCCGCTCAAGCCCGCCAATGCGAGCGAAGCTCCCATGACCTTTACAAAATTACGCCGGCTAAGGCTATCGTCCCATTCTTCGATCTCATGCGGATATTCCTCGGCGACAAACTTGCGAAATTCGGGCGTATCGGCATGCTCTTCAAGGCTGCGCCAATATTCCTTCCCGTTCAGCGACAAAATCTTATCGCGCAACGAGGCAAAAGACGGCTTAGCCACAGAGGACACAGAGATCTCTGAGGTTATTTCCCCGATCAGTTTGTCGTTTCCTGTGTTTAGCGGCCGCTTCATAAAAATTTATTAAGTCTCAGTGTTCTCTGTGCCCTCTGTGGCAAAAGATTCTTATCGATGACACACCGAACAGCTCGTCATCATCTCTTTACTTCGTATCTTGTAACCGGCCTTTAATTTACTGCGTTCAGCCTCGCCGATGTCGCCGTCCTGCCATGCCATGTTGTAAATCTCCGATTTCGGACGAATAAAATTCTCAGGCGCGCGGTGGCATGCGATGCACCATTCCATTTGCAGCGTATTTTCCTGATAAACTGCCGGCATAATGTCGATACGCCCGTGGCAAGTCGAACATCCGACGCCTTTCGCTATATGAATGCTGTGATTGAAGTAAGTATATTCCGGCAGATCGTGAACACGCTGCCATTCGATCGGCTTATTCTCGCGAAAACTCGCCCTGACCGGCTCAAGATAAGGGCTGTCGGCCCAAATCTGGCTGTGGCAGTTCATGCACGTCTGCGTCGAAGGCATCCCTGCTGAAGCAGTAGTCTCAACCGTCTGGTGACAATAACGGCAGTCGATGCCGTCGTCGCCGACATGATGCTTATGGCTAAACTGAACAGGTTGCGACCTTTCCAAATAACGTCCTGTTAGGTATGACGAACGCGCGATCTGCGTATAGGCAAAAAACGCCGTCGCCCCGAGAACCGGTAACAGCATCATGCTGATCTTCGCGATGTTGTTTGCACTCTTATTAAAGAACTGCGCCATTTTTTAGATTTTCGACGGAGTTTCAATTACACCGTCGATTCTCAAGTTCTTAAATTTGAAACGAGAAATGTCGAAACCCAAATACGCGTGTCTAATTGCGTCAAATAAAACTGTATCCGATTTTACTAAATCTTCTAAAATCCGCAAATTGCACACAATAGAAAAATAGTTTAGGCGTGGCTATTGCCGCAATCCTTCACAATATAAGTTACATTAATAAGCCGAATAAATATTTTCTGTAATTGCTTATTAAATCGGTTAATTTGCGAGCAATGCTGCTCCTACGGCTGCTGCGTTTTCTCCAAGAGAACCTTCGACGATAGAAGTTGATTTAAACGACGGTTTGAACGAAAGCTCGCGTGCCCGATCAATGATGGCGTCCAAAACCAAATGCTCGGCGCTCATAATCTCGCCCCCGACGACGACCTTTTCTATATTTAACAGATTAATAACCGACGCAACCGCGCTGCCGACATATGAGCCGGTGCGCTTTAGCATCATCTGAGCAAAATCGTCCTCTTTCTGAGCTGCGCGGATAATGTCCTCAAGCGTTATTGCCTCTTCTTCCAGGCTGTTGAGCGACGAAGTATTGTCCTGATGAAACCGGCCACGCGTCCTACGGATAATGTTCGCCGAAGAAGCAACTTCTTCTAGTTTTGTGCCCTCGGAATTTATCGGCACGTAACCGAATTCGCCTGCAAAACCAGCCGCGCCGCGCCAGATCTCGCCTTCAAAAATAAAAGCGCCGCCAACGCCCTCGCCGAGCGTGATGTAAAACATATTCCGGCTGCCGCGACCCGCGCCGAGCTTGAATTCGCCATAAGCCGCCGCATTTGCATCGTTCTCAATCGTGATCTGAAGCCCGGTCGCCGACTGAACATCACGCACAAGATCGCCATCCGAATGCTCAGGAATATGAGCCGAAAACGCGACGCGCTGAGCCGCGCGATCGACCAACCCCGGAAACGCAAGCCCGATGCGGTCGAAATTCCCAAATTCCGTTTTAAGTCTGTTGATAAAACTGACAAGCTGCGTTCCACGCGGCTCCGAAGCAACCGGCGCAGAGAAAGTCTTGTCCACGGCACCGCTTCCACCTACAGAAACGGCACGAAACACAGCGCTTGAAACTTCAACGCCTACACGACTGGATTTATTTTCTGCTGAATCAACCATTAGCTACCGCGATTTTAGACACAAGCGGTTTGGGTGTCAACTTTGACTGCAAACCCGCACAAAGATACTCTTTCCATACGGTGCGCGCTTCGGCGATTTTCTCATGGAGGAGCAGTTTTACGAACTTGTCGCGGAATTTGGCATCATTGCCGTCTTCGCCCTTTGCACGGTCGAAGGCGATATGACGCTGCTGCTGTCGGGCGTTCTGGCACATAGCTCGTTCTTCGGCCCCTATAGTTTTTTAAAGGTCGTGCTCTTTGGAACGCTCGGCGGCGTTGTAGGCGATTGCATCGGGTATGGCGTTGGACGTACTTTTCACGAGAGCGCTAAGGACTATCGTTTCTATCAGGTAGCCCAGCCGCGAATCGAAAAATTGATCGAAAAATTCGGCAACTCGGCGATAATTATTTCGAAATATATCTACGGAATCCGTCTCGCGATGTGCGTTTTTTACGGCGTCGGACGTATGCCTTTTTTGCGTTTCATAAGCCTCAGTTTTATAAGCTGCGCCCTTTGGGTGCTCTTATTGTCCGGAATAGGTTACTTATTCAGCGGAACGATCACCTCGATCATCGGCGACTACAAACGCGTCGGGGCCCTGCTCTTTGCAATAGTAATGATCGGCATCGTAATCTTTTACGTGATCGAACGCTACTGGCTCTCGGAACGCGTCGAAGCCGCCAATCCCGAAACGATCCAAATGATAGAAGAAAAACTGCACGCCGCCGAAGAGATCGGCAAAACAACCCTGCACGATCTCGGCGAACGTCTGCACCTAACACGCGAGCCAAACCGCGGGGAAGAAGGGGAAAAGAGGAGAAAAGGAGAAGACGAGAAAATGGATTTTAATGGCTAGCAGCTAATAGCTGACAGCTAGCAGCTAGTATTTTTTCTCTTACGCCTACAAATTATAATAAGTAACGATGATAATAACCGCCTCTGCCCCGACCCGCGTTGACCTCGCCGGCGGCACAATTGACATTCCACCGCTTTTCCTATTCCACGAAGGCGCCGCCACGGTCAATTTTGCCGTCAGCATGATGGCGCATTGCAGAATCGAAACGCGCGAGGACGACAAGATCATCCTCGAATCCGTCGATCAAAAAGCGACGATTGAAACAACTCTCGGCAACATCGAAAACCTAAAAAATGAGCCGCGTCTCGAGCTTCTTTCAAAGTTGGTTTATTTCTTTCGTCCCGAACAAGGCTTTCACATGACGACTGAATCCGAAGCTCCGGCCGGCGCCGGACTTGCCGGTTCGTCAACACTCAACATCGCCTGTATCGGAGCGCTGAATAAACTCGTCGGCGACCGCTATGAGCCTGATCGTTTTATCCCGATCGCGGCTAACGTCGAATGCCAGGTGATCAAAGTTCCTACAGGTTTTCAGGATTATTATTCCGCACAATTCGGCGGCGTGGCTTGCATTCATTTCGGCCCCGAAGGCATCACCCGCGAAGCACTCGCCGTCGATACAACCGAACTCGAAAACCGCATCGCGATCTGCTACACCGGCGAGCCGCGAAATTCAGGCACCAACAACTGGGAGATCACAAAACGCCACATCGACGGCGACGCTGAAATATTCGAAATATTCGACGGCATCCGGGACACATCGGTCAATATACGCTCCGCGTTACTTGCAAACGACTGGCAAGCCATCGGCGAAATCCTGTCAGACGCTCACCCGCAACGAAAAAAACTCTCGCCAAACATCACCACGCCCCAAATGGATCACCTTATCGAAACTGCTCTCGCGAACGGCGCCATAGCCCCAAAAGTCTGCGGCGCCGGCGGCGGAGGCTGCATCGCCTTCTACTGC
>JBJXHF010000057.1:0-265553 GCA_046160805.1 Pyrinomonadaceae bacterium
GTTGTCGGGCAAAAGCGAAGTCGCCTCGTCTCGCCCTCATCAAATTAGTTTGATGAGGTATCGGTAAGATGAGAATTAGTGGCTACTAATTCGAGCGAGCGGCGAGGCGACAAGGGCAGCCTGCGGTTAGCTGGCAAGGGCGGGGCTAGTAAACAGGGCGTAAGCCGTGAGTTAGTTACACATACTATATGGTCGTATCGTATGTGCGAGTCTTCCTCTAAGTCTTGGCTTTGGTCAAAACAAAAAGAGCACGGAAGTTGTGCTCTTTTGTCTGTATCTAGGGTCAGTTTTTTGTTATTGCCAGTCTTCGAACTTTGCTTCACTGTTTGGGTCATGACTGCAAATGTGCAGGGCTTTGTAGCTTGGATCTTGTGGGAGTTTTACGTTTCGGTGGCCTCGATCATCGCAAATTTGGCAAGCGGTAGTCGCTGTCTCTCTTTCCTTGCGCACTATTTCGGCTTGGGCCTCTCTCTCGGCCTGTTCATTTTCCAACTTTATCGCCAGAAGGTGGTCCTGGAATTTGTCGGGTAACGCATAATTCTGCTCGATCGCATTGATTAAAAAGCCTGCCTTGTTTTTTGCCTTTAGGTCACGAAAGTCGAAAGCCCGAATTTGTATATTCACGCGCTCGAATGGGTACTTCATTAGAAGCTCGTAGGCTTTCGCTTCTGTTATCAAAAAATCAGCAGTTAAGTGAACTAACAAATCTCGCTGTTGGGGTAATAAATTGGTTTCAAGTGTTGTGATCGCCATAACGATGGCTCCCCTGCTCTCAGGATTCTCCTCAGCGTCAAAATTTGAGGCCTCTGTTGCGACTTTTGCCTTCAAGGGTCGTTCGATACCGCCTTCGGTGGAAACCTCGCTAATTTCGTGAATTTTGGCGTTCTGGGATTCTTTTACAGAAACGAAAGTGGTGGCTTCATTTTTCCGGCGGTTTGAAATATGACCTTGAATCCGGTCAATGGATTCTTTGGCGGCAGTGCCAACGAAATACCGTATTGAGAAATCCATCTCCTGATCCGGTTCTTTAACTTTTCGGTATTCGACCCGTGTCAAAAAACCGGAGTCAAGATGATCATGGACAACGCGATTCATTTGTGCGGTTACCCGTTTGAGGCTATCGAATTTTTTAAGCGTGTGATGATGCTTGATATACCATGAATATCTTATTTCAAAAAACAGTGCTTTGTATTTTAGAGTTCCGTATATCTTCCCTGCTAATAGTTCATACCAACGTCGTGCAATCGGCTTTACCGAAAACATATACTCGTTATCGATCAGTCGATGCTGCTGTGCCTGAAGCTGCTGCATTTGAACTTCAATAGGATCGAGGCGAATGTAAAGTTGATCCTCAAGATCAAAATCGAATTGCTGATTTTTGAGTTCGTCGGCAGTAAGATGATGCTCCCCTATCGCATAAACCGACATGCGCGAGAAGCGGGCTTTGATCTGTAGGAATTTCTCTTTCCCGTCTTCGTCTATCTCACCTGTCGGAAACCATAGATCGGCGACGCATCCGGCAAATGCGATTTGGGTTAGACACTTTATCAACTCGCGGGCCTGATGACCGCCTTCGCTCCAACCGACCATTCTCAGACAGTGACGCATTCCGCCAAGAGGGATAATTTGCGGAATAGTTCCGTTCGTCTTTCGGCTCAAATCGATGCCCGGTTTAATAAGCATATACCAAACTTCGTGAGCCTCAACTCCGGCATGGCCGACCTCGCTGTTCGTGTTGTGAAACACCTGCCAACTGATCGGGTGTCCGGCTGGGTCGAGGCCTTCATACTTAACAGCTTTCGGAATGTCTTTGCGGCGATAAGTCAGATTGAAAAACGGCAGGTCGGTTGTCGTCTTTGGCACAAATGTTACCTTGTGCTGATCTGGTTTTAAAGGGATTAGTTCGACTGACATTTTTGGTTTGGAGAGATTTAGAAAATTATCTGCAACAACAACTTTGATTTCGACTCGCCTGCTCTCGCTTTGTCGATTCACCTTACTTGTTGTTGTTCTAAAAATTAATTTCTTATTAGTTCTGTTCCCAGCTTGCCCTTTGTTTACAGTGCATGTCGCACGTTTTGGACACGACTCACTACACACTTGGACACCACTGGCTACACGTTGAGGACACGACTCACTACACGATAAGGACACTACTGGCTACACATCGACTGCACAGCCGGGGCACGACTCACTACACGATTCAGGAATAATTTCTGATCTTTATTTCGGGGTTGTGGAAAAACTTGACTGTGGATTTATTATAACACGCCAAGACAAAATTATTTCTTGAGTGAAGGCCGGGGATAAGGATTTTTGCGATTGTGATTTGTTCTTACTGATTTCAAAAAAGCCTTCCACGAGGCACGAAAAATCTCGTTAGCGATTGCAAAAAATGAGGGTCGGTTATACCGCTTTTTTGTGTTCCGATCTTGAGATAGGGGAGAGCGAAAAGTTTGCCCAATGGCTTCGCCTAAACTTTTCATGAACCACCCCCGGACAAAAAAAATTATCCTAAACGCATTGCCAACGAGTAGGGCGAAAACCGCTGATCGCGTCCGATTCAATAGCGTGTTGGGCATACGCTTTACCCGGAGGTTTCAGCCCTACCGTAAGCCTCCGGTTAGAATCGGGGAAGTAATTGTCCGAGGGTAGTTATTTCATCATACATTATCGAGTAACGGGGATATTCACAGATCTGTAGATTCTTGCTACGATTCCAATACAACAAAACAAACAGGAGGATTTTTGATCTATGCAAAAACTAGACGTAGCAGAGCTGCGCTCAAAAATCGATATGAACGGGTTGTATGTGGATTTCGGGATTCTGCGCTCGGCGCTTTCAGTGGCGAATGTTGCAAGGGATTCAGAAGTACAACTTTCGGAGCCGACATTCGACGGAGAATGTCGTGGGACGTGTCCTAAATGCAAAAAGGAAAAAAGCTTTACGGTAAACATCAACACCAACCGATTCAATTGTTTCGGCAAGGGTTGCAACTTGAAAGGCGCGGGAGTGATTGATTTTTTTTCCAAGCTAAATGAGGTGTCTGCAAAAGACGCATCTCATTTTCTTGCTTGTGCGTATGGCATTCAGCCATACAGTTCGGAGCGAGTCGCGGAACAAAACGGAAACCTAAACTCGCAACAAAATGGCAATGGGGTTCAACCCGATTCTGCACCGGCTGATCGGGGAGTGGTAACGCGATCCGAGTTCAACGATTTGAAAGCAAGGTTTGAGAGGCTCAGCACTTTCGTCTGGGCCCACATGCTCGAAAATGACGCACCTGGCGGAATAGCCGACGAGTACGATCCGCCGCTGACCAAACATCACGTTACACAGTAAACATTTGTATTATCACGTCAGGATTACATAGGAGGTAGAGAATGAATGCAACGCTTATGGCCCATTGCGGCACAACCAAAGTTGACCGGCAGTTCCTAGAACAAATCGAAACGCCACCGGTTACAGATACTTTTCAACCGATTTCTCACAGTGTTCTCGTGAACGCAGTCGAGGAATCACTGGCTTTTAGACACATTTCTATCGAGAAAAGTGAATTCGCGGTTTCCCAAGACGGCATGAAAATGTTTGGACTGTTGGAAGTCAACCAGGTTTACGAGGGGGTCAATTTCGCTATCGGACTTCGGAATGCAAACGACAAGTCGATGAGGCTCGGAATGGTTGCTGGTTATAGAGTCTTTGTTTGCGACAATATGTCGTTTTCGGGTGACTTCAAACCGCTTCTAGCAAAACATACCAAAAACCTTGATTTAGTCGAGTCCGTTTCATTAGGGATCGACAGAATCCAAAGGGGATGGCAACCACTCAGGGAAGCGATTGACTACAAAAGGGCGACCCATATTGACCCTAATGATGCGAAAGTTCTGATTTACAACGCCTTCGCCCACCGTCAACTTCCTATTTCTCTTTTCAGAGAAGTATCGCAAGAGTTCGGGACCACACCGGAATCTACCCTTTGGTCGCTGGAAAACAACTTCACTGAGTCGTTTAAGAAGCTGAAGCCGATAGCTCAGTTCAAAGCGGCAGCCAAATTACCGGCACTCCTCGGGTTTTCACCTGCTTAAACTCTTACAAGTTGGAAAGTCCGTCAATAAAAAGCGCATTTTATCCCTCGGATTAATGCGCTCTTTTTTATTCCCCTTTGATCTGAATTATTTTTTCTTCACTTTCTTCTTCCGCAAATAATGGCCGCAGCTTTAAATAAAGACTGCGGAGATCTTCAACCGTGTATGAAAGGGGAAAGGTATCAACGATTGGCTCGTAGGATAGTTTGTTCATATGTTTAGCTGATTACTTGTATGCAATATAGCAAGAATCAGTAAGGGCGGGTAGACCTCTTTCTATGAATCAGACAAACCGGTATTTACTCTATATATGCCTATCAGCAATTCCTTCTATATGTATCAACTAAACAAATTATCAATGTCTCGTGAACCCTGTAAAATACGGATTACTTCAATCGTATTTTCAGCAACGCGATAGAAAATGAGATAGTGTTCAAATCCCTTGACACGCAGCATTCTCACTTCACGAAACAGCTTGTGCTGAAACTTTCTACTTTTTCCAAGATGAGGAAATTTAACAAGCTGTTGCAGACTGCTTTCGACCGCGGAAAGAAAATCCATTCCTATTTCGATATTGTCTTTGGCAATATACACAAAGCATTCTTCAATATCGTTTATTGCTTGAGGACGCTTAAAGACTCGAAGCGTCATTTCATCGCGGATTTAGTTTTTAGACGCGCGATGCCTCGTCGTTTGATGGCTTCAAAATCGGCTTTTGTGAACGGCGTAGCTTTGCCGCTGTCGAGGCCTTCCAAAAGCAGTGCCTCTAGTTTTTTTCCGTCTCGCTGACGGAGATAATGGCGTATCAGGTCTCGAAAAAACTCGCTTGTGCTGCCGTAACCCTCAGCCGCGATGATTTCTTCGACATCTGTTTTCATCTTATCCGGGATAGAGATGTTTATTGTTGCGATTGGCATAATGCTCCTTTCGGGGTAAGCATAGCCCAATGGCAAAAATTGTCAATGGCTGTCAAAGAACAAGCCTTATTTGAGGAGATTTATTACTGACGCACGGCTGATCTGTAGTTTCCTTGCGATCTGCGAGTTGTTTAGTCCATCAGTCTTCATCTGCCGAATCCGGTCTTTCTTTAGGGCTGCCGTTTTCGGGCGTCCGTGCGGCTTGCCGTTTTCCCTTGCGTTTGCAATTCCGGCCTTAACGCGTTCGCGTATTATATCGCGCTCAAACTCGGCAAAAGTCGAGAGCATTCCGGCCATTGCCCGACCCGATGGGGTAGAGAAGTCAAGTGATTCGGTCAACGACACGAAAACTACTTCGAGGTTGCGAAGCTCATTTAAGCTCGTCACAAGATCAACCAAACTCCGGCCAAACCGATCCAGCTTCCAAACCAGTATTGCATCGATCTCTCGTCGCCGTGCCATTCTCAAAAGTTCTTCACGCTCTGGACGTGTTTTTGCACCTGATCCAACTTCCTGAAACTCAACGACAAGTTTCCATTTGCGGTTCTTAATATATTCCCTCATCTGCTTTAGCTGCATCGGAAGGGTTTGCTGGTCGTGGGTTGATACGCGAGCGTAAATTCCTACCCGCATGGGAGCGTATTACTTAACATGAGGGAATAATAACGGGCATTCAAACTTTCGTCAAAAAACTACAGTTTTCTGACATTAAGAAAATCTACAAAACCTAATGCCAACTTGACTTCTATCCAAAATAGGAGCGTAATTGTTCGCATCCAGAATATGAGCCGTTACCGGCGAACAATTACGAAGACCGGCTCCCATATTTTCGATAGATCTTTGGTTTTGTTGACCTCGGAACTTATGCGGCGATTATCATTTTAGAAATATTCCCGCCGAAGTCCAGCCAATCTAAGGAATATATTCGTACGTACCCTTCCGCAACGGAGAGTCTATGTCAAAACAACATAAGAAAGTCACCAAACAGCCTTCTAAGAGTCTGAATTTGTCGGCCATCGACAGACTGGCGGCGGCCGAGCCAGAACAAACAGGTTTGACTAGTTGGATAAAAGCGCATTCGGCCGGGATTGTAACATTTGCTTTAGTGCTTCTTCTCGGCCTCGGCGTCATGGCGAGAAACGGCTGGCTGCCGCGAACCGATCCACTGTCCGGCAAAAGGACAGGCTGGTTCGGCAAGGCAATGCCTAAAGATGCTTCGAGCAGTTGGAATCCGTTCTCAATGGCATCTCCAACTCCTACGCCACCTCTGCTTTCTAAAGAATACATCTATGCTGGTTCGAGGCTTCTAAGCGTGGTTGACAAAAACGTAAATGAAATTCCACCGGACGATCTTGCCGTATGGCGGCCTTCAAACGGTTATTGGTATGTCAAGGGAGGGCCGGGTTCGACTCAGACCGGTTTCCAATGGGGTTTGAGCGGCGACAAACCCGCCCAGGGGGATTACGACGGCGACGGAAAAACGGATTTCTGTGTGTATCGACATGCACCAAACAGCTCTATTTATACTTGGTATACCAACGGTTCCTCCAGCGGCATCATGAGTCCAGTTGAGTTCATTCTTGCGGGACTAGATACCCCGGCGGTCGGCGACTTTGATGGGGACGGAAAGACAGACTTGGCGGCACGTCAATCTGCGGGCAGTACATGGCGAATAAAATACAGTTCAAACGGATCGACAGTAGATACAAACTATGGAGCAAGCGGCGGCAAACCCGTTCCAGCCGATTACGACGGTGATGGCAAAACCGACTTAGCCGTCTGGCGTGATTCGAGCAACACGTTTACTTGGAAAAGCAGTTTTAATGGTCAAGAACAGAGTCCGATATCAACGGGCTTTCTGCCTGGCGATAAGCCGGTATGCGCCGATTACGACGGTGACGGGAAGGACGATTTCGCCGTTTTCAGGCCCACTGGTGCTACTTGGCGGATCATTACAAGTTCAACCGGCCAGATGCAACCCCCTATTCAATACGGCATTTCTAACGATACGCCGGTTCCTAATGATTACGATGGCGACGGCAAGGTGGATATCGCCGTCTGGCGCGTTGTTGACGCTATGATAAGGAATCCACCTGCTTACTGGTATATCCGTCAAAGCTCGAAAATCGGCGCTCCTGATGAGACTCGAACCGAGAATTGGGGTCTGGGCGGGGATATTCCCGTTCCCGCATTTTACAGAAGATAGGCAGACAGTCGGTTCTTATTATTACTGGAAAAAATTATCGAGGATAGTATGAAAAAAATTATCTCGTCCCTTTTGTTGGTTTTGGGGATCGCAAGTTTCGTTTGCGGGCAGGAGAGACAGACAACCACAAACACGGCTGATCAGACGCTGCGTTCTTCGGGTCGGGTCAATCCGTCCACGCTCGGCATGGAGTTTGACTTGCCGTTAGGCAATTATCCGGGACGCGGTTTCAACCTTCCGTTAAGTATTGGCTATTCTTCAAAAGTTTGGCGATTTGAGGACAATGTTTCCGATCCCGGTGGTGATGGTCATCCAATTCGCAATTGGGTTTGGGGGATTTACTCGGACAATGCGGCAGCCGGCTGGACCAGCAGCCTGAATCAGCCTTACATAGAATACACCGGTGATCTGAATGCTTTTGACCAGCACGGCAGGCCGGCCAGGCCACCGGCAACGCCTACGACTAATTTCATACGGAGGATGAATGTGTTTCTTCCCGGCGGTGAATCTCACGAATTGAGGGCAAGTGATGCGCCGACTAGCAGTCCAAACTGGGAAGGAACTTTTTATGCCGCTGACGGATCGGGAATCAGATACGTGCAAAATAGCATTGCCTCTCTTGGACCGATATTGTATCGGCTTTATCTGCCTGACGGTTCTTATTATGATTTTAGTTCTCAGTCGGGTTCGTATGGCTGGAATACATCACCGATTCGGAAAGCAGAACGACTCACGGATGCGAACGGCAACTACGTGCAGTTTAATGCGCCTGATGGCGCAAATCCCTACGGCTCATGGACGGACCAACTTGGAAGGGTATTTCCGATAATGATGCCGCCTGAGACCCCAAAGCTTCCGGCAAGTCAGAGTCTCCTAACACAAGAGTTTTTTCTTCCCGGCATTCAGACTCCATATGTCTTTACATGGAAAAGGTTGGCAAGCGTATTTGCTCCGCACTCTCCGTCGTATGTGCTGCATTACATAGGCGGTCAAATTTCTCACCTTACCGGCGCTCCCGATTATGCACCGGCCCTCTTCGGCAACTCATCCGAATGGTCCTCATGTAGTGTCGGTGGTGGCAACAAATTTCATTATGTGCAGGTTGATAACTATAACCTTGCCCTTACCGACCCGGACCTTGGTTCACACACTCGATTCAATCCAATGGTGCTTGCGAATATCGTTTTGCCTAATGGGGCAAAATATGAATTCAAATATAACGAATACGCCGAGATTAAGACTATTCATTATCCTGCCGGCGGGCATGAAAAATTCGATTATATACCGGTAGCGTCGTTGGCGGGTTTGCCTACTGGGTATCAGAAGGCTAATCGCGGAGTTTCGGTAAGCCGAGTCTATGAAAATGATGAGATGGCAGATGCCGATGCTCAGACTTCCTACTACTACTCCGCCGTTTCGGATAAGACTTATAGAACGAGTGTTATTGCTCCGGACGGCTTACAAACGGACAATTTTATGTATCGCGGTTTAAAGGCCGCATGTGACGCTATTGATCCGTATAATGGTTTGCAATACGGTGGTTTGCAGTGGGGATATGACAGTGTACTCGCTGGCAAGAGTTATGAAACGCGCACGTTTTCTGCCGGAACTCCATCGCAGATTATTCAAAGAACACTGACAAACTGGGACACCACTCCAACCAATCAACCTATCCAGAACGTCTCTCCCATCGAATACCTTCAAAAATATCCGCGGGTATTGAGTACGCAGTCGGAAACGTATGGTGCAGACGGGAGTGGAATTGCTGTTGTAACAAGTTTTGAATACGACCTTCTTCCGACTGATATCGGCTCACCTTTAAACATTAAGGCCAAGCACGAACATTCCTATTCAATTGCGTCGGGAGGTTCGCTTCCCGCAGCGTCTCCCACTCAGACTCCGCCGACCAGCACACCAACGCATTTCCCGACTCCTTCCGGCCTACCCATGAGAAGGACTGAAACAACCTATCAGAATAGTGCCGCCTACAAGGATCGAAATTTGCTCAAACTGCCAACACAAGTTCTCGTTAAAGATGGTTCAGGAGTCATCATGGCCAAGTCTCAAGTGGTTTACGACGAAACTGAGCCGATATCGGATCTTATTTCGTGTGGGATTCAAGGATGGGAAAATCCGGGAACAAACATTCGTGGATTACCAACCACAACAAAAACCTGGCATGACGTCAATTCTGCCGACGCGTACATTGCGACTCGTTTAGGATATAACTCGTTTGGAAGCCCAGTGACATCAGAGGATGCCAACGGCAACATCTCTCAGATAATCTACACAGATAGTTTTACCGTTCCGCAAGAAGGATGCACCTACGCCTATCCTACACACACCTACTCTGCTGTGCCTGGCAATGGATCGACTTCGCCTCTTGAAACACGTACGACTTACGATTTCAACACGGGACTACCTGTATTCACGGTCGATGTTAACGGTCAGACCACTGAAATGGAATACAACGACTCATTGCGGCGTATAAGCAGAGTGAGAGCGCCGAATGATCACCAAACAATAACAGAATATGGTCTTCCGAATTCGTCAGGCCAATATCCTCCTAGTCAGAGGTTTGTAAAAGTAAAATCACAGATTGACGCGAATAGTTGGAAAGAAGGTTACACATGGTTCGACGGGCTTAACCGAACCTTCAAGACGCAAACGGTCGATCATGCGAATGATGATGTGTTTGTCATGACCTGTTATGACCTTGCGGGCCGCGTAAGTGGTACGTCTAATCCGTCAATAACCGATTCTACTCAACCCTGTACACAAAATCCGACGGCTTATGAATGGACGACAAACACATACGACCCCTCAACAGGGCGGCTTTGGAAAGTGACGACGCCGGACGGTGCTTTTGTCGAGACGAATTACACCGTTGCTACGGGCAGCACAAAAGGAACGGTAACAACCGTCAAGGATCAGACAGGTAAGCTCCGGCGGAGTGTTACTAATACTTTAGGGCATTTGGTACGAGTTGACGAACCCGATCTCAGCAGTGCGACAGGTTCGCTCGGAGACATTTCGAGTCCTTATCAGCCTACAAATTTCACCTACGATTTATTGAATAATCTCCTTACAGTTACTCAGAACGGCATCGGGACACAATGCGGGAGTTCGGGGGGCAGTTGTTCACAGACACGCACATTCGCGTACGATGCACTCTCGCGCCTCAAACAAGCACACACCCCTGAATCCGGGGTAATAAAATATACATACGACTCTAACGGCAACCTTAAAACGAAATGGGATGCAAGGGGTATAAAGACAATCTATGATTACGATAATTTAAATCGCGTTAACAAGCGCTGTTATAAAATGGTCGGAACAACCGCGCTCGGCAACACAACTTGTGCCTCGGCAAGCGGCGAGACGGCTGAACCGAATACGCCGGATATCAGTTACTTTTATGACAATATTACGAACGCTAAAGGCAAACTGACCAAAGTTTCGTCGTCCGTTTCGACAACCGAATACACAAGTTTTGACATCTTAGGACGTGTGACGGCGAGCAAGCAGACGACGGCTGGTGGCTTGGCGGGTGGCTATACAATGGGCTACACCTACGACCTCGCAGGTGCGTTAATAGAGGAAACGTATCCATCGGGCAGGGTTGTGAAAAATGTTTTGGATAGCAACGGCGATCTCGCTATTGTGCAGAGCAAGAAGAACGCAAATACCGGATTTTGGCGTTATGCAGATTCCTTCACTTATAGCCCTGCCGGAGCGTTAACGTCGATGCAGCTTGGCAACGGACGGTGGGAAAGCACGGAATTTAATTCGAGATTGCAGCCGATAAAGATAGCCCTGGGGACAACACAAAACGCAACAAACTTGCTCAAGCTGGATTACAACTATGGAACAACGCAGAATAATGGAAACATTCTGAGCCAGACAATCACGGTTCCTGAAGTGCCATGCCCTTTTGGCGTCTTTTGCGAACCAGCCGCCTTTACTGCCGTCCAAACTTACAGTTATGACTCGCTAAACCGCATAAAGAGCGCGGATGAGAGTACAAACTTAGAGGTGGAAACGTGGGAGCAGACGTTCGATTACGACCGTTACGGAAACAGGCGGTTCGATCAGGCAAATACGACCATGCCCGCGTCGTTCACAAATCCGCCGGTAACAAATCCGTCAATCAGTCCAAACAACAACAGGATTACGTCCGTCGGTTGGAATTATGATGCTGCTGGGAACACGCTGACAGATGCGAGTGGACAAACGTATGTTTATGATGGAGAAAATAGGCAGGTTGCAGTTAGAAATTCGCAGAATCAAACTGTTGGCGAGTACTCGTATGATGGTGACGGCAATCGAGTTAGAAAGCATGTTCCTTTGACAGGGGAAAGAAGTGTGTTTGTTTTCGATGCTGTAGCAAATTTAGTAGCAGAATACTCGACAAGTGTAGCCTCAATCGAAGATGCAAAAGTGTCCTATCTGACGAATGATCATTTGGGCAGCCCTCGCATCAACACCGGCCGCGATGGTTACGTAACCGCTCGACACGACTACCATCCTTTTGGAGAGGAAATCCTTTCCAGCCCTCGCGGAGCACACCCCGATTACAGCGGTGATACGATAATGCAGAAATTTACGGGAAAAGTTCGAGATAACGAAACAGACTTAGATTACTTTCTTGCTAGATATTATTCTTCAGAAATCGGTAGATTTACTGTGACGGATCCAATTATTATGGAAAAATCTCGCCTTACCGATCCCCAATCAATGAATTTATATGTTTACACAAGAAACAATCCGCTAAAATTTGTGGATCCGCTAGGTGAAAAGTTCAAAATCAGCGGTTCGGATAAGGACAAAAAGAAATACTTAGCGGATTTAAATAAACGCCTAAAAGCGACTGGTCTTCAAGTAAAGATTAATAGTAAGGGTTATCTGGAAATCGTTGGGAAGACTGACAATAATTTAAAAGACAAGACAGCAGTATTCTTTGCTAATGCAATTAAGAATAGCGCAACAGCCAACATAAAATTGGTTAGAAACGATGGTGCTGTAGATATGGGAACACCTTTTGACAAGAACGGTAACTTAGGTTCCGAACAAAAGATCGATTATGCGGATTTGGAAGTACTCAATAGTGCGAAAGTTGATAATTTTGACAGCTCCGACCTTGCATTACATGAGACGATTGAAGCAGCTGCAATTCAAATCTACAACGTACAAAATTTCGACAATGCCCACGGTGGCACTAACAATCAGGGTGCACCGGGACTAACGCCTCTAAGTTCGCGAATGTTAACTGACCCTAAAACTGGCGATGTAACAGGTGCAGAAAATACCTACAGAATTGCGTACCGCCAGACAGAAATTACCCAAACAAGTATGTTTGATAAGCCGATTCCTGCTGGACAAGTTCCGAAGTTCAATTCTACGCAGGATAGACTTCAGTTTCGTGCGAATCATCCTTTAAACATTACAAAGATACAACAAACTAAATAGTTCACGAGGTTACGACAATGTCACAAATACGCCACGCATTTCTTGTTCTCACATGCTTCTTTTGTGCTTTTGGAGTCTATGGACAAGCTTTTTCTGCAGCAGGCCAAGGAAATTCACAGATTTTACTGGCACATAAGGCAAAGAGCATTGTAATTGGGGAAGTTCTTCATGTAGGGCAACCTTCGGAAGGGCATTTCTCCACTATTCCAATTGGATCTCAGACGGTTGTTTTTAAGATTCACAAATCCCTAAGGGGAGTTCTCAAAAAAGAAGGTTTGATAAGAGTTGCTGTTGAAGTCTCACTTTCAAAAGCTGGAAATCTCGCCTTGTTTTTTGCAGAGGGCCAGAACTATGTAATCCTCCTTAACGAAAAGTCTGATCTTGGTTGTGGCGATGAAATCTTCGATAAAAAAACACATAGACACCAAACAAAGCCAGAATTTTTTAAATATCAAAGGGCACCCTGTTTCCCACTGGAACCACGATCTATCATTGACGCAAATAGAGAAGAGATAGAAGCGATACAACTTTTTGCAGAATAACGCAAGGCACGTTGAATTTTTTGAAAATAGTTTTTTCCTACATGACGACGAAAGAACAGGCAATCCATCAGACGGAAAAAAGGTGTCAATAAACATTAGTTTTATGACATGGCTGTTCGAGGGTATGAAAATGTAGCAAAAGCAGGGGATTCAGAGTCTAGTTTCCGAGAGGTTTTTTGACACCTAACACCTGTGGTATTCATTCTTTCCGTAGTTTGCTCCGCAGTTACTGCAGTGCTTGGTTCGCTTTTGATGTTCTGCGTAATGATTTCGAAGCATCGCAACGCTAGAAAACGATCTTCGGCACACTGAACATTTAAAGTTTCCGCTCATTGGCTTACGCAATTAATGATCGAAGCACCGGCTGCTCGTCGTTGTCAGCCGGCGTCGCCCAGATATTAGCAAAAACCAATTCCGGCTTTTCGAGGAAGATAGGAATCTGCTTTTCTACGCCTTTAATCTTTACGGGCATTAATTTCTCAAATGCTAAATCAGATGGTGTGAACCAAAAGAGGGGACTCGGCTTATTTCCTGAAACGATTGGATGCCGTGTCGATGTTCGGAGAGTGTTTGTCCAGTGGTCGTCGAGCGATTCGACCAGCACCGCTCTAATGCGTTTTACTCCATAATCGTCTGTGTGCTTTTTCTGCTTTACTATATAGTGAAAGTGAGCGCGTAGTTTCTTTTGCATTTTCTTTATAGAAGTAGTTTTCCGATCAGCTTCATAGAAATAACATTGTGTTTGATCGTCGCCTTCGCGATCTTGAAAGTGTAAAGCAAAGAATGCGTCTGGGCGGTGCGGTAGTTTTTCTATTTCGTCCGTCTCGGTCAGAGTGCCTTTATGGTTAGCCGCAACTTTATTGACCTCTACATCGTTCCAAAGCTGTGACCCTTGATAAAAGCCCAACAATTTCACCCTATCGCCGGATTTATTACACGCTTTTTCTATCATATAGTGAAAGCGTGAGACCATAAGCTCGTGGTGCAAGTGCATTAAACGTCCCTGCATCTTTACCATTTCCTTGCCCATCGTAATCGCGGCGTATTGCTTTTCGCGGTTGTTGCGGACGCTTTCATAATCAAGTTTATCGGCATCGTGGCCGCTGTCGATAAGAAGTTCCAATGCCGCTCGCTCGTCAATATAATAATTAAATTCAGTAGGATAGTAAGTCGAGGGGAAAGCGAATCGGTTGACCAGTCCTTGATGATAAAGGTTTTGAAGATGGCGTTCCGTCGTTCTTATGTCGCCATCGATAAGCCGCACTATCAAAGATGTCGGGATAATTTTGTAACGGTGAATAATGTCTATTATTTCAATAGATCGGGGAGTGATTCGACGGGGCGGCAAGTTTTCAGGGTCTTCACGGGTATATTTTTTTAGGCGTTGTCCTTTTATTTCGGACATTGTGCGTGGGATTAATAATTATGATTTGAGTATGCCTTAATTATATCACTCCTCGCCGGGGTTAACCGCTTTTTGCTCGAACGGGAAACGAATAGCTATTCCAGTCGCTAAGTATGACAAAAAGTCCCTGACTGAAAGGGACTTTGAGACAACCGATGACTGACTTCGTTGAAGCTAGGGATCTACTTCTTCAAAATTAAAATCAACGAAGACGAAACCTCGGCCTCGTGTTTTAGAGATGGGTGTAAGTTGACCAATTCGGAAGTAGCTTTGGGCTCAAGAATATATTCGATCCGAAATCCTGCTTTTGAGATACTATTCAAATAATCCTTCTTCCGGTAGTGGAATCTAGCAACATCTACCCAACTATCATCAATTGCTTTCAAGCGGCGGTTTACCAATTGCCCAACTTCATTTATCGAATAAGGTGAGTCTTCAATCCATTGGGAACTACTTTCCGAAAGATTTTCACGTTCGTCAGGAATTTGGATAATCGCAGTCGCGTTTTTTTCCAATACTTGATAAATACTTCGAAAAGCCCAATCAAGTTGATTTAGATTTTTAACACAGCAGAAAGCGAAAATTCCCAAAGCGACATCAAATTTCTGATTTGGTAAAGTTGATTCCAAATTTAGAAAATTGCCTCGTAGAAATTGGACATTCTTGAATAAACCCGACTTCCGATATGCTTCGTTGAGCATTGATGCCGATAAATCAACGCCCACTACTGTTTCCGCAAACGTACTAATCAATCTGCTAATATGGCCGTCGCCACATCCTACATCCACTATTCGTTTCCCATAACCGTGGGACTTTGCCAATTCAACGATCAACGGGCGGCTTATAAGGTCATCCCGGAATTTTGGTGCATCTCTTGAATAAGCTGATGCAGCTCTATCGTACAAACGATAGATATCCAAAAAAAACTTTTTTGCAGAGTACAATGACGCTGGCGTGGGGGCCATCTGAGTCAAATTTCTTTTCTGTCGCGGAGCAATGATCATTTTTAGCAACGTCGATAATAATGCAAGAATAAAAACGAAACAAACTAACTATTGATCAGTCTCCTAAAGATTAACTAATGAATAAAAGGAAAGTTACATAGCCTGCTAGAAGCGGAACGGGGTGAAGCTGGTTTTCCGGTCATAAACGTCGATTCCTTCGGCTCGCTTCAGTCTATTGACGATAAAATAGGTCAACGGGGTTGCCAAAATTTCGTAAAGGACCTTGAAAACATAAATACTTCCAATCAACGTAATAATAACCGACCACGGAATAATGCCGGCAAATGCGACAACACCAAAAACAATTGAATCAACAAACTGTCCAACCACAGTCGAACCAATTGTTCGTGACCAAAGCATTTTGCCATCAGTCCATATTTTCATTTTAGCCAAGACGTAAGAATTGACAAACTCGCCCGCCCAATAAGCCAGCAGGCTTCCCAAAACAACACGCGGAACGACACCGAGAATTTGCTCGTAACCTTGCTGAAAACTCCAGTTCGGAGCAGATGGGAGAAATTGCACAATAACTAAGACGATGGCAAGGAGCGCTGCTGTTATGAAACCGAGCCAGATCACTCTACGAGTTCTGGAAAAACCATAAACCTCAGTCAAAATGTCCCCGAAAATGTAAGCGAACGGGAAGACAACGATAGCACCCGGAAAAACAAATGGACCCAAAGAAATAAGTTTAGCGCTCGACACCTGAGAAATGATATAGACCGCTACAAAAATGCAGGCTATCACGTCAAAATACTTCGGAAAATTTCCTTCCTGTAATTGATCCACTTCTATTTTTGTCTCACCTGTCATAAATTAACTCCTGGTCAATATAAATTTTTCCGTTGAGTAAAAGAAGAACGTGATAACCTAGTCGGCTCGTTATCCCTTATAGGCAGTTGGATATACAAGGCGTCGGGAAGGGCGATGGGCAACGCTTCCATAATTCGTTTTCTTAAATATCTTAAAGTCTTGAAAAAGTAGTCAGTTTCGGATTCTTTGCATGTGTAGAACGAGAATGCTTTGCCATACACGGCGATTCCACCGCAACAATACATGTTGGGGTTATTTTCTTTAGGATTGTAAATTGCGAAATTAGTTAGAAAAAATTCGTCAGGAAGAAGAATACACTCAATCTTTTTCTTAATGATTTCTTCGGTAATTGCCGGTTCAGTTAGTAACTTTTCAACCAAGTCTCTGCAAATCTTATCGTCAGAAGTAAAGTAACAATATTTTGTGCCTTCAATAATATTGTCCCTTACGGTCTCATACCAGCCGTTATCAAGATCACGGACAACTTTTGCAAAGATCCATAATTCCTCTAAGTCAGGATAGTTCTTTTGTATAAAGAGTTCTTCATTGTCGTCTCTCAAAATGGTTTGTTTTGCGTTTTCAAGAAATTCATCTAAATCGGGCGGCAAAATCTTAAGCTTTTCAACCAAATACCACACCTGATGTCGAGTGAGCTGACTTTTGCGTTCTCTTTCGGTGCCGCCCGAGGATTCTAACAGAGCGATATGCGACGCGGATAATTTCAAATCTACATTTGCAATATCCTCCTGGGTAAAATCACCCTTCTTTCGATACCTTGCCAACATTTCACCGAATCCTTCTTTCATTGGGCCTCACCTATAGTAAATATAAGGAATTTAATATAAATAGTCAATAAACTTGTAAAGACTGTTTGCAGAGAAATAAAACTGCATCAGGTCAAAAATTCCTACGTTTATCCTTATAATGCTTGACTACGCATCCTTTTACGCCTATTTCTTCACCAGTGGCAATGCGGATTCATTGTTTTTTCGAGGCTCCGTGCAAAATTCTACAAAATTGGCTTGCTTTCGCACTAATTGTCTCGTATTATTAGTAATACTATGAATACTGAAAATTAGTCGGATCAATTTAAACGTGGAGGGTTTTGAAATGGAAGTTCAACAAGTAGTTGTAAAAATTAGTGAAAGGGATTTTAGCCCGATTATGCGACTCGATGACGACATGGACACTGTGAATGTGGTTTACGTTTTCCAAGTTAATAAAGATGAGTCTGCGGAGACGAACGGACCGAACTATCAGACAAACGAATAGTCTCTACAATTTAACATTTGACTAAAATTCGACTTTTGGTCACTACAAGTAGAAATCAATGGAGGAAAAGAATGAAAGACTTTAATGGCAACACTAATGACGGGAAAGAAAAGAGCAGTAATGGTGAGCCGCCTGTTGTGGATTCTCCCGGCGGAGGCGGTAAATGGAAGGGCGAGAACATCGACATTCTTTTGACAATGCAGAAAGGAATCTTCGATCTCGGACGTAGTCGTGCCGTTTCCAGCGGTGAGATTAAACATGTTGAAGCCGACATTCAGGCTCTGGAACAGGATGCACAAGCAATGGCCGAGGAAGCCTATCGCCGATCTTTTGATCCTGCTGCAAACATCGACGACAAACTAAAGGAAAAGGTTTACCTCAACGACGACAAAGAGCTTGAGGAATCGATCTTGGGTGTGAAGCACACAAAAGCGGAACTTAATAGGAGAAAAGACGAAGAAGCAAAGGTGAAGGCAAAAGTGCCTGCCAAGCCGGAGTTTCCGATTTTCTCCGCCTGTTTCGGCATGGCGGTGATCGCTTTGACGGTGGCGCCGACGCTGCATGACACGATCTTTGCCACATTCGGCAACGATTGGGCATGGGCGCTCGGCATTCTGACAGGCGTGGTTTGGGGTGCGTTCGTTGCGTATTCGATTCTTGACGGCGGTCGGGACTCGGAAAAGCGAACGCTGTTGAACTGGCTCGGCGTGGTTGCCGCCATCGGCCTGGCTATCGCGTTGGGATTGATCAGGCTTATGAATGCGGCAGACAGCACAGACTATGTTGTTGCTTTGGCATTTACGTTGCTCGAAGTTTTTGTGGCAATCGGCCTCGAAGCTGCTGCCATGAAGTTCCACAGACAACAAAACGATTATTTGGCAAAAGATGCGATTGCTAAAGAGGCGACGGAATTGGCGACGAATGTCGAAGCAGAGCTAGCAACGCGTCAGGATGATGTAAGAAATTTGTCGGACAAAATTCAGCGTTACATCGATTATGTGTCCGAACGCGAGCTTCGTTCGGTTCAAAAAGCGGAATTGGTTGCATCGGCGATCAAAGCCGTCCGTGACGGCTACAATGATGGCATCGAATTCAATCACGGCAAGATATTGGGAGTCAACAGATAGGTTAAAGGGAGAAGAAATAAAATGAATCCGAGATTGAAAATGTTGTTTGTCTTTGGGGCCTTTGCGACGGCGTTGATTGCTTTCGTAGTGGTTAAGAAAGTTATCGAAGGGAAACCGCCTGCTGTTTCTCATTCTTTTGTCCTGGGCGACATCTCTGACTCGATGCCTGACGGATGCAGTTCGCTCGCTGCTCTTAGCAAAAGAGCGATTGAATCTCCTGACATGCAGCAAGGTTCGACCGTAACGGTTGCCGTTACGGGCGACGACACAACTGCCAACGAACCAAAAACACTTGGAACCTATCCCGTGCCGACATCGATCAAGGCCGTTGAAGGAACAAAAGTGCTGGGACAAAAACGAAACGAATTGTTGGAAAAAATAACCGGAAAATGTGCGGGTGTTTCCGCCCTGAACAAGTCGTCTATTTTTTTGGGGATCAAAAACGGAGTGGAACAATTGCGTAGCCAAAACTGTAACGAAAAAAATCGTTGTTCAGTGTTTGTGAAATCCGATTTACAGGAAACAGCCGACAAAAAGATCGAAGCGGCACTAAGTGGCAATAAGGCCGCTATGTCGCATCTTCCAACTCCGATCAATAATGAGGGTATCAGCATAACGATCTGCGGCATCGCTGAAACACGCGGACTTGTAAAAGAGCAGGACGGCAAATCACGCAGAATGACTCAAAACCGCACCGGAGAAAGGTCTGATCTGATCCGTGACGTTTGGGGAAGGTTATTTACCACGCCCGCATTGGTGTCGTTCTCTGCTTTTTGCGTCGAATAGGAACAGATAGAGTCAGTATTTTTTTCGATGATAGGCGGCATCATATTATTGGCAATCGCGATTTTTGGCCTCAACGTTTTGTTCGGCAAAGGCAAGATCGAAGATTATTTCAAATTTGTAGTCTGGCTGATCTTCGCGCCGGTGCTGTTGGCCGTCGGAATCAATCATGTCGAATGGTTTTGGCTTGGGCTGCCGTTGTGGGCGCAAGTGCTTACTGTTTTATTCGCTCCGTTTTTCATCATGGCTGTGCTGCATCATCTCTTTCCAAAGGCAAAATGGCTTCGCGGATTATTTGAAGCTGTGTTTCAATCCCTGATCTATTTCATTACCTTTCCGGTGCGGTTTGTGTGGAGGGCGGGCGAGTTCTTCTTACAGAAGGAGCGCCGCATTTCTCAGCTTGACTCCCGCCGGGCTGCGGTCGGTTCCAAGCCGCCGTTAAAAGACCGGCAAGTTCAAAAGAAACAATCCCTCGAATGGTAAAAGAGTTGACAGATCCATATGACGACCGCAGAAGGACAAATCTTAGCTCGATGGCACGGATCGATTGAAAACCCGTTTTGTTCACCGCTCGAATTCCTGCAAATGGTTGAACAAGAAATTATTGAAAAAGACTTCTCGAATATTTCCCGTTCGTATATTACCCGACGTGAAGGCGGCTGGTTCACATCGCGAAGGGTATATCTCAGAATACAGGGTTTCGGATTGTTCTTTGATACGTCCGCTACTGTTGAGGGCAATTCTTTGGTCGTTAGCTGGTGGTTGCATCGAGAGCAACCGGACATGGTCGATCTATTCTCCGAACTTCCGGTGCTTGGATATTTTTTGAGCAAAACGATCCGTGCGGAAACCTATTACGCGGTCGATATTATCGAACACTTCCAACATTCAATTCACGAATCGATAGTTGAAGTTTTCAAACGCTTAGGCGAGCAAAATGGTGAATTTTTACCTGACAGCCAACAAGTATGGGAGGAGATTTGGTAAACGCGATGACAGCGATCAATTCCCATACCCGCCTACTGAATATCTCTCGAATCGGCAGAGGGGTTGAGGTTTTCGATATTCCAGTTGAACTTGAACCCGTCTTGCCACAAGACATATTCTGCGGCAATGGTCAGCAACCTGTGGATGACGGAAGGATTCCGTCAATACTCACTAGGTTATTAACTTCAGGTCGTCCGAAATCAGTCTTGACTAACAAGGCGACTGAGAACAAACACAATAACTGCTATGTACCCCGTAAGAAATCCGATCTTCCTATCGTCTGTTTTCAAGCACGTCTTCCGAAGGAGTTGAAAATATCTGACGATCAAATCAACCAACTGCTTGTAAATCTTGCCAATTCAGCTTCAATTATCGGGTTCGACGTTATCGGGATAGGTGATCGGATAGTCTTTCAACTTAGTTGCTTAGAAGCTGAGAGTGACGCCGTTTATGCTCAACTCAAAATACATTTTCCGGCTGTTAATTTTAGTCTTGGCACTGACCTGATACGAGAGCATGTTAGAAAAGATAGACCGGAACAAAGTGTTTCAGCGGATTTCGGTCTTGCAAGGGAATGGTTTCTTCCATTGCTCTCAGGCAAAAGTTTTGCTGCCGATCCTTTACTGCCGCTTATCGGTGCATTCGATCAAGTCAAACAAGGTGAAATCGCTTGTTTACAGGTGCTTTTCAGCCGCGTCCGGCAGAATTGGCAAAGAGCAGTCAGGGCGGCAATTACCGACAGGAACGGGAAATTCAAATCTACCGATCCGCTGGGCTTTTCAGGAATAAAAGAAAAACTGGCGCAGCCGCTACTTGCAGTAAGTATTAGGCTCCTGACACAGAGTAATTCGAGGGAAAGATCAATTACACTTGCCAAAAACTCCACGTCGTTCGTTCGGCAATTTGCGGCGAAAGATGGGAATGAACTTATGCCGTTGCAGCTTGAAAGCTTGGATGAGCAGAGTCACATTACTTCGTTTCTCTCCCGAACAACCCACAGAACGGGAATGCTTTTGTCCGTTTCCGAGCTTGCATCGCTTGTTCGCTTGCCATCCGATGCGATTCATTGCCGGAAGCTAGATCGACAAGATAACAGCACAAAACCAGCTCCGGAGTTTGCCACGAAAGGCTCGGTTGTCTTGGGCATAAACACGCATCTTGAAAGCACTCAAACCATCAGACTATCAAATACTGACAGGATGAAAGGTCTTTGGCTTTTGGGCGCAACTGGAAGTGGTAAAAGCTCCGCGATTGTAGGCCTCGTTGAAACAGATATGATCGCGGGAGAAGGCCTTTGCATTATAGAGCCACACGGCGACCTAATTGAAGACATCATTGCCCGCGTGCCAGAACATCGTCTGAAAGATGTAATCCTGTTCGATCCTGCTGCGGATTGTCCTGTGCCTTTCAATTTTCTCTGTGCAAATTCTGAACTTGAGCGAACACTGCTCTCGTCCGATCTGGTCGCGGCTTTTCGCCAATTCTCGACCAGTTGGGGCGATGTTATCGAAACCCTGCTTCACAATGCGATCCTGGCCTTTCTATCGAGTACTCAAGGCGGAACGCTCATCGATCTGCGTCATTTCCTTGTTGATAAGGCGTTCCGGGATGAGTTTCTAGAAACGGTTACTGATGAAGAAATTAGATTCTACTGGCAAAAGGAATTTCCGCAAATCGGCGGCAAGCCGCACGGACCGCTTTTGACAAGAATCGACACGTTCCTGCGCTCAAAACTGGTTCGCAATGTCGTGGCTCAGAGAGAGTCGCTCGATATTCGGCGAATTATGGATGAGAGAAAAATCCTGCTGGTGAAATTGACTCATGGGGCCATCGGGCAATTGCAAAGCTATATGCTCGGTTCTTTACTAATGGCAAAGATGTATCAGGCTGCGCTCAGCCGACAAGATACTCCCGAACAGCAACGACCGGATTTTTTTCTCTACGTTGATGAAGCACATCATTTTATTGTCCCTTCGACCCCACTCTTGCTTTCCGGCGGCAGAAAGTTTCATGTTTCATTATTATTTTCAAATCAGGAAACGCGGCAAATCACGAGCCGAGATCCAGAAGTTCTAAGCAGTCTTTTGACGAACTGCTTTACAAGAGTTTGCTTCCGCCTAGACAGTGATGCTGATCTATTGGCTAAAGGCTTTTCATACTTCACTGCCGAGCATTTGAAAAATCTTGGGGTTGGCGAAGCAATTTGCAGACTTGAACAAAGCCGCTACGACTTTAACCTTCAGACAATCCCGCTTGAGCCGGTCGATGCAGAAACCGCCATTAGGCGAAGAATGGTTATAGCAGAACACACTAGCAGTCTTTATGCCCCGTCCAACGGCACTATGGAATCTCAAAACAATTCACAAGAGCCAATCAGAAGCCTTGAAGACATTCCTCCAAAAGATCATTCGATAGAAGATCACTCTGTTGTCAGCACAAAGAAAGAATGGGTGGATGTGCCAAAGCACGTTTCAGTTGAATCAAAACAAAACTTCGGAAGGGCCGGACAACACCATCAGGAATTGCAGGGCGTCATAAAACGTGTCGCAGAGACTTATGGCTTTGGGGTAACAGTCGAGCAGGGGATAAGGGGTAGCGCTGGCCGCGTGGATGTTTCGCTAGAGAAAGATGACTTAAGAATCGCCTGCGAAGTGTCGGTAACGACTACCGACTACGAGATCACAAATATTCTCAAATGTCTGGCCGATGGCTACGATCATGTGATCGTCGTCGTTTCCAATCAAAAGAAACTTCCGCTAATACACTCAAAAATTCAATCCGAGATACCTATCGAGCATCAGAACAAGGTTAAGGCTTTTGGGTTGACCGGGCTGCTCGGCTTCTTGCGTGGGTTTGGCACTTCAACAGAAATCGCCCAACAGAAACCCGAAAAGGAGGCGGGACAGAGGTTGAATTTTGCCGAGACGTGCGAGTTCTTTGATGTTACGCCGTCAACTCTCTATCGCTGGGTTCGTGAAGGCAGAGTTCCGTTCTACCGGCCCGGTCGTGAATACCAATTTGATAGGGATGAACTTGTTTTGATCGGTAAGCATGACCTTTCAGGCAAAAGAAAAGCGTCGGTTAAATTGTCGCCGCTTACAATTGAAAAAAAAGCAACGAAAGGAAAACAACAACAAGACTCACGTTATCGAAAACTGTTGAAGTTGGACTAAAATAGAAGTGCCATCTTCGCACACGGCGTGAGAGGAGGTAGTAATGACAGTTAGAAAAAGAAAAGACACTGGCAAATGGGTCAGTGACTTTTATTACAACGGCGAACGAATCGTTAAAACACTGAAATTCGCCAAGACAAAAAGGGAAGCTGAACAAGCCGAGGCTGTGATCATGAATCAAGTTTTCATGGCCGCTTATGGCTTCGAGTCAAAACCTGATACGCTCTTTGAAAATTTTGTGGTAGAAACATTCTTGCCTTACTCAGAAACGAACAAGAAGTCATTTTATTATGACGTTCTTATCTGTCGCGTCTTAGTGCAGGCGTTTCAAAGCAAAACTTTAAGGCAAATCACCCCGCCGATGATAGAAGCCTTAAAACAAGAGTTGTTTAATAAACCAACCAAGCATGGCCAGAAACGGAGTCCGGCGACGGTCAATCGCCACTTAAGTGCGTTGTCCAAAATCTTCTCATTAGCAGAAGATGCGGAATTGGTTGATAGCAATCCTTGTAAAAGAGTGCGGAAGTTCAAACTCGATAATCAACGGATAAGAGTTCTTTCCGCAGACGAAGAAGTCCGATTATTTTCAGCGTTAGGAAAGAATGACTTGGTAAAGCAGATAGTTCAATTTGCTTTACATACCGGAATGAGGCGAGGCGAGGTTTTTGATTTGAAATGGTTCGATTTGGATTTTAACCGTGATCTAATCCAAGTCAGGGTAAGCAAATCAAATAAGAAGCGTCTTGTCCCGATGAATGAGACGGTTCGGCTCCTTTTAGGCAGTTTGGAAAAAAAGAGTGAGTATGTTTTTCCTAGTCCTAAAACGAACAATAGGCTCAATCAAATAAAGACGAGTTTCCGTAAAGCTGTGGACAAAGCGAATCTAAAAGACTTTCGCTTTCACGATTTGCGTCATACAGCCGCAAGCCGAATGGCTGAGGCAGGGGCAAGTCCATTTACGCTGATGAAGATACTTGGTCATTCGGATATCCGAATGACTGCTCGTTACACGCACGCGACTGATGCTGCGCTGAAACGAGCGGTAACAAATTTGGATGTTTTTTCGCAATTTGGTAACGAATTGGTAACGAAAAACAAACGGCAAGCACAAAGCTTGCCCTAACTTATTGATTCTAATGGTGGAGACGAGGGGGATCGAACCCCTGACCTCTGCAATGCCATTGCAGCGCTCTCCCAGCTGAGCTACGTCCCCGTTTGTTAATGCACAATGCAAAATTGAGAATGCAAAATGCCAAGAAGTTTTGAATTTAGCGGAAAAGGTGGTTCGCGTCAAGTTTTCCGGTTTGGCTGGTAGCTGATAGCTGATAGCTGGCAGCTAACAGCTAGTATAAAATTATTTGCCTTTGAATACCGGTTTTCGTTTTTCGAGAAACGCGGCGACGCCTTCTTGTTTGTCTTCGGTGGAGAAACAAATCGCGAATAGATCGACCTCGCGGCGAAGGCCTTCGTCGAGGTTTGAGCGCGAGGCGAATTTGACGGCCTCCTTAGATAGCTGCAGCGCGATCGGGGCTTTTTCGGCGATTTTTTCGGCAAGCTCCATCGTTTTTGCTTCGAGCTGGTCTGCCGGGTAAATGTGATTGACAAGGCCGAATTTGTGTGCCGTCGCGGCATCGATCATATCCCCAGTTAAAACCATTTCCATCGAGCGGCCCTCGCCGATCAGCCGTGTCAATCGCTGAGTTCCGCCGCCGCCGCAGATGATACCGAGATTTATTTCGGGCTGCGAAAACTTTGCCTTCTCGCTAGCAATGCGAATATCACACGCCATCGCCAATTCGTTCCCGCCGCCGAGACAAAATCCATTGACCATCGCGATCACCGGTTTTGGAAATGTATCTATCGAGTTATAGAGCGAGCTTTGATAAAACAGATCACGCTGCGTGACCGGAGTTTGCCCTTCAAACTCGCTGATGTCGGAGCCGGCAACAAAAGATTTCTCACCCGAGCCTGTTATCACTAACACACGAACTCCGTCGTCCCTTTTCAATTCGCTGAGCGCCGCAACGCCTTCGCTATGAACCTGCTTAGTAAGAGCATTGAGTTTGTCTGGGCGATTAATTGTGAGGACAGCAACCTTTCCGCGCTTTTCAATTGTGATCGTTTGATAGTCTGACATTCTATGCGATTTACATTGCTATTTCTTGATGAAACTCACTATCAAAAGAATTAAACCGACGAACACGCCGAATGAAGTGAGTACGGCGAGCACTAGAAGTAAATGAATCAAATTTCCAAAGTTCGGAGCGAAGACAAATCCTAAAATCCATAACGCCACACAAAGAGCAATTAGACCAAGGCTTCCGAACAGCACGATGTAAGATGCCTTTCGCATTACCTAGCAGCAATCTATTCATCAACGCCTTCGACAACATTATCGTCGGCGATCCAGGCGACGAAAAGGCGAAGCCAGCTTTCTTTTGATTCTTCGATGGAAACTCCGACGCGTGACGTGCCGAAATTTGCTGGCACGACGCGGACGACGTTTGCCTTGACCTCGACGGGCAAGCCGTTCGGGCTGTGAGCGCGGATCTTTACGGTTTCGCCCTGACTGACAGATTGGTTCAGTTGAAAAAGCGCGCCTAGCGTCGAGATATCGTCGGTCTCGGTCGGCTCGCTCCACGCGTCGCCGTCTTCAGTCCGGCCCGAAACGACGACAGGCAGCCTCAAAGCCATCCTGAGAGCAAATCGCTTTTCCTCGTATTGGGTCTGTATTGAGGTCATTTTCAAACTGTCGGTCTTTGAAGCCGTCCTTATCTATAATCTCTTATATATCAACTATAATCTACTCCGAAATAGATAATAGATGACAGATTATGGATTACAGATATACGCAATAACCAAAGAATTAGACGAACCAGTTACCGCATAGTTATACTATAAGAAAAGGGAAATCCAAAATGCTTTCCCTAAAACCTGATATGGCAAATTCTGAATTGCATCATAAGGTCGTAATTTTAGGATCGGGGCCAGCCGGTTTGACGGCGGCGATCTATGCGGGGCGGGCCGATCTCGAACCGCTGGTGATAGACGGCCCGCAGCCCGGCGGGCAGCTAACTATAACGACCGATGTCGAGAATTATCCCGGTTTTAAGACCGGAATAATGGGTCCGATCTTGATGGACGAGTTTCGCGAGCAGGCCATGCGGTTCGGCACCAGCATTATAAATGTTTGGATCGACCGCGTTGACCTCTCCAAACGGCCGTTCATGCTTTACGGCAAGGAGAGCGAAGACAGCACTGAAATTACTACTACCATAAAAGCCGACACGCTCATTATCTCGACCGGAGCTTCGGCCAAATGGCTCGGCATTCCCGGCGAAGCGCCCGTGCCCGAAGGCCTCGGCGGAAATGGCGTTTCGGCATGCGCGACGTGCGACGGATTCTTTTTTCGCGACAAGCCGATAGTCGTTGTCGGCGGCGGCGACACGGCGATGGAGGAATCTTTGTTTTTGACGAAATTTGCTTCAAAGGTGACGTTGATACATCGCCGTCACGAGTTTCGAGCGTCGAAGATAATGCAGGACCGCGTTATAACCAATCCGAAGATCGAAATACTTTGGAACACCGAGGTCAAGGAAATTATCGGCAGCAAGGAAACCGGCGTCGAGAGCATCAGTATCTTAGATAATCAAACGAACGCGGAACGCACATTTCCAACGCAAGGTGTGTTCATCGCCATCGGCCATCAGCCGAATACGCAGTTATTCAAAGGCGTTCTCGATATGGACGAGATCGGATATCTGATTACCGAAGGCAGAACGATGAAGACGAAAATCCCGGGAGTTTTTGCAAGCGGCGACGCGCAGGACTCGTATTATCGCCAAGCCGTGACTGCCGCTGGAACCGGATGTATGGCGGCGATCGACGCTGAGAGATTCCTTGCGGAGCAAGGAAGTGAAAATGCGAAAGAGGGAAAAAGTGAAAAAGCAGGAGGCTAACTTTTTCCCTTTTTCACTCTTTACCTTTTCCCCTTTTGTGAGTTATGCCTATTTACGAATACAAATGCCAGCAATGCGGACTGCAATTTGAAAAACGCCAGAGCGTTTCCGACGAGCCGTTAACTACGTGCGAAAAATGTCACGGCAAACTCGACAAGCAATGGTCGCTCTCGGGTTTTCAGTTCAAAGGCGCCGGTTGGTATGTGACCGACTACGCTGAAAAGAAAACTGAAAAAACCGAAAAAAGCGAGAAAGCCGCATCCGGCGAATCAACCGCAACAACCGAATCAGCATCCAAGAGCAAGGACGAAGCCAAACCGGCACCAAAAGAAAAGGCTTCAAAACCAAGCAAAGAATGACAGGCATCCGACGCACAATTTTTTTCTTAACGCTCTATTTGCTCATTTTAGCTTCGTTTGCAATTGCCCAATCACGTCGCAACGCTCGCGGAAATGACGTCGATGGCACCATCTTGACCGTCACCGCCGCGCGTACCGACAAAAAACCCGACTCGATCAAAATTGAAAATCTTTTCCTCTACGAAAATGGCATCGAGCAGAAGATAAAGAATTTTGTCTTCGACCCGAGTCCGTCAAAGATAGTGATTCTTGTCGATAATTCCCAAACGCTGCCGACCTCGGTCGAGGCGCTCAAAAAAGCGGTGATGGAATTTACGTACGAGATCTTCGATGGCGACCAGCTTTTCGTCCTCGCCTATGACGAAAAAGCCGAGATCGTCCAGGAGTGGACCGACGACGCAAAGAAGATGGAAAAGTCACTCGTGACATTAAGAAAAAAAGGTAATCCGCATCTTTTCGACGCAATGCACTCGTCGCTTAAAGAAGTTCTGATCCCGTTGATGCCCGGAACACGCAAAACGGCAGTCGTCGTTATCGGCGACGGCCTCGACCGAGGCAGCAAGATGCCTTTTGAAAAAGTCCTGACCGAGCTGCAAAACGAAAACGTTACCGTTTATTCGCTCCAGATCCCCGACCGCACCGGCGGAGCCTACCGCCGTGACCAACCAAAAGCCGCCGCCGTAATGACCCAACTCGCCGAAGAAACCGGCGGCAAGGTCTTCCCTTTCGACGAAGCCCAAAACGCCGCAAAATCTATCTGCGACGAACTCCGAAAAAACCGCTATCTTCTCTCCTACCTGCCCGTCAACACCTCAACCTACGACGCCCGAAAGATCTTTATCCTCGGCGACGAAGGCATCACAGTCCGCACAAAATCCGCCCACCCGCCAAATGTAAAGTAGGCTTTTGCGTATTATCAACGACGTTGGTGTTAATAAGTAGTTGACCTGTTCGTTTGTGTTCGGGATAATCGGCAAGTTCGTGGTTAACTTTATGAAGACATTCACTATCGAGCAGATTGCTCGCTCTGAAAGGCTAGTAAAGAAATTTCAGCCCGAGGATTCGTACATACTATCCTATCGAGAATTCATTGCTTACTTTGCGGGTCTGGAAGGAATCACAGCCCACAATTTAGTCATAGGCGCTCATTTCGCTTACGGGTGGATGCCCACGATTCTCGAATTGAAAAAGACAGCAGAGTTTATTCCTAGCGCTGTTACTATTCTGAATGAAGCCAAACGGGGACGGGAAATTACTGAAGAAGATCTCCAAGTACTGAGGGACACAATAAACAATTCTTTGGTAGGAGCGTCGAAACTTCTACACTTTGTAAACCCGAACAGTTACGCTATTTGGGATAGCCGTGTATTCAAGTACATCAATGGTCAGCCTGCATACAATTACCAAATGCAGAACACCCAGAATTATTTAGGATATCTCGCAAACTGTAAAGAAATCACAGAGACTAACGAGTTCAAGCCAGTTCACGCCTCGATGAATGCGAAGCTTGGCTATGCCGTAAGTCCGTTTAGGGCCGTCGAACTCATAATGTTCATGAACAGCATCAACAAACAGTAGCCCCACAGGTTATATAAATTTCGTCATCGTATAGCTATCAAAATCTCTCTAAACCGCAACCGGAGCCGCGATTTTGCCCCAGGATTGGTAGCTATTTAATATCAGATTTTCAAATTTGAAATTGAGCAAACCGTCGAGGCCTTTCAGGTTTTCGGCATTTGCAAATTCCAGTTTTGGCAGCGGCATTGGATTTCGCGCGAGTAGTTCTTCGACCTGTTCGAGGTGGTTGCTGTAGATGTGTAGGTCGCCGAATGTGTGGATGAAATCGCCGACTTCAAGATCGCAGACATGCGCGACGAGATGCGTGAGCAGTGCGTAGCTGCTGATGTTGAACGGTACGCCGAGGAAGGCGTCGGCGCTGCGTTGGTAGAGTTGGCAATGCAACTTTGATTTTGGATTTTGGATTTTGGATTTTGGATTTACATCCGCATTCGAGGGGTTTTCAATTTTGAATTGAAACAGCGTATGGCACGGCGGCAGGGCGACTTCGTCGCAGGTTTCGGGGTTCCAGCCGGTGACGATAAGACGACGTGAGTTTGGGTTTGTTTCGATCTCCTTTATCAATCTCGCGATCTGATCGATGCCGTTCATCTGCGGATAATTGCCGCCGAACGAGCGCCATAGATAACCGTAAATCGGCCCGAGATCGCCTTGCGCGCGGTCAAAACGCGCAGTCTGTTCTTCGGTTGCCCATTCGTGCCAGATATCGACGCCGCGTGCACGCAGATCGCCTTCTTCCGTCGAACCGCTCAGGAACCAAAATAATTCTTCCGCGACCCAGCGAAACGGCACACGCTTTGTGGTAACTATCGGAAAGCCTTCGCGCAGGTCGAATCGTGTTTGGTAACCGAACGCCGAGATCGTGCCTACGCCGGTGCGGTCTTCGTGGCGTGTGCCGGTTTCGAGAATGTGCCTGAGCAGTTCGTGGTATTGTTTCATTTCCTATTCGTCATCGTAAATAGTCTGCGATGTGTCGAAGTAAACACTATGTTTCGTCCCGTCTGCCAATTCGATCACCCAAACGCTTTGCCGTTTTGATGATGTATGATGGCCCTCCTTTCGCCAGTCGGAGTTTTCCTTGCCGAATTGCTCATTGATAAATTGCCGCTCTCTCGCAACTCGCGTCAGCAAACGGCAAGGCTTAAATTTAACGGCGGTCTTTGGCGTTTTGCCGTCACCGGAAATGATCAGTTCGTCGTCAGAATTGCTCATCGTTGTTGTGCAAACTTTTCCTAAAAGTTACCATAATTTCTTTATGCCGGGAAAATTGGAAGTCAGTTTTAACTCGCCGCAATGCGGTTGGATGTCCATCGGCTTTGATGACGGCGTTAATGAATTCCACACGACAACTGCCCACGCGCCACACGAGCTTGCCCTCTCGGAACTGCTGCAAATATTGACTGCATTGCTCAAAGGCAGAAACCCAAGCGGTAGCGAGGGTGCCCGTTCCAAAGAGTATCTACTCAAATGGAACCGCGACCCCGAGGAATTTGATTTCAGGTTTATCCGCGATGAAGATAATGTAATGCTAGAAATCTGGCAATACCCGACCGACGAGCGTGAATCCAAGACGCGCGAGTTGGTATTTTCACATCATGGGAAGATAAGCGATTTGTGCAGTGCTTTCGCGACAACATTTGAACAGCTTTTTGCAGACCGCGAAACTGACGAATTCGATTTCAACTGGCGCCAGCCGTTTCCGCATAGTGAGTTTGAGAAATTTAGGAAGATGATATATTAGCCACGAATTACACGAATTACACAAATAAGATAGTTAAATTTGTGCCATTCGTGTAATTCGTGGTTAAAAAATCTGATGAAAGAGAGACTATTAGATTTATTGGCGTGTCCGATCTGTGGCGGCGATATTTTGCTTGCCTATGCGAGCAAATATGATGACAAGGAAATCATCGACGGCGTGCTGACGTGCAAAAAATGTACACGTGAATACAAGGTTGTTCGAGGCGTGCCGCGGTTTGCCGATCTCGACAAAATCGAGGACGACAAGGCCGAGACGGCGGAGAATTTCGGCTGGCAGTGGACGCATTTTACGCAGGAAGACCCGAAATACAACGAACAATTCCTCGGCTGGCTGCAACCCGTCAAACCCGATTTCTTCAAAGATAAAATCGTCCTCGAAGGCGGCTGTGGCAAAGGCCGCCACACAAAGCTTGCGGCCGAATGGGGTGCAAAAGAGGTCGTCGGCATCGACCTCGGCGACGGCGTAGAATCGGCGTTTGCGCTTGTAAGCGACATGCCAAACGCACACATCATCCAATGCGACATTTTTAAATTGCCGCTCAAAAAAGGATTTGATTACGCCTTCAGCGTCGGCGTTCTGCATCACACTCCCGACCCGAAAAAATCGTTCATCTCGCTCGCTTCAAAAGTAAAAAGCGGCGGCCACATTTCGGCGTGGGTTTACGGCGCCGAGAACAACGAGTGGATCTCGAAATACGTAAATCCAATCCGCACTGGCTTTACTTCGCAGATCTCTCAGCCGATGCTGTATCAACTATCAAAACTGCCAACGCTCGGGCTCTTTCTTACAACTAAACTCGTTTATCGGCCTCTCAACGCCACTGCAAAACCTGTCGCCAACAAACTTTTTTATAACGAATATCTCAACCACCTCGGCACCTTCGGTTGGCGCGAGCAGCATAATATCGTTTTCGATCACCTCGTCGCGCCAACGGCATTTTACATCTCAAAAGAAGAATTTGCCGAATGGTGGCGCATGATCGACGCCGGAGACGTTGAGATAACGTGGCATAATGAAAACAGTTGGTGCGGCTTTGGAAAAGTCAGCTAAGAAATTTTTTGCCGCGGATTAAACGGATGACGCGGATCAGGATTTTTTGTCTTTCTCTTATCCGCGTCATCCGCGTTAATCCGCGGCTAAAATTCTTATGAAATTTGCTAGAGGCATTGAAAAAAAACACCGAAGGTCCATCGACGAAGCTTGCGCGACGATTATGGAAAAAGGCGACGAATTTCATCGCCATATGATGAATGAATTCTTCGAGTCGAAGATGCTCATCAAGGTCGAGCCTGTTAAAAAGATAAACGCGTCGGGCGTGACGAGCGTTATTAACGCCATCAAGACAAACGTGCGTATGGCGCGCGAACGTTTGAGTTTGCGCGATGCGTTGAGTGAGGTTTACATTTCTATCGCCGCCGAGACCATAGGCGACGGTTTTCAACGCGGCGTCGAAGGAACGTTCGTCCACGAAGGCCGCCACGCATACGATTTTGCACAGACGTTGGAAAGCCTGTCGAACGCCGACGTCAATCCGCTCGGCGTTTTCAACCCAAGCCTTTATGAGATGGAATGGGAAGCTCACAAAAACGCCGGCAACTACATGCTCTGCATCAACAAGCCCGATTACATCGACGAAGGCATCTCGCTGATGATACTTGCCCAAGCCGCCGACGGCACACACTTCGTCAGCGAAGACGGCATAAAACAACGCCTGCGCGACAGCTACGGCCTCGCCGCAGACGGCAACGTCGGCAGCCTAGCAAGCGAGATGATGGGTTTGGTGATATAGGGTAGAAACACGAGCGGTAGCGAGTGTGCCCTGTTATAATGGTATCTAACGGGCACACGCTACCGCTCGTGTTTCTGCCATCTATTTTTATGAACGCGACTTTGCCGCAGGAAATGCAGCAACATACATACGCCATCATGGACGAGGTCGAGGGCTCGCATTGGTGGTTCGTCGGCCGCCGCGCCATTTTGGAATCGTTTCTTAAGCAAATAATCCAAAATCTAAAATCTAAAATCCAAAATCCAAAGATTCTCGATGTGGGCTGCGGAACGGGAGCGAACATCCAAATGTTATCGCAATACGGCGATGCCGAGGGAGTAGATGTTTCTGACGATGCGCTCGAATTCTGTCGTCAAAAGGGGTTGAAGGCGCAAAAGGGATTGGCCGAAACATTACCCTACGCCGATGAGACATTTGAATTGACGACTGCGCTCGATGTCGTTGAGCACTTGGACGACGACATCGCGGGTCTTAAGGAAATGTTTCGCGTGACAAAGCGCGGCGGCTATTCGCTGATTTTTGTTCCGGCGTTTATGTGGCTGTGGGGCGTGCAGGACGATATTTCTAATCACCGAATCCGCTACACAAAAAAGCAAATAGTCGAGCGCCTAAAATCAGCCGGTTACACCATCGAACGCGCGACCTACGCCAACTGGACCTTTTTCGCGCCGATCCTCGCGGGCCGCATAATTATGAGAATCTCCGGCCTCAAACCCGAATCGGAAAACAACATCACCGTCTCGGCGCTTAACGGCTTTTTTGGGAAACTCTTCGGAGCAGAACGTTTCTGGCTGCAAAATTTTAACTTTCCCTTCGGCGTGTCGATCGTCGTCGTTGCGAAAAAACAATGACCCCTCAAGAACGTAAGAGCCATTCTGAGGCGATCTGCCGGCAGGCTGGAATTCCAGTGAATGACTGGCTTCCCGTAATTGAGAATGAAAAGAATTCACGGGTGCGCAACCCCGAAGAAGTTGCGTGGCGAGCCATGTGTCTTTGCCTCGTGGCAATGAAAGCGACTGGGTTAGAACAACAAACAGTTCTTGAGATCCTTGAACAATTCCGATTAGAAGAAAAGCTTTCTCCCGATGAAACGAAATTCGTATTTGCCAAAGAGAGCTCCGACCAAGACGATAACAAATTCTCGTGGAGGTTTGAATCTTATGCGACGTTTTTGTGGGCGCTGGGATATGTCGAACTCAAAAACCCAGACCAACTTTGCGACGCGGAAAATGTCGTGGCTATTCTTAAAAACGCAGGTTCGCCGGAAGTGTTTATTGATCAGGCGGAACCACGATCACATTCTTCGATCTTGGACATTCTCGATCTTGTATATAGATATGACTGGGCTTGTGTAGAAGCGCGCCTGAAAGGAACAGACATTATCGACAAGCTTCATCCTGGTGTAATCTATGAACGACATTATGCTCTGAATTGGCTGGTAAACTATTTTGATCAAGCGTGGGATGATATTTCTACAGATACTTAACGCAGTGTCGACCTATTTACTCATTTTTTGATGAACGACGATACCATTAATTCCCCGGAACTTTCCCTTTTCCTTCCGGTTTTGGACGAAGAAGACAATCTTCGGCCGATGCACGCGAAGATCGCGGCAGCGCTAGACGCGCTTGGCAAGAGCGCCGAGGTTATTTACGTTGACGACGGTTCGACTGACAAGAGCCTTTCGGTATTAAAAGAAATTGCCGCGGGCGATGATCGTGTAAGAGTCATAAGCCTGCGGCGCAATTATGGCCAGACTGCGGCAATGTCCGCAGGAATCGACGCCGCGAAAGGCGAGATTCTCATCCCGATGGACGCCGATTTGCAAAACGACCCGGCCGACATTTCGCGTCTTCTCGAAAAGCTCAACGAAGGCTACGACGTTGTTTCCGGCTGGCGAAAGAACCGCCAGGACAAGCTCGTTTCGCGAAAGATACCTTCAAAAATCGCCAACCGCGTCATCTCGTGGATCGGCGGCGTGCCGCTGCACGATTACGGCTGTTCGCTAAAAGCCTATCGCCGCGAAGTCATCCAGGACGTGCGGCTTTATGGCGAGATGCACCGCTTTATCCCGATCTACGCAAGCTGGGCCGGCGCACGCGTTGCCGAGATACCGGTCGATCATCACGCCCGCACAATGGGCAAGTCTAAATACGGCATCTCGCGCACAGTAAAGGTCATTTTCGACCTGATGACCATCAAGTTCATGGCCGAATATCATACAAAACCGATCTACGTTTTTGGCGTCTTCGGCACGGGCGCATTTTTTATCTCGATGATCGCCGGCCTCTGGGCCGTGGCTCTGAAGATCTTTCAAGGCGTATCATTCATCCTAACGCCGCTGCCAATAATCGCCGTCGTAATGCTCGCGATCTCAGTCCAGTTTTTCCTAATGGGCCTGCTCGCCGAGCTCCTCGTGCGCACCTATCACGAATCGCAAGATAAGGCGATCTACGCCATTCGTGAGAAAATAGGATTTTAATGAAACAACGGATTTACGCGGATTTACACTGATTGGTTTTTTGTCCGTGTAAATCTGCGTTAATCCGTTGTTAGAAACTCTTTATGTGCGGAATTGCCGGTTGGATAAATCTCAAGCCGTCTCAAAATGATGAAGCGTTGCTGCACTCAATGTGCGAGACGATAGTCCATCGCGGCCCGGACTCCGAAGGCATCTGGATGGACGATACAGTTGCACTAGGAATGCGGCGGCTGTCGATAATCGACCTGCACACGGGCGACCAGCCCGTAACAAGCGAAGACAAAACGGTCATCGCGATGGTGAACGGCGAGCTTTATAATTTCCGCGAGGTCAAAGCCAAGCTAGAAAAACGCGGCCACAAATTTGTAACGCAGACGGACGTCGAGATCGTCCCGCACCTCTATCAGGAATACGGCGATGATTTTGTTGACCATATTAACGGCATGTATGCAATCTCGCTGTGGGACACGCGCAAAAAACGCCTTATTCTCGCGCGGGACCGCTATGGCGAAAAGCCGCTTTATTACGGCGTCTTTGAAGGCAAATTGATTTACTCTTCGGAGCCGAAAGCTCTGCTCGCGCATCCCGCAGTCAATGCAGAACTCGATCTCGATGCTCTGCGACAATACCTTTCATTTGACTACGTTCCGGCTCCGAGATCGATCTATAAAGGCATCAGCAAACTTCCGGCGGCGCACATAATGACGGTCGAAAACGCCGAAATCAAAACACGCCGCTATTGGAACCTGAGCTTTTCAAAAAACGGACACAAACCATCACTCGAAAAAGCCGCGTCGGAGCTTCGCGACTTGATCTCGGACGCCGTGCGAATGCGACTGGTTGCCGATGTGCCGCTTGGTATTTTGCTCTCGGGCGGAGTCGATTCGTCCACCGTCGCGGCGTTTGCGACGCAGCACGCGACTGAGACTGTTAAGACATTCTCTATCGGCTTTTCCGAAGATTCGTTTGACGAATCTCGCTACGCCCGCGAGGTCGCTACCCATCTCCGCACCGATCATTACGAAGAAATACTCAGCGTCGAAAAGGCGGCCGACCTCATCAGCGAGATCGGCGCATGGCTCGACGAACCGCTGTCCGACGGCTCTTTGATACCGACATATATGCTCGCACGCTTTGTCCGCAGGCACGTCACGGTCGCCCTCGGAGGCGACGGCGGCGATGAGATCTTTGCCGGTTATCCAATGTATTTTGGGCATAAAGTGGCGAGTGCATATAGCTCTATTCCGCAATTTTTGCGGTCGGGCTTGATCGAGCCGGTCGTTCACCGCCTTCCCGTTTCGACAAAAAACCTGTCATTCGAATACAGGGCAAAACGTTTCGTCAAATCGGCAAAATACGAAACGATTGCGCGGCATCATTCGTGGTTCGGTTCCTTTTCCATTGACGAACAAAAACCTCTTTTGACCGAGAATGTTCTCTCGCAAACGTCCGGCGACATTTATGCCGGGCCGCGAAATTTGCTTGACATCTGCGACGCTCGCGACGAGATCGAGCGCATGCAGTATCTCGACATGAATTTCTACATGGCCGAGGACATCTTGACCAAGGTAGATCGCGCATCGATGGCTGTCAGTCTCGAAACGCGCGCGCCGTTCCTCGATCCGCGCATCGGTCAGTTTGCCGCCGGCCTGCCGCTCGACTATAAACTTCGCGGCAACAAAAGCAAATACATATTGAAAAAATCCGTCGAGGGATTGCTTCCAAACTCTATACTGCACCGATCCAAAAAAGGTTTCGGCATACCCATTGCCGAATGGCTCAAAGTCCGCCTCAATCCGCTTATGCACGATCTGCTCTCGCCCTCAAGGCTTAAAGATCAGGGCTTATTTGAATCAAAATATGTTCAAACACTGATCGCCGAGCACGAAAAAAACATCGCAAGTCACCACAAACAACTTTGGACGCTGCTTGTATTTCAACTCTGGCATGACAACTTTTTGCGCAAGCCCGCACGTTAGTAAGGGCGATACATTCAACGTTGTGTGTACCGCCCTTACTAACGTGCGGGCTTCTGCATTTTCTCCGATTCGCGTATCATCAATCTATGGCAAATCTTTATCCTGAAATCGAACCTTTCGACAGCGGAATGCTCGCGGTGTCGGATATTCACACCGTCTATTACGAGCGCTCCGGCAACAAAGACGGCATTCCCGTTGTCTTTCTTCACGGCGGGCCAGGCGGCGGGCTGATACCGATGTATCGTCAGTTCTTTGACCCTGCTGTTTATCAGGCAGTTCTCTTTGACCAACGCGGCTCGGGCCAATCGACGCCGCACGCGGAGCTGCGCGAAAACACAACTTGGGACTTGATCAAAGACATCGAAGCTTTGCGTGAAAAGTTTGGCATCGACAAATGGTATGTATTCGGCGGCTCATGGGGCAGCACGCTAAGTCTTGCTTATGCCGAAACACATCCTGACCGGTGCCTGGGTTTGATACTTCGCGGCATTTTCCTGACGCGCAGGAAAGAACTTGAGTGGTTCTATCAATACGGCGCGTCCGAGATATTTCCCGACTACTGGGAACGCTATCGCGACGAAATTCCCGAGGCCGAGCGCGGCGATTTTATCACCGCATATCACAAACGCTTGACCAGCGACGATGAAGAAATTCGTCTGTCAGCCGCCCGCGCATGGAGCGTTTGGGAAGGCTCGACCTCTAAGCTCTATCCCGACAGAGACCTTATGGATCATTGGGAAGGCGAGCACGAGGCCCTGAGCCTGGCCCGCATCGAATGTCATTATTTTATGAACAATTCGTTCTTCCCGACCGAGAATTATCTGATTGAAAATGTAGGCAAGGTCCGCCATATTCCGACCGTCATAGTGCAGGGCCGATATGATGTCGTTTGCCCGATCACGTCCGCATGGGAATTGCACAAAGCAATGCCCGAAGCCGAGTTCATCGTCGTTCCCGACGCCGGCCATTCCGTTTCGGAAAAAGGCATAACCTCGGCGCTCGTCGAAGCGATGGACAGATTCAGGACAAGGCAATCAAAATCTGCGTGAAAGTTGACGCAAATAGCGGTATTATATGTCCAGGCAGTCTTTGGTGATCTAAACAATTAGGATTGATCTTATGAACTTCGGAACAACAGAAATAATATTAATCGTCGCGGTTTTGTTCCTTCTTTTCGGAGCAACACGTCTGCCTCAACTTGCAAAATCGCTCGGACAATCGCGAAAAGCATTTAAGGACGGCCTTCGCGAAGCAGAGGAAGAAGAAAAAACCGAGGCGCAAAAGCTTTCGTCAAACACCGCTCCGCCGCAAGTTTCGGCCGTCAGCGATGTGGAACTTGATGAAGAATTACGACGCCGTGCTGAAGCAAGGGCAGAACATTGAAGTTTAAGTCACGAATGCACTAATAAGCTCTGTCTATGGGATTTATTCGTGCATTCGTGGCTAATTCTTCTCGCCCGTTAACAAAGTCGCCTTCACCGAAAATCTAAAAGTAAGATCGCCGTCCTCGGCGTCAATTAACTGAGCGAGCTGTTTCACGGCTCGCTCTTTTTCTTCCTCATCGAGCATTTCAAGCCAGACCGGCATCAAAAAATCTGCGACTAGCGGCGACGCGACAAACTCTTCGCCATTCTCGTATTCGAAAACTTCAACGGCAGTTTGTGTGTTTATATTCACCATACCCGCTCGCTGTGCAATCGCCTCTATGTGTGAAACGGTCGGAATCTCGGCAATAAGTTTTTCTACCGCAGCACCGTGCTCGGCCAGGTCTTCGTTGAACAATACTTCCCACATAAGTGAGAATATCTCGCCATAGCTCGACGAAGTCGGCAAAAATACCGCGACATCGCCGCCGGTGCGTGCAACGCGAACTGTGTTCTCAATAAAATGCTCGATCTCAGCCGGCGTAACAAAGCTGGCATCCGCCAGAACCGCATCAAACGCATCGTCCTCAAACCTGATCGTTGAGAAATCAACGCCCGAGCTAACAGCGGCTGCCTTATCTAGCGCGATCGTCAACATATCCTCATTCTCACAGCTAGCAAAAATATCGGTCTTCTCGCCAAACCTCTCGCAGATCGCCATCGCATGCGCCCCCGTTCCGACGTTGATGTAAAGCATATTTTCCGAATCGCGCAGATCCATATGCTTGTCCACGAGATCCGTAAACCGCCGCGTCCATTCGTCCTGAATGTAAAGGTCACGCAGAAACGCGAGATCCCTTTGAGTCTTCGCCATACACCGATAATTAAACCGCATTGTCTTTGCTCTAAGCAAAGCCGGTCTAAATGCCGTACAAAATTTTGACGCCGCGAGCAAGAGTTCGCATGGACGGTTTCCGATCTTCATGGAAACTCTCGACAGACTCGTATATACCTCTCGAAACGTCTAGTATCAAAGTGTAGAGAAGAGCTTTTCGGAGGAATCATATGAAGAATGTTGTCAGTTCGGTCCTTTTGATCATTATTTTGACGGTCGCTGTAAATGCGCAGACCACGGAGTTCGCCTTTCAGGGCAGCCTGAAGGACAATGCGGCGGCAGCCAATGGCAGCTATGATTTTGAGTTCGCGTTGTTTGATATGTTGTCTGCGGGAACCCAGATCGGAGCGACCGTTCCCAAAAACAACGTGCCGGTTACGAATGGCATATTTTCGGTCAAACTGGATTTTGGCTCGGTATTTCCCGGAGCCCACCGATATTTAGAGGTTCGCGTCCGCCTGACCGGTCAGCCGGGCATGACGCTCCTGCTTCCCCGACAGCTCGTAGGTGCCACACCCTATTCCATTACGGCCGGGGACGCAACGAGTCCAAACATCGCCCGACTTACGGTGCCCAACACCGCGATGACTGCGTCAGGGGCGCCTGCGATTACAAATGGATTCATCACCAGTGCAGCCGTGACGAATGGCGGTTCGGGTTATCAAGCGCCGCCCGTGGTTGGGATAAGTGACACTATCGGGTCAGGGGCGGTCATTACGGCTAATATTTCTGGCGACGTGGTGACGAGTTTGACCGTGCAAAATCCCGGCAGCAATTATTCTGTGGGCACAACCCTGACGATCGCTTCACCACCCAGTAACGCGTTCCAAACCTTTGTCACTCCAAACTTTTTTACTGGTATCAATTCGATGAACAATGTGAACAACACATTTACCGGAAGTTTTACTGGGAATGGAGCGGGACTAACCACGCTAAACGCCGCAAACCTAGCCAGCGGCACGGTCGCCGATGCGCGTCTGTCGAGTAATGTGGCACTCCGCGGTTCGAATAATGATTTTTTTGGCCAAAACATTTTCTTCGGAAGAGTGGGTATCGGCAACATCATTCCTTCTTATCCCCTGCACATAGTTAACTCCAGTAATCTGGGTCTTCGAGTACAGACGAACATTGGCGGCGGAACAGTCGCCTCCTTCGGCGGCAACGGCGAATTTCAGGTCGATTCCGTCGGTGTTGTCGGCGGCCGGTTCATTGTAAAGGAGAACGGCAGAGTTGGAATCGGAACTGCATCTCCGACAAATACGCTTCACGTAATCGGCGGGATCACCGCATCCAGCGGGATCGCGGTCGGCGGTACGATCTCAACGCCGGGACACACACACATCGGTACTCTACAGATCGACTCGCTTTTTGCTGGCGGCAGTACATTGTGCCGCAACGCTACAGGTTCGATCTCCAACTGTTCATCCAGCCTCCGATACAAGACCGATATAGAACCATTTACGCCGGGAATTGAATTGATCAACCGTCTTCGCCCGGTCAGTTATACATGGAAAGTCGATCAGTACCGGGACCTTGGGTTGATCGCGGAGGAAGTTGAAAAGATCGAGCCGCTGTTGACCTTCCGGAATAAACAGGGTCAAATCGAGGGCGTCAAATATGAGAAACTCGCTGGTCTATTCATAAATGCATTCAAGGAGCAACACTCAAAGATCGAGGAGCAGACAAAACAGCTTGAGCAGCAACAGAAGCAGATCGACGCCCTAAAAGCTCTAATTTGTCCCCAAAACATCGATGCGGAGATCTGCCGAAGCAATAAATAACCTAAAATATTTGAAAAAAATGTTGTTTCATCAAAAAAACACTTGACAAAGTATGAAATATATGTTATGGTGTACTTGGTTGTAGCATCTCTGGGTTAAATTGGATCTTTGACAACTGAATTGTTAGAACTTGAAGATGAGTTTTGCGCGCGCCGGTTCAAATAATTGAGTTTTTCTTTTATCTATGTCTGACTCGATCCCAGACATTGACAGCAAAACAAGAAAGTTGCTCCTTCAGGCGCAAGAATCAGAAAGTTTGGTATCAGATGCCGGAGTGGATGACGGTAGACTGTTATTCAAAAAACCTTTGTGCTCTCTGTGCCTTTGTGGTGAAAAAAATCTCTGGGACGCGCTTATTCCGTAAACCGAAACTCGCCAAATTTCTCAGGCACATGAAAATTCGGCTTCTCGGTTTCGGTCGGCTGCCAGGCAAGATAGCCGCGCGTCGGATCTCGCCCGACGCAACGAAACAGATTGCCGAGCCAGACATCACCCACTCTGGGACGCGCACCGAACGCTTCCCAAGGAATCTTGATCGCCATCACGACTTTGTCTTTTTCGATCTTCGCGGCCGAAGTCATTCCGGATTTGTAATCCCAATCCGTGAGGCGTTCCTGGGACGCAATTTCGATAACCAAATCGATCCACTCACCATTCGGCGCTATCTCGAATTCGAAATACTTATTTCTCTGGGACGCATCCGGCGCGATGAATATCTCGCATACGTCTCGATTCCACAAACCGCGAATCTTTCTTGTAACGTCCGCCTTTTCACTGACGACAAGCGGCTCGCTCTGGGACGCATTGAACCGAACATATAGAGCCGTGTCCGACCACAAAAGCCGCGCCTCGAACTGCCGCTGCTTCGGAGCCATTTCTCCCGACCAGTAAGTTGAGATTTTCGCCAGGGACGCGCTTTTCCACGCCGGGTCATTGAGCTGGTCGATCGAAATATCTTTCGAGATATGTTTGATTGTCAGGCTGTCCGTTTTGGTCATTTTGTATTGGGACGCAACGATGCTGACAGCGAGGAAAAGGACTGTGAAGGACACAAACAAAAGGGGCATAAGACGTCAACCTGTATTCAAAACCGTCCGAAATGCCATCTTTGCCAGCTTCCACGTTCGGTCCCAGTCGATCTTGCCGCCTTCGTCGCGGCCCATAATCTTATTGACGAACATTTTGCGAAAGTCTTTGCCCTCGCGGCGGAGCATGAATTCCTTGGCGTAAGGTTTGGCGGTCTCGAAGAAATTGAATTCCGGATCGGTGACGATTCCGATGCCTTCGAGAGTCATCAGGGCGCGCATTATGTAGGTAAAATTCGACGGAAGGCGAAACGGGTAATCATACATCACGTCGGCCAGATCGTAGGTTAGCTCTTTGAAATTGACGTCCTTCAGTTTCCGGTTGAAGTGAAACTCAAACATTCTTTCGACAACAGGCCCGACAACGCTTGGGCTGGTGCCGGGCTTTAGGAAATCGAGCTCGATGAGATCTTCGGCAATACCGCCCGGATCTTTATCAACGACATGAAAGAAAGCGTCGATCATCTTTGCCTGAAGTTGCGGAGTGATGCGGCCGACCATTCCGAAATCGAAAAACGCAATGCGGCCGTCGGGCATGACAAGCAAATTGCCCGGATGCGGGTCAGCGTGAAAGAAGCCATCCTCCAAAAGCTGTTTGAGGTAGGTTTTTATCAGCAGGCGATTTACTTTTGCCGGCGAAACGTTGCGGCGGGCTTGTTCTTCGAGGTCGGTAACCTTCGTGCCGTGGATAAATTCCATCGTCAGCACTTTTTTGGTGGTCGCGTTCCAATAGATCGTCGGAACATGAACATTAGACCAATTCTTGAAATTGTCGCGAAACCGCTCGGCATTTTTGCCCTCGGCGACGTAATCCATTTCTTCGTGGATCGTCGTATCAAACTCGCGCAGCATTCCCGGCCAGTCGGCGTTTTCATTTAGCTTTGGAAAACGTTCAGCAAAGTTTGCGACTTGTTTGAGAATAACGATGTCACCTTTGATCGTGGCTTCGAGATTTGGCCGCTGAACCTTTACGGCGACTTCCTCGCCAGTGTAAAGCCTTGCGCGGTAAACCTGGCCGAGCGACGCAGCCGCGACCGGCTCAAGCTCGAATTCGGCATAAACTTCGTTGATCTTGCGTCCAAGCTCGTGCTCGATGATCGAAAAAGCAACGTCATTCGCAAATGCCGGCACCTGATCGACCAGCGTGCCCAGCTCTTTGACAAACGGCAGCGGCAAAAGGTCGGCCCGCGTACCCATCGACTGCCCCATCTTGATAAATGTCGGCCCCAGCTCGATCAGTTTATCCTTTAGCCATACGGCCTGCTTTTGCTGATTGGCCTCTCGTGACTTAGAGCTTCCGAGAAATACACGCTGTAGGGCGAGTACTGCAATGTGAAACAACCACAGACGCGCTCCGTAAAGCTTTTCACCATAAACCGCCGCACGAGTTAGTCCAAGTGCTACCTTCATTCGTCCGGCAGCCCGCTTTAGGCTATGTTTATGATGTATATCGTACTGATCGAGATAAAGATAAAGCGAAAGCATCGCTATGACACGCGAGATACTAAAAATTCGCCAATACCCGCGCAAACCGCGATATTTGCCCTCAACAGCGGTTTCAACCTTTTGCAGCGAGCGCTCCTCTTCGAGTATTTGCTCGCTCGTGATCTGCTTTGCGATTGCAAGCTCGTTCGTCGGAACAAGCACGTGCGAGCCGTTGTTGTTTAGCCCGATATTTCCTGGCTCTTTGATAATTTTTTCGTCAGTCGTCTCGGTCATTACTTAGAGAATTGCCAGCATATTCTTTACGCCCTGATGATGGAAATAGTTCCTTGCGCGCGACGTGTCTTTTTCGATCTGAACCTTTAATTCTTCAATACCATTAAATTTTTGCTCCTCACGTATTCGATGCAGAAACCGCACGCGCAGCACGTCGCCATATAGATCGCCTTCAAAATCAAAGACATAAGTTTCGATCGAAGGCTCTTGCGTTTGCTCGAATGTCGGCCTGACGCCAATGTTCGTTATGCTCTTTCGCCAAATACCGTCGATGAGCGTGGCGGTCGCATAAACGCCGTAGCGCGGAATCACGCGATTGTGCGGCTTTAGATTCGCGGTCGGAAATCCGATGGTGTGGCCGCGACGATTGCCGCGAATGATCACGCCTTCCACGCCGTAAGGCCTTCCGAGCATTCGACGCGCGAGATTGATGCGGCCTTCCGCAAGCAGGTTGCGTATCGCCGACGAGCTGATCCGCTGCCCGCGCATTTGCACTTCTTCAACCTCGTCGGCAATAAAACCGAGTTCTTCGCTCATTTTTCTAAGAAGGTTGATATTGCCGCCGCGATCTTTGCCAAACGCAAAGCCTTTGCCAAGATAAACCTCTTTTGCATGTAGACGGTCGTGAATAATGTCAGTCAAAAAATTTTCCGCAGGCTGGTTTGCAAATTCGCGGTCGAATTTTACAACTATCACCTGCTCAATGCCGAGAACCTCTAAACTGGCAAGCCGCTGGTCGAGCGTCTGCAGCAGCGGCGGGGCCGATTCCGGATGAAGAACCGCCCGCGGATGCGGATCAAAAGTGATCGCCGTCGCGTGCGCACCGACAGCCTTAGCACGCTCCACAACCGTCTGCATTATCCGCTGATGCCCAAGATGCAACCCGTCAAAAACCCCAAGCGTAAGCACCGTCGTCTTCAGAATATTTGCATTCTCGGTTCCGTGAAATATCTTCATTACTTGCAGTTTCTATTCTAGCCGATTCCACAAGGTAGGTCGTTATTTCAACAAGGCGAGGAGCTTTTTCATTTCCCAAGACGTAAGTATACGGTAAGCGGGGTGCTTTGCTTTTTCGTAAGTTTTGCTGTGATGGATGGCGGGAAAATCTTGTGACCCCATTTCGCCGGCGAGTTCGCTCCACGCCGCGTAGTCTAGGTTTCCAATAGATCTTTTCTTTAGTCGCTTACCCAATTCCGACCAGGCATCGACAAAACTTGTCTGCTTGGCCTTAAGTGCGCGACTGCTCGCCAGAAATGCCTCGAGGAGGTCCTCCTTCTTGCCGCCCTTTGCTTTGAACGGCCGCAGATTCAATCGGCCGATCTCGCCACCGGAACACAGTGGTTCCCAGATTGGCTCGTTCTTCCCCGGTTTATCCAAAGTCTTCCACTCATCGTCAAGCCATTTGCGAGCCGACTCTTCATCGGAAACAGCATGTTCAGCTCCACGTGTCGCCTGATAGAGCCATTTGTACGCATCCTCGATACGAACATTCTTGTCCGCTGACCATTTGGGAATAGAATAACTTAGTAAAGCGGAGGGCAAACGATCTAGCTCAACGGTAGAGAAAGGTAAATTGTCTTTCTCCCATTCTCGCCAAGCATCCTTATTTCCGTGTACCCATTCCCAATAGTAATTGAGAATAACCCCAGACATATATTCTGCATGCGAAACCCCTCGATCCGAAAAATACTTTTGCAGACGTGAGCTGCCCCATAATCCCCAATTATTCCTTATTCCCATTCCCAAACTGTGATGATATCCACCCATGTCCGGTGAGTTAAGTATTTCATACTTAACAACTTCATCCAGCATTTTGTCCAGTTCAGGGAAACACTCTCCAAGGTTTGCAGGTATGTACCGGCCTTCAATAGTTTCGGCAACAAGGTTATTCTTGGATCTTTCTTGTGCCTTACGTGTATCTGATCGGCCTTCTTTTAGCGCGAGTGCATCATTCGCCTTTCGAAAAAAGAAATATTCGTCGTCCAGATACCATTTGGCAAACACCGAAGGAATATCGCTGGTTACGAAGCGGTTTGAGGAAAAAAAAGCGACTATCTTTTCTTTTGGCAGGTCGCTCGGTATGTCTATCTTCTCAATTTCGATGGATCCGTCTTGTCGTAGATAGCCACTTAATGTAAACACATAAGTTCTGTAAAGATAGTCTTTTTTCGAACTGCCTTCCCAAACCTTCATGCCGAGTGTTTTAGCCAACGCTTGATAAGTATCTTCTCCGGATCGAAGTTGCGGAAAATCCAAGTAAATTGGGGCATCAAAAGGCGTCAATTCAACTCTATTAGATCGAGCTTTCGGTTTTATATCCTCGTAGATTTCTGCAAAGGGCTTGAAGTCGAGATACCTAGTTTGAGCCAGACTAAACCGATGAACATTCTTCTTTGAATCGATGATGTAAACGTAATCATCGAAACTAAGAATGGCAAATTCATGCAGGAATTTTTCCTGTTCACCAATACCTTTTTTATAGACTTTCTTATAAGAGGTCGTTCCCAAATTACTCGCTTCTTGGTCAACAACTTCATCGTAGTTTGAATACCTAATGTCGCACCGCTCCTTTTTTAGATTACAGCCAGTTATTTCGGAGACAGTATAACTTTGCACCAAGTGTCCGTTCTTGTATATAGAAATACTCTTCAAGCCATCACGTTTTTCATCAGCACTCCATGTAATGATGTAAAAAATTATTTGACCGTCGTTGCTCAGGATCAAGTTGTTAGAGACTTCATGTACGGAATCGAACCCGCGATCAACAGTGTATATTGGAGTCGTGATGTCGCGTCGATACACCCGTGTTACTCCAGGCAAAGTTGGCTCTTCATGGTCATAGGGGATAGATTCTAAATAGAATTCTTCGTTTTGTGAGTAAACCTTAATTGTCTCGACTTTGGTAGACAAAGTCTGCCCTAAAAGAGGAGATAGAAATACAAAAACTGCAACTAGAATCCCGAAGACTCTCATTGAATTTACCATCCTAAAATATACGCAAACATCAACGGAGCAACAATCGAAGCGTCGCTTTCAACGATGAATTTTGGCGTCGTGGCTTCGAGTTTGCCCCATGTGATCTTTTCGTTCGGTACTGCGCCTGAATACGAACCGTAGCTCGTCGTCGAATCAGATATCTGGCAGAAGTAGCCCCAGACTGGCACACTCTCGCGCTGCAGGTCCTGATGCAGCATCGGCACAACGCAGATCGGGAAATCGCCCGCGATACCGCCGCCGATCTGGAAGAAGCCTATTGAGGCTGATTCGCTCGTCCGCGTATACCACTCGGCGAGCATCGTCATATATTCTATGCCGGTGCGGACTGTGTGGACATTCTCGACATCGCCGGTGATGACGTGGCCCGCATACATATTGCCCATCGTCGAATCTTCCCAACCGGGCACGACCATAGGCAAATTTTTCTCCATCGCGGCGAACATCCAACTCTCTTTGACGTCGATCTGGTAAAACTCTTCGAGCGAGCCGTTCTTTAAGACCTGATACATGAACTCGTGAGGAAAATATTGCTTACCTTCGGCCTCGGCATGGGTCCAAACCTCGACCATAGCCTTCTCCAACCGTCGCATAGCTTCGTGCTCGGGGATGCATGTATCGGTCACGCGGTTCATGTGCCGGTCGAGCAATCCTTGCTCATCCTGCGGCGTTAGATCACGGTAATGCGGCACACGCTCATAAAAATCGTGCGCGACGAGATTAAAAAGATCTTCCTCAAGATTCGCCCCCGTGCACGAAATGATCTGCACCTTGTCCTGCCTTATCATCTCCGCCAGACTCAACCCCAACTCCGCCGTCGACATCGCACCCGCAAGTGTAATCATCATCTTCCCGTTAGCGTCGAGATGCTTTATATATCCTTCCGCCGCATCGATCAAAGCCGCCGCATTGAAATGACGATAGTGGTGTTTGATAAATTCAGTGATTTGATTGTTCATGTTTCAGTCAGTCTGTTTCACTGTGAGGTGAAACAAAACAAAGAATTCAAGAAGATTTTGCCCGCGAATTACGCGAAAAAACGCGAATAAGAAAAGATTATCTTATTCGCGTCTATTTGCGTAATTCGCGGGCAAAAACTCTTAGAATGCTTCGCTAAAACTCACCTCGCCAGCGACTGCGACCTGATACGCAGAGACGCGGCGTTCGAAGAAGTTCGCGAGTTCTTGCACGTCCTGTAGGTCCATAAAAGAGAAGGGATTTTTTGCTCCGTAAACTTTTTGCAGGCCGAGCATCACGAGGCGTTGGTCGGCGATGAATTCGAGATACTGCCGCATGTCGGCTACCGAGAGTCCCGAGATGCCGCCGCTCAGGATGTCCTCGGCAAACTGCATTTCGCACGTCACGGCTTCGTCGAGCATCTCGACGATCTGGCGGTGCAGGTGTTCATCAAATAGGTCAGGCTCTTCGTTGCGAACCTCTCTAATGACATCAAGGGCAAACGCCATGTGAGCCGATTCGTCGCGGAAAACCCAATTCGTTCCCGCCGCGAGTCCGTGAAGCAAACCCTTTGACCGCAAGAAATAGACATATGCGAACGCGGCAAAGAAAAATAGGCCTTCGATACAGGCAGCAAAGCAAATAAGATTAAGCAAAAACTGCCGCCTGTCGTCCTTTGTCTGCAAACCGTCCAAATTTTGAATCGAGTCGATCCATTTAAAACAAAACTCAGCCTTTTTGTGAATCGACGGAATATTTTCGACCGCAGCAAACGCCGCCGCGCGGTCGTTATGGTCGGGAATATAAGTGTCGAGCAAAGTAAGATAGAACTGAACATGCACAGCTTCTTCGTAAAGCTGCCGCGAAAGATACATCCGCGCCTCGGGCGAGTTTATGTGCTTGTAAAGATTGAGAACGAGGTTATTGGAAACAATACAATCACCCGTTGCAAAAAATGCCACCAAACGATTGATCATATGCCGCTCCGAAGCCGACATCTTACTCCGCAGATCGTTCACGTCGGTCGAGAAATCCACCTCCTCAACCGTCCACGTATTCTTGACCGCGTTTTTATACATCTCATAAAACTGCGGATACTTCATCGGCCGAAGCGTTAAATTGAAACCCTGATCTAACAGCATATTTTTTTACTGACACGCCTCACAAGCTTCTGGATTTTCGAGCGAGCAGATCAGCGTTTCGGCGTCGGTATAGGATGATTTTACTTCTGCCGGTATCTGTACGTTTTCCGCTGAAACCTGTGCGATACGTGTTGCGGGTCGCGAACGAAGGTAATACGTCGTCTTCAAACCCTTTTGCCAAGCATACATGTACATCGACGAGAGCTTGCCGATATTCGGGCTTTCCATAAAGAGGTTGAGCGATTGGCTTTGGTCGATAAATGCGCCTCTGTCTGCGGCCATGTCGATCAACGAGCGCATCGGTATCTCCCACGATGTGCGGTAGATCGCTTTTAGCTCAGGACTGAATTCGTCAATGTCCTGTACCGAACCTTCGGAAAGTTTTATTTTATTGCGAATTTCATCTGTCCAAAGGCCGATACCTTTTAACTCCTGAACAAGATATTTATTGACCTGAACAAAATCGCCTGACAAGGTTTCACGTTTGAAAAGATTAGAAACCTGCGGCTCGATGCACTCGTAGCAGCCGGCGATCGAAGCAATAGTCGCCGTCGGGGCAATGGCGATCATTAATGAATTGCGCAGGCCGGTTGCCTTTATCTTTTCGCGAAGAGCATCCCAGCGGCCCATCTCGTCGGGCGTGATGCCCCAGAAATCGAATTGCAGATCGCCATGCGCTGCCCGCGTTTCGAGAAACGCCGGATGAACACCGCGTTCAACGGCGAGGTCGGACGATGCATTCAGCGCGGCGAAATAAATTTCTTCTTGAATACGGGCCGAGATATTTCGTGCCTCGTCCGAATCGAACGGCAAACGCATCTGAAAGAAAACATCCTGCAAACCCATCAGACCGAGCCCAATATTGCGCCAGCGATTATTTGAACCTGCCGTGCTTGGAATTGCGTAATAATTCAAGTCGATAACTCGGTCGAGCTGACGAACGGCAAGCCGCACATTGTGATGCAGCTTTTCGTAATCAAACTCGCCGTCCTTGATATATCGAGCCGCATTGATCGAACCGAGATTGCACACGGCTGTTTCATTTTCGGACGTGACCTCGATAATCTCGGTGCAGAGATTTGAGAGATGAACGACGTTTTCCGGCCTTGCGGTCTGGTTTGATTTTCGATTGCTTGCGTCCTTAAACGTCATCCAGCCATTGCCGGTCTGAGCCATGGAGCGCATCATTTTTGCATACAGATCACGAGCGTTGACCTGACGCATAAATAAGGCTTCCTGTTCCGCTTTCAAAAATGCTTCTTCAAATTCTTCGCCATACAGGTCGGGAAAATGCGGCACGGCCTTTGGGTCGAACAAAGACCAAACGCCGTCCGCCTGTACGCGCTTCATAAAGAGATCAGGAATCCAGTTGGCGAGATTTAGGTTGTGCGTGCGTCGCGCTTCGTCTCCTGTATTTTCGCGGAGCTCGAGAAAATCTTCGATATCGGCGTGCCACGTTTCGAGATAGACGCAGCAGGCGCCTTTTCTTTTGCCGCCCTGATTTACGGCCGCAACGCTGGAATCGAGCGTTTTCAGCCAAGGCACAATGCCGTTCGAATGGCCGTTAGTCCCTCGTATCAACGACCCTCGTGAGCGCACCCGATGATAGGCAATTCCGATGCCGCCTGAGAACTTTGAGAGCACGGCGACATCGGAATACTTGCGGTATATACTATCGAGGCTGTCCTGAGGGGAATCGAGCAGGAAGCACGAAGAAAGTTGCTCGTGCTGTGTACCCGAGTTGAAGAGCGTTGGAGTCGATGGAACATACTCCAACGATGAGAAAAGGTGATAGAGACTGATCGCTTCGTAGGGATTTTCAGCTAACCCGCAGGCGACACGCATCCAGAAAAACTGCGGAGATTCGATTACATCGCGAGTGACAGGATTTTTCAAAAGATAGCGATCGTATAATGTCCGCAAGCCAAAAAATTCAAACAGATCATTGCGCGACTGGTCTATCGCATCATTGAGCTTGCGACTGTTTTCGGTTACGAAGTTGGCGACTCGATCACCGATCAAACCTTCCTTTACACCGATGGCTATCGATTGTGAGAACGAATGTATCTCCTGATTGCGAACTTCTTTTTCAACATACTGATTCAGCAAACGAGCCGCGAGAAGCGAATATTCCGGCTCCTCAAAGATGAGGCTGGCTGCGGTTTGTATTGAGAGTTTGTCGAGTTCTTTTGTCGTCGCTCCGTCATACAAACCGCTGATCGTCTTTGTCGCGATCCGCAAACTATCGACCGACGGCAGGTGAACACAGCAACGCGTGATCGCGCGGACGATCTTATTTATATCGACGGGTTCAAGCGATCCGTTCCGCTTGCGAACCTGCATTGAGGTCTGAGCCGAGTTGTCTAATTGCCGTGTTGCTGCTGTGCCGATATGTCCCAGAAAGGTATCCATGATTTACTTGTCGGCGTGAAAATGAGAGAAAGAATTCCTCTTCCACACTCCGCAATTTTAGAGCGTGGCCATCATTCGCGCCTGTAATTTTAGGTATTTGCAGGCGGGTCTTTTGATAAAGAATCAAAGGCGATGTCCTGCAGTGGTATAGAATATATTGTAGTCGAAACGCTTTGTCAACCCAAGATGTAGTAGTTTTTAAACTTTCTTCTAAAGACAGTTATTTCAGCATTTAAAGCGCGTCTGGTAAGGTAATGGGTTAAAATCGTTTCCTTTTCACGTCGGCAATTACGTAAGTTTAATTTAATCAAGAATTAATTGTTCCGTAACGCAGTTTAAAAGAGGATTTTCGCTTTTTTCTATTAGTCCACCACTTGTTCGTCGTACGCAAAACGAACATTCTGGGGCAGTAATTTGGAATCTCTTTCGTAGAGAATGTCATGGTTGAGGTGAGTAAGGAAAGCACGCTTTGGCCGCAGGTTGGCGATGATCTCGAGAGCTTCTTCAAGGCAAAGGTGCGTCGAGTGCGGTTTGATCCGAACGCAGTCGAGAACCAAAACGTCCAGATCGCGGAGGCCGTCCATAGAATCGGGTGGAATTACTTTTAGATCAGTTGCGTATGCAAAATCGTTAAAGCGGTAAGCAATTACGGGCAGCTTGCCGTGAATAACTTCAAGCGGCATTACTTCGATGTCCTCGCCGATGCAAAATGGTGAACCGTGTTGAACTGTGTGCGGGATCAATTGCGGAAGTCCGCCGCCAAAATGTGTGGGCTCGAAAATATATTTAAAGATTCGTTTTAAATCGACCCAGGCTATGTCGTTCGCGTAAACCCCCATCGCCCCATGTCGAAAATTCAAAGGACGAATATCATCTAGACCAAAAACATGATCGACATGGCAATGTGTAATGAGAACGGCGTCGAGATGATTAATTCTAGAGCGCAGAGCCTGTTGACGAAAATCAATCGAAGTATCGACGAGAATCTTCTTGTCGCAGTGTTCGATCAGGACTGAAACTCTCAGCCGCTTGTCTCGCGGATCGTCAGACAGGCACGTTTCACAGTCGCAACCGATCGACGGAACGCCGGTCGATGTGCCTGTGCCTAAAAAAGTGAGTTTCATAAAGCAATTTTAACGCAGAGAACGCAAAGACCGCAGAGGAAGAAATTGATTTTAGCCTCCTCTGCGAACGTTACGATCTCTGCGTTAAAAACTATTTCTTACCTAAGATTTCGTCCCCGGAAAACTTCGTTGCGGCTTGAGCTTTTAGATTTTCTTCGGTAGCGCGAACGAGTTGAACATACTGCATTCGCAAATCGCCGAGAAGTCCGTCGAGCAAACGGCTTTCCTGCGGATGAAGATTGTTCTTTGTTTTTTCTTTTATCATACCGAGGACATCGAGCCAATATTTGCCTGTTTCGAGATCGAGGCTTCGCTTGCCGGTTGCAGGATGTGGAACGGCACCAAGCGAAGCGGCAGCGTTAGTCGCCAAAGTCGAAAGAAAATTTACAAAACTCGCAGGATCATCGGCACCGGGAATTTCACTTTCTTCTGATAGGTTTTCCGGCTCTGTAGTTTCGCTGAGATCGTGCTCGTTCGCCTGAACTTGTTGTCTTGTTTGGTCCGTTGGTGATTCTTCTACCTGCGCAGCCTCAAGCACTACACCTTCTTTTACCGATCCATCCGAGTTGAACTTCCGTCTATCTGCGACTTTAAAACTTACCTCGTCCTGATTTTCGTCGTTACCAATCATATTTCTGAAATCCTGTCTCGATAGTAGCATTTTGACGAAAAAGAATTCAAAATCTTCTCTTATGTCCAAATCTTTTGACGAATTAGTTGCTGTAATGGCCAGGCTTCGCGCGCCTGGCGGCTGTCCATGGGATCATGAGCAGACTTATGCCTCGCTTGCCCAGTACATGCTTGAAGAAGCTTATGAGACATTCGATGCAATACAAGAGGCCGATCAGACCAGCGACACAACTAATTTGAAAGAGGAGCTTGGCGATCTGCTGTTACAAGTTGTGTTTCATTCGACGATCGGTACCGAAAGAGGTGATTTTACGATTGATGAGGTTGCCGACGGAGTGACGCAAAAGCTAATACTTAGGCACCCACATGTCTTTGGCGACAAGAAATTGTCCCGCGCTCAGGATGTCCTCGATAACTGGGATCAACTCAAGTCCGACGAGCGAAAAGCGTCAGGGAAAGCAGAGAAAAATCACGAATCGATCCTGGATGATGTGCCCGTCCATTTCCCCGCATTGCTCGAAGGACTGAAGCTTACAAAAAAGGCAGCAAAAGTTGGTTTTGATTGGGAAAACGCGGATCAGATCTTTGATAAGTTTGATGAAGAGTTAAACGAATTGAAAGCTGCGATCAAGACCGGAAAAATCGAAGACGCCGCAGAAGAAATAGGCGACTTGCTTTTTGTAGTAATGAATCTCGCACGCCATTTGGATGTCGAGCCGGAAACCGCTCTCAAGAAAACAAACCGCAAATTCCGCCAACGATTCAAATTTATTGAGGACGAGCTAAAAAAGAACGGCGCGACGCTTGAATCGGCCAGCCTTGATGAAATGGATGCATTGTGGAATAAAGCGAAGGAGACAGCCGGTTTCGCCGTGTGAAATTCTTGATTCGTTTCACACCGCAGAATAGAAACTAGATCATTCGGCAAATAGTTCCTGCAAGCGGTCGAGAGTTTCTTTTTGAATGGATTTCTCGATCTCGCCGATTTTTTTTACCAATCTTGCTTTATCGACGGCTCGGATCTGATCGAGGATAATCGCGCGTTCGTTGTTAAGGAAGTTGACAGTTATCCGCGTGGGATAGTTGCGCTCGACTGATGAAAGCGGTGCAATAATTACGCTCGAAATGTTGTGATTCACTTCATCGGGAGAAATGACGACGCACGGACGCGTATTTTTTGCATCCTTCGACGGCGCGGCGTCGAGATTTACAAGGTAAACTTCAAACCTGTTTACCATTGCCATTCCTTTTTATCGAAGTCGGTTGATGAATTGCCGCTGGCTAATTCGTCGTCCTCATTTTCGGCCATCGATTTGAATGCCTCATTCCAGCCGTGACGCGGCTTTTGCGTGTTGCGGATAAGAATGCCGTCGGGGTGAAGCTCCAGATCGACCTCTCCGGTGATGCGGCTGTCCTCTAGCAAGACTTTGGGTATGCGAATTCCCTGCGAATTGCCGATCTGAATGATCTGAGCTTTCATAATTACATCGTAATTACGCAACCAGGTTTCGTCAACCGATCTTGGTCATCCCGTTCATATAGGGATGCAGAATTTCAGGGATTTGAATGGAGCCGTCTGCTTGCTGATAGTTTTCGAGAATTGCGATCCATGTGCGGCCGACAGCTAGTCCGCTGCCGTTGAGCGTGTGGACAAATTCGGGTTTTGCTCCACCGGCTCGGCGGAAGCGCGTGTTCATTCGCCTTGCCTGAAAGTCGCCGCAGTTTGAACAGCTTGAGATCTCGCGGTAAGTCTGCTGGCTCGGCAGCCAGACTTCGATGTCGTATGTCTTTTTTGCACCGAAACCCATATCGCCTGTGGAGAGAACGACGGTGCGGTATGGCAACTCAAGTAGCTGCAAGATGCGTTCGGCATTTGCTGTCAGACTCTCGTGTTCTTTTTCGGAGTTTTCGGGCGGGCAGAGCTTTACCAACTCGACCTTTTCAAACTGGTGCTGGCGAATAAGCCCGCGCGTGTCTTTTCCATAACTTCCCGCTTCGCTGCGGAAGCAAGGCGTGTAAGCGGTGTAATTCAGCGGCAGGTCTTTGGCGTCGAGAATCTCCTCGGCGTGATAATTGGTGACCGGAACCTCTGCGGTCGGGATCAAGGCAAATTGCCGATCATCCTTTATGTGAAACAAGTCTTCCTCGAATTTTGGAAGTTGATTTGTGCCGAAGAGAGCCGTGCGGTTGACCAGAAATGGCGGCAGCGTTTCGGTATAGCCATGCTCTGACGTATGTATCTCAAGCATGAAGTTGACCAAAGCGCGGCTCAGTCGTGCTCCGGCGCCGTTTAGAATCGCAAAACGTGAACCGGCGATCTTTGTTGCCCGCTCGAAATCAAGAATGCCGAGAGCTTCGCCCAAATCGACGTGATCTTTTGGCTCGAAATCAAATTTGCGCGGCTCGCCCCAACGCCTGATTTCCTTGTTTGCAGATTCGTCAGGACCGACCGGAACGTCGTCAGCCGGAATATTCGGAAGGCCGGCGAGCAGCTCACGCATATCGGTTTCGACAGTATCTCGCTCTTCTTCAAGGTCGGATTGTTGGTCCTTAAGTCCAGCCACCTCCAACTTTTTCGCTTCGGCTTCTTCGCTTTTGCCGGCCTGCATCAATGCTCCGATCTCTTTGCTGGCGGCATTGCGTTCTTGATTGGTTAGGTCGGCCTCACCGATCACTCTCCTCCGATATGCGTCAAGCTCGACAAATTTATCAAGTGACTCGGGCGGAAAATTGCGATTCGCCAAAGCTTGGCGAACCGCATCTAAATTCTCTCTTACAAAATTGAGGTCGAGCATATTTTGACCTAAAATCAGATAACGGGCAGAAACGCGACTGTTAAGGAGCGTGCGGTCGGCCTAGCGTTCTTCTACGCCATCTGCACGCTCGTTCACACTCGCGTTTCCGCCCGTTTGGTTGAATTTAGCAAAATTGGTTATGGCAAACAAAATTCGCAAGGCTGTTTTCCCGGCTGCGGGGCTTGGGACAAGGTTTCTTCCGGCGACAAAATCCTCGCCGAAGGAAATGCTGCCGCTCGTCGATAAACCCCTGATCCAATACGTAGTCGAGGAAGCGGTCGCAAGCGGCATCGAGTCCATCCTGATAATCACAGGCCGCGACAAGACTTCGATCGAGGATCATTTCGACATCTCGTTCGAGCTTGAGCACATGCTGAAGGAACGCGGCAAGCAGGACCAGTTCAAAGAAGTTCGGGCGATTTCGGACATAGCCCACATCAGTTACACGCGGCAAAAACAGGCTCTCGGCCTTGGCCACGCGATCTACCAGGGAAAGGATTTCGTCGGCAACGAGCCGTTTGCGGCGCTGCTGGCGGACGACATAGTCGACGCCGAAAAACCTGCCTTGCAGCAAATGGTCGAGGTATATGAAAAATACGAAGCACCTGTAATCGCGACCATGCAGGTCGAAGGCGAAGACATCTCACGCTTCGGAGTGATCGACGCCGAAGAGGTCGAACCGAACGTTTACAAGATCAAAGACATGGTCGAAAAGCCGCCCTTCGCCGAAGCCCCTTCCGACCTCGCCATCATCGGAAGGTATATTTTCACGCCCGACATCTTTGCCGCCATCGAGCAAACCAAACCCGGCGCCGGCGGTGAGATCCAGATCACCGACGCCATGCGCCTGCTGCTAAAGGAACGCCCCTTCTACGCCGTCAAACTCGAAGGAAAACGCCACGACGCCGGCGACAAACTCGGCTTCCTAATAGCCACCGTCGAACTAGCCCTAAAACGCCAAGACCTCGGCGACGATTTTCGCACTTATCTGAAAAGTCTCGATCTGGGCGGCTAGCATCATTTGCTAGCGTCTCACGTATGACCAAATCGCAATCGGTATGACCCAACGGTGCGTCGGTATGACCAAAAACATACCTCGTATGACCCAGTGGGTTCAGTATATGACCGCCTGCTCGGCAGAAACTGTCTAAAACCACACTTCGCACCGCAGATCGCAATTCGCACAAGTCGGGCGCTTCGCTTCTCGCCCTTTTTGTTTTTCTTTGCGGCCTTTGCTTCTTTGCGTGAAACTTTCTCCCGCAAAGACGCAAAGGTTGCCAAGAGGAAGAGAAAACTTGCCAAATACGACGTCATTCTCGTGAGTGTGTCATACTTGATACAGCAACTTATTTCTGCTATCCTCGAACAATGGCAAGACGATGGGAAGAATTTGTCGATCCGGGGACGTCACGGATCGCTGAGCTGCATGTTTCGATGGCACCGAAGGGTATGGTCATAGTGAGCCACAAGGCCTACGAAGCGCTCGGGGAACCGGGTCATATCGTCCTGCTTTGGGAAAGCGAGACGGACACTATCGGGCTAAGGCCCGTGCCGCCGCGCACGACCAACGCCTTTCGGCTCTACCCGTCGAAGCGCGCCGGAGCCTACCGCTTTCACGCGCTGCGTTTCTTGCGAAAGCACGACATCCGCCTCGAATACACCGTCCGCTTCCCAACCGCAACCATCGAAGACGGCGTCCTCCTCCTCGAACTCCCATACCGCGTCCGCGCCGGCCACGGAATCCCACGAGCCGCCAGACGGAAATAATGGCCCCTGCCTCCCAACTGCCCAACGGGTTTCCGTTGCTCGGCAGTTAGGGCGCCATCAAGGCGTTTGACCTAATGAAGTCGGAAAACACCGCCCGAGGGCAAACACCGCATCCATCGCATCACATTTGAAACAGGCGTGAAGGTGACCGCGAACTTTTCTCTCGACCCGCAAGACAAGATCTCGGGTGCCGGATTCAGACCAGAGTAGCGGGACGGAAAAGGCTGCCGTAATTTAAATTGCCGAATCACACTGTGACTTCAATCTCGATCCCGCAACCAAGTAGGATCGCAGATTGCACGATGTTTTTGAAACTCGAATGTTCCTCGCTCAACTTGTTGCTTCCCACCGAACATTCCATTTGTCACTTATATAGTTGTTGTTCAAATCTCTCGCCTGTGGAAGTCTAAAGTCATTTTCCTGCCAGAATTTTGGAATCGGATGGAATTGAGCCTTTACTACGTCGAAACTAACATCTCGACTATTTCGTTCGATAAAAAAATGTTCGGAGCGTCGTAATCCGGTTACCCAATCAAACACTCTAGTGCTCCACTGGTTATTTATTTGGAACCTAGCGTAGAAAAGCCGAGATTGGATGCCGATCGCATTGAGGGGAAGATCATTATCTTTTCGCTCAGCCTCATACAGCACTACCCGATCAACGTTATTTTCGACTCTTTTCTTAATTGCTGCGGCTACCGTCTCAACCTCCTCCGCAAGTTTGAATAAATCGTAGTAGGCCTGAGCAGTACTTGTATGATGAGGCTGAGCCGTCGTGTCGGAAATTCTGCGGATGTAATTTGAATGTTTTTCTAACAGTTTGGACTTAGGTCCAAATGGCTGAAACAACGCGAGCGACAATCCGTTACTAACCGCCGATCCTACCAGTTCCGCCAGGTGAGGAATGGCAGAGAACTGTGGGCTGTTGTCCCGAAAGTCGATACAAAGAAGGGCATGCTCAGCGGATTCTAACATGACGAAAAAATCCTCGATCGGCTTTAGTGCATCGCCGGGCGCCCGCGGCGTTGTTTTAGCGCTTCGCGTTTCTTCCTGAGCTCGTTCCAAACTCCCACGAATTTCGTTAGCGAAAGACTCGTCCAGATCTTTGAGAACTAGTGTGATCTTGTCAATAACTTCGTCGGATAAGCCCGAACGGCCGTTGCGCATTCGACTGAGATATGCGCCTGAAATTCCAAATTTATTGGCTAACGAACCGGAGGTTACGACATCGCTTGATTCAGCTCTTTCGACGAAAAAACCAAGGATTCTTAAATAAACTTGCTCAAACGGAGACATATATCCTAATCCCTTTCCTAAGTTTCTAGAACCTAAGGTCAATGCTATCACTAGATAGGAACACTTGCAATTGCAGTAGCATATTTTAACCCATGAAAAGACAGTTTACCTAATAAATAGACAATTACCTTAATTAAGGTATTACTTGACAAGAATTTTATAATGAGGTAAAAAGGTAAATGCGCATTGATCTTTGATAACGGAACGGGGGCGGCAACTACATAGATTGGAAAGCCTTGCCGACAACTCGCGGAAATTTCACCACGAGAACTTTAAGTTTGGGCGTACTTTTAGCGCCCGAGGGGGAAGAAAATGCAGATACTAAGAAATTTAATGGTTGCTGTGCTTGGACTTGCTCTTGCTCAAGGTGCTCTTGCTCAGAACTTCCAAGCCTACAGCCAGCCTCAGGTTGGTCCCTATGCGCAGCCGTGCGTACAACCAAGACCGTCACGTCTTTTGGGTCTGTTTCGAATTTTAAACTCGATAACATCCAGCGGCTTGGCGCTTTCGAACTCGCAGCGAACGACGAGGCGCTTGTTATGGGCGCAGGGCGTCATTACAACATCACAGACAATAAAGGAAGTGCAAGTGGACCAAGCGAACTACTCGCGTGCTCTTGCTTGCTATAACTCAGCTTTCCGAAATTATTAGTCAGTAAAGGAGTGAAAAATGATTGAAAAAAGTTTAAATAAAAGAGCTTGGCTCTTTATCTTAGCCCTATTCTTTTTTTACGGCGTACAAACGACGTATTCACAACAACGAAAGCCGTGTGACGGTCTAAGTGGTTCCCAGCGCAGAAGCTGTCTTGAAAGAGAACTTGCACGCTCAACCGCTGAGGCCAATCGGGCTACCCAGCGATTGGATTGGCTCAATCGAATTATGCATCGAACTTGCCAGACATACGAGGTATTGGACCAGACTGCCGATCTCGCAAGTGCGCAAGGCCGAACGATGCATATTCAGGCTGCCGGAGTTACATGGACGACGCTTCGCGCGCTGCTGTCTGCCGTTACTCGTGAAAGACAGAAGTGTGAAAGTGCACGTCGCGATTTTGAAAGCGCGCGGCGGCGATGAGGGACGATTTCGCTTGTTGCCCGCTTACGGTATCAGAGTCAAACTCCAGGCATGAGCGTGGAATAAGTTGATACAAAATCGAAGTCCGCTTTGCGGGCGACAGACCAACGGTAAAACATTAATTTGTAAGTGCCTACAGACTCTGTCGCCTGCAACGCGGGCTTAATTATTATCGGGCGCCGACTACACGCTCACGCGTGTAGCTTTACTTTTTCGTCCGCAATGCGGACTTTTTCAGACATGCTCACTTGGCTAATAACTTGGCTTATCCTTGACTAATCTTCGGCGATTATCATTTTCGCGGATGACGTTGCGTTCGAGCGAATCGTATATCTGCAGATCGATCTTTATTTCTTGTGGCATTTGGCCAGTCTGAGCCGACGCGACTATCACCACCTCGTCACCGAAACGGTGCCACTGCTCTGGCAGGAGGGAGTTGGCTTTGTGCCTTGTTTCTTATTCAAATAGCCTGATGTATTGATCAAACAAGAATACTTGATGGCGAATGTTTCCGGTGACCTCGCGAAGATATCCTGCTTCTACAAAACTGTTTACGAGAGAACTTGTAGCTTTTTTGCTCAGGCCGCAGATCCTTTGAACTTCGAGCTTGGTTACGACCGGCTGTTTGAATAGCGCGTTAAGCAAAGTGATAGCGGAAAGACTACGCTTTCCGAATGATTGTGCAATTTCAGCTTCCAGTCGTAATTTCAGGGCCAATATATTTCCCAAGGTTTCTACGGCCTTGGTCGCGGTTTGCTCTACACCGACAAGAAAATATCGAAGCCAAGTCAGCAGATCGTTCTTTTCACGAACTTTAGTCAGGTTGTCATAGTACAGCGTCCGGTTTCCTTCAAAAAATGATGAAAGGTAAAGCAGCGGCTTTTCCAATATGCGCTCGCCTACCAGATATAACGTGATCAGTAAACGGCCGACACGGCCGTTGCCGTCGAGAAATGGATGAATAGTTTCAAATTGATAATGAGCAAGACCTATGCGTATCAATGCGGGTACGTGAATGCTCTTGTTATGAAGAAATTTCTCCAGATCGCTCATTAATTCAGGAACCAGTATGTGCGCAGGCGGGATAAATGCCGCATCGGCTAAGGACGCTCCGCCGATCCAATTCTGACTCGTACGAAACTTACCAGGCGTTTTGGACTCGCCGCGCACGCCCTGCATTAAGATCTTATGAGATTCCCGTAATAGTCGTGAGGACAGAGGAAGTTTCTCCAATGACTTAATGGACTCATTCAAGGCGTGAGTATAATTCTGAACTTCGGTCCAATCGTCACGTTTTTCGGGCCGGATCTCTTCAAAAGGGAGGAGAGCTTCGTTCATTGTTGTTTGAGTTCCCTCGATGCGACTCGATACAACAGCTTCTTTTGTAACGTGGAGATGAATGAAAAGGTCGATATTGGGTACGAGCCGTGCAAACGAATTGAGCTCGCCAAGTTTGATCGAGGCTTTCTCTAAGAGTTCATTGAGTGTGCCGTCAGTCCATTCCCATTGGGTATTTACTGGCTGAGGAACAAAATACCGGTAATCGTAACCTTTTTCGTATTTTCCGGCCTTATAGGCTTCAATTGTTTGTGTTTGGTTCATGATGCGGAAAGTAAACTTATTTTTCCGTAAGTTTACTTTACGCCATTAAAGTAAACTTAGCAACACTTAAGTTTACTTTCGCACCTCTTCCGCATCCTAAGTACGGTCAGGCTCTCCCACCACCTCGCTTGACTCATAACTTGACTCATACTTGACTAATGAGACGTTCAAAGACCGCCGGTTATTCGCCTAAATTGCGGCTATTCGTTAAAATTTAGCTGTTATAGGACAAAGACTTGGGAGTCGGCGGTTGGGAGGAAGATGCCTTTAGCTTCGATTGAGGATGCGGCGCGGGATATCAGCGACGGCAAGATGATCATCGTGGTCGATGACGAAGACCGTGAGAATGAGGGCGATCTTGTGTGTGCGGCGGAGAAGGTGACGCCGGAGATCGTTAATTTTATGGCGGTGCACGGGCGTGGGTTGATATGTTTGCCCATGACCGAGGAACGGTGTAATGAGCTGCAGTTGTTTCCGCAGACGACGGAGAATACCTCGCATTTGGGGACGGCGTTTACGACTTCGATCGAGGCCCGTGAGGGCGTGACGACGGGGATTTCGGCGGCTGATCGGGCGAAGACGATATTGACCGCCGTTGATCCGAATTCGCGCGCGTCCGATTTGGCTCGGCCGGGGCATGTGTTTCCTTTGCGGGCTAAGAACGGCGGCGTACTGGTGCGCGTCGGGCAGACGGAGGCGAGCGTTGATTTAGCGCGAATTGCTGGATTGCAACCGGCGGCCGTGATCTGCGAGATAATGAACGACGACGGCACGATGGCTCGGATGCCGGAGTTGGAAGTGTTTGCCGCGAAGCACGATCTGAAGATCGTTTCCGTTGCCGATCTTGTGCGGTATCGCATCCACAAAGAGATGCTTGTGCGGCGGATCGTCGAGGCTGACCTGCCGACCGCGTATGGTTTGTTTCGCGCCGTGCTTTATGAGAACGAGGTCAACGGCGAGACGCATGTCGCATTGACGATGGGCGACATTTCGAGTGCAACCGAGCCTGTGATGGTGCGCGTCCAAACCGAGAATGTCACGTTTGCGATGTTTGGCGCCACTCTCGGCGAGGCGTCGAACGCGGTGCAAACCTCTCTCCAAAAAATCTCAGAAGCAGGGTATGGCGTCATACTGTATTTGCGCCAGCGCGAGAATAACCTCGACCTGGTGAATCAGCTTAGGACCTATGCGCTGATGCAGCAGCGCGGACTTGATTTTCAGACGGCTAAGCGCGAGACCGGTTACGGAAAAGTGCACGATTATGGCATCGGAGCGCAGATTCTAAAGGATTTGGGCGTCAAGAAAATACGGCTTTTGTCGAATCATCCGCCGCGCGTTAGCGCGCTGGATGCGTTTGATCTGGAGATAGTCGAGACGGTGAGCTTGTAAAAATTGAGAACGGAGAATTGAGAACGGAGAATTGAGAACGGAGAATGCCGGAAGAAGAAATCGAAAAAACGGAACGCGAGGAACCGAAACGGCGTCGACGTTTTTTTACTCGGCGCAATACGATGATCGTCGCCGGGCTGGCTGCGGTGCTGATCGTTTTGCTCGGGCTTCTTTCGGTCGTTACTTATCGCTACGGCGTATATGACAATTATGTAAAGAATCAGTTCGTTGCGAAGATGGCGGACATTGGGATCGTTTTTAGCGCGGACGTTTTTCGCGTGACGGTTAATCCGCTTGAGCTTGAGCTGAAGAACGCGACGTTTAACGACAAAGTGAGCGGCGAGAAGCTTTTTTTCATACGCGATGCGCGGCTCAGGATGAGCGTTACGAATTTGTATGCGTGGCAGTTGAGCCGTGACATCAGCATCGACAAAACCGAGATTACGGGTGCCGAGGCATGGGTAAAGTTTGACGAAAACGGGCGGTCGAATTTTTCAAATCTCAAGCTGGTCGAGGATGCGGCGGGAACACGCGTCAATTTTAAATACGACACGATCGATCTTTCGCTAACGGAAAGCATTGTGCATTTTGGCGATTTGTCGCGAAAGATTTCGGGCAATGCGAGGAATGTTTTGTTTCTGCTATCACCGGAAAATCGCAGCGTGCCGGACGAGCAGAAACGGTATAAGTTCGAGATCGCATCGACCGATTCTAATTTTGTTTATGATGAGAGCTCGATTGAAAATATCGATCTTCGTGTTGCCGGCATTGCCCATGATCGCGGTGCCGAGATCACAAACTTTGAACTGAGAACGCCAATCGGCGAATCTACATTGACGGGGACGCTTGTTGATTGGGCCGCCCCGAGATACGAGTTTGATATTCAATCGACGGTCGATCTGACGCAGGCTTCGAGCATTTTGCCAATCGGAACTTCTCTTGTCGGTGTTGGCAATTTTAGAGGCAAGGTCACGGGCCAGGGCGAGACTTATCGCATAGAAGGCGAGGCCGACGCGGCAAGTTTACGTGCCGACGGAGTTTTTCTAAAGGCCATCGATGTTACGGCGACGGTCGAGGGCACAAATTCGAATTACGAAGCGAACGGAACAGCCGTTGCGGAGATGTTGACGTTTGAGGATTTTCGCGTTGATTTTCTAAAGCTTGCGGGAAATGTTCGCGGGACGGGAACGGACTTTCGTTGGCTTGGCGATTTGCAGGCGGCGGCGGCGAAATCCAACAAGCTTTCGCTAGGCGGTTTGTTTCTTCGAGACGCGACGGCGGAATTCAGGGACAGAGAGCTGCGAGCCGAAGCTCGCAGCGGACGAGCACAGAAATTTTCGATCAAAGATATTGAGTTCACCGAGTTGCTGGCCGACAACCTGAAATTCTCGGCAATTGACGACACGATAAACTTGTCCGCGCCGGGCGCCCGGGCACGATCTTTTTCGTCGAAAGATTACAATCTGAAAAACATTGCCGGGCGAAACATACGCATCAAAAACCGTGGGAATGAAACGAACGTCGATATCAACGGCTTAACTGCGACTGGCGGAGAGATAAAAGGAGCGAAGGCTAGACGGGTGACGGCGGACACAGTGAGTGTCGTCGATCTGCCAAGAACGACCGGCGTTACGGCGAAGAATCTTCGCGTTGAACAGTTGGATGTAAACGGCGCGCGAGTTGACGGCGTAGAGGCGCCTTCGGTCGAGCTTGAGAATGTTACTGATGGTCCACTGACGATTTATTCGGACAAGGTGCGTGTTGCGAAGATTGACGCGGGCTCCGCTGTGCTCGGCAGTTTGAATATCGGCGGCGTTAGGCTGACCGTTCGGCAGGGCCGCGTTGAAGCGAGGTCCGACGACATCGACGCGGGCAACGTGACGCTCGCGAAAACACAAACTCTGCCCGACGGCGGCCAGCTTGAAGCCGTAAAAATCGTCAAGCCGGTTTATATTCTTGAACCTTCGGGACGCTACCGCGTGACAGCCGATATGAGCCTCGGCGGTGGAGCGGTTGGCAGCGTCGCGCTCGGCGCGGCTAAGGCGAAGGTCGAGGCGGACAACAACCGCGTCGCGCTCAACGAGCTTTCCGCCGACGTGATGGAAGGGCAGTTGAATGGCCGTGCTGTGATAGCTCTAAACAACCGCAGCTTGTCCACGCTTAACGGCGATTTTACAAATCTCGACATCGCAAAGATCATCGCGCTTTCTGGCGGCGGCATTACGCCGATCGAGGGACAGACAACAGGACGCGTCGATCTGACATTTGCGGGAACGAATTTTCGCAACGCTTCGGGTACTTTGAACGCAGATATCACTGCCAACGCCGGCAATGCAGATAGCGGGCTGATACCGGTCAACGGCGAAGTGAGATTGAGTGCGACCAACGGTCTTTTCAACATCGATGTTGCCAATCTCAGAACTGCTAACAGCTCGCTGACCGCAAACGGCCGTTTTGATCTAAAAGATCAAGACTCCAACCTCGCGTTCGCTTTGAGATCGACGGACGCGTCAGAGATTGATCGATTGATTCGCGTACTGAACGTATCTGATGAGCTTGAGAATCAACTCGATTCGATGCAGGTTGCGCTAGCCGGTAATCTGACGTTTGATGGTACGCTGACTGGAAATTTATCCGATCCGACGATTGATGGAAAGGCTTCGCTTGATTCGCTTCTCCTTCGCGGGCGAGAGATGGGCAGTGTTGCAACGGACATATCGGTGTCGCCGATTGAGGTTAACCTGACGAACGGCAAGCTGCAGGACAGAAGCGGCGGAAGTGCGTTGTTTAGCGTCAATATTCCGAGAACCGGTATAAACAACGTTGCGGTGAAAGCGACGCTTACGAATATTAACGCAGGTAATCTGCTCGCGGCTTTGCCGATAGAACTGCCGGAGAAGATTCGCGATCTCGACGGACAAACATCGGGAATGGTAGATATTAGCGGCTTGCCGAACAGTGCGCAGGGTGCGGTCGATCTTTCCGCCGCAAGAGGCGTAATTGCGGGACAGGCTTTCGATGATTTGAATGTCAAAGCGACGTTTAGCGGAACGCGGATCGATCTACAGACGGCCGAGATGCAGCTTGGCGCGGGCCGGCTCAGCGCGATTGGAAGTTATGACCGCTCGTCGTCGGATTTTGTTGCCGACCTGACAAGCAAGGGCGTTCCGCTGCCGCTTGTGCTGGCGCTCGTTCCAAAAAATGCGAGCATTCCCGACGTGCGTGGCGATGTGGATTTTACAGCAAAGGCAACAGGTTCGTTTGATAGGCCTGCGACATATAATGTCAATTTTAGCGGCGTCGCGCCGAATGTCATTGTCAATGAATCGTCGCTCGGCAACGTTGCGTTCAAAGGGCAGACCGTGAATCAAATGCTGTCAGCCGATCTCACTGCGACTCTCGATGGCCGCCCACAAACAATAAACGCGACGATAAATTTGGCGAATGAAAATTTGCCGTTCATGGCGGTGACAGAGTTCAACCAAAGTCCCATTTCGCCTTTTATCGCTTTTATTCCGCAGCTAAAAGATTTGCCCATTACTGGAACTGGCACGGGACGAATCGAGTTTGGAGGGAACCTTGCAGGGCTTGACGATAAAGGTGTTCGTGTTTATTCGGCTGAAAATCTGAGCGGCACGGCCGAGTTTAGCCAGCTTGCGCTACAGATACAGAACACCCCGCTTTCGGCTGCGGAGCCGGTTCTAATCAGGTTCAACACGCGTGAGATCGTGTTTGAAAAAGCGCGGTTCTCGGGCGGTGGATCGAATATGACGATAGCCGGAACGAAGGCGTTGACGGACACAGGTATCAATAACTTGGCAATTGACGGCCGCGTGAATTTGTCGCTGCTCAACCTTGTCGCGAACGATACATTTTTTGCCGGTTATGTTGACACGTCCATCAGGTTCATCGGGCCGAATTCGACGGCCAGGATCTCGGGCACGGCGAACATTGTAAACGGCTCGGTGGCGACGCTTCTTGGGTCGGACCGTTTTACGGTTGACCGCCTCAAGGCTCGCGTCATTTTTACCTCGAATCAGGTCGAGATTGAGGAAGCGACCGGTTTTCTCGGGGGCGGAAAATTTACTGGCAGCGGCGGCGGCATTATCGACGGCCTTGCGGTGCAGGCTTTTCGATTTTCGCTTGATGGTAATAATGTGACGGTTCCGCTGCCGAAGGATTTTGTGACGACAGGCGACGCGCAGCTTGAGATCACCGGCGTTCGCGAGAACCCTGCGCAAGATCTGCAGCTTACCATCGGCGGGCGTGTGTTCGCGCGTCGGAGTGTTTATTCAAAGGACATCGATCTTGCAAATCTGGTCAGCGGGCGGCGCGATCCGGTGTTGACGAGCGGCGGCGGGGCGTTGACGGTGCCGCGATTCGATCTTGTGATCGAAGGCCGCGATGCTCTGATAGTGAAAAACAACATCGCCGATCTTACGGCATCGGTGTCGTTGGTTTTAACGGGCGACGCTGAAAATCCGCGCATTTCGGGCCGCATAACTGCGAACAGCGGAACGATACTTTTCCGAAAGGACAGATATCAGGTTCAGCGCGGCGTGCTTGAGTTTCCGCCGGATACCGCGATTGAGCCGATAATTAATCTTCAGGCCGAATCCGAGATCGCGGGCTATCAGGTTTTTGTAAATTTATCGGGTCCGCTAAAGGATTCCGAGCTGCTTTCGGCGACCGTGCGTTCGAGCCCGGCCTTGCCGCAGGCCGATGTTGTTTCGCTTATCACGACCGGCAATCTGACAAATACTCTTGGCGGCATTCCGACCTTAGCACAAACCGGCATCAACACCGCCGCCGAAATTTTGACAGATACCATCATCAATGATCCAGCGAGAAAAGCTACAGACAGGTTGTTTGGCCTTAACGTTTTCGAGATCGACCCGATCGTGTCGGGCCAGAATCTGACCAATCCTTCGGCGCGTCTTACGGTCGGACGGCAGATCAACAACAGGCTGCGTGTGACTTATTCGACCAATCTGTCACAGGACCAAAACCAGGTGTTGGCGCTCGAATATCGTGTGTCGAACAAGCTGTCGCTTGTCGCGCAGTATGAGCAGCGCGCGCTTAGCAACGTCACGCGAAACCGCGACAATTTTAGTTTTGAAGTTCGGTTCCGCAGGAGATTTTAAGCCGCCTTATCTGATGCAGACAGGAATCGATATCAACAAAAGAGAAATGACAGTTGCGAGGCAATATTTCAGAATAGTCGCAGCTGGCCTCTTTCGCGCGGCTTCCCTTTTTGCGCTGATACTTTTGTTTCTCACCTCTGCATTTTCACAAAGCAAATACGAAAACCGTCCGATAGCAAAAGTCGATATCTCGTTTGGCGAGAACGACAGTAATCCGCAACTTGTCGAAGAGTTTCGTTTACGCGCGCGAGATGAGGTAGGCGCGACTTACTCGGCGGCGCGAATTAGAGACGCTATTGAGGCTCTTTACAGAACCAAAAGGATCGAGACGATCTCGGTTGCGGCAAATTTGGATGCGGTGGGAAATGTCGATCTGATTTTTAACATAAAGCGCAAGATACAGGCGCAAAAGGTTTCGATAGTTGTCGGGGAAACTGTCGGCGACAAGGTGACGGAGCAGGAGCTGCTTTTTAAGCTCAACGTCCTGCAGCCCGGCACTGCGATCTCGGAGCAAGTGCTGCGCAACAGCGCCAACGAGATACTCGACTACCTGCGCGAGCGCGGATTTTACAGATCTGAGGTCACGTATGAGCGCAGGCCGCTGCAGAATCAGAGCGATGTCGGCGTGACGTTCAAGGTCACGCCGAACGAACAGGCGAAGGTCAGCGACTTTACGGTAAACATAGAAGGGTACAACAAGCCGCTGCCGAAAGATTTGCTAAAGCTGCAAAAAGGCGAGGAATTCTCGCGCGAGCGTCTGCAAAGCGATGTCAAGAAGGTGCGCGACCTGTTAAAAAAAGACAAGTTTTTAGCGCCGCAGCTTGAAGATCCGCGCTTTACGTATGACGGCGACACCAACACGATCTCGATCGTGCTTACGGGCAAGGTCGGGCCGACTGTGGATGTTGCGGTAGTTTCGCCAAAGAAGATTCGCGGCAGCACGCAGACATCGCTGCTGCCGGTGAAACGCGATGGAACGCTCGATTTTTCGGCGATTGTCGAAGGCGAGCGGCGGCTGGAAAACTTTTATCAGGAGAAAGGGTATTTTTTCGCAGCCGTTACGCCGATCTGCTCGTCTGTGCCGGCAGTTGTCGATACCGAAAATGTTCCGATAAAAAACGAGACTGAGTTTCTGTGCTCGTTTCTAGGCGGCGAAGATCTTACCGGCCGCGCGGTCGAGGTCAAATACACCGTCGATCCGGGCCGCAGGTTTACGCTCAACAAAATACAGATCGAAGGCACTGACGAATTGACAATTGAGGATGTGCGAACTGTTTTGAAATCGCAGGAGGCAAACATTCTCGGCATAATTCCCGTGCTTGGATATGGCCGCGGCTACACTAGCAACGCGATTTTGGAAGAAGATGCCGCGACGATCAAATCGCTGATGTCCGAGCTCGGTTATCGCGACGCAAAGGTGAATGTGAATCAGGGCATCTCGCTCGACGGCGAAGATTTTATCATCACGTTCGTGGTTGACGAAGGCCTGCCGACGGTCGTCAGCGACGTGAACATCGCCGGAAATAAAGCTATCCAAACGGATGCCCTGCTTGCCGAATTGCCTGCGATTGCCGGCAAAAATTACTCGCGGGCAAGAGAGCGAAATGCGGTGCGCAAGCTTCGCGAATACTATTCGAATCTCGGTTACTACGACGCTCGCGTAACGTCGAAAATGATCGAGACCGCGACGACGGCAGACAAAAAAAATGCGACGATCGAGTTCACGGTCGAGAACGAAGGCCGTAAGGTCGTCATCAATCGCATACTCGTAAACGGCAACGAGAGCACGGATACGGATGCGGTTTTGAGGGCGCTGACGCTGCGAACCGGCGAGCTGCTGCGTTCGTTGGACATATACACGAGCGAGCAGAATTTGTATCAGACGGACGCCTTCTCGCTCGTTGAAATAAAGCCGCAGCCGGCGGGCGACGGCGCGGACGGCAGCCGCTTGACGGACATCATCGTGACGGTCGAGGAGCAGGCTCCGCGGCTGATCACTTACGGCGGCGGAGCATCGACCGATCTCGGGCTCGACGGTTTTTTCGATATTCGCCACGTCAACCTGTTTGGCAATTTGTGGCAGGGCGGCGCGCGTGTTCGCGTCAGCCAGCGCAGGCAACTGGTGCAGTTCGATTTTGTCAATCCGCGATTTATCCGCGACACCGAAAAGCGGTTTGCGCCGCTTACCGTTAGCCTGCTTTACCAGCGTGATGCGACCGTGACGCGGTTTTTCCGCTCGACATTCGATCGCGGCACGTTCGGCATCGTGCAGCGTGTCGATGAGAACGGAAATCCAATAGACGAATTCGGACGCGATGCCGGCAGCCCGACGATAAACCGCTTCGGCTTATCCGCCGAGACGAGCCGCACGATCAGCCGTCGCGCTCGGAGCCTCTTTTTTCTCAGATACCGGTTTGAGGACGTGCGGCTTTTTAATATCGATAGCCTTTTGATCAAAGATCTTTTGCTGCCCGACCAGCGTGTACGAATTTCAGGTTTTGGTGCAACATTCGTGCGCGACACTCGGCGGAATTGCTCGACCAAATACTCGCTGCTCGACCTAATAACGAAGGGCGACCAGACCGACCCGTGCCGCTACAGCGCGGGCGACCCGACCAACGGCTCGTTTGTGACGGCGGATTACAATGTGTCGTTTCCCTTCATAGGCTCCAATATCGGTTTTCAAAAATTTCAGGCGACCTACAATTACTATTACACCTTTCCCGGATTGCGAAGCACGACGCTCGCCGCACGCGGCATCATCGGACTCGGCCACGTATTCTCCGGCGGTGACAGATTCAACAGCGCGCAATTTCCCTCGCTCAACGGCCTGCTGCCTATCAGCGAGCGGTTTTTTGCCGGAGGCTCGAACACGCTGCGCGGATTCAATCTCGACGAAGCAGGCCCGCGAGTCGTGATCGTGCCGCAGGGCACGTTTATCAACAGCAACGGCGATCGTATTTTTCTCGACCCGTTCACCGTGCCGTTCGGCGGCAACGGACTTGCAGTTGTGAATATCGAGGCCCGCATTCCATTGTCAAACAGCTTTCGCGCCGTTCCCTTCTACGATGGCGGCAACGTTTTCCGAAAGGTTGGCGACATATTCAAATCGCCCGATCTTGCACCTGACGACGTCGCCGGCCAAAACCAGCGAGCCGTTTGGACTCACACGGTCGGCCTCGGCCTTCGCCTCAAAACGCCCGTCGGCGGCGAGTTCGGCGTCGATTACGGCTTTCTCCTAAACCCTCCGCAGTTTTTGATACCGCAATCCGCTGGCGGCAACGCCATCTACCGCCTCCCGCCAGGCCACCTCCACTTCCGCTTCTCGCAGGCGTTTTGATTAATTGAGAATTGAAAATTGAGAATCAGGAAAATTTCAATCTCCATTCTCCATTTTTCACTGTCCCAGTGTCCCAAACGGCTTGGGACAGGTTAAACCATTGAGCAAATTAAGCTTAAGCCTTGCTGTCCCAGTGTCCCAAACTTTTTTTAATGCTAGATGCGAGGCTTGGTGGTTTAGTCGTTCCAAACGTTCCAAACGTTCCACGCGATCCAGCTGGTCCAAATCGTTCCAAATCGTTCCAAGCTTGAGTGCGTTGTCATCAACTTTGGATTTTTTTCTTGTATTTCAAAGATCAACAATCGTCATACTTCAACGATCCCGCATCAAGCTAACACACAGGGTGCGCATTTGAAATACTAACTTTCCGAATATGACGCAACTTTCCGGATATGACGCAACTTTCTTAATTTGACGCAAGTTTCCGAATATGGCGTAACTTGCCGATGTGATACAAAGAAGAACCCCGTCGCTACCGCTCCCGGTTCTGACAAGACGCAAGTTTCCGAATTTGACGTAGTTTTTCGGCCCTAAGCCGATTTTATCCCGCGTTAGCGGCGTACAGACTTTATGCGTGAGTTTCAACCCACACAAAGCCGGTGGTAAAATTATCCGTGACGCCCAGTTCCGCCGACCTGTGCATGATCGAGCTCGGCACCGACGCCGCAAAGCTCGTCTCCGTCCTCAACTACGACGGCATGCCGATCACGGCGGACAATATCTTCAGGCAGATAAAAGGGAAGATGGAAAAGGAAATTTAGTTGTCCCCGCCCACACGCCCGTGAAGTGTGGGTGCTGCGTTCTGTGTAACTATGGATGTTCATACAAAGGAACAGCGCTCGCGGAATATGAGAGCTATCCGAAGTGTGAACACCAAGATGGAAGTTGTGTTAGCAAAAGCTCTCTGGGCGCGTGGACATCGTTACAGAAAAAACGACAAGGCTGTCTTTGGAAAGCCTGACCTGACGTTGAAACGTCACAAGCTTGCGATATTCGTCGATAGCGAGTATTTTCACGGCAAAGACTGGGAAACCGCTAGGTTCATCATTAAATCGCGAAGAGAGTTTTGGTGGAAGAAAATTGAAGGTAATATGAAGAGAGACATCGTCGTCAATCAACACTTAAAAGAAATTGGGTGGACGGTTCTAAGGTTTTGGACCCAAGACGTTAAGCGAAACTTAACGGATTGTATTAAGACAATAGAGAGGACAATCGACCCAACGAAAAATGGCTAAACGCTACTCTCAGCTAAGAAACGATCTAAACATAACCGTTGACCGGAACACCGACAGCGGCCTTGCTCATTTAACTCATTATCTACACTCGTACTCTAACGGGGTTTCGAAATACTTTCGACCCGGCGCAACTGAATTCTTGGCTGCAAGCGGAATCACTGAAACGTCTCTTGAAGATTGTCTGCCTATTGAATGGGATATTCCTTTTCCGCCACCCTTAAGGCCAAAATTTACCTTTGTTGATTTATTCGCGGGAATCGGCGGAATCAGGATGGCTTATCAAAATCTTGGAGGAAAATGCGTTTTTTCATCCGAGTGGAATGCTTTCGCCAAACTCACGTACGAGAGAAATTTTGGTGAGGTGCCATTCGGCGACATTACAGCGATTGACGAGAAAGAAATTCCCGATCACGACATTCTAGTGGGCGGATTTCCTTGTCAACCATTCTCGATTGCAGGAGTAACGAAGAAAACGGCGTTAGGTAAACAACACGGATTCCTTGACGAAACGCAAGGAACTCTGTTTTTCGATATCGCAAGGATTCTCAAAGAAAAGAAACCCAAGGCATTCATGCTGGAGAATGTTAAGAATCTCCTATCCCATGATAAAGGCAAAACTTTCAAGGTGATCGCTCGAACGCTCGACGAGATTGGATATTCTATTCACTCAAGAGTCCTCGACGGCAAACATTTTGTTCCACAGCATCGGGAACGGATCGTTATTGTTGGATTTCGATATGATGTTTTTGCGGGTTGGGAACAATTTGAATTCCCTGAATTACCAAACGCTACACATCGGATAGCTGACATCCTCGAAGAATCTCCAGACCCGAAATACACTCTCACGAGCCATCTCTGGAAGTATCTTCAAGACTACGCCGCCAAACATAAGGCTAAGGGAAACGGTTTTGGATTTGGGCTTACAAATCTTGATGGTATCTCACGCACCTTGAGCGCCCGTTATTACAAAGACGGCGCAGAGATTTTGATTCCGCAATCGGACAAAAATCCACGACGCCTTACTCCTCGCGAGTGTGCAAGATTGCAAGGATTCCCGGACTCATTTGAGATTCCTGTTTCGGATAATCAAGCCTATCGGCAGTTTGGCAATTCAGTTGTCGTGCCGTTGATTCAAGTAGTTGGTGGCCGCTTAATCCAGACAATAAAGGAGAATGCACATGCCGCAACTGGATCTTGACTCCATGCGACAATTTTTGTCGAAGAGTATCAGCAGCATCAACCAAAACAAGATTAATGGCATGCTCGCGGAAATCGATTTACGGAACACCTTAAATGGCTTGGGGTTTGGTGATCGAATTTCTCAAGGTGGCTGGATCATGCGTAATGTCGGGCCGGGAGTATTCGGACATCACACTGTCGTAGTTTTTCCTGAAACGATCCAACCTGCAACTGATTATCCGGTCGGCGGAGTGCCGAATGCCCCGCCAATGGCTTTGCATACGATCTGCTCAACTATGCATCAGATTGGTGTTCATAGCTTTCATTGCGTCCCTTCAGTTGCTCTCGCAAACGACACCGAAAGCGTTACTTGGCAAACCACCCAACTCGGTATTCCGAATCCGGCTCCATACACGCCGCTCTTAGCAACTATAGCTAACTTTAGCCTGCGAGCTAAGAAATACAACTTTCTTAGGTATCACACTGAAACAGGTATTATTCCGATTGCCTCCATACCAGAGGAATTCACCAAAGAACATTTGCGCGTAACTTTACAGACTCAATTCATGACGGAAATGTCAGATATCGATGGAATTATTTGGGGACAACAATACACCTATCCCATCGAGATCAAAGAAAAAACGGTTGCCAATGACAACAAGTTGGGCAATTACTTTGGCCTAGACGTTGGGCCGTTTGTGAAGTTAGCCTTCTATGCGGCTAAGAAAGGAAATCTTCATTCCCTGTTTTTCGTTCGCGAAATAAATAACACCGTGGACCGAGAACTCGTAAACTGGTGGTTTATTACCTTCGATACGTTGGCACAATATGCTTCATGGGTTCCGCAAGGTGGCGGGATGAACATGCAGGGCGGTGGAAGCACAGTTGTAAAAATTCCACGGGCTGAGTTTACAGCGTTAACAGCCGCCGCGCTCAACGATCTTTGAGCTACCGAGAATCATGCGGCTGCCTTCTTAGCCGCTGGCTCAAAATCTACAAATAGCAGTTTCGTACGATTCTTAAAGTTTTCTTTTACTACTTCCATCGTTAGTTGCCCGCTGGAAAGAACAGCCACGAGGAAATCCGCCCAAGCCGGCGCATATAAGTAGTCCTCATGAACCGTGTCATAAACGCAGTACTTGTCATTCGTTTGATCGGTCGGAAGATGCTCTTCCGTGATCGGACGGACCGAGAATACATAATACAGGCACCGATGATCGTTATGATTTAATTTGATACCGGTTTTTTCTTCGACTTCCTTAAGAATGCTTCCCGGCTTAACTCGTCCAAGGTTCGCGACTCCATGAACCTCGCGCTTTTCTTTTACCAAGACCTCAAGCTTCTCATAAGCTGCTCGCTCCTCGTCACTAAGGTCCTTCCAGTTCACAAACTCGATTGCCAAATCGTTCCGGGATGTATTTGAAACCTTCGGTATCTGTATCAACTTGATGCTAAATTCTTGGGAGAGAAAAACATCTTCAGGGAGATCTTCCCGATAATTCTTTACATATTCCTTGATTCTTGTCGCTTCTCGAGATTGATAAGACTTCACCGATTTCTTCTGTTCAGCGGTTCTCATCGTCGAAAACTGGAGTGAATATGCAAGGTTTTCGTTTACTGCATATTCTTGCCCAAACAATTCAATTAGGACGTTTTCGTAGTTATATAGAAGTGATTGACATTCGCCAAATACGAGTGCGCCGATAGTCAATTCATCGATATGTCGATGTTCGATCTTATTCCTTAGGCCAATGATAAATTCAAGATTCGCTGTTACCGCCGAATTCAACTTTCCGAATTGTCGGATACACTTTGAAAGCTCCCAAGCCTTCCGTTCACCGTCGACAATCTCGTATCGCTTAGGGTTCCTTCTTGTCCTTGTAGTAATAACGATCACCGATTGTTTTATTGAAGTAAGCTTGGAATAACCGGGTCCACGCTATCACCATCAGCGATATATAGCACTGTGTACGGAACGTCGCCCGGGGTTTGTTATAGACCTCGACAGCAAGGAGGGCGGCATCGATTGATTCCGCAAGAATGGATTTTGTTTTGCCCTGTCGAAGTTTCATCCTTTCGTACACAGTATAGCGAATTCTCTTCAGTCATAAAGGCTTGACACTCATTCTGAAAAGTCCGAAAATTCTCTTGTTCGCAAACAAATCAATAACCTAACTTCGGATGGCCTTACTTAGCTTTTTTTTGTTGTCCGAAATGGACGATAAAGGAGGCTTTTTAACTATGGCAGAAACAGGACACGCAAGGAATGTTGCGAATTTTGAGACGTTGATCGCGTTTTGCGTCGGTTATGGCGGGGATTATAAGCCGACGAATCCGCTGATCGAGATACCGGCTTTGCAGACTTTGTTGGCGCAGGCGCAGGCGGCGTTGGATGACGTTCAAACGAAGCTGGCTCCGTGGAAGAATAAGGTTGCCGACCGCGAGAATGTTTACTAGGGCATCAGGCCTTTGACGACGACAGGTTTTGGCGGCGTTGACCTTTATTAAATTTCTTTATATTTCAAGTTAAGTGTATCGCCCTTGCTAAAGTGCGGGCTTTTGCAACGCGGGCGGAAACGTGAGTGTAAACGAGCGTGCACGCGCTAATGAAGCCGCACGCTCGTTTACACTCGCGTTTCCGCCCGTACCTAAGCGCCTCAAATTGCCCGCGCAGGCTAGTTTTGGTATCTTAGAAAGTTGCTCAATAGTATAAAAACAGGACGTATTTAATGGCGACTTCAGCAGATACTGACACAAAAGCGGCCAAAGGCGCGGCGGCGGGGAAGAACGGCAAGTCCGTCGTGGCCGAAAAGGCGAAAACGACCGAGGCCGACGGCTATATTGAAGCTGAGAAGGTTCAAAAAACGGCAAAGGCCGAAACGCCGGATTCCGTTAGCACGACGGCAAGGGCCAAGCGTGATCGTCACGGCCTTGATGAAAAGACGCTGGTCGGGCTTTATCGGACGATGTATCTGTCGCGGCGGATCGACGACAAAGAGATCCAGCTAAAGAACCAGAACAAGATATTTTTCCAGATTTCGGGAGCAGGCCACGAAGGCATCCTTGCCGCCGCGGCTTTGGCGATGAAGCCGGCTTACGACTGGTTCTTTCCGTATTATCGCGACCGCGCTCTGATGCTCGGGCTTGGGATGACGGCACAGGAGATGCTTTATTCCGCAGTCGGCGCCGAAGTTGACCCGAACTCGCATGGGCGGCAGATGCCTTCGCATTGGGGGCACAAGGATTTGAATGTGCCTTCGCAATCATCCTGCACCGGCTCGCAGGCTCTGCACTCGGTCGGTGCTGCTGAGGCCGGCTATCGCGCATCGCTTGTAAAGGAATTGCAGGACAAAGTCGTCGGCTTCAAAGGCGATGAGGTCGTCTATATGTCGGTCGGCGACGGCACGACCAGCGAGGGCGAGTGGTGGGAAGCTCTGAACACCGCCAGTAACCTAAAACTGCCTGTAATATTCCTCGTCGAGGACAACGGCTACGCTATTTCGACTCCGGTCGAGGTCGGCACTGCGGGCGGCGATATTTCAAAACTTGTCGCCGGTTTTCCTGATCTTTACATTCAAAAATGCGACGGTACCGACCCGCTCGAATCATACGGAACGTTCAAACGTGCGGTTGATTATTGCCGTGCGCGAAAAGGGCCGGCGTTTGTTCACGCAAAGTGTATTCGTCCCTATTCGCATTCGCTTTCGGATGACGAAAAACTCTATCGCCCTGACGAAGAGCGTCAGGCCGACGCCGCGACCGATCCGATCAAGAAATACGCCGAATTCCTGATGACCGAGGAAATTGCGTCATCCGAACAGCTTGAGGCTCTTAGAAAAGAGGTCGATGACGAGGTCAACAAGGCTGCCGACATCGCTATTGAAACGCCGCAGCCCGAAGGACCGACTGCTTTGCGAAATGTCTTTTCTCCCGACGTCGATCCGACCGACCGAGCGTTGTTCGACACCGAGGACGGCGCGGAACTCTCAGGCAACGCCGGCACCATGGTCGATCTCATCAACCGCTGCATGCACGAGGAGATGGAGCGCGACCCGCGAATTGTCGTCTTTGGCGAGGACGTTGCCGACTGCTCACGTGAAGAATATCTTGAACAGGTCAAAGGCAAAGGCGGCGTGTTTAAGGTCACGGCGAATTTGCAAAGAAAATTCGGCTCAGCTCGCGTTTTCAATTCGCCGCTCGCCGAAGCGAACATCGTTGGTCGCGCAGTCGGCATGGCAATTCGCGGGCTAAAACCGGTCGTCGAGATACAATTTTTCGATTACATCTTCCCTGCGTTTCACCAGATACGCAACGAGGTCGCCGTGACACGCTGGCGTTCAGATGGTGACACTAAATGCCCAATGGTTCTACGCGTTCCGGTCGGCGGTTATCTGAAAGGCGGCGCTGTTTATCACTCGCAATCCGGCACGACGCTCTTTTCGCACACGCCCGGACTGATGATCGTTTATCCTTCGACAGCGCTCGACGCAAACGGCTTGTTAAGAACCGCGATCCGCTGCGACGATCCGGTTTTGTTCCTTGAGCACAAACATCTGTACCGCCAGATTTATAACAAGTCGCAATATCCATCGAATGAATTCCTAATTCCATTCGGCAAAGCTAAAACCGTCCGTGAAGGCACCGACGTGTCGATAATCACATACGGCGCGCTGGTCGAGCGCTCAAACCAGGCCGCCAAACGCCTTGAACAGCAAGGCATCTCGGTCGAGATTATCGATCTGCGCACGCTGGTGCCCTACGACTGGGAAGCGGTAGCCGAATCCGTCAAAAAAACCTCACGCGTCATCGTCGCCCACGAAGACCCGATCTCCTACGGCTACGGCGCCGAGATCGCGGCCCGAATCTCCGACGAGCTTTTCGAACACCTCGACGCCCCCGTCCGCCGCGTCGGCGCCACCGACACCTTCGTCGGCTACGCCCCGCAACTCGAAGATTTCATCCTTCCGCAGTCCGAGGATGTCGAGAAAGCCGTGCAGGAATTGATGAAATATTGATATGCCTTATGTATCGTTTTTCTTCGGGATCATTATTCGGATGTTTCACAACGACCATAATCCGCCGCATTTTCATGCAGAGTATCAAGGACAGAAAGCAAAGTTTGACCTTGATGGTAATATCATAAAAGGCAGAATGAAGTCGCGAACGGCGAAGTCGCTTATAAAGAAATGGGCCAAATTGCACAAAGACGAGCTAATGGGAAATTGGACACGAGCACAAAAGCTCGGCGAGATTCACAAGATCGACCCGCTCGATTAGATGCCAGGATGAAAAATTACATGCCGGTCGTCATCGACGCTCATTACATCTCGGACTACAAGATCCATGTCGTGTTCAATAACGGCGAAGAACGGATTGCGGACTTTTCAAAATGGGGCTTGGGAATTGGCGTTTATAAACTACTCAAGGATAAAAAATATTTCAAAACATTTTTCGTCGACGGTTGGACTATCTCTTGGCCTAATGGCGCGGATATCGCACCCGAAACACTTTACGAAGAAAGCGAGCCGGTCTGATCTGTGTCGCTCACGAGCAGAGGAAGAAATAAAATGAAGAAAAGCAAAGTCACATTGATTATGGCTATATCGCTGATAGTATATTCCGCTGGTTTTGGACAGTCAGCGTCCGCACCGCCAAAGCCTGGCCCGGAACATGCCAAGTTGGGTGTCTTAGTTGGTAATTGGGTAACGGAAGGGGAGTCCATGAAAACTTCATTCGGCTCGCCGGAAAAATTCTCAGGTAAGATCGTGAGCGAGTGGATGCCCGGTCATTTTGCCATTGTTCGTCATGTCGACGGCAAATGGAGCGTAGGTGGAGAAGTGCATTCACTCGAAGTAATCACTTACGATGCCGGCGCGAAAGCTTACAATTGGTACAGTTTTGATAGTAAGGGGACGACTCTAGTGGGCAAGACGTTTATCGAGGGTGACACGCTTACAGCCATTTGGGAATTCGCTGTTAACGGAAAGTTTTATAGAGTCAGAGGCACGCTAAAAGGCCTGGGCTCAGACAAACTTATTTGGGCACAGGAATACTCAGACGACGGTAAAACCTGGAAAGCGCATTACCGCTCGACAGACGCGAAATCAAAGCCCTGAGAAATCATTCCACTGGCATGGGCGGCCAGTTTCTTCGATAAACTCCGGTCGCCAAACGCTCAGCAAAGCCTTCGTCAACGAGTTCGTGATTAGCCTTTCCTGATTCCCAGCGTTGGAAGCCGAATTTGCCTGAGAGTTCACCGAGGAGGGTCATGCCGCACATTTGTAGATACGTTCGGGCGAGTTCACGGACCGCGTCTTCGCGTTTCATTTTAATTTTTAGCTCTTCGGGAAAGCGCGCTTCGGCGAGGGTCCAGATGTAGGTGAATTTTGGGGCGTAGAGGACTTGCTGCGGGACGACTTTCATTCGGCGTTGGAGTTCGTCGAGGGCGTTTGTGTGGTCTTTTTTTTCTTTGAAGCCGCACGCTTCGCGGAGGTCGGCGGTGGCCATTTCCCATTCTTTGCGGAGGACTTTTAAAACAACACGAGCATTTTTTGAGAGGATGCCTGCTTCGCCACGTCGCGAGCAGCCCCAGATCGAGTTGAAGATCGGGATCATACGCGGGGCGAGGAACCAGGATTTGCCTTTGATGAGTTTTCCGTAATAGAGCTTGCCGCGCTCGATCACTTCGTCCTTTAGCACCCATGCGCGGCTGGCTTCGTAGTCCTTCTGAACGTTTCGCGGCATGTGAGCGTCGCGTCGGCCGCAGACGGCGATATATACCGACGGCAAGTTTGTCCGCGAATCGGTAAGGCCGAGGCAAAACCCGAGTTCCTCGACCATCGCTTCGACCTCTTCGGCGGTGTCAATCTTGAGCGACTCCTCGCGCCGCCATTTGCGGTCGCGGTATTGTTCGATCTCTTCGGGCAGAGTTTTCACGAGGATTATTTTGCCACAGAGAGCACAGAGAACACAGAGAAGAAAAAAGGGCAGCCGAAAGACTGCCCAAACTATTTTTCCTATCTGCGTTTTTCCGCGTAAATCTGCGGCCGAATTATCTTGGTCCTGAATTCACCGGCGATGAGGACTGCACGGTTATAGTCGTGCCGGGCATGAGGCGGATGTCGTCTTTGCCGGTTACGATAACCGAGCCTGCACCTGCTCCGCCGCCGATCACAGCGCCTATCGCCGCTCCTTTACCTCCGCCAATGATCGCTCCCAAAATTGCTCCGGCTCCGGCTCCGATGCCGCCGCGTTTGGCGGTTTCCTTTGTTTGGCTGCTGCCTTTGGCGGTGCCTTCGTTGTCGATCTTGACTGTTTTGCCGGTAGAATCCTTGATGCTTTGCAGGTTGCCGGCAAAGTCATACGTCTGGCCGTTTCGCAAAGTTATGCGCTCGAAATTGAACGTGACGTTCGACTGACCGGTCACCTTGCCGGAGCGGCCTACGCCGGAAATGTAACCTTCGACAACCGCGCCGCGAAATTCGATCGGCGACTGCACGGTCATGCGGAAACGGTCGTTATTTTGCGACACGTTTGTATTGACCTCGTTATCGAGAATGCCGGTGATCATGACGCCGTTCGGCACGACGAAATTGCCGGGCCGACCCGTTACGATATTCGGAGCGCCCCCGCTGGAAACATTGCCCTGTTGATCGTTGTCCGAATAACCGCCGGTCGGGTCCGTGTTGTTTTGATTCGGGTCGATTCCGAGGCGTGCTACCGAATCGGTCTTGTTATAAACGCTCTCGGCGATGACGGTTTGGTTTAGATAATCGGTCGTGATGCGGCGAGAGACCTTCATCGCGCGGCCGTTGCTGAGAGATGTAAATGTGATCGTGTAGTCGGTGTCGCCGCCGCGGCTGGAAATTATCAGATTTGTTCCGCTGAGAGTTGCGCGAACGCGTATCGTTTGGCCGGTTGACGAGCGCTCGGTTTTATCGCGGCCATCTGCGGTGAATGTAACCGGCGACGCTTTTGAGGAAGCAAGCGTGACTTGCGTGCCGCGAATGTCTATCGCGATCTGACCCGGCGCTTCGAGTTTCTCTTTCAGATCCTCGCGCTGGTCGGTGCCGAGACGAGTGTCGGCGACGATGTCGTCAATATTTTCGCTACGAGCCATGTCGAGATCATACGTGCCGGACAAGCCAACGCTCACCGTGTTATTTCGAACCGGCGGGTCGGGATAACTTTGAATTCCTTCGGGCGCGGAGGTGTTCCAGTTCGGCGTTATGCCGTAGTTCGCACCGAGACGCTCGATCTGCCGCTTAACGCCTGCCCAGTCGTCCTCGACAAGCCGGTTCTGCGGATTTGCGCGCAAAAATTCGTTCATCGCTCTCGCGGCATCGACGATCTTGTTTACATCGTCGCGATTTTCGCGGCGGCGGTTGAGGTTATCTTCGAACTCGCGCACGCTGTCGCGCAAAACATTAGCTTTGTCCAGAAAATCGGCGACCATCTGGTTCTTCGACGAGATGGTTTGCATTTGATATCTTGCGTTCTGCTCAAAATCGTCGATCCTCGAATTGAGACTGCGCAATGCGTCGCGAACCTCACGATCGCTCCGCCGCTGAGCGTCAGCGAAACCTGCCAAACCAAGCAGCATCGACACCAACAAAAACGAAAGCGAAAAACCTGTTTTCAATTTGTTCATATTTTCTTCACCATTGACGCCCGAATCGGGCGCTTTCCTACCGCATTTTTGAAGCATTTTTAATGCCAATGGTTGTTTCGGAATGAGAGAGAACCCGCCGCGAGTATGCTAAAATCTGCGCTGGGCCTTACCGAAAATCTATGGCAGTAAATGAATACAAAGCGACCGTAAAGTATGCAGGCGACGAATTCTTCATCGGCACGCCTCCGAGCGGCCACGCCCAAGTTATTGATGTAAAAGGAGATAGACACGCCGCCCCAAACCCGGTTGAGATGCTTTTAGTCTCCGTCGCCGCTTGCACCGCCGCCGACGTTATTTCGATATTACAAAAAAAACGCCAGAACGTAACCTCTTATAATGTCGAGATATCAGGCGAGCGTAAAGAAGACCATCCGCGAGCCTTTATCAAGTTCCACGTCCACCATATCGTGCACGGCCACAACGTTTCCGAAAAAGCCCTCGCCGACGCTATTGAATTGTCCGACACAAAATACTGCTCCGTCGCCGCCACTGTCCGCCCGACGGCCGAGATTACGACGAGTTTTGAGATAATCGAAGCGCAATAAGCCATTTCTGAGGCAAAGATCCCAACAAAACCCCTCTTGAGTTACGCATTCTGATGCTCAGATCGACGTTTATTGCCCTTTACGTACACGACTTTTGCATCCGACGCAAAAAATTCGACATCCTCAATGCCTTTACAAGCGGCACTGAAAAGGCACCGCCACAGCTCGCGTCTTCAACCGTGTCTATCCCTTCGCCGATCGTTGCCGCGATTGCTGTGGCCTTCGCAAGCTTAGATTTGCATTTGGTTTCGTGTCGCCGTGCCGTTTAAGGTTTGTCTCAAGTCCGCTTCGCGGACGAAAGAGTAAAGCTATATGCGTAAGCATGTAGTCAGTTCGAAAAAATGTAAACAGCCCGTTTGCGGGCGACAGAGCTTTTGCCTACATTACAAATGTCTTGCAATACCTCTGTCGCCTGCAAGCAGGCTGTGACTGTCTTTCCGGTTACTCCACGCTTACGCGTGGAGCTAAATTCTACTGCCCGCAAACGGGCTAAAAATCCAAGTTTTTGACACTCTCTGAACGGCATGGCCAAATTTGTCGAAACTGAACCATTACAATGGTTGCCATCTTGACTATGCAACATACCTGCATTTATGCTACAATAGCAAAAAAAGGAGGTTAGATTTATGAAAGCAGATTGGCAGGAATGTCCGCGCGGCGATGTTACGGGGCAATGGGCGGCGTTGTATGTGACGATGAATAAAAAGGGCAATATTGCTCTGAGCGGCAAAACGTTTCAGAAGCTCGGCGAGCCCAACGCAGTAAACTTACTTTTCGACGCGGTGAACAACCGCATCGGCCTGAAACCGGCCGCCCCCACGACCCGCAACGCCTTCCCCGTCGCAAAACAAGGCCGTCACGGCGGCAAGATAGTGCGAGCCTATCGGCTCATGCAGGAATACGGCATAAACCTGCCCGAAACGATCCATTTCCGCGACGCCGAAATCGACCACGACGGCATCCTGATACTCGATCTAAGAACGGCGAAGGTTTCGTCTCGCGCCCTCGGCCAGGGAAAAAGCCGCTCTAATTTAATGAACGCCTCGCCACGCGAAGCAAAGGCTTAGCTCTCAATGCTGAATAATTCTGCTCGGCTCTGCCGATCTATTTGCGGCGAAGCTCCACTTCGCCGTTGCGAACTCCACTTACTTTGCGGCTCCGCCGCCGGCGGCATCCCGCATAAAGCGGCACATAGCTACGTCCTTCAGAGCGTGGTTAGCAATGGATAAATAAACACTAGCCCGTTTTAACGGGCTTACAATAAGACAGCTCAAGCAAAGAAAAAAGGACTATAAATCGCCCTCGAATTTATTTTGCGAATGATGACCACGCCGTGAACAACGTGGCTATTTGCCATTCGGGATTTGTCGCCGAACCGAGTTCTTAATAGCCAGACTTTGCATAAGCGTCTGGAACAGCTCTTTTCATAGATGCCAATCGTGAGCGAGCATCATTCTTTGAGAAAGGACCAACTACGACGGCATATAGGCTGCCTCTAAAACCAGGATAGTTGTCTGTATCGACAATCGATGCCTCGATTCCGAGACCTTGCACATATTTCAACCGTAGATTAGCACGTTCCGATTGGGCTTTCGGAAAAGAGCCAAGAACAATAAACCAAGTGCCGCCCAGTGCGGCTGGAGGCCGTTCAGTGCTGGGAGGGTTTTGCGTCTTACTTGCGTCTAGCCTCCGCCGCTCGTCCGCCAATTTCTGTCGTTCTTGTTCCAAGGCGTCCTGTTGAGCCTTTAGGTTGGTATTTAGATCGGGGGCTTGGGAGTTAGAAATATTTGATGGTCGCGGCTCGTTTGCAGGTAAGTTTTGAACGCCAGACATTAACCAGAATATAAGCCCGCCACCTAAGAGCAATGCGAGGAAGCCGATTAGAAAATACGCAAATAGAGGGTTGACGCCATTTGAAACGAGTTGCTCGGTTTGCTTAATTTCGGTCGGTTGCGTCGAGTAAGGGGGCTTTAAGACGAGGGTTTCTTCAGCAGCAGCAGCCGACCGGTCGATCGCGATTGTCTCGTCCGAGACGTACGGCATTCGTGCCAGGCCGGTACCATCGGAAAGGCAGAAGTTTAAAGTATCATCGGCGTAAACTTGCTTGCAAAGCGGACACTCTTTCATCGACGTAAATTACTACGCAGCAAACTCAAAAATCGGTGTTTCAATAGTTTTCTTCGGTTTTTTGCCCGTGAGGATGATTTTTTGTAGGCGGTTAACTGTTTCGGGTGCGAAGAACTCTTCGCCGGTTTCTACGCAAACTCTCGCGGGAACATTTTCGATGATGTAGAATTTTCCGTCTCTTTCGAGTGTGTAAGTGACTCGCGCTTCATTCATTGTCATTTCTTTCTTCATAGTCTAACCTTCGTTTTGCTCGCCGTCTCGACCGAAAATCAATCCAAAGATTCTCATCCGGCTCGTATAGGGTAACCACCTTCACTATCTCGCGTGCGCCCGACGTGCATTGTGCGTGTATCGGGCGTCCCGCTTTCGTAAATCCGAGTATCAGGCAACTCGGCCCATATTTGTCATCGGGATAATCCTCGATAATAATTCCATTTTCAACTGATTCGCGAAATTCGACAAGGGAAATGTTTCTCAAGATACTTTGATCGACGGCATGTTTCGAGAATTCATAATGCCCATCAGCAACCTTCAAAGCGAATAGCGTCTATCATCCGATGAGAATTATACAGCAAAAAAGCTTCAGCGTGTGCCGAGCTGCGGTTTTGGGTTGTTCCGTTGCGGTTTAGGGATCAGGTGAATGCTATTTTCTTACGCACGGTTTTCTTGTATCTTAATTAAAGGATTTACGGTCTTTTTTCGGGAGGTTTCGAGATGAAAAGGAAGGCTTTGGTCTTTTTGGTTATCGTGTTGGCATTCGCGGGCGGTGTGTTTGCTCAGGGTGTCGATGCCGAACGGACGGCGCGGTGGCGGGAGTTTAATAAGAACGGCTTTGAGAAGGTCAATTTTGCGAAGACGCGGCTCAAGAAGGCGCGGGTTGCGAAGCTTAGCGTTGAGGGCGAAGTTGACGAGCTCGCTTTGCTTCGCGGGGTTGTTTTTGGGAAACGCGGGCGTGTTTTTAAGGAGCGGTCGGTTCAGGATTATCTTGAAAAGCAGGCCTGGTATAAGCCGAATCCGAAGTTTAGGAATGCGGTTTTGACGCCTGTCGAGAGAGCAAATCTGGATTTGATACGCATAACGGAGGCTGAGAAGCATCCGTTTGTCGAGCCGGGCGATATGCGTGTTTGGAAAGCGAAGGTTATAACGGACGACAACCTGCGTGATTATACGGGTGCGGAATTGACGATTCTGACAGCGGAGATCGAGGCGATTCATGGGAAGACGTTTAGCGAAGAATGGCTGCAGAAATATTTTGATGAGCGGTATTGGTATAAGCGAAATACGGTTTACGATCCGGTTGTTCTGACCGAGACCGAACGCAAAAATATTGAGCGGCTGATCGCCGAGAAAGAGAAGAACCGCAAGACTGCGATCTCGATCGGCGATATGGACAATTTTCAGACCGTGCTGCTGACTGAGGACAAGCTTGCAAGACTGAGTTTGCTTGAGCTACGCATATTGCGTGAGGAATTTTATGCGCGGCGCGGCAAGAAATTCGACGCGCCGGGCATTCGCGATTATTTTAACTGGCGCGATTGGTACAAGCCGGTGAAGAATCAAAAGGCGATCAAGCTCAATGCAATTGAGCAGAAAAATGTCGATCTTTTGGCGTCTTACGAAGCGAAAATACGCGAATGGTTCTCGACCAACCTTGTCACCGACGATACGCTCGGCTCTCTGTTTGCCGAAGACCTTCGCGTGCTCAGAAACGAGATATACGCCCGCCGCGGCCGCATCTTCAAAGACAAAACGCTGCAAAAATATTTCGAGTCGCAGTCGTGGTATAAGGCCAATCCCGAATTCCTGGACGAGCAGCTAAATGAGATCGAAACCCAAAACCTGGCAAAGATAAAAGAGGCCGAGGAAACCGCGACCAGCAAGTTCGCGGAAGCCGAAGGCTGATAAGGCCAAGCCTCGGTTCCGCGTGACGGAGCCTTCGAAAGTTTTAATTTTACCTAAAAGCTAACAGCTGTTAGCTGACAGCTATCAGCTACTTGCTACTCGTGTCGCCGTAATTATTCTTATGAAAAAAACGCTTATCGCCGCGACGTTTATTCTTATTTGCGTCTCTCTTGCCCATGCTCAACTCACAACGGAAACGCTTGTAAAGATCGTAAAAGCCGAAGACGCACGCGGTTATGATAATACGCTTGAAGATCTGCTGCGTTCACCCGATCCTAAGGTTCGTAAACGCGCGGCGCTGGCTGTGGGCCGCATCGGCGATGAGAAAGCTGTAAGCGCATTGGCCGCGTTGTTGATCGACGATAAGTCCATTGATGTGCGCGCGATGGCCGCTTTTGCTCTCGGTGAGATCGAATCGGTCAAAGGCGCCGATGCGATTTTGAAAGTTTTGAACAATGCGACAACGCCCGCAGCCGTGCGTGCTCGCGCCGTCGAAGCAGCAGGCAAAATAGCTGCTGCAAATCCAAAATCGGCAGAATCAAAAAGTCTCAGCGAAGCGATTCTCCAAACGTTGGATGAGCAAAACCGGCGAAACGCAAGACGCGACCGCGACACGGCGATTCTTGGATTAACTGCCGCCGCACGCTCTGCGAGTACCGATGCAAAACGGCGGCGTCCAGACGACACTGATTTTATCACGGCAGAATTCCTGAAAAGCGCGGACGCGCGAATCCGCGCCGACGCGGCGAACACACTTACACGGCTCCGCGCGGGAAACGCAAACGCGATCTTACGAAAGATTCTCACATCGGACGCGAACCCTATTGCACGCGCAAACGCAGCCAGAGCACTTGGGGCGGCGGCGGACGGTAAAGCATTTGATCAGCTTGTCAAAAGTGCGACGGAAGACGTTGATTCGCGAGTGCGCGTGTCGGCAATGTCGGCGCTTGGCAGCCTGAAGAATGCGAAGGCTGCAGACAAGCTGACAGAGCGCGGTGAAAAACTTCTCACGCTTTACAAAACGTCGAAATTTGATCATCCGGCCGAGAAAAATGAGCTGATACAAATCGTGACGATTTTGGGCAGGCTGATTCCCGATACCGCTAACGAGCGGACGGTTAAATTTCTCGATGAGCTTGTCAGGCTCGACGATGGACGCACGCCTGAGATTTCCGTGGCGCGGATGCGGGTTAAGCCTGGCGATTTTACGATCTCGCCGACGGCGTTAAGAACATCGTGGGGTTTAAGCACAACGGCGCAGGTTGCGGGCGAGCTTGCCGCGATGTTTCCAAAAACAGCGGAAGTGCAAAAAATGCGCAGCGCGGCTCCGGCACTTCTGCGGCGAATGGCTGACAGGCTGTCAACATCTTACACAATAGTGGCTCCGGCACGGTTTACAGAGACGGGCGAAATACTGCCTACGACTTACTCGGATGAAGACAAGAGAAATCTCCTAGCCGCTCCGTATTTTATCCGCGCTTTTGCCGCGTTTAAGACAAAAGACCTGGACGTTTTTTTGCGTATGCGGCTTGCAAATAAAGACGTATTTGTCCGCACCGCAGCGGCGGAACTCATGGTGGAACGTCCTGCCTTAAAGGAAAATGTTGCTGCGCTGAAGAGGGCTTTTGAATATGCTCATACAACAGATAAAGAGTATAACGACGCGCGGCTTGCCATAATGGACGCCCTCTTTAAGCAAGACAAAAAGGAAGCAGCCAAAATTCTTCCGACTGCGTTGAACTCGGCCGATTACCTCACGCGAAAGAAGGCGATTGATCTGCTCTCGGACAGTGAACTGCAAAAGCAATCGCCGGACGCTGTACCGATAGTGGAAAGGGCACTTGCCAAACGCAGCAACCGCGTTTTGCCCTACACCGCTGCATACGCAACAAAGCTCGGGCAGATGATGAGCACCAAAGACGATTATCTCCGCGCGGTTTCGCGTAGAAACGGCACGGTCAAGGCAATTCTCAAAACTGAAAAGGGAACGTTTACTATTGATTTCTATCCTGAGGATGCTCCGCTGACTGTTGATAATTTTATAAAGCTCGCGAAAGAAAATTACTTCGACGGAGTCGAGGTTCATCGCGTCGTTCCCAATTTTGTAATGCAGGACGGCGATCAGCGCGGTGACGGCAACGGCGGGCCGGGCTGGTCGATACGCTGCGAGATAAATATGCGCCCCTATGATCGCGGCGCGGTCGGCATGGCTCTTTCGGGCAAAGACACGGGCGGTTCGCAATGGTTTGTAACACATTCTCCGCAGCCGCATCTCGACGGCGGCTATACCGTCTTCGGCCACGTGAACGAAATCGGCATGAAAGTCGTAGATAATATCGTGCGCGGCGATAAAATTATCAGCGTGAAAATTGTCGAGATGAATTCGCCACAGAGAGCACAGAGAACTCAGAGGAAGAAATAGAATTATTTATCTCTCGGTGCGCTCTGTGTTCTCTGTGGCAAAAAATCTTGCATATGGCCGACCTGCAAAAACAAAAACAGATTGAGGTCGAACAAGGGCTCGATAATCTTGCGTTTTATCTTGATGGGCTGTTTCGTGTGCCCGGAACGAGTTGGCGGTTTGGGCTTGATGCTGTGGTCGGGCTGGTCCCGAACGTGGGCGATGTGCTGACGATGTTTCCGTCGTTTTATATTTTGCTCGCGGGCGTGCGTTACGGCGTGCCGAAGATCACGCTGCTGCGGATGGCTTTCAATATCGGGTTGGATTATGTTGTCGGCGTGATTCCGTTTGTCGGCGATGCGTTCGACTTTGTTTGGAAATCAAACCGACAAAATTTAGAACTCATCCGCACGCGAGCAACCGGACAAACCGGAACACGCGCCGACTACTTGTTCGTTTTCGGAATAATGGGGTTTTTAGTGTTGCTGCTTGCGGCGACGATCTTCGTTAGCGTCTATGTGATCTGGGCGATTTTGTGGGAGCTATTCACGGGTAATATTTAATGCAAAAGCCCACATGAGTAAGGGCGGTACACACAACGTTGAGTGTACCGCCCTTACTAACGTGCGGGCTTGTGCAATATAACAAAATCTTAATCGAAGCGGTCAAGGTTCATCACCTTGGCCCATGCAGCGACGAAATCGTTCACGAATTTTTCCTTCGCGTCCGTTGAGGCATATACCTCGGCAAGTGCGCGGAGTTCCGAGTTCGAGCCGAAGACAAGATCGACGCGTGTGCCGGTCCATTTGACTTCTCCGGTGTTGCGGTCGCGGCCTTCGAACTCTGTATCGGCTTCCGATGTCGGCTTCCATGTCGTGTTCATGTCGAGCAGGTTGACAAAAAAGTCGTTGCTCAAAACACCGGGCTTGTCGGTAAAGACTCCGTGTTTCGACGCATCAAAGTTCGTATCGAGAACACGCATGCCGCCGACGAGAACGGTCATCTCAGGTGCGGTCAAAGTCAGCAGTTGCGCCTTGTCAACCAGCATTTCCTCAGCCGGCGTTCGGTGATGGCCTCTTTTGTAGTTTCTGAAGCCGTCTGCCTGAGGCTCGAGATACTGGAATGAATGTACTTCGGTTTGCTCCTGCGACGCATCACCTCGTCCCGGAATGAATGGAACCGTCACGTCAAATCCGGCATCCATTGCCGCTTTTTCTACTGCGGCACAACCGCCAAGGACGATCATGTCGGCAAGCGAAACTTCTTTGCCGAAATCTTTGCGAATGCCTTCGAGCGTTGTCAGCACCGTCGCGAGCTGGAACGGGTTATTGACCTCCCAATTTCGCTGCGGCTCAAGGCGAATTCGCGCGCCGTTTGCTCCGCCGCGTTTGTCGCTCCCGCGGAATGTCGAGGCGGACGCCCACGCGGTCGATACGAGTTGCGAAACCGTCAAATCCGAATCGAGAATCTTTGACTTCAAAGCAGCAACATCCTTGTCACCAAGCTTGTGATCGGCAGCCGGTATCGGATCCTGCCAAATGAGATCTTCGGCCGGAACTTCCGGTCCTAGATAGCGTGATTTCGGGCCCATGTCACGGTGCGTCAGCTTGAACCAGGCACGAGCGAAGGCATCGGCAAATTGGTCAGGATTTTCGAGAAAGCGTTTTGCAATCGGCCCGAACTCGGGATCAAGGCGAAGCGCGAGATCGGTTGTCAGCATCGTCGGGACATGCTTCTTCGAAGAGTCGTAAGCATCGGGAATTATCGCCTCGGCGTCTTTAGCTACCCATTGCTGTGCACCGGCCGGACTCTTCGTAAGCTCCCATTCGTGGCCGAAAAGGATTTCAAAATAATTGTTGCTCCACTGCGTCGGAGTGCTTGACCAAGTTACTTCGAGGCCGCTCGTGATCGTATCGGGGCCCATTCCGGTTCCGTGGCTGTTGTGCCAACCGAAGCCCTGAGCCGCGATGCCGGCACCTTCGGGATCGACCGCAACGTTATCTGACGGCGCGGCGCCGTGCGTCTTTCCGAATGTGTGGCCGCCAGCGATGAGAGCGACCGTCTCTTCGAGATCCATCGCCATCCGGCCGAAAGTTTCCTTAATGTCGTACGCTGACTTTAGCGGATCAGGATTTCCATCAGGGCCCTCGGGGTTGACGTAGATGAGTCCCATCTGAACCGCACCAAGCGGATTCTCGAGCTTGCGGCTGTGGATGTCGCCGTCAGCATCGTCGTCCGAAACAAGCACGCCTTCTCCCTCGACGCCCTCGGAACCATGCTTGTAGCGAATGTCGCCGCCAAGCCATGTTGTTTCGCCACCCCAATATACGTCCTGATCCGGCTCCCAAACGTCCGCGCGTCCGCCGCCAAATCCGAATGTCTTAAAGCCCATCGTCTCAAGAGCGACGTTGCCCGTGAGGATCATCAGATCGGCCCACGAGATCTTGCGACCATATTTCTGCTTGATCGGCCACAACAAACGGCGCGCTTTATCAAGGCTGACATTGTCCGGCCAACTGTTGAGCGGGGCAAAACGCTGCTGGCCTCGGCCGCCGCCGCCGCGGCCGTCGCCGATGCGATATGTTCCGGCGCTGTGCCACGTCATCCGGATAAAAAGACCTCCATAGTGGCCAAAGTCCGCCGGCCACCAATCCTGCGAGTCGGTCATCAGGTCTGCAAGATCCTTCTTCAACGCCTTATAATCGAGCGACTTGAATTCTTCAGCGTAATTGAAATTTTCGCCCATCGGATCGGACAACGACGATTGCTGCCGAAGTATGTTCAGGTTCAACGCCTTGGGCCACCAGTCGCGGTTTGACCGCTGGCTTTCGGTCGTGAATTTTATCGCTCCGCTAGTGAACGGACATTTGCCGTTGCCGTTTTGTTCTTTGTTTTCCATTTTGATTTACCTTATTAATTTTGAATTTTGTTGGTTTCGTCAGCGTTGTCTGTAGGCTGCGTTGAGCCCTTACTTACGTGCGGGCTACGGACACCGGGCTACGGACAGCGTTTATAAAGTTTTCTGGCCCGGCTTCCAATCGGCCGGGCAAAAACCGCCTGTTTGCAGAGCCTGCAATACACGCAGAGTCTCGTCAACCGATCGTCCGATAGCCGGTGTGTTGACCAATGCGTGCTGCAAAACGCCTTCGGGATCAATGATGAAGAGGCCGCGAAGCGCGATGTTGGCTTCGTCTATAAGGATGTTGTATTGACGCGCAAGTTTGCCGCCCGCGTCGGATGCGATCGGGTACTTGATCTCGCCGAGCCCGTTACTTTCCTTCGGCATGCGGAGCCACGCCCGATGCGAGTGGACAGAATCGGTCGAGACGCCGAGAACGTCGGCTCCGAGGCCTTTGATCTCGTCGAACCTGTCCGAAAAATGCGTCAAATCTGTCGAGCAAACGCCCGTAAAATCGAGCGGGTAAAAAAGCATAATCAGCCATTTGCCCTTGTAGTCGGAGAGCTTAACGTTCTCCTTCAACGTTTCGATGTCCTTTGTCGAAGGCATGTTAAAATCCGGTGCCGGCTGGCCGACCTTTGCAAATGGGGCCGTCATTTCCGTAGCAGTTCCTGTAGCTGTTGACATTTTTTTTTCTCCTTTTATTTTCACCACAAAGACACAAAGAACACAAAGATAATGCAAGAAGAACTTCTTTATGCCCTTCGTGTCTTTGTGGTTAATCTTCTTTGCAGTCAGGGCAGATGCCCTTCAAAGTAAACTCCAATGACTTAAACTTGAATTTTGACGCTTTGACCGCGCGTTTGACAAGCTTCGGCGAGTGTTTGATCTCGATATCCACGAGCGCGTCGCACTTTACGCAAATAGCGTGATCGTGTCGAGAGGTCATTCGATCGAACCGGCTCGCGCCGTTGCCAAAATGCACCTCCGCGATATGGCCCGCGTTTTTCAAAAAACGCAGGCTGTTATAAACCGTCGCAAAACTGATGCTCGGCAGCAACGCTTTTGCCTGCGCAAAAACTTCGTTCGCCGTCAGATGGTCCTCGGCCACACGGATAACCTTCAAAACGACTGCTCGCTGCTTAGTCAGTCCTAAATCCTGGATACCAGTGGAAGCCTTCATAAAATAATCTGTAGTTAGAATAATTCTAATTATAGATTATGTCAAAAGGACGGCTACAGTTTTATGCGTTTGGTCTGACGAAAGTCTATTTATCCTATTTCTTCGCCTTTGGCCTTAAGAGTTCGGCGCCAAAGTTCTCGGTATGAGGTGAAGCGTGAAACGAGCGTGTTGAAATAATAGCGTTGAGCGTAATTGAGGTTGCGGTTGTCGGAGATGCGTTTTATGTAGGACTCGAGCCTTGCTCGCGCTTCGAGCGGCGGACGTTTTGTGGCGCCGTTGAAAAAGATGTCGAAATCTATTTTCAACTTGCGGATATCATCTTCCATGCGGGAAAGCTGCTGATCGATCTCAAGCGCCTCGTCCTGCTTAGATTGGGTATTTCTGTATAATTTATTTCCTATGAGTGCCATTTGATGAGAATTGGAGTGAGAAATCAGGCGCAGGTATGGCCTATTTAAAAAGACGGCTAACGGGTATCTATTTCCACGTTTTTGATCGAATTTTCGGTTAAAATATTCGCATGCCATCTGCCAAAACTGAAACATCGAATTCGATGCTTAGAAATTTGCCGTCCGTTGACGAGTTACTGCGTTCGAGGACTGCACAAGAAATCACATCGGCTGCCGGCGAACGGCACGCCGCAGAGCTTTGTCGAAGTGTGATTGATCAACTCCGTCAGCAGATCGGAAAGAACGCTGGCAAAAACCAAACAAAGGAAAGTATTGCAAAACTCGCGGAAAACCGTCTGGAAAGCGTGAGGCGCGTTGAGACAATGGGCGGCACTCATAAAGTGATTAATGCAACCGGCGTAGTGATTCACACGAACCTTGGCAGAGCGCCTTTGTCGGAAAACGCACGGCGGGCGGTTTTCGAAGAGGCGTCCGGCTATTGCACTCTCGAATACGACCTTTTGACCGGAAAGCGTGGTGCGCGCGGGGCGCGAGCCGAGAGTTTGCTTGCCGAGCTGACCGGAGCGGAAGATGTGTTGATCGTCAACAATTGCGCCGCGGCGGCATTTTTTGTGCTGACGGTTTTTGCGTCGGGCGGCGAGGTTGTCATCTCGCGCGGCGAGCTTGTCGAGATCGGCGGCGATTTTCGCGTTCCGGATGTGTTGTCGCAGTCAGGAGCTGCTCTTCGCGAGGTCGGAACGACCAACCGGACGAAACTCGCCGATTACGAGAAAGCGATAAACGCTAAAACCAGGCTTTTACTTCGCGTCCATACGTCGAATTACAGGATCGTAGGCTTTACGGCAATGCCGTCGCTTCCTGAGCTTGCAGGACTCGCTCACGCACACGATCTCTTGCTTTACGAAGATCTCGGCTCAGGCGCGTTGATCGACATGAGCCGCTTTGGACTGAATGACGAGCCTGTTGTCAAAAGATCCATAGTTGACGGTGCTGACATCGTCACATTCAGCGGCGACAAACTGCTCGGCGGGCCGCAGGCCGGGATAATTGCCGGAAAGAAAGAGTTTATCGACCGCCTGCGAAAGCATCCGCTTTATCGCGCAATGAGAGTTGATAAACTTGCGTATTCCGCGCTGGAAGCGACTCTAGACTCGTATCGCCGCGATGCGACACATGAGATTCCAGTACTGCAAATGTTGTCAATGGGCAAAAATGAGATCGCAGAGCGCGTCGAGCGGTTAGCAAAGCGGCTCGAAGAAAAACTCAAAGGAATCTCAAATTTGAAATTTGAAATTTCAGATGGAGTATCGGCTGTTGGGGGCGGCGCGGCTCCCGCAATCGAGCCGGAAACAAAACTTCTCGCACTGTCTCACCAAAATATTAAGACGCCGAGGCTCGAACAGTTGCTCAGAAATTCCGATCCGCCGGTTATTACGCGCATCATGGACGACCGCGTGATGATAGATTTGCGGACGGTTTCGGAAGCGGAAGAAACTGAATTGATGAACGCCCTGTGCGACCTTGAAATGTCTTAGCCGTTCCTGCGGGCGAAATCTTGCATAAAATCGACAAGTGCCGTAACTCCTTCGCGCGGGAAAGCGTTGTAGATAGAAGCCCTGATGCCGCCGACCGCGCGGTGGCCTTTTAGGCCATCGAGGTTGAGTGCGGTTGCTTCGGTGCAGAATTGCTTTTCGAGTTCCTCGGACGGCAGGCGAAATGTTACGTTCATGAGCGAGCGCGCCGAGCGGTCCGCATGACCGGAATAATAACCGTCGCTCGCGTCGATTGCATTGTAGAGAATTGCAGCTTTTTCCTCGTTTTTAGTTTCCATGGCTTTCAATCCGCCTTGTTCTCGGAGCCATTCACACACCAAGCTTATGAGATAAATGCCCCACGTGTTCGGCGTGTTCAGCATCGAATCGTTCTCGGCGATCAGACGGTAATCGAGAATCGAATGTTGATTCTCCGGCACAGCGGCCAAAAGGTCGTCGCGAATAATGACAACGGTGACGCCGCTTGGGCCGATATTTTTCTGGGCACCGGCGTAGATGAGCGCATATTTTTCTATGTCAAGCGCTTTTGACAGGATGTTCGACGACGCATCACACACGACGGGAATACCGCTGCCGTCAAGCTCGTATTTAAACTCGACGCCTTCGATGGTTTCGTTCGATGTGTAATGGATATATTTGGCGTTCGGGCTAAAATTTAATTCCTCCTGCTCTGGCACGGATTTGAAGCCTTCGTCTGCGGTCGAGAAGATTGTTACAGCGTTTCCACAGCGTTTGGCTTCTTTTAGGGCTTTCTTGCCCCATGCTCCGGTGATGATGTAGTCCGCAGTCTCACTCGCACCGAGAAAATTCATCGGTATCATCGAAAACTGCTGTGTCGCGCCGCCTTGCAGGAACAAGATCTTGTAATTGTTCGGCACGTTTAGCAGCTCGCGCAGGCCGTTTTCCGCCGCTGCCAGAATCGGAGCGAATTGTTTAGATCGGTGGCTGATCTCCATCACGCTCATGCCGATGCCGTTGAGTGAAAGTATTTCACTCTGTGCTTTTTCCAAAACCTCGGCCGGCATAACGGCCGGGCCGGCGCTGAAATTGTAAACTTTTTGTGTCATTTTTATTTGATCTGCGGTAAAAATCGAAAAGATAAGATAGCACAGATTCGTCAGCAATTCTAATTTTAAGCCGCGTTGGGTTAGAATATTTCAAAGGACAAACTCTTTTAAGCGGTTCGGCATCATACGAAGCGCCGGTTTTTAGCCGCCAAAATACACTCGGAGGAATTCAATGTTTCGAAAGTCGTTTTTATCTTTTATCTTTGCCGCCACGGTGATTTTTCTTGCCCAATCCGCGGCGTATTCGCAATTAGCTCCCGTCAACGGCACTGTCGTTCTGGAAAAGGACGGTGCAAAAACGCCGGTAGCCGGCGCTCTTATCGAAGTGTATCGCACCGATATCAAAGGTAATTTTCCATCCGCCAAGACAAACAAGAAAGGCGAATTCAACTTTGCCGGCATGCCTTACGGAGCAAGGTATGTTTTTTCGATAAGCGCTCCCGGCTGCTCTCCAATCGTTTATCCGGATATTAAGGCGGGCTTGGAGAAGCTTGTAATCACCGTGCAACCGGGCGATGGCCGGAAATTTACGGAGGCAGAAGCCAGGCAGGCCGTCGCAAATGCGCCCAAAGGCGAATCCGATTCAGGCGGTTTGACGGACGAACAAAAGAAGGAGCAAGCCGAATTTGAAAAAAAGAATGCCGACATCACGTCCAAAAACGAGAGGACGAAGGCCGCCGACGCGGTCGCGGCAAAAGCCTTTGAAGAAGGAAAAGCTGCCTCGAAGGCAGAAAATTACGATTTGGCGATTGCGAAATTTAACGAGGGCATTGCGGCTGTTCCTGACTTTGTCGGCAGCACCCCGATTCTGGTCAGTCTTAAAATGGACGCCCTAAAAACCAAGGGATTCAAGCTGTATAAAGAAGGAGCAACGTCTGGCGACTCCGCCGTCAAAAAAGCAAAGTTTGAAGAAGCGAACAAAATCTATGACGAGGCATTGGCTGATTTCACGGTTGGTCTGGAAGTAATAAAGCGTGCCCCGGCGGCCACCGATCCTGCCGAGCAGAAACGGCGTGACTCATTGAAACACAGCCTTTATGTCGTGGCCACAGAGGTTCATCGTTTGAAAGTGATCGGCGGTGTCGATCAATCGAAAACGGCAGAGGCAAGCGCAGTGATTGGTGAATACCTGGCGCTTGAAACCGATCCGGCAGCGAAACTGACAGCGCAAATGACGCTTGGCGATATTATGCGACGGACAGGTGATTTCGAAAAGGCCGTCGCAGCTTACAGAGAGGTATTAGTGATGAAGCCGGATCATGCCGAGGCAATGGGATGGCTCGGCCTTTCCCTTTTTGGTCAGGCTGTTGCGATGTCGCCTGAGAATAAGGAAATGTCACAGGAGGGCCTAAATTACATGCAGAAATATGTTGACATGGCTCCTGTTTCGGATACAGATTCGCCGGCAGTCAAGGAACTCAAAGTCAGCATTAAGGATGCCGTAGTCTATCTCAAGGCTCAAAACATGGCCCCGCAGAAAACAGCTCCGCAGAAATCGCCGGCCGGTGGCAAGAAAAAATAATGTTGAGCTTCTCTGTATGATTTATGGCTGGGTTTGATATTATTCAGACCCAGCCATTACTTTTATATGAACTTGAATATCAGGAAAATCACGCAATCGGATCTGCCGTCGGTGGTTGAGATGCTGCACGAGTTTGCCGCGTTTGAAAACCTGAGCAAATATTGCACGGTTACTGAGGAACGGCTGCACAAGGCTATGTTTGCTGAAGATTCCGTTGTCGAAGGACTGATAGCCTTTGACGGCGAGGCTCCTGTTGCATATTCTCTCTTTTACCCAAATTTTTCCAGTTTTCGCGGCCAGCGGGGCATCCATCTCGATGATATCTACATCAAAGCCGAATATAGGAAAAACGGTCTTGGACAGGTTATGCTGAAGGAAATCGCTCGGATAGCCGCTTCACGAGGGTTTGAGCGGATAGATTTTAATGTTCTCGAATGGAACACGCCTGCGTTGAAATTTTACGAGAAGCTAGGCGCCGTTTGTAACATGGAAGAACGGCATTTCAAGTTCGCTGACAAAGCTTTTGCAGCATTAGCAACGACCTGATTTCTTTTTTGGAGGATTTTATGCGAAAAAATTTATTAGCTCTGACTACAGCGATGATGTTCAGCATCGGAATCGTGATTGTAATCGGAAAATACGTCATCATTGCCTAAATTTCTTACTCAAACTGCTTCCTAAATTCGTCGAACGTTTGTTTGAGCGACTCCACCTCTCCGCGCAAGCTAGTAACTTCTGCTTCCAATTTTTCGATTCTTTCTCCGTCCACGTTGCCGCGCGAGACACGTGTTGTCTGAGTCGCAGCGATCGTCTCGACATCGATCTCGCCGAATAGCAAGTGTGCAAAGCGGGCTTCTTTTTGTCCCGGCTGAACTGGAAGTCGCAACACAAGCGCTTCGTCACGACGCATCAGGGCGTCGAGAGTTTCCTGCACTTCGCCGAGACTTGAAAAAGCATGAAGCCGCTCGCATCGCCCGCGCAATTCGCCGAGTGTTTGGGCACCGCGAAGCAGCATCTCGCACATTATTGCAGTCTCAGCTTCATTCAGCTCATAAACACTCGGCAGCATGTGTTTATACTTCGGCACGCGGCTCGTGCTGCCGTAAAAAACGTAAACCAGGTTGCGGTCGCGTAAGATTTCGAGAGTCTCGTTAACAGCCTTTTCATCGTATGACACAACCGGATCGCGGTTGTTCTTTTGATTGCAGGCGTTGACCAGGGCATTGAGCGTCAACGGGTAATATTCCGGCGTCGTAAGTTGTTTTTCGATCAAGGCCCCGATGATGCGGGCTTCCATTTGGGTTAGTGTTTCGGGCATTTTAGAGTTTGGCTTCCTGTCGTGTTTTCCCGTTTAGTAATTTACAATTTAAGTCGTGGATATTCTAGTCGCTCGCACAGAGAACGAAATCGACTTTGCATTTGAACGGCTTTCAACGGCCGCTTTCTTAGGCTGCGACACCGAAACATCCGGCTTCGGCGCCCGCAGCGGAAAGCTTTATTCAGTGCAGTTTTCCGATGGCATTTTTAATGTTCTCGTGCCCGTTAGCGAAAGCGTCGCGCTTGGTCGCCTCGCGGAAATTCTCTGGGATAACTCGATAAGAAAAATATTTCACAATGCCAAATTCGATCTGGAATTTTTGAACGAGAATGGATATGCGGCTGAGAATATTTTCGACACGATGATCGCCGAAAGGGTTCTCACGCGCGGCGCGAATCAATCCGCGTCGCTCGCCGAAACGCTCTACCGCTATTTCGCCGTCGATCTCGACAAATCACAGCGTGCAAAATTCACGCGCAACTGGAACGGCGTCTGGACTGATGAACTGGTAAATTACGCGCTGTCAGACGTCGCGCATTTGCCGCGCCTGATGTCGGAGCAAGTCAGTTGGCTTGAAAAGCTGGGTTTAAATGAAGAGTTTGAGTCTCAGTTAGGAAGAATTTTTTTGCCCACGAATAACGCGAATAATACGAATAAGATTTGATTTCTTTTAATTCGTTGAATTCGTGTTATTCGCGGGCAAAAATCTTTCTTACCATCTGTGAAAAGCGGGATGGCCTTCTTTGACGGCGACAAAAACGCCGCGGCATGTGTCGCATACTTTCCCGCCGGCGATCAACTCGGCCTCGACGGTCGCTCGGTCTTCGCTTGAATCCACGACGCGCGCTTTTAATGTTATCGGCCCGTCAACCGGCGTCGGGCGCAGCAGTTTGACGTGAAACTCGGCGGTTACGGTGCAGGGCGGCTCAGGTTTGCCGTCGCGTTTCATCAAAAAATACGCCGCCGTCCAATTTGAATGGCAATCGAGCAAAGCGCCGATTATGCCGCCATTCAGCATTCCCGGAAACGCCTGGTGATGCGGCTCGGCATGCCACTCAGCGACAACTTCATCGCCATCGGCAAAGCTGTTTATGTGCAGCCCCTTTTCATTCGCCGGCCCGCAGCCGAAGCAAATTCCATTAGGCGAGTATTGCTGTTGAAGGGAAAGTTCTTGTTTCATAATCTCCGGAATAAGTTAAAAGTGATAGGTAATAAGTGAGAAGTCATAACGCACGCACTTATAACTTATCACTTTTCACTTATTACGGAGCTTGCTGTCGGCAAGCTAAGTAGCGTAAATTTAATCGGCACCTTGTAAATATTATGCTTACGATAATTGCCATTGCGGTGATCGCCTGGCTCGTATTTGGTTATTTTGCCTACGGACGCTGGGTCGCGCGCCAGTTTAAACTTGACGATAATCGAACGACGCCCGCCAATGTCGTGAATGACGGTGAAGATTATGTGCCGACGCGTCCATTTTATCTTTTCGGGCAGCACTTTTCGGCGATTGCGGCGGCCGGGCCGATAGCCGGGCCGATAATAGCCTGTCTTGCGTTCGGCTGGCTGCCCTGTCTGCTTTGGATCGCACTGGGCGTAGTGTTGATCGGTGCGGTGCATGACTTTAGCGCGCTTGCGTCTTCGGTCCGCCACGGCGGACAGAGCGTTGCCGAAATCACTCGCGAACGTTTGGGCAGCGGAGCCGGGCGTGCGTTGATGGCTTTTATCTGGATCGCACTCGTATATGTGGCTGTTGCGTTCACCGATATTACCGCCGGGACGTTTGTTTCCGGTGATGAAGCGCTAGTCGGCGAAACGAGTTTTAATCCGGGCGGCGCGGTTGCGATGGCCAGCGTGCTCTATCTTGCCCTTTCGCTCATCCTCGGTATCGTCCAACGATTTCTTAAACCGCCGCTCTGGCTTGTAACCGCTGTCTTTGTGCCGGCCACATTCGCTCTGTCGTATCTGGGCACACAGTATTCAAATGTGTTCCTTTTCAGCCACCAAACTTGGGCGTTCCTGATCCTGCTTTACTGCGTGGTCGCATCGATGCTGCCGGTTTGGGCGCTGCTTCAGCCGCGCGGATATCTTGGCGGGTTTGTACTTTATGCGGCTATCGCGGTCGGGGTGATAGGCATATTTTTTGGCGACTACTCGATACAGCAGCCGGCGTTCAAATCTTTTGACGCGGGCGGGATGACGGGAATGCTGTTCCCGTTTCTCTTTGTGACTATCGCATGCGGCGCGTGCTCGGGTTTTCACGGCTTGGTCTGCTCGGGCACTACGTCGAAACAGATCGACAAGGAATCGCACACCCGCCCGATCGGCTACGGCGGGATGCTCGCCGAGGGCTTTGTCGCGTTTATCGCGCTGGTGACGGTGATGATTGCTCTGGGTGATTCATTGATCGGGCCGGACGGCAAAAACCTTCCCGCCGGAAAGATCTACGGCAACGGCATCGGCAGTTTTCTTTCGCTCATCATCGGACAGGAGAATCTGAAATTTGCCGTAACATTTGGAGCGATGGCGTTCTCGACGTTTGTCTTCGACACACTCGACGTGACGATGCGGCTTGGCCGCCTTCTCATCCAGGAACTGCTCGGCATGCCGGGACGCGTTGGCGCTTTTGTAGGAACCCTCGTGACCGTTGCACTGCCCTTCGCTCTTATCTTCCTCGCAAAACCCGGCAGTTACATAGACTTCTGGGCTCTGTTCGGCGCGTCCAATCAGCTTCTGGCGGCTCTGACGCTGTTGTCGATCACGGTTTGGCTCTACAAGGCAAAAAAGCGAATCGTCTTTACGCTTGTGCCGATGCTTTTTGTATTAGTCATCACGCTGTGGGCTCTCGGTTCGATGGTGTTTGGCAATTTTCGCGCGTCAACAGGCTTCGACATAAAGCTCATCAACGGCATCACGTCTCTCGCACTGATCGCGCTGGCGATCTTTCTGGTGGTCAACGGAATTTTAAGGACACGGAGCAAGCCGGAGACGGCAGATCAGACTCTTTTTAACGGTGCCTGATCGAGCGTTTTAGTTGTGTGGTCGGTCACGCTCATTACCGGTTCGCGATATTCTTCGAGCTGCGCCGTGGTTATCGGAGTCTGTAGAGCAGATTGGACAGGTTCGTCCAAATTCATCGCTTTCAGCCGGGCGTCAATGAGTTTCGGCACCTGTTTAAGCAGCATGAAGCAAATGCCGAAAACGGCAGCGAGATATGCGGCTACGATAATGATGACAGGTGAGATTCGCACATCATGACCTAGCAGAACTGCCACTAACCCGACCAGGATCCCGAGCCCGAACATTACGACCAGAAAGATCGTCGTCAAGATGTTATCAAGCATTTTGCCCGGCATTCCGTCCTTATCGACCTCGCTGGCTTTTGAAAGCCGCTCGCCGCAGCCGCTGCAGTATTTGAGCTTTTTGTCGGTAGTTTTGCCGCAGTTTGGACAGTACATTTAGTTTCCTTACGATTTCGGGCTGATCTTTTCCTCGAGCCAGTTGGTTAGCGAATCTACAGACTCAATATGCACCGGTCGGCCTTTCCAGGCTCTATAGGCAAAAACAATCATCATTATACTCGTTACGACCGTAAAGATACCGCTTGCCGCATTTGCAAAACCAGTCACACCGGAAAACCCACCGAGTATTGCAGCAACTATCCAGATTGCAGCATGAGCTGCTAATCCTTGCGCAGCATGAAAACGAACCTTTGCCTCCGATTTCGGTAGCACAAAGAGCATTATCAAAGCCGCAACCATTCCCGGATACCATGGAATGTACGGAACGGCGGTCATAATGTTTTCCGGCAACCCGACCTTATCAACTTTTCGCGAGATCGATTGAGTTCCGCTTCCAAATCCGGCAACATTTGCGGGAACATATTGTCCGGTGTAAGGCGGCGTATAATCCGAAGTATTCGCGGGAGCAAATCTGCGGGTTTGTTCTTCGCCGGGCTCGGCAAACTGCCTTGTTTCGGGGCCAGTTTGTCTAAGCGTTCGGGTCGCAACTTCCGCCTCAGCCGCAGCTTTCGCCTTCGCCGGAAAATCGGGATCAAGAGGATTTGTATCGTACTTCGTCGGCATACTACTTCGTTCCTACGATAAAATAGAGAGAATTGTTCGTCAAATAAGAATTTTGCCCGCGAATAACGCGAATAATACGAATAAAAAGTAATTTCCTTAATTCGCGTTATTCGCGGGCAAAATTCTTACTCGTTAATATTAATTCCCAATTCCTTCAACTGCGACGCGTCCACCTCGCCCGGCGAGTCCATCATCAGGTCCTGTGCCGAAGCTGTTTTTGGAAATGCAATAAAGTCGCGGATATTTTCGTTCTGCAACAGAGACATCAGCGTTCGCTCGATGCCGGCGGCAAAGCCGCCGTGCGGCGGCGTGCCGTATTCGAGAGCTTCGAGGAAAAACCCAAAGCGTTCTCGCGCCATTTCCGGCGTTAATCCAAGCGCTTTGAAATTCAACGCCTGTACGTCACGCTGATGAATCCGGATCGAACCGCCTGCGACCTCAATGCCATTGATTACTGCATCGTAAGCTTTTGCGCGAACACCTCCGAGTAATTCACGCTCACCGGTTTCGACTGCCTGTTTAAACACTTCTAAATCCTCGTCCATAGGCGATGTGAACGGATGATGCGCCGCGTCGTAGTGATTTTCAGCTTCGTTGTATTCAAACATCGGAAAGTCAATGACCATCAACGGCTTAAAAACGTCTCGTGCGATAAGATTCTCTCGTCTTCCAATTTCCAAACGCAACGCGCCGAGGCTTGCTGCGACAACCGATTTGCGTCCTGCAACGATCAAAACGGCGTCGCCCTTTTCGGCGTTCGCAACCGAAGCAAGCTGTTTGACCTTTGATTCGCCGAGCACTTTCATCAACGACGAACTCGTCTCGTCATGGCCCATCTTTATCCACGCAAGCGCGCCTGCTCCATAGCGTTTGACAAATTCCTGTAACTCGTCAAGCTGTTTTCGTGAATAGTCTGCCTTGCCTTTGACGACGATGCACCTTATCTGGCCGTTCGCTTTGAGCGTATCGGCGAAAGGAGCAAAATCCGTATCGCGAAGCTCGTCGCTCAAGTCGATCAATTCCATTTCAAACCGCAGATCGGGCTTGTCCGAACCATACCGACTCAACGCATCGGCGTGTGTCATTCGCGGAAACTGTTCCGGCAGATCAACATCGATCAGCTTGAAGATATGGCGGAACGTACCCTCGATCGTTCGATAAACCATCTCCTGATTTGCGAACGACATCTCGACATCAAGCTGAGTAAATTCCGGCTGTCGGTCGGCCCTCAGGTCTTCGTCGCGAAAGCAGCGGGCGATCTGATAATACTTGTCAAAACCCGAGATCATCGTTAACTGTTTCAATATCTGCGGCGACTGCGGCAGCGCAAAAAACTTGCCCGAATGAATGCGCGAAGGCACGATAAAGTCTCTCGCGCCTTCGGGTGTCGATTTGAGCAAAATGGGCGTTTCGATCTCGATAAAACCTCGCGAATCCATATACTCGCGAATGCGCCCGACGACTTTTGCCCTCGTGCGTATGTTGTATTGCAATTGCGACCGGCGCAGATCGAGATAGCGATACTTAAGCCGCGTCGATTCATCGGCGAGATTTTCCGAACCCGCAACCTCAAGCTGAAACGGCGGCACTTTAGCGTCGTTTAGAACGAGAATCTCGCTTGCCTTTACTTCGATATCACCAGTCGCAAGTTTTGCGTTGTGTGTGCCTTCGGAGCGCAAAACAACCTCGCCTTTCACCGCAATAACAAATTCGCCGCGAAGATTTTTTGCTTTCTGATGTGCTTCCGGAGCGGTCTCTTCGCTTACAACAACCTGCGTCAACCCGTCACGGTCGCGCAGATCGACAAACGTAAAAACGCCAAAATCACGCTTCTTCGCAACCCAACCCATCAGCACAACCTGCTTGCCCGCATCCGCCTCGCGCAGCTCGCCGCAGGTGTGAGTTCTCTCTAAGCTTCCTAAAGTATCTAGCATAAGAATTTTTGCCCGCGAATAACGCGAATAGCACGAATAAAAAATCAGAAATTTTGACGATTTCCAAGTACTTCATAGTATGAAGCGGATTCGTTGCGGCGGTTACAAACCAGCCGTTCATATACAAGTTTTGGGAATTGACCAAAATTTACTAACAGCCCCAATTCAAATTGAGTAGCATGTAAATAATTCAATGTTTGTGCTCTATGAGCGTCGGTTAGGCACGCAACAGCTTTGAGCTCAACCACAATTTTTTCAAAGTAAATAAAATCTGGCTTAAAAGTATGCCCAAGCTGTATGCCTTTGTACATCAAAGGAAGTTCCGGCTGCGAAATGAACGGAATGTTTTGAATCAGAAACTCATGCTGTAAGCATTCTTGATAGATAGGCTCGGTAAATCCGAACCCTTTTTGGTTACAAACCTCAAAGCATGCTCCCATTAGAATGTAACTCTCATCCTTGTAGAGTATTTCGGCCATCTCTTTATTCGTTTTATTCGCGCTATTCGTGGGCAAAAAATAAAAAACGCCTTTCGATTTGGACATAACGAAAGGCGGCACGCTAATCATTAACGCACACGCCAGTCAATTATTGTCATTAAACCGAATAAAGGCGTCCATCAAACCACGAAATAAATCCTTGCAAAATAATACAGTAGCGGCGCGCCGAAAAGCAAACTATCTAGGCGGTCGAGAAAGCCGCCGTGGCCGGGCAGAATGCTTGCCGCGTCCTTCATTTTTGAGCCGCGTTTCATTGAGCTCTCGGCCAGGTCGCCGAGCACGCCGACAGCCGCCAATATGATTGCGAGCGGTATCGAAAATTGAAGCGGCAATTCAGGAAAGAAAGTTAATGTAGCAATGGCTGCGAATGCGGATGCAAAAACAAGCCCTCCGATGAGACCTTCAACGGTTTTGCCGGGCGAGATCACGGAAGCTAGCTTGTGTTTGCCAAATGCCCGGCCAAACAAATAAGCGCCGATGTCCGAAGCAAATGTTACGCAGAAGAAATAACCGAGCAATTTCGTTGACAGGCCGGGCTGATTTTCAAAACCTACTCTCATCGCAACCAAAAATCCGCCGAGAAATGCGACATAAATAATTCCGAGCATCGTCACCCCGATGCCGGTCAGCATCTTGGAAAAATCTTTCTGGAAACGAAATGTCTGCGAGATTAAAACAACTATAACAGTCAATGCGAGAGTGGCAATTTGAAGATCGGGTGCTTTTGCCGGAGCGTCAAAAACGAAGCCGACAAACAAAGCCATCGCACCGATATAACCTATCGCCGCATCCGCCTTTAGCTCCAGCTTCTTCGTGAGCGAATAAAACTCAAACAAACCAGCCCCGAGCGCAAACGCCGCAATAGCTACAAATAACCACACTGTCTCCGGCAAATACGACGGCAGAATTATCGATGCAATTAGAATCGGAAGAGCAACGGCGGCTGTAAGAATTCGCGTTTTCATAATGATGCGTTACACACCGCCGTAGCGTCGGTCGCGCTTTTGGTAATCAATGATCGCTTCAAAAATCTGCGGCCTGCGAAAGTCCGGAAAAAGCGTTGGCGTCACGTATATTTCGCTGTAGGCGAGCTGCCATAAGAGAAAATTCGAGATTCGAAACTCGCCGCTGGTGCGGATGAGCAGATCGACTTCAGGCAAGCCGTGCGTGTAAAGATTGCGCTCGATGTCGGCTTCGGTCAGATGGTCTATCGCGTCATTGCGGCGTTCGATGTCGGCAAACGCGAGTCGCGCGGCACGGACGATCTCGGCCCGCGCTCCGTAATTTAGCGCCACGTTCATCACCATTCCGGTATTTTCCCAAGTCGTTTGCCTTGCAACTTCGATCTCTTTTTGCACGTCTTTATCAAGTTGATAAAGGTCGCCGATAGCGCGGAAGCGAATGTTGTTTTCATTGACCTCTTTTAATTCGCTGCGAATAAAGCGTTTAAGCATCTGCATCAGGCCTCTAATCTCTGTGGGTGGCCGTTTCCAGTTCTCAGTCGAAAAAGCATAAAGCGTAACCGCTTTTATCTCTAATCTTGTGCAAGTATCAATGATCGCCCGAACGGATTCCGCACCAGCGCGATGGCCGAAAATGCGTGGTTTGCCGCGCTGTTTTGCCCAGCGGCCGTTGCCGTCCATGATCACTGCGATGTGCTGCGGCAGACGCGATTCATCTATCGCCGCGAGCAGTTTGGCATCGTTGGAATTAGGCTTAATAATACCGGCGAAATTCTCGCGCATCAGTTATCTGGAACAACGGATTAACGCAGATTTACACGGAACAAAAAAATCTGTGTCAATCCGCGTAAATCCGTTGTTCAATTCTTATTATCGCATCGCGGTTGATCGGCCCGTAGATGTGCGGATAGATCTCGTTATTGGTTGACGGTTCTTTGATCATCCGCGACATTAATCGCTCGGTGTCGATCTCAAGTATCATTAAACGATCCTTGCCTTTATAGTATCTGCTTATGACACCGTCTAATTGCTCTGCAAAGCTACAATGGATAAAGCCTTCGGTTTCCAAACTTTTAGCTCGGTAAAGATCAGTTTCAAAAGCCGCCCAAGCATCCGGTAAAACTATATGGTAAATAAGCACGCCTAATTTTGTTCCACTTGTTCCACCATTCCTGGAACGGAACAACCCATCAATCGTATTCGACCTTCAGCAAAGTCAAACCCTGTGCGGGTGCGGTTTTGCCGGCGAGGTCGCGGTCTCCGGTGACTATCGCCGTCTGAATTGTATCAGAATCTTTTTCGCCGCGCCCGACCTCGAGCATCGTGCCGACGATCGAGCGAACCATGTAGCGCAAAAAGCCGCTTGCACTGATTCGAAATTCGATCAATTCGGCACTCGCACGATCGTCCCAGCGTGATTCAACCGTGAAATCGAGCACATTACGCACGCGGGTGTCGCCGTCGGCCTTTGCCGAGGCAAACGCCGTCCAATCATGCTCGCCGAGAAAAAACCGCGCCGTTTCATTCATACGCGCAACGTCCAAAGGCCGCGATTCGTGAGCCGCATATCGGCGCCAAAACGGCGACATCACCGGTGCGTTGATAACGCGATAGACATAGGTTTTCTTTATCGCCGAAAACCTCGCATGAAACTCATCCCGCGCGTTTTCGGCCTTCAATATCCTGATGTCGCGCCACAGATTGCCGTTGATTGCATGTTTGAGTTTTTCAGGCGAGAATTTGTTTCCGTGGAGATGAACATTAGCGACTTGTCCCTCAGCATGAACGCCGGCATCAGTCCTTCCCGATCCGACAACGCCGACCTGTGTGTCGGCCAGCATCCCAATCACGCGCTCAAGCTCGCCCTGGATCGTGCGGTCATTTTCCTGCACCTGCCAGCCGTGAAAATCCGTGCCGTCGTATTGAATTAAGAGTCTGTAATTCATTTCGGATACAAAAGTCTAAACCGCTCGCAGCAAACGAGTGACCGATCATCAAAATCGAGGCTTAACGCAACGGCTTCACGTGTAAAGTAACGCCAATGCACGTCACGCCAATATTCGAGCGACTGATCTCCCTCACCTTCGTCCCAGGCAAACTGAGCGTCAACATCTTCAAACGGCAAGTGCCGTATCTCAACCGTCCGGATCACGCACATGGGAACGCCGTGAAAATCCGTGACGACACTGTAACCATCGGGTATCGGAGCTTGTTCGGGTTTGATCTCGTTGACGGAGGCCAGGCTAGCCGTTGCAAATTTTTTGCCTTCGATAACAAGCTCGGCAAGCTCTAAAGCCATTTCAACTGTGTTACCAAAAAACCAGACCTGATAAAACGAGTCCTTAGGGACCGTCGGATTTAGTATAAGGAACTCATTCCAATATTTCTGAACGGCAGCATTCATTACTTACGGCTTCCCGGTTTTACGGCCTCGATACCGGCCGCGCAGAGCGGGCATTCTTCAGGCTTGTAGCTCGGCACGTCAAGACTCGCAAGCGAAACACGCGGCACTCCGACATCTGCGGTGCCGTTCGAGCGGTCAATGATAGACGCCGCTGCAACTACTTTCGCGCCATGTTTTTCCAATGCAGCGATACACTCGCGCGTCGAGCCGCCGGTCGTTATTACGTCTTCTACAACCAAAAACCTCTCGCCCGGCTGAACTGCAAATCCGCGCCGCAGCGTCATAACGCTGTTTTCCCTTTCAGTCCAGATGAATCGCGTATTCAATGCCTGTGCCGCCGCAAAACCAATAATCAGACCGCCGATAGCCGGCGACGCTACCGTGTCGATCTCTATATCACTAACCTGACCAGCTAAAGCCTGACCATACTCTACGGCATCGGCAGGTTTTTGCAATGCACGCGCGCACTGCAAGTATTTAGAACTGTGCAGCCCGCTTGACAGAATAAAATGGCCGTCAAGCAGAGCGTTGGTTTCTCTAAAATGGTCTAGTACATTCATTAAACTTATTACTCAGCAAACTCACCAAACTCTGCTAAACTATTCCCGATGACACCGTATCCTAACCTAATTTCCGAGTCATTGCTAATAAACGAGACGGTGGCGCTGCTGCGTTCGTTTGGCGGCAAGGCGTCGGTGGTGAGCGTTGTCGATTTTGTGATGAAGATCAGAAAGCCCGAGCCGCTCCTTGCGAGACTGCTCGTTGAAGATCTGATCGAACGCGACCCTCGTCTCACGCTAAACCAAGATATGGTTGAGCTTGCGGACGACGGGTTTGCAAACCGCGAGCTTGCCCTTACGGAGTTTGTTGTTTTCGATCTTGAGACGACCGGTGCCAAGATTCCGCCGTGCCGGATCATCGAAATCGGCGCCTATAGAATCCGCAACGGCGAAGTGACCGAAGAATTTCAGACGCTTATAAATCCTGGCGTGCCGATACCTGAATTTATTACAAACCTCACAGGCATCACGGGCGAAATGGTTTATGACGCCCCGAAATTTGCCGACATTGCCCACGATCTTTTGAACTTTATCGGCGACTCGATCCTTGTCGCTCATAATTCGGGTTTCGATATGCGGTTTTTGAATTACGAGATCGGCCGCGTTTTTGGCGGTTATCGCATGGGCAATCCGTGCCTCTGCACCGTCCAGCTTTCGCGCAAATTACTTCCCGACATCGTCAATCACAAACTAAAAACCGTCGCCGAGCACTATTCGATCGACCTCGTAAATCACCACCGCGCCAGCGCCGATGCATATGCAACCGCGCACATTTTTGTAAACCTGCTCGCCAAACTAAGCGACCGCGGTGTCAACAATCTTGCGGCCGTTCGCAAATTGGGCTCGCGAAAACATAGATATGTCAGATGAAGCCGCCGCTGTTGGCCTGAACAACCAAAACCTCTATATCAAACCAACGCCTCGCGGCGAAATGGAGCTTTATCCGCTCGATACGTTCGGTTATGAATTTCCCGGCAAAGAAATTTGGGTCGAATTTGAGATGCCGGAATTCACTGCAATTTGTCCATTTTCGGACTTTCCCGATTTCGCTGTCATTCGCTTGAAATATGTTCCCAACCGTCTCTGCATCGAGCTAAAAAGCCTCAAGCTCTACATCAATTCATTCCGCGACGTAAAGATCTTTCACGAGCATGTTATCAACATAATCCTCGAAGATTTCGTCGCCGCCTGCGACCCGCTGAAGGTCGAGATCGAAGGCGATTTCCACGTTCGCGGCAACATCAAAACCGTCGTCCGATCCAGCTACGACTCTAAAAAAACCTAAGCGTGTAACTAAACCTAATCCCGCGTCCAATCTCGGGCGAAATGTCTTTTATAAACGAGATGTGGTTAAAATACAGCTTGTTGTTCAGGTTGTAAGCGCTCACCGAAAAGACGTTTGCCGTGTGTTTGGTTGGGAGAATGTATGACGCCGTTACGTTGGCAGTGCCGTAACCGGCAGTTGGCGTTTCGTCAATAAAGACTCGATCCTGACGGCCAACGGCGACGAATTCGGGTCGGACGCTCAAGTTCTTGTAATGTGCGTCGAAACCGAAACGCGCCCGCAGCGGTGCAATTCGCGGGAGCGGCTGGCCGGTTTTCAGCTTGGCGTTGACATAATCCAAGCTGACAAGAACGTTCAAATATTTGTGAGCCGTCAGATCAAGGCTCAATTCCGTTCCGGTGAAGCGGCTGTCGCCTTGGAGATAAACAGCGATGGGAAAACCGCTGTCGGGGTCAACCTTGTCAGTCGGGGCGAGAAAAACGAAATCCTTAAAATCGTAATAATAGAAATTTGCCTCGGCCTTGATGCGCGCGTTTTGCTGTCTCAGGGAAAGATCAATGCCGTTGCTGATTTCTGGTTTCAAAGCCGAATTGCCGATCTCAAACAAAAGCGTGCCGTCGTGCGCTCCGTTGTTGTAAAGCTCTTCGAGAGCCGGAGCACGATAACTATGCGCGTAGTTGGCCACAAAAGCGCCGCCTTTCCACAGTCCAAACCTCACGCCCGCAGCAACGGAAAAACCAGTAAAGTCACGGTCGAGCAAAGTCGGATTTACCGGATCGTAACCATTATGCTCGACGCGTCCGCCTAGTTGAAGGCTGACACGTTCAAATTTTAGCTCTTCCAAACCAAAGACCGAGAAGGAATTTTGCCTGACAGGTTCGTCTATCAATGTCTCGTCACCTATTGTCGAAAAGTCGCGCTTGAAACCCTCGAATCCAAAACGTCCGGTGAGCCTGCCGACTTTCTTTTGCTCAAACATTCCGCGATATGAGGAAACGCTGTTTCTGAAAGTCGTCCCGACAACGTCATTCGCCAACTCCTGATGTTGATAGCGGCTGATATCGACGGTGAATTTCGCGTCTGTGAAAAACCAGTTGGCATCGTTGTAGCCAAAATTAAATTTTACGTCGCCGCGATGCATGCGAATGCTGCGTTTTTCAGGGTCGCTTTCTCGAAAATCGAGCGGTATGCCGTAGCGGTTTTGATAGTAGCCGAAATTGGTGTTGAAAAACGCTTTTTTGGCGAAATAGCCAAATCCGGCGTTGCCGGCAGCACTTCGTGTAAAGGTGTTCCCGACCGTGCCAAAATCGCCGCCAGGTTTGTAATCGCCAGTCCGCTGTGTGGTTCCATTTCCCCAAAACATCCAGCGGCCTGTGCCATATTCGAGACCGCCGCTAGCCGCTCCCTGATTGTTATTCGTGCCGCCGATGCCGGACAGATAACCGCGAAATCCGGGATGAGATTCCTCGTCGTGGCCGCTGATTACATTTACAACACCGCCAATTGCGCTGCTGCCGTAGAGCAGCGTTGCTGGGCCTTTGACGACCTCAATGCGCTCGACGGCAAGCGTATCAACCGGCTCCGAATGATCGCCCGACTGCGACGCAAGCGAGCCAACACTAACGCCGTCATTCGCAACCTTTACGCGGTCTCCGTCAAAGCCGCGAATAACGGGCCGCGCAGTTCCAGGTCCAGATGAGCGTTTTGCAACGCCTGCCTCGCTGTTCAAAACGTCTCCTAGCCCGACCGCAGCACGTTCAGTGATCTGCGATGAATTGAGCGTGCTGACCGTCCCGATAGCCTCGAATGTTGACTGCTCGCTGCCGCTTGCGGTGACGGTGACGCTTTCCTTGAGGCCTGAGATCACCAGACGAAAATCCGCGGTGACGCTTGCTCCTACCTCAACATCTATCTTTTGTGTCGAATCCGCAAAGCCTTCCTGATGCGCCGTGATCGTGTAGCGGCCGGGCGGGACGTTTGTAAATTCATAATAGCCGTTGCCGTCTGTAACTGCTGTTCGTTTGAGCTCGACGATCCTGACAGAAACTTGGTGCAGAACCGTATCCTCATTGCCAAGCCGCACCGTGCCGTTTATTTTGCCGTTAGTTTGGGCAAAGATTGTAGTTGAAAAAAGAAGAAAGAAGAAAAAAAGAGTTTTCATGTTGCCTCGCTTGCCAATTTTAGAATTCTGATTTTAAATCCCATTCACGGCATCGAGCGCGTCAATGCCATTTGAAATAACATCATTAGCGAGCAAAATGTGCCCGCCGTCACTTGGGTTTGGTTATGACTAAGCGTTAGGTGGAGCGCGGCCCGAATGACCGGCAATTGGAGAAGAAAGAAAACTTACGGAATTATGAAAAACCGTCGCCGCCGAAATAATTGCAGAGTGCGTGGAAGGCTCGGCAATTAAAAAAGGCGTATGAACAATGCTGTTGGAAAATTGCCGATGCAGCACGCAGACGAGACACTCTTGTCTTTCCGAACGGCTGCGAAGCGGCACTTCAGATACGACGCCGGATTGCCCGGTTAAATTGTGAGAAATAGTTGGGACTGACTTGGAGGCAATCCCATGGCTGTGGACCGCATCGAACGTTGCCGAGTAAATGATGCCGACAAGCAGAAAACAAGACAGCACTCGCGCCATATTAGTGCGAATGTGATTTATTCTTTTTCTGTTTCTCAAGTTCATTTCCCGAACAAACAAATACGTGCGATTGAAGTATAAGTTTCATCGGCGGTCGCCGTCAATCACTGAATCATAAGGTAAAATAATCGTCTATGAAAACTCTGTTTATCCTGCGCCATGCAAAATCGAGTTGGGACGATGCAAATCTCGCGGATCTTGAACGTCCGTTGAACAAACGCGGCCAACGCGACGCCCCGTTTATGGGAAAGTTCATGCGCGAAAAACATCTTGAGCCGTCGATTATCTTCAGCTCGCCGGCTGAAAGAGCAAAACAAACCGCTATGATGGTTAAGGACGCCGGTGATTTCTCCTGCGAGATTTGTTTTGACGAGCGCATATATGAAGCCAGCCCGCACCGCCTGACCAAGGTCGTGTCCGAAACCAACGATGCTCATTCGTCAGCCATGCTCGTCGGGCACAATCCCGGCATCGAAGGATTTGTCCGTTTTCTAACCGGGCAAGTAGAACCAATGCCGACTGCCGCTCTGGCTGTGATCGAACTCAATATTGATGAATGGGATGAGATCGGCGACGGCTGCGGTAAATTGCATGACATCTTCAGGCCGAAAGATTTAACAGCTTCGTAACAATATATTAAGACCCAATTAAGCCCTGCCCGTTAGAGTAGTCGCAGATAGGTTAAGAATTCATTACAATTTCTGGTATGCAGCAAACGATTCTGATCATCGAGGATGATGCGGACATTGCGGAAGGGTTGCAATACAACCTGAAACGCGAGGGTTTTCGTATCGTTGTGGCTGAATCGGGCGAGAAGGGGCTGCGTCTTGCTCTCGACGAAAAGAATACGCCGTCGCTTATCTTGCTCGATCTGATGCTGCCCGGAATGAGCGGTATGGAGCTTTGCCGGCGGCTGCGCCGCGAGACGCTGACAGAAAAGACGCCTATTATAATGCTGACCGCAAAAGCGGCTGAGGGCGACAAGATATTGGGCCTCGAAACAGGCGCCGACGATTACATCGTAAAACCGTTCTCGATAAAAGAGGTCATCGCCCGAGTGCGTGCGGTTCTGCGGCGGTCTGAAACGGAAACCGTGCCGAAATATGAGGACACGCTGTTGGCCGTGGATTTTGCCGATATGCGCGTGATGTGCTCGGATCGGGCAGTAAAGCTTACGCGTAAGGAATTTGCGTTGCTTGAGCATCTTATTCAAAACGCGGGCCGCGTGGCTTCGCGGCAGCAGCTTCTCGATAACGTTTGGGGCTATAGCTATTTTGGCGATACGCGAACGCTCGACGTTCACATCCGCCGACTGCGGCAAAAGCTCGACGAATGCGGCGGCTGCATTGAAACGGTTGTCGGCGTGGGTTATCGTTTTATCGGATGCAAATAAGCGTTATGAAATCCGCCGCAGGCCGCGAACTGGCTCAAGAGCCGGCATCAAATAACATCCTTCAAAAAATACTTGACACAGCCCGCGAGGCCGTAATTGTGGTGGACGCGAATATGCGCGTCGCATATTGCAACGTGCCAGCTGCGGTGGCGTTCGGGCGGGACGATCTCGACCTTGAAACCCGTCGCTTGAGCGAGGTCATCCGCGATCTCGACCTGCACGAGGCGTTTCGACAAGCCGTTGGAAGGCAAGTTTCATCGGCTGTGCGGCTGGAGCTTAACCGCGAAGGCAACAGGAAATTTGACGTCCACGTCGCGCCGATCGAGCTTGACGGCGCGAATTTCGGCATCGGCTTTTTCTATGAAACAACGCAGATCGATCGTCTCGAATCTGTCCGGCAGGAGTTTCTCTCAAACATCTCGCACGAGCTGCGAACACCTCTTACGTCCATACTCGCATTTGTCGAAACGCTCGAAGACGGAGGCATCAACGACAGCGAGAACAACCTTAGATTTCTCGATGTTATCCGCCGCAACGCCGAGCGGATGCACAGCCTGATCGCCGACATTCTCGAGCTTTCGCTTATCGAATCGGGCAATGTCAGCGTCGATATCCGCGAAGTCAAGCTAAATGCCGCCGTGCAGGATGTTCTTGCCGCTCTGTCTGCAAAAGCAAAGGAGCGCGAGATTCAATTGATAAATGGAGTGCCGAAGACGGCTGTCATTTCCGCAGATATGGTTCGGCTTGAACAGATGCTGACCAACCTTGTAGATAACGCCATCAAGTTCAACCGCCAAAGCGGCAAGGTTACGGTCGGATTTACAACCGATGACGGACGCGACATTATTTCGGTCACCGACACAGGCGAAGGCATTCTGCCCGAGCATTTACAGCGGATATTCGAGCGATTTTACCGAGCCGACCGCGCCCGCTCACGCGAGATTGGCGGAACAGGCCTTGGCCTCGCGATCGTAAAGCACCTTGCCAGGCTTCACGGCGGCGAGGTATTTGTAAATTCCGTGCTCGGTTCGGGAACAACATTTCGAATCGAACTGCCTTCATTAAATTAGACCTTCCCCTTACTTTCCAGTCCTCAGTTGGTTGTGCTATAATTGGTTCAATTCTTGACAGATCCCAGCGCGGCGCGAACTGTTCCGCAGCGTATCACGTCCTTTTTCATCTCAACTGCCTCTTGGGAGAAAAGCGTTATGCAGCTAACCGTCGGTCTAAAAGTAGCTTATCCGAACCAGGGCGTTTGCCTTGTCGAAGGGACAAAAAAACGAACCATCGGAGAACGCATCATCAATGGGTTTATTCTGCGTGTGCTCAACGACAATTCGACCATCTTCATTCCAGAAGATAATGCGGACAGCGTTGGCATTCGGCCTCTGATGAGTTCTTCGCAATGCCGAAAGCTGATCGACAAACTCTCTGAAGATTTTGAGCCGTCTTGCTGCGACTGGAAGACGCGCTCGCGCGACTTTACAGAGAAAATCCGTTCGGGCGATCTTTTCCAGGTTGCGGATGTTTTGAAAATGCTCACCTATTTGAGCCACGAAAAGAAACTATCCTTTCGCGAACAAACTCTGCTTGAAAAATCAAAATTCCTGATCGTTTCCGAGATCACAAATGCTTACCTGAAAGGAAAAAGGCTCGCGGAAAGCGAAATACTCGGCCTTGTCGAAGCTGCCTGCTCAAAACATCTCTTCACCAAGTCCCGCGTAATGGCGGCGGCCCATTGACCTCAGCTACAATTCAGTGATGTCTGATTATCGGAGGATTTTTTTCTATGCGAAATGAAATGCTGTCATTCGACACCGCCAACGGGCCGACTAGCGCCTACATGGCTATGCCGGACGATCCAAACGGCAAGGCCGTGATCGTGATCCAGGAATGGTGGGGCCTGAATGAGCATATCAAGAACGTTGCGAGTCGCTATGCCGACGAAGGTTTTACGGCCGTCGCTCCCGACCTCTATCGCGGCCGCGTCGCAAACGACAGCAACGAGGCTTCGCAGATGATGCACGATCTAACAAGGGAAGACGGCCTCGACACGATCAAAACCGCCATCGACGCGGCGAGTTTAGCTTACGATATTTCGCATTTCGGCATTACGGGTTACTGCATGGGCGGCTCATTCGCTTTGCTCGCTGCCTGCGAATTGGAGGGACTGAGCGCCGCCGCGCCTTTTTATGGCGACATTCCGGGCGACGATATATTGCAGAAGCTTTCCACTCCGACGATCTTTATCTCAGGCACGCGAGACGGATGGATCACGCCCGAAAAGGTCGCTCAGTTGGAAGACGCCGCCGAAAGGTTTGAGCTGCCCGTCCACTCGGTCAAATACGACGCCGACCACGCTTTTTTCAACGACACCCGCCCCGAAGTCTATGACGAAACAGCCGCCAAAGACGCCTGGGCGCTCGTCGTCGGTTTCTTTAATGATAAATTGTAGATGCTTAATCGGTTTCTTCGTCTCGCAGGTTTTCGACGGCCTTGTCCTCGTGGTCGTGTCCCTTTTCTTCATCTGACAAGCTTGCGGCCAGGTATTCGATCAACTCGCGTTTTTCCGACGGCAGGAGTTTGTCGCTCCGTTGCTTAATGATGTCCAGCTCGATGGTTGACATTGATTATTGACGCCCGATTTTTGAATTATAATCGAGCTGTCACATCCATTCAAATCGCCCTCGATTTCTTCCCCCAAAAATTGTTTCACAAAATGCGGTACGTACACCTTTAAAACGTCGGGAGCGCATTTTGTCGATTTTATGAGCGTTATTTGCGCATCCAAGCCGCCGAAATGACATCCAACATGCCTCTACTTACCGCTTTTACCCCCTCTACTTTCCGCTTTTTTTCATAAGGCTGACGGCGAGATCCTCGTCGTTATTCCACGTTGTCGTCATTAACGTTTTCCAGTCGTGTTCGCCGTTTTTGCCATTCTCACCATTAACATTTTCCAGTCATTCTCGTCGTTGTCGTCCGACTGTAGCGGCGAGCATTCTACTTGGGAGACGCTACCCCCACTTCCCCGCGTTTCGCGGCACATAGCCACGTTCCTTTAGGGCGTGGTCAGTGTTCACCCGGAAATCGCCAGCCCGTTTCAACGGGCTTATAATTCCAACGGCGTCTAATCAACCGATACATTCTCATAGCAAGTCCTTTTCTCCTTGCTACGATCTTCTACCCCTTGCCCCTAAAGCGGACATATCATGTGCTACTAATACCGGACATATAATGTGCTACTTACAGTTACACAAAATTCAGTTGACCTAAACCTCAGATTGGTATTAAAATTCTCTCATCATTTGAATAAGTACTCCGCGAGAGCACGAAACCCGCCGAACCCAAGAGGAGAAAAGCCATGTTGTCTAACTACCGTCTGCGTCTCGTTATCGTTTTTGCGTTCTGTGCGCCGAGATCATAGGCGTACGGCGGTTTTAGGCGTCTGTTTTGAGATAGTTTGGAAACGAAGGATATTGGATTTAGTCAAGAAGAGAAGAAATGAAAAAGATTACTGGTATTTCATTGGATAGATGTTTTTGCCTCATCATTGCCATTATATTTTGCGGTTCGATTCTGACCGCGCAGGATTTGAAGAGCAGGCCGCAGGGTAATGAGGATCTTAAGCTCAATGGAACGTTTGCGATTCCCGCTGAGGCAAGTCTCCGTAATTCGCCCGCCGTTTCCATGATCATTTCTGATCTTAATGGCGACGGGATAAATGAACTTGTCACCGGTAGACGAAACGGCGTTTCCATACAGATGGGAGATATCAATGCCTTTGCCCCGAAGACTCAAGCGGCGTTTGAGGCGATCAGAGACCTGCGTTTTATCTCTCCATTCAAACTAAATTCGAGAACAATTGAATTGCCGATCAGCCCGGATTTTCTGCTTTCAGGAGATTTTGACCGCGACAGCCGGATGGATATAGCGGCGGCGGCACGCGGCGGAACTTCGATCTATCTGATCGAAGGCGACGGCGACGGCGGATACCGGAGCGTTAGAGAGATTCAGCTTGCGGGCAGGATAACGTCTCTGGCGAGCGGCGATACCAACCGGCTTGACGGCCTGCGGGATATTATTGCCGGTCTCGATAACGACGGCACTTCATCGCTCGCGATCTATCAGGGGTTGGGCGACATATTTAATGCCGCGCCTGAAACTATTGAACTCGCATCGCCTGCGACGCAAATTCTGACCGGGCAATTTGATGAAAGCACTTTTTCGGATATTGCTGTCACGAGCGGAAACCGACTGATAATTTTTAGCGGGCACGAGCAAGACAGCGAAAGGGCAGAACCGCTCTATTTGCGTCAGGGATTCAACATCAGCGGAATGGCCTCGGGCGATTTTATCCCGGATCGGGATTACCGCAGCGAATTTGCGCTTTTGGGCAGCGACGGCAATATCCGCATTCTATCGCGCGGCGATCTTGATACGAGACCGGTTACCAGACAGGAATTGTTGGCAATCGAAGCTTTTGAACTGCAAAAACAAGGCATGCCGATCCCGAAGCGGATAATGAAGCAGATCGATTTGGCAGATCTTAAAGAAAAGCCGGAGAGCCGGTCGAGCAATGCCGCAACTTGGGACGAGGCCGATTCATTCTTTGGCGCGACGCCGGGCGAAGCAATGTCTTCAGGTGCGATGCTCACGAGCGCGAGGCTCACAAACCGGGCCGGCGATGATCTGATACTGATCGATAGGTCAAATAAGAGCGTCATCGCGATGCCGCTGATCGTAAATGAAGACGGCGAAAAGGGCGTCAGAACTGACTACACCGGAAAACGGCAGGCCGTAAGGTTTGATCTCGACGGCGCTCCGATCTCGCTTGCGGCAGACCGCCTGAATTTTGACGGTGAGAAAGATCTGATCATTTTGGAAGAAGGCAAATCATCGCCAACCACCTTGATAAGTGCACCGTTAGCCGCTTTTACGGTCAACAATGCAGGCGATGCCGTTGATGCAAATCCGGGCAACGGAGTTTGTGCGACCGCCGGAGCGGTTTGCACACTTCGGGCCGCAATTATGGAAGCAAATCACTTGGCGGGAACGGATTCAATCACAATCAACGCCGGCATAAACATCACTCTTTCAACCGGAAATCCCGACAACGACGCAAACGGTCCTTTTAATTTCGAGGGAGGCGGAGATTTGGATATAACTTGTGCCGTTAATGCCGGCGGCGATACTTGCAACGCTCCGTTAGCCACAAATGTTAATAATTTGACGATTACCGGAGCAGCGGGCGGAAACACGATCGCGGTTGGAGCATTTGCGCCTTTCGCTCCATTAACCAGCACGACTGATCGGGTTTTTGACATCGGATTCGATGGCTTATTCGGCGGCGGATTCGGTGCCGGAACCGGACTTCAGGTTACGATGTCGAATTTAACGATCCAAAGCGGAAATGTCCGCGAAGATTTTAACGCCGGCGGCGGCGGTTTTGGAAACTTCGCCCGCGGCGGTGCGATTCGACTGGACGGATTCGGTCAAGCCGGAACACGCGGCACATTGACCTTGACGAGTGTAACTATCAATAATAACCAAGCCGATCACAATTCAGGCGGCATCTTTAATCAATTTTCCAACGTTTCGATCTCGAGTTCGACCGTTTCAAATAATATCGGTAAAGCGGGTCCCGGCGGCGGTCTGCAGTTTGCTGCCTCAACACCGGCAACGCTGAGTGTTTCGGGTTCTACATTTTCCGGTAACGAAGCAAGAACGGGACCTATTTTCATGGGTACCGCGATTGACGTTGACGGCGGAGGCATTTATGCCACGCTCGATAACAATACGGCCACGATCACCAGTACCAACTTTACAAATAATATCAGCCACGATGACGGCGGCGCAGTTTATGTCGCAAGCGGCGCGACGACCGTCACCGGCGGAACAATAAGCGGCAATACCGCGCGCGACGATGGTGGTGCATTCGCCGGCGATAATGACACGGTCAGCGCCTTGCGGTTCATGACTCTGAGCGGCGCGACAATGCAAAACAATCGTGCCAACAGCGACAACATCGGCGGCGGTGACGGCGGAGCAATTTTCCGTGATCGGGGAACGCTCAACGTAACAAATTGCACGATCGGCGGAGTTGCCGCACTTCAACCGAATAACTCGGTCAATGGTGGCGGAATCGCCCATGCTTTCCGTGCTGCTGTAACGCCCTCAAACCAAACCACTATCAATATAGATAACGGTTCGATCACGGGCAATAACGCGACTACTGATGGCGGCGGCGTTTTTATCAATGCGACAAATCAAAATGTTGGAACACCGAGCGTGCTGAATGTCGGCTCAACTACGTCGGTTTCTGTTACGGAAAATAATTCAAGGGTTCACGGGGGTGGATTTGCCGTTTCTGGTGGTGTAACTGATACTCTCACCAGAGCAACATTTTCTGGTAATGATGCCGATTCTGATAATAACGCAAGCGGTGATGGTGGGGGACTTTACCACAATAATTCCGGCGGGACTACGGCGATCGCATCTACGGTTTCATTTACCAATAACGGCAACGGAACGACAACAACTGAAAATGGCGGAGCAATTCACCATTCAAATGGCACGCTGACTTTGAATTCACCTACTGTTTCAGGCAACGATGCTGACGTACAGGGCGGCGGTTTATTTGTTTCGGGCGGAATTGTAAATGTCAATGGCGTAACCTTTAGTGCAAATACCTTTCCCGCTAATGCCGCGGAAGTTCGCCTAACCGGCGGAACAACCAATTTTAGCAATACAATCGGAATTCCAGGCGAATTGAGCATCGCCGGCGGAATTCTGTCCGCAGGCTCAAGCACCGTAAACCTCGGCGAAGATTTCCATTTTTCGAGCGGAACATTTACCGCCGGAGCAAGCCAGTTTATTTTCAACGGCACTGGCGCGCAGCAGATTTACGGCGCCGCAACGCCGACCTTCAACCAAGTTTTTATTTCAAACACGGTGAACACGGTTTCGGTCAATAACAACACCAACGCCGCAAACGTTTCGGTTATCACCAACGCCACGCTCCAAGTCAGCGCAACCCGCACGTTGACCGTTAGCGGAATCTTGGGCAACAGCGGCACTATCAAAGGCACAGGAACAATCGTCAACAATTTCATAAACCCCGCAAACGGCATAGTCGCGCCCGGACTTTCGCCCGGCATTCTAAGTTTCACCGGAACCTTTGCCAACATGGGAAACTACAATGTCGAAATCGGCGGCACAGGCGGAGCGGGAGTTAATCCAAACGGACACGACCAGTTACTGGTTTCCGGAACGGCGAACTTAGGCGGCACATTAAACGTAACGCTGACAAATGCCTTTACGCCTGCACCTGGTAATTCATTCCTCATACTTGATGCCGCGAATTCAACCGGTACTTTTGCCACCACAAATCTTCCAAATATTTCCCCAAATTCATGGTCTGTTACCTACAATAACGCCGCCGGAACCGTAACATTGGTCGTAGTTGCGCCAGCGCCGACAAACACGCCGACAAATACTCCGACTGCAACTTCCTCCAATACTCCGACACCGACTACAACTTCGACGCATACACCAACTGCAACGGCAACTTCGACCAATACACCGACTGCGACACCAACCGGTTCAGGAAGTCCGTCGGTCGGCGGGACTGTTACTTATGGTAATCCGGCGTCGCCTACGACGAAGTTCATCTCGAACGCGACGGTTACTGGAACAGGCTCGCCGAATGTTTTCACAACAACGGCGGCTCCGGGCGGAACAGCGGGGCAGTATACGCTGAATGGATTTGGTGCAGGGTCTTACACCGTGTCGCCGTCGAAAAGCACTGGACAAAACGGCATAGCTTCGGCGGATGCGGCGAGAGTTGCTCAGCACGTATCCGGAAATCTACTTATCACTACAGACCGTCAAAGAATCGCGGCGGACGTGACGAACAACGGGGTTATATCGTCAACCGACGCGGCACAGATCGCAAGGTTTGTATCGGGGCTTGGGCCTCCGATCGGGCTTACAGGGCAGTGGAGATTCTTTGTTCCCGACCCGGGTTTCCCGACGTTCCCTATTGGAGCGTCGCCGACTACGCGGGTCTATAATCCCGTTTCCGGCAATCTCACCGGGCAGGACTACATCGGCATTCTGATCGGCGAGACGACCGGCAATTGGGCAGCAGGGCCGCTGCGTCCGGCGGGCGGCGGAGCCGCTCGGTCGGGCTTGGCTGCCAGTCGGAAAGGCGAGGCCTTTCCGCTCATCGGCGGGCAAAGCCCGGAAATGCAGGGGCCGGAAAGAGGCATCGCGGTAGGGCTGCCCTCAGTTAGGGGTTCTGTTGAAAAGGAAATCGTTATTCCGGTTTCGGTTCGAGGCGTGGCGGATAAGGGGATTATTTCTTATGAGTTTGATCTGAGGTATGATCCTGCGGTGATTCAGCCGCTTGCCGAGCCCGTCGATGTGGCGGGAACGGTGAGTCGCGGGTTGTCGGTGGTGACGAATGCGAGTGAGCCAGGGCTTTTGAGAGTTGTGGTTTATGGAGCGTTTCCGATTGACAGCGACGGCGTGCTTTTGAATTTGAGATTTACCACTGTTGGAGCGGCTGGTTCTGTTTCGTCTCTGGCGTTTGAGAGGATCATGTTCAATGAGGGAGATTCGCTCGTTATGGTGACAGACGGGCGAGCGGAGGTTTTGGCGAGAAGTGAGTAATTACGGGCGGAAACGCGACTGTTAAGGAGCGTGCAGGCACTGATGTAACCGCACGCTGATGGAGCCCTTACTTACGTGCGGGCTACGGACACAGGCCGGCTTGTGCAATGCAAGAAAGAAGGCTTCGCGGTTTGCGAGGCCTTCTTTGCTGAGGGACGAGCCATTTGGCCCGTTTTGGCAGAGGCAGACAGAGTGTTGTCTGCCGAATGTAACGCCGCGGCACGGGCGTTAGCGAAAAAACGGTTTAGTTTTTATCGACCGAGGCCGAGGTCGAGCTTGTGACCGCGAGGTTGAAGGTCGTGCCTTTGTCGAGGCGGAGGTTGCCGCCGTTCATGTTTAGAGTCGAGCCGCCCTGCGCCGATGCGCTGGTTGACTGTGTGATCGACAGGCCTCTGACGGTGCTTGCGACCGAGCCGGTCGTCGAGCCGACGACATTACCCGTTGTATTAGCAATTCCGCCGACCGTGTCTGTCGTTGTCGAGACGACGCTGCCGACGGTGCTTGTCGCGCCGCCGAGCAAGCCGCCGCCTGATGCGCCGGACGAACTACGTGTTGAGGATGATGTGCTCGACATGATGTCGTCATTGCTTGTGGCCGATGCGGCGGTTTGAGCAGACAGGACGGACGTGATCATGGCGTTGGTCGGCATTTCGCGGCCGCTTTGCCGTAAAGTGTCGAACGCCACGCCGATGCTCGAATTTGCGCTGCCATTAGCCTTTTGCTGAACGCTGGTGACGCGGCCCGCGAGCGTCGAGCCCTTTGCGATAACGGTCTGGCCGTTTTGTTTGACGGCTTTTGTCGTTTTTAGAAGCACCTGGTCGCCCACTTTGGCCTTTTTCACATCGAGCGAATTCTGCAATTGACCGGAAACCTGTGTTCCGGCCGTGATCTGCGAGCCCATTGACGTATTTTGCCCGTCAGCAGCCGCAGAATCGGCTTTGACCGGCTTTTGAGCAGTTGCAAATCCCGCGAAAACTAACGCTACGGTTAACCCTAAGACTATTTGTTTCATATATTTGCCCCTTGTTGAATGTAAGTATGGAAATATTTCCGCTGTTGTGATGCCGAAGCAAAAAGGCAAGGTTGCAAAAAAATGTTTAACCTTTGCTTCCCTGCGGCCAAAAATTGACCATTTTTTTCTTGCAAAAACCGTATTTCGGGAGTAATCTTGTTTCCACATTACTTTCTTGGCTTTTTAATCTGTTTTTAACCGCTTAGGTCTTCGAGCCGGGCGTATTTGGGTATCGTGAATTTGCTTTCTTCACTGCGACCCCGCTCTTTGAGCTTTATTCTCCTCCTTGCGCTCTTTGTGTGTTTTGCAGGTGAAGTGCGGGCGCAATCGGCACTCGATGGTTTTGACCCGAATGCTAACGGCACGGTTCGCGTTATTGTTGTTCAACCGGACGGCAAGATACTTATCGGCGGCGATTTCACTTCGCTGTCGCCAAATGGCGGTCGCGCTTTCACCCGCAACCGCATTGCACGCGTCAACTCGGACGGCACGCTCGATACGGCTTTTAACCCGAATGCTAATGGCAATGTCTTTTCGATTGCGGTTCAGGCGGATGGAAAGATTCTGGTCGGCGGCGATTTTACGACCATTGGCGCCTCGACGCGGAATCGAATCGCGCGGCTCGATGCCGTTTCGGGAGCGGCAGATTCCTGGAACCCGAACGCAAACAATACTGTTTTTTCTATCGCGCTGCAGACGGACGGCAAGATTTTAGCTGCAGGCTCTTTCAACGGAGCGAACAGCATCGGCGCTGCGACGCGCAACCGTATCGCCCGGCTCGATCCCGGAAGCGGATTGGCTGACTCGTTCGACCCTAATGCAAACAATGCTGTCCGTTCGATCGCGGTGCAGGCGGATGGCAAAATTCTCGTCGGAGGCTTTTTCAACGGAGCGAACAGCGTCGGCGCTACGACGCGAAACCGCATTGCGCGACTCGATCCCGCAACCGGGTTGGCTGATTCGTTCGACCCGAACGCCAACAATGTCATTCTTTCGATCGCTTTGCAGGCGGACGGCAAAGTCTTAGCGGGCGGCAATTTCTTCGGGGCGAACAGCATCGGCGGACAAACGCGCAACTACATCGCCCGGCTCGATGCGACAACCGGATTGGCCGATTCTTTCGACCCGAATGCGGATAATAATGTATTTGCAATCGCTGTGCAGCCGGACGGCCAGATATTAGCAGGCGGCAATTTTACCAACATCGGTGCGGCGGCACGCAACGGCATCGCGCGGCTCAGTCAGTTTAACGGGCAGGCTGATTCGTTTAATCCGAACGCTATCAGCCCTTTTGTCCTGACAATTGCCGTGCAGCAGGACGGCAAGATTTTGATTGGCGGAACTTTCAACAACGTCCGCGGCGAGACGCGCAACCGCATTGCTCGTCTTGAGATCGACGGCGGGCTCGATGACACTCTCAATGTCAATATAACAGGTGGTTCAGGTGTTTTTGCCATTGCCAAGCAGCGAGACGGCAAGACGCTGATCGGCGGCAGCTTTACAGGCGTTTTGGGGCAGACGCGCAACAATATCGCACGATTGAATGCCGACGGCCTGCTAGACACCACATTTAACCCGAATGCAAACGGCGAAGTTTCCGCGATTGCCGTGCAGGCTGACGGCAATATTTTGGTCGGCGGACTTTTTACGATCATCGACGGGCAATCGCGCAGTCGGATTGCCAGGCTTGACGCTTTAACCGGTGCCGTTGATGATTCATTCGATCCGGCGGCGGACGGCCAGGTCTCGGTAATCGTTTTGCAGGCGGACGGAAATATTTTAGTCGGCGGCGGTTTTACTTCTGTTGGAGGACTGTTGCGTCTTCACATCGCGCGGTTAGATCCTTTGACCGGCTTGGCAGACACGTTCAATCCGAATGCAAACGGTTTAGTTAAAACAATTGCTATTCAACCGGATGGCAAGATACTTGTCGGCGGCAATTTTTTTGGAACGAACAGCATCGGCGGGCAGAACCGCGATTTTATGGCGAGGCTCGACAGCGTGACCGGCGCGGCAGATACGTTTGCACCAAATCCTAATCAAAGTGTCAATTCAATTGCGGTGCAGACGGACGGTAATATTATTGCCGGCGGCGTTTTCACTTCTATCGGCGGACAGAGCCGTTCCTTTATTGCACGCCTCGACCCGCTGACCGGATTGGCCGATTCGTTCAATCCGGCCGCTAACAATTACATCAATTCGATCGTTCTGCAGGCGGACGGCAAGATCCTAGTCGTCGGCACATTTACATTCATCGGCGGAGGGACGCGCAACCGCATCGCGCGGCTCAACACAACCGGTGCGGCGGATGAGCTAAACCCAATTGCGAATAATGAGGTGCGGTCGATCGCGGTGGATGCGGACGGCAAGATCCTGGCCGGCGGCTTTTTTACAAACATTGGCGGACAGCCGCGACAATTCTTTGCCCGCCTGAGCAACGACCTCGCCGCGCTGCAAAATCTGTCGGCGACGCAAAGCTCGGTCACATGGACGCGCGGCGGAGCCAGCCCGAAATTAAGGCGGGTCACCTTTGAACTATCGACCGACTTTGTGAACTACTCGCCGCTTGGCAACGGTACGAGCACGGGCAGCGACTGGATGCTGAACGGTTTAAATTTGCCAACCGGACAAAACATCTACATCCGCGCCCGCGGATTTTACAGCAGCGGCTCATACAACGGCTCCGAAAGTGTACTGGAGACGGTACGCAATGCATTTATCATCGGCGGAACAACACCGACGCCGACCTCAACCAACACGCCGGTAAATACGCCCACAAATACGCCGACCAACTCTCCAACAAGCACCGTAACTGCAACATTCACGTCAACGCCGTCGGCAACCAATACATTCACGCCGACGCCCACGGTGACGAACACATTTACTCCGACGCCAACAGCGACCGCAACTTTCACGCCGACAGCAACGAATACTTTTACGCCAACGCCAACCACGACTAGTACATTCACACCAACTCCAACTGCGACGAACACGTTTACGCCGACTGCTACCGCCACAAGTACCTTTACTCCGACAGCGACCGCAACCTTCACGCCGACAGCAACGAATACTTTTACGCCAACGCCAACTGCGACGAATACATTCACGCCAACGCCAACTGCGACGAACACGTTTACGCCGACACCATCAGTGACGGCAACGAATACATTTACTCCAACGGCCACTGCTGCGAATACTTTTACTCCAACAGCAACTGCAACGAATACTTTCACTCCAACACCGACGACAACGAATACCGTTGCGCCAACGGCAACTAGGACGAATACGTCAACGCCGACAGCGACGTCCACGACTACATTTACTCCGACGCCTACGGCAACAGTAACCGCGACCGGCACGCCGACGAACACTCCGTCTGGCACGCCCTCGAATACTCCGACTCCGTCGCATTTCGTAAGTGGGACCGTCTCTTACGCCAACGCCGTCGGTCAACCTTTGTCGCGAACTGTCTCAAATGTCTTGCTGAGCGGTGCCGGATCGGTTCCCGTCTCGGCGTTGAGCGTTTTTCCGAGCGGCCTCTATTTCCTAAACGGGTTTGGACAAGACGGCTACACGGTCACGCCGACTAAAGTGGGCGGCGTCAACAACGCGCTGACGTCATTTGACGCGGCAAGGATTATTCAACACGTGCTGGCCTTAAATCTGCTTTCCGGCAGCCAGCTGATAATAGCGGATGTCAGCGTTAATGGCCTGATCCAGTCGTTTGACGCGGCATGCATCGCCGCATTCGTGGTGGAACTTCCGCAGCCGTCGCAGGCAGGAAGATGGCGGTTCCAGCCAGCAAACCGGTTCTATCCGTCGATTACAACCGACTTTACCAACCAAAACTACAACGCACTTCTTCTCGGCGACGTTACCGGAAACTGGAACGATCCCATTGCCATACCGCCCGGCCGCCCGGCAAACGAGCCTGAGAAAAATGCATTTGTCGAACTTCCGCGCGTTGCTGCCTCGGCTGACGAGGAAATCATCATTCCGATATCGATTCACGGTGCGGCAAATACGGGAATAATCTCCTACGAGTTCAATCTGAGATACGATCCGTCCGTAATACAGCCGCTTGCCTCACCGGTCGATGTAAGCGGCACGGCAAGCCGCGGCCTTATGTCCGTGGTTAACTCTCGTGAGCCGGGACTGCTGAGAGTCGTAATGTACGGCGCTTTACCGCTGGATGGCGACGGAATACTTCTCAACCTAAAATTCACCGCCGTCGGAGCGCCGGGTTCGACCTCGCCGATTGTTCTGGAACGGATGATGTTCAATGAAGGCTATCCGCTGGCAATCACAGCAGACGGCTCGATCGAAATCACGGCAGGCTTTTGAACTTCCCAGCTTCTTCCATTAATAATTTATAATTTTTAATTAGTAATTATTAATGAAAGAAAAACACTTTCGCTCTACTCGATATGAAAACAGAATTTCCCAGAGGCTCGGGCATTTTGCTGCATCCGACATCGCTGCCTGGTGAGTTCGGCATCGGCGATCTCGGGCCGGAAGCATTTCGGTTTGTCGATTTTCTTGCCCGCTCAGGGCAAAAATATTGGCAAATCTTGCCGCTCGGGCCCACTGGCTACGGCGATTCGCCTTACGCGAGTTTTTCGGCGTTTGCCGGTAATACGCTGTTGATCTCGCCAAATAAACTTGTCGAGGATGGCCTGCTCTCGGCTGACGACATCGCCGCAAAACCCGATTTTCCAAACGACAAAGCCGATTTCGGCGCCGTCTTTAAATGGAAATCCGAATTGCTGCCGCGCGTGTTTGAAAAATTCCTGCGCGGCGCGAATGTCGATCTTGCCGCGAGGTTCGATTCGTTTTGCAGGGAGAACTCATTCTGGCTCGAAGATTATGCGCTTTACCGGTCATTAAAGACGTCGCATGAACATAAGCCGTGGTATAAATGGCCGGATGCTTTAAGACTGCGTGACAAGTCGGAACTTCACAATGCTGCGGAACAACTTTCGGCAGAAATCGCGGCTCAGAAATTTTTTCAGTTCCTGTTCTTCAGACAGTGGTTTGCAGTTAAAGATTACGCCAATCAAAACGGCGTCAGCGTGATCGGCGACCTGCCGATATTCGTCGCTCTCGATTCCGTAGATGTCTGGTGCAATCAGGACAAGCTCAAACTGAATGAGGACGGAACCGCGAAGTTTATCGCCGGCGTTCCGCCAGACTTTTTTTCGGAAACCGGACAGCTTTGGGGCAATCCGATCTACGATTGGGAGGCGATGCGGCAGGACAATTTTGGCTGGTGGACGGCACGCATCGCATTCGCATTAAAAATGGCTGACATTGTGCGGCTCGATCATTTTATCGGCTTCGTCCGAAATTGGGCAGTGCCGGGCGGCGATGAAACTGCTGAAAACGGCGAGTGGTTAGATGTGCCGGGACGCGATTTATTTTCGACGCTGAAAACAAGACTTGGCGAATTGCCGCTCATCGCCGAAGACCTCGGTGCGATGACACAAGAGATCGCTGATCTGCGCGATGATTTTGGTTTTGCCGGAATGCGTATTTTGGAAAACGCTTTTGGCGGCGATGCGAATAATCATGACTTGCCGCACAACTATATCGAGCATTGTGTCGCCTATACCGGCACACACGACAACGACACCGCCGTCGGATGGTATAAATCTACAACAAAGAATGTCCGTCACCATTGCCGCAAGTATTTGCGTTCAAGTGCCCGCGAGATTCATTGGGACATGATCCGAGCCGTCATGGCGTCGGTTGCGAACACGACAATCTTTCCGATGCAGGACGTGCTCGGCCTGGGCAGCGATTCCAGAATGAACACGCCCTCAACAACAGACGGCAATTGGCAATGGAGATTGAATGCGGATGCTCTCACGGACGATCTATCCGCACGCTTGCGTGAATTTACGGAAATGTATGGACGGTTTTGAGTACCAGTTTTAGCTGGCCACCGCGAACTAAAGCTCGCGGCCGCCAACTGAAGTTGGTACTCAAAACGGTATTCAACTATTGTCGGTTCTTAAGGATTTTCACGAACGATCCTGAGCGGAGTTCGTCGAGCGTGATGCTTGTGAGATCGAGGGCTTCCTGTTCTGTCACAGCTCCGCAGTTGATCGCACGCAGGAAATAGTTCAATAAACCTTGTCCTGTCGCGGCGTCGTCAAAAACATCGCCGACGAGCGTCGCCTGGGCGGCCTTTTCGACAAAGTTTCTGAGCCGTTCCGAAGCGGCATCGAGGCCTTCGAGAAAGAATGTAAACACCGCGGCATATCGCGTCGGCAATTGTCCGGGATGAAGATCCCAGCCTTGATAAAATGCGTTTGCAAGTGAATGACGGCAGTGGTCGTAATGCAGCTTCCATGCCCGATGAACGATTTTTCGGTTCTCGGCGATCTGTTCTGATGTAAGGTTTTCGCCGCGATGCGGTGCAACGGGCATGATGTTTGTCGCGCCGTCCGAAAGCCATACACCCGTGCCGCCGAACGCGACCTGCATCATGTTCCGCGCAAAATCGCACGCCGGGTGAAGCATGTCCTGATACGCGGCCGTTATTGAGCAGCTTGCCGTGTAATCATAAGTTCCGAAATGAGCGCCCGTGCAGCGCCCGCGCGCGGCCGCCAGCATTTTGGGCAAACTTATCTCGCCGTCCGACGCGATGATCGATTGCGTCGTCTCGATCATCATTTCCATCTTTAACGAACCCGCGGCGAGGCCGAGCTTGGGTTCGATCTCGTCAAAAATATCGACAAGAACGCCGACCTGCTCGGGCGTCACGATCTTTGGCAGCGTGACGACAAAGTTGTTTGGCAATTTACCGTTTGAAGTTTCAACGAGCGTCGTCAAAAACAGATCGAGCGTTCTTATGCTGCGCGACATCAACTCTTCCGAAAATGTTTTGATACGTATGCCGATAAATGGCGAAAGCGTATCCTGTGCCATTCCTTTTGCAACTTCCCCGGCGGCAGCAACCGTGTGGCCGTCTTCTTCCGCATCAGGGCGCGTACCGTAACCGTCTTCAAAATCAATGCGGAAATCTTCGACCGCTTCACGCGCGAGCTTTTCGCCGACACGCAGATGAATGGTATCCGCCAGCTTCGACGGCAGTCCGAGAGCTTTTGCAAGCGTTGCTGCATCCGGTGCAAAAGTCTCGAACGAACGAACTGCAAGCTGGCCGAGTTTTACCGTCGTGTCCGACTTGAACAAATGAGCGCCGCCGTAAACCGTGTGCACCGGCTGACGCCGTCCCGATTCGCCGGGATACTGTTTGGCGAAACCCGACATCGACGACCGAAGCCGTGCAGTGGTCTTTTCGAATGATTCGGAGGAAAGAGATGTGTTCATGTTTGAAAATTATCTCGAGAGCCGCGCCTCGATAAGGCCGTGCGGTTCGTCGGTCGGGACGAAGATGCGATTGTCGTTTGCCTGCCCGAACTTTGTCATATCGACCGGCAAGCAATGTATGTTCGGAAGAGAAAACGCGATCTCTGTCACGTCAGGAAATTTGTCGAGGATCGTTTCCCCAATCGCGTAGAGCGTGTGCTGCACGGAAAGGCTGTCGTGATTGGCAAAGACCTTTAGTACCGTTTGCCTGATCGCATGGAACGTAGCATCGTTTGCGGCATCGGCATTAGAATACTCCCATGTCGCCTTTATCGCAGTAGAGAAAATGCGATCTGTCGCCTCGGGCAATGTCGTGAACTCATCTTTAATAAAACCAACAAAACCCGATTTTGTTGTCTTTAATACGATCAAATCTTCAACGCCTGATTCAATTGTTACTTGGTCGCGTGCCGCTGTGATCTTCGCCGTCCGTTTTTCGCCGCTGCCTTTTACGAATGAATGATCATGTTCATTATTGTCAAACTTCATTCGTTTCCAACCGGTTTCGGAAATATCGATGATCGCTTTCGAAACTTGCGGATTACCAGCCAGGAAATGCGCGGCGAGCCGTTGTCCGAAAGCCTCGATCTGCTCAATCTCATGCGTCTGGCCCGCGAGCGCATAGACTGTGTTTTTCATCGTGTCGGTCGGAAGACATAGGCCGTTGTTGCCGATGGTGTGAATAGTCTCAAAATCGCCTTCGAGGGCGATGTTGACTGTGAGATTCTGCAATTCGTGACGCTTTTCGGAACGCGCGACCTTCATCAGCCGCACCCGCGACTTGCCGTAATTGTCTTGAACAATCCGAACGGTCATAAATTAGCTTCCGCGATATGTCGAGTATCCAAAAGGGCTCAACAGCAGCGGCACGTGGTAATGCTGAGCAGCGTCTTTGACCACAAATCCGACGGTGACCATAGGGAAAAAACAATCAATGTTCCGCATCGCAAAATATGCACCGGTGTCGAATATCAGCCGATAATGTCCCGGCAGAAATGCCTCGGTCGCGGATAATAAGTCTTTCGCTCGACCGTCGATGTCGGTTATGCCTTCGCCAATCACTTGCCAGCCGGACGTATGTGTTTTGCGCTCGAGAACAACCGGAATACCGGCTCCGGGTTTGCCCGACGTGGTGTCGAGAATATGTGTTGTGATAGCGCTCATTTTTCTAAAAGTTTGTTAAGCCTGATCTCGGTGATCTTTCTTTGTTCTTCTGCTGCTATTTGAAGCTCGGTCGCGACAGAATTTCCTAAACGCGCTCGACAGATCGCGAGCATTTCATCGGCGGATTTTCCCGTTGCACAAACGATAAATATAAGGCCAAATTTTTCCAGATACAAGCGGTTGGCCTCGGCAAGTTCTGTTTTTACGTCATCGTCCGCTGATTTCATTCCCGATTGCTCGTCAGAAGACCATTTGGCGGATTTGGCTTTCTGTTTAGGAGCGGCCTTGCTCGAGCCGATTTTAGGGTGCGATGCAAATGCTTCGAGATGATTGACGGTTGAGAGCGAGAACCAAATATCTTCTGCGGTTTTGTATAAATCCTCAACCATCGCAAAAGGACGAGATTGAGTCATCCTGCGTGCCCATTCCGAACAGCCGCAGCAATCGAGAAAAACCGCTTCGGCTTTCTTGGCTGAAAGCTCATTCAACCACGCCAAGTTCTTGTAAATATAGATTTTCTGCAAATTATTCTGCTATTCGCCCAAACAATCGCAATCGGCTGACGCCGCCGTCCGGAAAAATGCTAAAACGTACGTGTGTAATGTTGCCGAGTTCGGTCAATTTATCTGTGAACGTATGCCGAGTATGCGCCTGTAATTTAGACATCGGCAAAAGCTCGCGCCATTTGATTGTGTCGAGATCGACGCTATCTAAAACACCGCCTTCAAGAGTGCAGCTTTCGGGATAATTGCCTTTAAAATGGGACGTGTCGATCTCGACGCGCGTTATGGCTCCCTTAGCGCCGAGCTTGACTATACACCAATCGTGGCCGGGGCCGCGACGACGCTGCGATTCCCAGCCGTCGCTCATATCCTGAGCTAGGCCGGGCATTATCAGGTTTTGCCGATGTCCAAAAAACATATCGCTCGCCAGCGGCACGTCGCCGCCATTATCGGCCGCTGCAAGGTCGATCTCGCTGTTTCGTTTTCTTAGTGCGTCCCAATCCGGCAAAACGTTTCCGTGGACACGAAGACGAGCAACGCCGCCGTCAGGATAGATCTTGAACCGTAAGTGCGTCACGCGTCCTGCATGATTGATCTCGAATTTATTTTTCGAATCACCATGCAATGCCGACATCGGAAGAATTTCCTTCCATTCTGTTTCTGCTCCAAGCAATCGGGAAATGTCAGGCTGGCCGTCAACCGTGCAGGCTTCCAGCGAGCAGTGCGACGGGTAATTGCCGCGAAAGAAAGCGGTATCAACCACAACGCCCTTTATCTCGCCCAGCATACCCAAACGAACAACGCACCAGTCGAATTTTTCTTCGAGCCGAGGACTACGCCGCCGCCGAGTTTCCCATCCATCCATCCATTTGCCGAGGTCGGTGTATTTGCCCTCGATCCAAATCGGCGCTGCGGGTTTAAGCAAATTCTCCTTCGGCGCAAAAAATTCGTCATTGGCATGCAAAACAGCGCCGCCGAGTTTTTCAGATGCGAGGTCGATCAATTCTTTAAAATCCATAATTTGCGCTTTTAAATGTGATTATTTGGATTCTCTACCGTCAAATCCTCGGCTAGCGCGGCGCTATTTAAATCATTGTCGGCTGAGATAAACGTGAAATTTTGAATTCCGCTTTGCACTATTCGATTTCGGACGCTCAAACCTACCGCGAGCTGGGTCGTATCGGAACCCCGCAAGCCATAGGTGTCGGCCAATGAAATTCCTAATTCAACGATGTTGGGTGTCAAATCAACGACAACAAAACGCCTATCGAAATCGCGATTGAATCGGTTCATTGATTTCTTTGCAATTGTTCGGGTGATGCTTCCGCCTCGAACGCGGCGTGCAATAGCGGATGCGATTTCAATTCCCGTAATATTGGCAATAAAAATATCGTTGGCTGTGGACGGACGGAGCAATTAGTTCCGGTTTCGGTAATGTAGCGTTTGATCAGACTGCTCGAATCAAAAAACAGAGCCGCCATTAATCTCTATCCTCAAGGATGGTTTCCGAGATCGGCCTGCCGTTAATTTTCACCGGCTTAAAATCGTCTTCGTCGTTAGTAATACCTTCGGGAATTCGGCTAATCATCCCTTCCGACAACATCTCACGCAAAACTCCTTTAACGCCTCGTTTTGTCAGAAAACCATCATCAAAAAGTATGCGGTCAAAATCGTCCTGATTTATTTGCGGCTCAGTCATCCCGTTTGATTCAGAACCCTCTAATATTTTTTCCTTTAATATAGTTCGTTCGTGTAACGGCAATTTGCGGATCTCATTCAATATTTCTATTGCGGTCAACATCTTTCAGGCTCCTAGAAACGATGTTAGCACATTTGAAGCAATGGCTGCGACATTGAATAGCCTCCAAAAGCCAACAGCATTATGCAATCAGTTTTCCTGACTTGACCTCGGTAAAGCTACCATTTTCATAGACCCTACGGCCGCGGACAAAAGTTGCTTCGACGGCGCCGAATAAATCCATTTCCGAGTACGGAGTCAGCTTATGGCGATGTTGAATTATGCCGGCAACAATTTTAAATTCCGCTTCAGGATTCCAGATCACAATGTCGGCGTCATAACCCGCGGCGAGTTTGCCTTTTCGATGATCTAAACCTGCAAGTTTTGCCGGTTCAGTCGACATCAGACGCGTCAGATCGCGAAGGCCAAAGCCGCGATTCTGCAGATTCGTCCACATCACGGGCAGGCCAAATTGCAAGGCCGCAATGCCTCCCCATGCTTCCATAAAATCGCCTGTTTCCAGTAGCTTAAGTGCCGGTGTGCATGGACTGTGGTCGGACACGACCATATCGATGGTGCCGTCCGTTAAGGCTTCCCAAAGTTTCTCACGGTTTTCCGTTTCTCGCACGGGTGGGCAGCACTTGAAATGTGTCGCGCCGTCGGCGATCTCTTCGGCGGCAAATGTCAGATAGTGCGGGCAAGTCTCGACGGTTAGAGGCAAGCCTTCGGGGCGAGCCTCGCGCAGCATCGGCAATGCGTCGGACGAAGAATGATGAACGATGTGAACGCGACAATCGAACTCGCGGCAGAGTCTGATCATCAACGCTATCGCTTCGTTTTCGGATTCGCGTGGACGTGAGCGAAGGAATGTGTCATAACGTCTTGTATCGAGGCCGACGAGCGACGCTGCGGCTGCATCTATCGGACCGGGAACTTCGGCGTGCACGAGCAGGACGGAATTTAATCGGGCAATCTCAGGCATCGCGATCCGCAGATCGTCCTCGACAACATGCGGAAATTCATCAACGCCGGAGTGGATCAAAAAACATTTGAAGCCGCGAACGCCGCGCTCGATCAGCGGCGAAAGCTCGGCTGTGTTGCCCGGTACGACTCCGCCCCAAAATGCCACATCGATGGTGCATTGATTCGTAGCGGCGGCGAGTTTTTCTTCAAACCCGGCCAGCGTAGTTGTCGGCGGAATGCTGTTGAGCGGCATATCGACGATAGTCGTAACGCCGCCTGCCGCCGCTGCGCGCGTGGCCGTCTCGAAGCCTTCCCACTCGGTGCGGCCCGGCTCGTTGACGTGAACGTGAGCATCGACATTTCCCGGCATGACGACTGAGCTTCCCGCGTCTGTAAGTGGAATTCCGGCAGGAACGTCGTCCCACTCGCGGACGGCCGCGATCTTTCCGTCGCTGATATGCACCGACGCTGGGCCGATGATTAATGGCGTAATTACGCGTCGGCTTCTTATAATTTGATCAATCATCTCGGAATTGAGCCGCTCTCAGGTTAATCCGTCTAATAGCATTGATTTCGCAGGCTAATTGACATTTGCTAGACTCGTAAAATATTATCTGTTTTCATAATAAATTGTAACCCTTCGCTTTGGCGAAGATCTGCTTATGGCATCAAATCTCGTTTCTATTCAGCGACGCTCATTTGGCCAGACCATGCGCAAGGACGGCTGGTGGGTTCAACCGCTGCTGACTTTTATAGGCCTCGGCGCGTTTGTCGTCTATTCGACTTGGGCCGCGTTTCAGGGCGAGCATTACAGTTACGGACCGTATCTTTCGCCGTTTTATTCGCCGGAGATCTTTGGCAATTCGACACACGCGCTTTTCGGGCCAAAGCCGGATTGGTTCCCGTGGCCGCCGTTCCTTACTTTTTCGCCGGCATTTTTGATACTTTGGGCGCCGGGCCTGTTCCGGTTTACTTGTTATTACTATCGCGGGGCTTATTACAAAGCGTTCTGGGCCGACCCGATCGCCTGCGCGGTCGGCGAGCCTCGGTCGGGCTATCGCGGCGAGCAAAAGTTTCCGCTCATCGTTCAAAATGTTCACCGTTACGTCCTTTACATCGCGGCGTTCTTTCTGCTGTTCCTCGCCTATGACGCCTGGAACGCGCTGTGGTTCGCCGACGGCTTCGGCATCGGTGTCGGCACTATTGTATTAACGGCAAATGTTATCTGTCTCGGCCTCTATACATTTAGCTGTCATTCGCTTCGGCATTTGATCGGCGGTGCGTGGGACGTTTTATCGAATAGACCAAAGCAGAAAAAAGCCTACGATTGCGTCAGCAGCCTGAACAAACGACATATGCTGTTCGCGTGGATCAGTTTGTTCGTTGTCGGGTTTTCGGACATTTACGTGCGGATGTTGTCGATGGGCGTTTGGACGGATTTTAGATTTTTTTGAAACCACTAAAATACACGAAAAATCACTAAATTTTTTTCGTGCTTTTTAGTGTAATTTCGTGGTTACTTCTTTTACCGTCAGGAATGGAGCTTAAAGATATCTTTGGCGTCGTTGCCATTATCCTGACTTTTGCGGGTTATGCTCCGTATTTCCGGGACGTTGTTAGGGGCAAGACAAAACCTCACGTTTACAGTTGGTTTCTGTGGGGATTTGTCACTTTCATCGCGGCCGCGCTTCAGATAAGCGGCGGCGCGGGGCTTGGCGGATATGTGACGCTGACCGCCGCGACGATGTGCAGCACGGTTTTTGTGCTCGGCTATATCAGCAAAGGCGAACGGGACATTACTCGTTCGGACACGGTCTTTTTAATACTCGGTTTTGTTGCGTTAGCGTTCTGGCTGATCGCTGAACAACCAGTTATCTCAATGATCTTAGTGACGACGATAGACCTTCTGGGCTTTGGCCCGACGGTTAGGAAATCATGGAACAAGCCTCATTCGGAAACGCTTTCGTTTTATTTGCTGAACACATTCCGGTTTGCGCTGGCGGTGATGGCTCTGCATACATATACAATCGTTACGGCGGCTTATCCGATCACGTGGGCTTTTGCAAACGGCATCTTTGGAGCGTTGCTGTTGATTAGGCGAAAACAACTTGCGGTTTCTGCGTAACCGCTTCTGTATATTGATGTCAGACTATCCACAATTCGAACACGACGTTATCGTTATCGGCGCGGGCGGTGCTGGGCTTCGTGCCGCGATCGAAGCGTCGGGTGCCGGCGTTTCCGTCGGCCTGGTATGCAAATCTTTGCTCGGCAAGGCTCACACCGTCATGGCCGAAGGCGGAATGGCGGCGGCGATGGGAAATGTGGACGACCGCGACAACTGGAAGGTCCATTTCTCCGACACGATGCGCGGCGGCCAGTATATTAACAACTGGCGTATGGCCGAGCTTCATGCAAAAGAAGCGCCCGATCGAGTAAGAGAATTGGAAGCTTGGGGCGCTGTTTTTGATCGCACAGAAGACGGCAAGATCTTGCAGCGAAATTTTGGCGGCCATCGTTATCCTCGTCTCGCTCACGTTGGTGACAGAACAGGTCTAGAGCTCATCAGGACATTGCAAGATCACGGCGTTCATCAAGGGATCGAGGTCTATATGGAAGTCACCGTGCTTTCGCTTTTGAAAGACGGCGACCGCGTTGTCGGATGCCTTGCATACGAACGCGAGCACGGGCGGTTTCGCATCTTTAAAGCGAAGGCGGTCATTTTGGCAACCGGCGGTTTGGGACGTGCCTATAAGATCACGAGCAACAGTTGGGAAGGCACAGGCGACGGCCACGCTCTTGCTTATCACGCCGGGGCCGAGTTGATCGATATGGAATTTATCCAGTTCCATCCGACCGGAATGGTTTGGCCACCGAGCGTTCGCGGCATTCTCGTGACCGAAGGCGTTCGCGGCGAAGGCGGAATATTGACAAACAACGCAGGTAAGCGTTTTATGTTTGACGACATCCCTGCGAATTACCAAGATCAAACTGCCGACAACCCGGACGAAGGTTGGCGATATGTCACCGGCGATAAAAATGCCAGGCGTCCGCCTGAGTTGCTGACGCGTGATCACGTTGCTCGCTGCATTGTCCGAGAAGTAAAAGCCGGTCGGGGTTCGCCGCATGGCGGCGTGTTTCTCGACATTGCGTGGATCAAGGAAAAGATCGAGAACGCACCTGAGCATATAAAGAAGAAGCTGCCGTCGATGTATCACCAGTTCAAGCAGCTTGCCAATCTCGACATTACGACAACGCCAATGGAAGTCGGCCCGACGACGCATTACGTAATGGGCGGCATTCGCGTTGATGCAGATACGCAAGCCTCGACCGTGCCGGGTTTATTTGCGGCCGGTGAATGCGCGGCGGGTATCAACGGAGCGAATCGTCTTGGCGGCAATTCGCTCTCCGACCTGATCGTTTTCGGAAAACGCGCCGGTGAATATGCCGCGATCTTTGCGAAAGAAAATTCGCACGGAACAATAAACAGCACCGAGGTAGATAGAATTTCAAAAGCTGCACTCGCTCCATTTGAACGGATCGAAGGCGAAAATCCATATATAATCCAACAGGATCTTCAGGAATTGATGCAGGCAAATGTCGGTATAGTCCGAACGCACGATGAGATAATCCACGCGCTCAACGGCATCGACATTTTAAGAAATCGCGCGGCAAGAACTTCTGTTCCAGGCAACATCGATTTCAATCCAGGCTGGCACACCGCGCTCGACCTGAGTAATTTGATAACGGTGTCAGAAGCTATCGCGCGCTCGGCGCTCGAAAGAAAAGAAAGCCGTGGCGGACATTTTCGCGATGACTTTCCGGCAAAAGATCCCGAGTTTGCGAAATTTAATTATTCGCTCAAGAAATCCGCCGACGGCGCGATGATAATAGATAAAATCCCGCTGCCCGAGATGCCCGACTATTTAAAGCAGGTTATAGAGGAAATGGGTTGACGCCGGAACGCAGGCTGCCAGCCTGCGAGTCTGACATACGCAGGCTGACAGTCTGCGTTCCGACTTATGACAAAAGCAACATTCAGTATTAGGCGCGGCGGGAGCGAGGGCGGCGAGATGGTCGATTACACGACCGAGGTCTCTGAAGGCATGGTCGTACTTGATGCGGTGCATCAGATACAGTCTGAATCCGCGGGCGATCTCGCTTGTCGCTGGAATTGCAAAGCCGGCAAGTGCGGATCGTGCTCGGCTGAAATAAACGGGATGCCGAAACTGATGTGCATGACGCGTCTCGATACTATCGACATCACGCAGCCGGTTACGATCGAACCGATGCGCGCCTTTCCGATGATAAAAGACCTGATATCGGACGTGTCTTGGAATTTTGAAGTCAAAAAGAAAATAAAAAAATTCAAGCCGCGCAAGCCTGACGCCGAGGACGGCACCTGGCGAATGCAGCAGGAAGACATCGACCGTGTGCAGGAGTTTCGAAAGTGTATTGAGTGCTTTCTGTGCCAGGATGTTTGCCATGTGCTTCGCGATCACGCAAAGCACGAGGAATTTATCGGCCCGCGTTTTTTGGTCTATGCTGCGGCTCTCGAAATGCATCCGCTCGATACGGAAAACCGAACCGAGCAGCTTAAAGACCTGCACGGCATTGGTTATTGCAACATCACAAAGTGCTGCACAAAAGTTTGTCCCGAACATATCACGATCACCGATAATGCGATCATTCCACTAAAAGAGCGCGTCGTTGACGAGCATTACGATCCGCTTTTAAAGCTCGTCAAATTGTTTAGAAAAAAATAAAACTCGCGCACATAAATGATGTCGTTGCGCTTCGTTGGAATGTTTTCGCACGCATCACTCATCAAATTTTTTACAATTCCCACCCGCATACACAAAAATATTTGTGAAAAATATTTTCATTTTGTGAAAAAAATAGTTGCAGCAATTTAAATACTGTGCGATATTTTAACCGCTGCACAAAATAGTTCTGCGGAACTATCATTTTAAAATAGTAAAAGCTAAGGAGAAAATAATGGCAGGAAAGTTTGAAATCAAGTCGGGCAAAACCGGAAAGTTTCGCTTCAACTTGAAAGCAAGTAACGGACAAATCATCTTGACGAGCGAAGCGTATGAATCGCGCAGCGCTGCGACAAAAGGAATCGAGTCCGTTAAGAAGAACGCGACAAACGAAAAACGTTTTGAGCGTAAAACCGCGAAGGACGGTTCATCATATTTTGTCATGAAGGCCGCCAACGGCGAGCCGATCGGCAAGAGCGAAATGTACACGACGGCCAAGGCAATGGAAAATGGCATTGCTTCGGTCGGCAAGAACGCACCCGACGCGCCCGTGGCAGACGGTGACATTAAACCAATGGCTAAATCAGCATCTGTTTCAACAGGAGGATCTAAATCAAATATGGCAGTTAAAGCAAAAAAACCCGCAACAAAAAAACCGGCAGCTAAAAAAGCCGCCCCCAAAAAGAAAGTCATGAAGAAGGCTGCGGCCAAAAAGCCCGCAGCTAAGAAGAAACCGGCAGCCAAGAAGCCAGCGGCCAAAAAGCCGGCGGCTAAGAAAACTGCGGCCAAAAAGCCGGCAGCCAAGAAAGCTGCTCCTAAGAAGCCGGCAGCCAAGAAACCGGCTGCTAAGAAACCAGCCGCCAAGAAAAAGCCGGCTGCTAAGAAGAAATAACCACCACAGTTTTTTTTATCAAACAGGAAATAGCCCGGGCGTTAAGCTTGGGCTATTATTTTTGAGTATGGAAAAGAAGAGAGTTCGCCTCGGGATCGAGCGCCTTTTAGATGAACGGATCGACGTGCTTCGCGGCAAGAGAGTCGGTTTGGTTTGCAATCAGGCGTCGGTGATGCCCGACACATTTGCCCACGCGGCAGATGTTTTTTTTGCGCACCAAGCGGTTAATCTGACAACTCTGTTTGGTCCGCAGCACGGAATTCGCGGCGACGTTCAGGATAATATGGTCGAGACCGATCACGCAGTCGATTCACGAAACGGTTTGCCGGTCTATTCGCTCTACAGCGAAACGCGCGAGCCGACCGAGAAGATGCTCGCCGAGACGGACGTCATAGTCTTCGACATGCAGGACGTCGGCTGCCGAATCTATACCTTCAACTACACGATGGCAAACTGCATGCGCGCCGCAAAAAAATTCGGCAAGCGCGTCGTCGTCTGCGACCGCCCAAATCCGATCAACGGCATCACCGTCGAAGGCAACGTCACCGAATCAGAATTCACTTCGTTCGTCGGACAGTTCGAAATACCGACGCGGCACGGAATGACGTGCGGAGAACTCGCCAAAATGTTCAATGAGCATTTCGGCATCGGCTGCGATCTCGAAGTAATCAAAATGGAAGGCTGGCAGCGCGAAATGTACGGCGACGAAATCGGTTTACCCTGGATTCTGCCTTCGCCAAACATCCCGACGGTCGATACATGCGTCGTTTTCCCCGCGACCGTGCACATAGAAGGCACCGAACTCTCAGAAGGCCGCGGCACGACAAAACCCTTCGAGCTAAACGGCGCGCCGTTCATCAACCCATATGAATGGAAAGCTGCCCTCGATGAATACAATTTTCCCGGCGTGATCTTCCGCCCGTGCTATTTCCAACCCACATTCCAAAAATGGTCCGGCCAAACCTGCGGCGGCCTTCAACTTCACGTTATTGACAGAAACACCTTCACACCCGTCATCGTCGGCATCGCAATGGTCAAAACCGCTTACGATCTCTACACCGACCAATTCCAATGGAAGCAAACCGATTACGAATACGAATTCGGCAAAAATCCATTCGATGTTGTGAGCGGCACGGACAAGATTCGGAAAGCAATAGAAAACGGTATGTCGTTGGAGAACATTCAGGCAGCTTGGACGACTCGCTCAACAGAGTTCGCGAGCGTACGCGAGAAATTTTTACTTTACTGAATGCAAGGCGTCGAGGACTGTCTCACCGCGCGGCGACAATCGGTAACCAACATCAAGGCTCTCGGTCAGGCCGAGGGCTTTTAGTTTGCGCACCCATGGCATGAAGCTGGGGATATCGATGCCGAGATAGTCGGCGAGTACACCCGAATAGGTGTTCGGCATGTCATGAATCAGCTGCAAATATTGTTGCGTCCAGTTGCCGCGGCGGCTGTTCGCGTCGAGTTTTCGGAGTTTGCCGATCACTTCATTTAATTCGTCATCAGTGAGATCGGCCTTTTCGCGAAGCTCCTTTCGCGGGTCTTCGCCGGCGAAGTAAATGCGGATACGATAGATCGGATCGTCACGATAGTTCAGGTTCGAGAACAGATCATCCTTTGAAGCGAAGCCCGCTTCGCGTGCGTCTAACTCCGTGATTTCTTCGTCAGCGACGACTTCGATCGAGTCAATCCCGATCACGCCGCCCTGCGTCATCTGTGTGCCGCCTGCTTTCACACCGGGCTTTTTCCAACGACGGAAAAGTAGTGTGATCTCGCCGTCCTTGATTGCTCTAATTGTTTGATCTTTTAGGAGCATCGTTCAGCCGCCACTGACGGCGTTGAAGATGTGTATCTCGCCGGATGTAAGTTTGGTTTGCAAACCCTTTAACCGTTTCACGTCATCACTGCCAACGAAGATGTTGACATGCTGACGAATGTCGCCTTGCTCGGTGAGAACGCGGTCGCGCAGGGCGATGTGTTGTTTCCAAAGCGAATCGAGCGCGCCTGCGACCGTTGCGAAATCGCCTGTCAGGTTCACCTCGACCTCGCCGCCGGTGAACGGTTTGAGATGGCCGCTGAGATGGACGGTAACAGGCATACAAACTTTTCTTAACTTTGCGTTCTTTTGCGGCTTCGCGTGAAATAATCTCACGCAAAGTCGCAAAGAACGCAAAGTAAATCGCTGAGCTAATTCAGTACATACGTCTTAACACAGCATATCTCGGGAAGCGACTCTTCGATCATTTTCCATGAATCACCGTCATTTGATGAGCCAAATAATTTTCCGTTCTTTGTGCCGAAAAAGATGTTGTCACCGACCGATGCGACGGCGTCGCGCAGGATGACCTCGTAAGCGTTCTTCTGCGGCAGGCCTTTTGTGAGCGGCTGCCATGATTTGCCTTCGTCGCGGGTGCGATAGACGCGCAAGCGTCCGTCGCATGTGAAACGCTCGGCATCGGCTTGGAGCGGTACGATAAAGGCCGAGCCGCTATCACTTACCGTCAGGCCAAAGCCGAAGTTCGACGGTAGGCCATTCTCGATCTCCTGCCATGTAGTTGCACCGTCGCGGCTGCGGTAAACGCCGTGATGATTCTGCAAAAAGAACATATTCTTCTTTCGCGGATGCCGTGCGATCTTGTGAACGCACTGGCCGAATTCGGGAAATTTATCGGGCAGAAAATAAGCTTTAACGCCGGTGTTGGTTACCTGCCAATTTTCGCCGCCGTCCGACGATTGATAAACGCCGCCGGTCGAGATTGCGATCTTTATGTCGTTCGCATTTTTCGCGTCAGTGACTATTGTGTGAACGGCAAGGCCGCCAAAGCCCGGAGTCCATTTTTTGCGGTGCGGGTGTGCCCAAAGACCCTTGTTTAACTTAAACGTCTCGCCGCGATCATGCGATTCAAAAACCGCCGCCGGAGCAACTCCAACATAAAGAGTGTCCGGGTTTGCTCCCGGAGCGATCTGCCAGATATTCTCAAGAGATTTTTTTGTATTGGTAGGCATTTTGATACGCATCCGTTCCGGCGCGTCCCACGTTTTGCCCATGTCGGTACTTTTCACAAGCTCGGCCCCAAAGTGCCAGCTTGTCGGAGCCGCCCACATCTCGTTGCGACCTTTTCGCTGATCGAAAAACGCCGAAAAAACCGCGCGGCCTGGAAAATGCGGCCCATTCATCGACCACTGATTGTTTGCCCCGCGAATTAGAATGAATAATCCTTTCGCAGTTCCGACTAATAGCAGAGTTTTTTCTTTTGCCATACTATTTTCTATATCTAATCCAAAAAACTTTCTAGCTGTCAGCTGCTAGTTACTAGCCGTCAGCTCCCAGCCAGAATTTTAGAACCAACTCTTTTTTCCGCCAAGCAGACTACCCAAAACACCTCGCACGAGCTTTGTTCCGACCGACCGTGCAATGCTTGTCGTTGCTGCGCGGGCAGCGCTCTTGCCGATTGATTCCCACATTGAGTCGGGCGCTCTTGCGGCTGCGCGCTCGGCTTTTGCTTCTACTTCAACTTGTTTTGCTGCTGCCTGTTGCTCGGCTACAGCTTGCTGCTCTGCGACTTTTACGTCGTGTTTGGCCTTTAACATTTCGAATGCGGATTCGCGGTCGATTGCGTTTTCATAAACGCCAGCAACAAGCGAATTTGTCATCAGCGCCGCGCGCTGCTCCGGCGTGACCGGGCCGATATGGCCGACGGGCGGGACGACGAATGCGCGGTCAACTATAGTCGGAACACCTTTTTCGTCGAGCGTTGAGATCAAAACTTCGCCCACGCCTAGCTCGGTGATGACGGTTTCGGTGTCGAGTTTTGGATTTACACGGAATGACGAAGCGGCGGCGCGGACGCCTTTTTGTTCCTGCGGCGTGTAGGCGCGAAGCGCGTGTTGAACACGGTTGCCAAGCTGCGCCAGAACTTTCTCGGGAATGTCGGCCGGATTTTGCGTGACAAAATAAACGCCGACGCCTTTTGAGCGAATCAGGCGGACAACCTGCTCGACCTTTTTCGATCAAAGCCTGCGGAGCGTCGGTAAAGAGCAGATGGGCCTCGTCGAAAAAGAAAACGAGTTTCGGTTTTTCAAGATCGCCTGCTTCGGGCAGCGATTCGAAAAGCTCTGACAAAAGCCACAGCAGAAAGGTGGAATACAGCTTGGGTGCCTGAACAAGCTGATCGGCGGCGAGTAGATTCAGCACGCCTTTGCCGCCTGACGTTTGCATAAAATCGTCGAGCTTGACGGCAGGCTCGCCAAAGAAAAGGTCGCCGCCCTGTTCGTCGATCTGCAGAAGGCCTCGCTGTATCGCGCCGACTGATGCGGACGATACGTTGCCGTATTGCAGCGTCAATTGATCCGCATTCTCGCCGACATATTGCATTAGAGATTGAAGATCTTTCAAGTCGAGCAGCATAAAACCGTTGTCGTCTGCGTATTTGAACGCGATAGCGAGCACGCCGGATTGCGTCTCGTTGAGCTGCAAGAGACGCGCGATAAGCAGCGGCCCCATTTCCGAGACAGTCGCCCGCAGCGGATGTCCCTGTTTGCCAAAAACGTCCCAGACGGTTGCCGGAAATTGCTCGAACGTCGGCGTGATCCCGAGTTGTTCATTTCGGGCGTCAATCTTCGGATTGCCGCCGCCCGGCTGCGTCACGCCGCTCAGGTCGCCCTTGATGTCTGCCATAAACACAGGCACGCCCCGCGCGCTAAAGCCTTCGGCTAGACGCTGCAGCGTCACGGTCTTACCCGTGCCGGTCGCACCGGTAATAACGCCGTGGCGATTCGCCATCTGCGGTAGGAGAAAAAATTCACTCTTGTCTTTTTTTGCAACGAGTATTGGTTCTGTCATAAGTTTAGTTGTCAGTAGTCGGTGGTCAGTAGGGAGTCAGCGATTGTGCACACCTTAATTACTCACCGGAGAATTGCTCCGGCATCTGCCGGATGCGGGCGACACGCAGTTGACTGAGATTCTCCATGAGCTTATAGAAGCGATCGTCCAGCGGTCCGAGCTTCGTGTGTTCGTACGACTCCGAGAACGCTTGCGGTGAGCCCTGTTTCTTGAACTTGGCCATTTCGACTTCTTCCGAAGCACGTACCGCGTTCGCCTCTCTCATCAATGCTGCATGTTCTGGCGCGCCAAAATACGCAAAGGCCTCGACTGCTTCCGATGCAAACTTTCCGTCGGTGTTAAAATAGTACTGATTGAAACCACCGTTATGCACCTCGGCCTCGACGATCCATGTTAGATATGTTGCCCGAATTCCAGTAGGCAGCGCGCCGACAAGATTCACCTCCTCATGATAGTGTCCGTCAAGTTTATAGCTGACGTAGTCAATAATAGCCAACTCCACGTCCGCGTCAGCAATTGAGCTCAATGTCGATGGATCTAGCCGAGTGTAGATTTTTCGATTTGCGAACGCCTCGAAAGACGCGGCTATATCTTTGTCCAATGTTGATGATCCCATGGAATTACCACCACATGCCGAGAGAAACGGGAGCGTCAAGATAGTAGCGACACGGATGACGTGCCGTCTAGTGAATAGCTGATAGCCGTTGCCTAACATTTTTCGTATTTCCAGTGTCGCCGTTTCCCTTCGCTGAGCCACTCGATGGTTGTCTCTAGGCGCTTGTCGCGGGTCGCGTCGGTTTTGGCTTCGGTTATCCACTCGACGTATTCTCTCCTGGAGCTGTGAGGAAAATTGTTGAAGGTTTCGGCCGCTTTCTCGTCGCGGGCGAGCGCCTCGAGCAGGATGTCGGGAACGACGAGGTCTTTACGCTCACGGGGCGGTACGCGTTCGACCTTTATCCCTTTTTCGTTCAGTTCGACGGCCTGCTTGATGAGTTTCTTTATGACAGCGTCTTTTGGCAGATCTTTCAGCGAAGTGATCCGGCCGAAACTGCCCATCGCTGTCTTCTCTTTCTGGATAGCATCCTTATCCAGCAAAGATTCCTTCCAGAAGCCGAATGTGCAGTGTGCCTTGAACGACGCGAGGCCGCAAACGGTGCCCTTGTACTCGAAAGCCGGCATGCTCCATTTGAGCGTTTCCGTGATCTGCGGTGCAGCATCGTGAATAAGCTTCCTGAGATGCGTCAGGATCGGTTTTGCGAAATCCTGCGACTTTTCGATATACGCGTCGATCCGTGGATCAGTCGTTGGCATAAAACCCTCCAAAAAAATGCGTGTATGCGTATTATATACGATTTTCTTTTGTGTCAGTAGCCCGCACGTAAGTAAGGGCTCATGTTGATAAGCAGAGCCCTTACTTACGTGCGGGCTACTGACTCCGATTTTCCTTGCGGATAACCAATTTCAAGCCTGACCATTTTTCGTCAACCGCGCAGACCTTTATGTCGACAAGGCCAAGCGGAAATGCCGCCTCGCGAACGGTGTCTTCAGTGATCTCGGTCGGCAGTTTTGACGCTTTTTTATACCACGAAACCCAAATCATGCCGTTTTGCTTTATGAGCCTGACGCACTCGGCCAGTTTGAGAAAAAGTTCGTCGCGGCTGTTGGTAAAGAGGTGTATAAGATCGATTTCGGGCTGTGTAGCGTCAAGCAAAGTTACGTCGGCTGGAATCGGCTCCAACAACTGCTCAAAGTTATCCGGCGGGTTAATGCCCAACACAAGAAAACCCTCTTTAATACCTAATTTCCTGGCGAGCGGTGTCCCTGAATATCCTACTGTCATTCTTTAAAGTCTCAGCCTCAAATCCTGAGCGGCATGACGATGTATTTGTAGTCATAGGTGGTTTCGCCGGCGATGGACATTTGCGTTTGGGCGTTTGAGTCTTTGAACTCGAAGTTGATACGCAAAGGGCCTCGGCCCTCACGAGCGGTGGCCGTAGCGGCGGCAGAGGTGGTTCCCTTGGCCTTTGCGTCGGGTTCTTTTGTTGTGGCATCTGCAGGTGAAGATGTGCTTTCAGTCGCAGCCAGTTCGAGATCGCCGGTTGCGGCGTTGGTTAGGAATTCGAGCAGGTATTGCCAGTTAAAGCCGAGCGTTATCTCTTCGCCTTTGTAATCGGCCTGGACTATCTCGCTGCCTTCGCCTTCTTCGCTGGATTGGGCGGTGACCTCAATCTCGCCTTCGCGGATGGTGAGGCGGATCGAGCGGTTGCGCTCGTCTGCGATAAGCGACATGCGGCGAACAGCGCGGCTCATCTCGTCGAGGTCAAAGACCGCCGATTTGTCGTTGTCTTTTGGCATGACCATCTCGTAATTTGGAAATTGGCCGCTGAGTTTACGGGTGATCAGCAGGCGGCCTTCCGTCTGGAAGTAGATGTGGTTCTGGTCCTCGCCAAACGATACTTCGCCTTCGGTCCGGGCTAGCTTTACTAACTCAAGCAGTGCCTTTCGCGGCACGAGCGTGTCCATAACCGCGTCTTTGTCGTCAATTGCACGTTCGACATAGGCGAGGCGGTGGCCGTCGGTCGTGACCATTTTTGCCTTGCCGTCGCCGAGTATGAACTTTGCTCCTGACAGCGTAAAACGCGACTGTTCGTTTGTGATCGCAAAAGCCGTGTTGCGGATGAAATAGTTGAAAGTCTCGGCCGCGAGCTTTATCGGTGTGCTCTTAAACTGTGGAATTTCGGGAAACTGATCGCGGCTGACGCCGGCGAGACGAAAATTGGCCTTGCCGCATTTCATCGTCACCCATTCGTTTTCCTCTTTTTTGAAATGCACGTCGCCTGCATCAAGTGCGCGGGCTATATCAAACAGCTTGCGTGCCTGGACGCAGATCGCTCCAGCCTTGATGATTTCCGCTTCAGCATCGCAGCGGATCGTGCAGTCGAGATCGGTGCCGACGATGCGAATCTCTTGTTCGCCAATCGACTCGATTAAGATGTTCGACAAAACGGGAATTGTCGTTTTACGTTCGACTACGCCCTGAATAAAACCCAATTCTTCCTTAAGAACGTTCTGCTTGATCTTGAATTCCATAACCAATTGCTCCTATTCTTCTTAGTTGCGAAACATCGAAACAACGCTGTTTCGTAAGTAAAATTATCTTTCAAAAATTATACACCCATCAATTTCCACTTTCAACATTTTCCGCGTCGGCTCTTTTCTAATACTAATAATTTAAAAAGAATATTAGATAGATAGTAGTCGTAATAGTGCCCTGTGTAAATGTGTAAAATCGGCCTAACCTCTTATAAAACAAGCAGTTTTTCCTTCCACAACACCTTGTGGAAAACCTGTGGAAAACTTTTACTCCCTGCGGATAACCGTTACTGCCTTGTTTTTCCACCGCTATCCACAGCCCGGTTCAATACTAGCTTTCGGAAAAGTGGAAAAAATCTATTCAAATATCAGAAAACAAACAACTTATCTAATAGCTAAAACTCAGTTGATTGTGGAAAAGCACAATACCGTTTCAACGTTAAAACAACTTTAATTAGCTGCAAAGATTATCAATTAGCTCTTTTATTTCCTTGTGGAAATTTCTATCGTCGCGCTCAAGCTTCTTAATCTTCTCCACCGAGTGCATAACGGTCGTGTGATGCTTGCCGCCGAACTCGCGGCCGATGTCCGGAAAGCTGTGTTTTGTCAATCGTTTGCAGAGATACATCGCAACCTGTCGCGGCACCGCTATCGCACGCGAGTTGTTTTTTGACTTCAATTCCTCGACCGACATATCGTAGTGAGACGCGACTACGCGGGCAATCCTCTCCAACGTCAAACCTGCCGGCCGCTCGCTGTCGAGGATATTCTTCATTGATTCTTGGGCGAGCTGCTTCGAGATCGGCACGCCGCGCATCGACGAGATCGCAAGCAGGCGAATTAGCGAGCCTTCAAGCTCTCGGACGTTGCTTATCTTTCCGGCGATGAAAATAGCGATGTCATCAGTGAGAGCGATGCCGTCCATGTCGGCCTTGCGTTTGAGAATCGCGACCTTTGTTTCGAGGTCGGGCGGTTCGAGGTCGGCGATAAGGCCCCATTCGAACCGCGAATGCAGACGCTCTTCCAAAGTCGGTATCTCACGCGGCGGACAGTCGCTCGAAACGATGATCTGCTTCATCCCGTTGTGCAGAGTGTTGAACGTGTGAAAAAACTCTTCCTGCGTCCGCTCCTTGCCGGCCATGAACTGTACATCATCTAGCAGCAACACGTCGATAGACCGGTATTTATCGCGAAAGGCGGGCGTTTTATTGAACCGTATCGCGTTAATCAGCTCGTTCATAAAACGCTCGGATGTGACATAAGCTACGCGCATATGCGGGCTGCGAGCCTTGATCACGTGGCCGATGGCATGCATCAGATGGGTCTTGCCGAGTCCGACTCCGCCATAGATAAACAGCGGGTTGTATGTCGTGCCCGGCGTTTCGGCCGCAGCCTTTGCCGCCGCGTGGGCAAACTGGTTGCATGAGCCAACGACGAACTTTTCGAACGTATATTTTGGATTAAGCGATTCTTCAACCGGCTCGAGGTCAATAAAATGAGCCGCGCTGCGATTCGGGCTAACTGAGGCAGGGCCATTCTTTGGCGAAAAAAAGAGATCTGGGTTTGCCTCTTCCGTAAAAAGCGTCTCAACCGGCTGATCGGGATCGATCTGCCATCCGAGTTTGTACTCTGGAAGATCGAGTTCGGCCAGCACCTGGTCAATCAACTCGGAGTAATATTCGCAGACCCAGTCCTTAGTGATTTGACCGGCGCTGACATTCAACAGTTTCTTATCGGCATCAATGTACTCGAATTTTATCGGACGAAACCAGGTGTTATAGACATCCTTGTTAAGACGTGTTTTGACCGTGCGAAGAACGTCGTTCCAGGCGGTAGATTTTTGCGAAACTGCTTTCAAAATAATATCCTTTGACGCTGCTCGCTACGAGCGCCGTTCGTTAACAATTTATGGTCCCGACAAAACGCATATCGGCTCCCCTTGTTCGTCCTTTCGCTACCAACGAAAGGTTTTATGTCTGGTGGTTTGCGGCCTCAAAAAATTAGGCGGCGCATCAGGTTATTCACAGCTTTTCCACATCGTTCCAGACAGGTCGGGACAAAACCTAACGTAAAGCATTAATCTGTTTGCTTTCAACAGGTTACGAGTGACCTAAAATCTAAGAACGGATAACAGACTAACACGAAAAATAGGCCAATGTAAAATGAAATCCACAGGTTTTTTTGAGGACATTTAACGAAGATTTAACCTGCTTTTCTGTCAACAATTCGCCTCTCCTTTCGAATGTGTTAGGCTAAGAAAATCGACAAAAAGCGCGCCGAAAATAGACAAAAAATGCAATTTTTTTTTCAAAAAAATAATAAAAATAACGATCAACTTTTTTACGAAATCGAAAAGGTTTGCAACGGCTTGATTTACATCAGCGAAACCGATGCGCCGGTGCGCGCGTTCGCCGGTCAAGAGGTCGATCTTATTACTTCGGATTTTATATTACAACAGACCGGAAAAGCTGGAGATGTGCCCGTCGAGGAAAGAAATTTTGATGAATTTTTTGCGCGGTTGACGGCAAACAGAGATTGGCACGGTAGAGAGGAAACCGAAAGAGCGAAGAAATTCGCGGAACTTCAAAAGCTGTTAAAAGAAAATCTTCGAAAGTTGAAGGTGTTCACGATCGGCGAGAGACGGCTGGAAATTTTTGCAGTTGGAATAAGTAAAGATGGTTGTTTGATGGGAATAAGAACTGAAGCTGTTGAAACGTAAAAGAATGTCTTAAAAATCGTAACGCCGCCGGCTCGGCGGCGTTACAGCCAGCGAAGACGCTGAGGTTACTTCTGCGAGACTTTGCCTGCTCCGCTGGTTTTTTTGTTAATTGTCGAAGGAGTTCCCGAATAAACGACCTTGCTCGCGCCTGAAAGATCGGCGTTGAGCTCGCCGGAAACATTAACGTCGATGTGGCTCGCACCGCTGCCGTCGATGCAGGCATCGATGGCCCTTAGATTTTCTGCATCGACCTTTGCGGCTCCGCTTGTATCTACCGTAAATTTCGCTGTCTCGCCGGCGATCTTGATCTTCGAAGCGCCGCTCGAATCAACCGAGAGGCTTGAGTTTTTGATGTCGTTCAGCGTGACGTTTACCGCACCGGAAATGCTTAGGTCATTGATGTCCGGAGCTGAAATGCGTACATACAGCTTGCCGGTCGGCGAAATCCGTCCGTCAGACTCGATCTCCAAAACACCGTTATTGACCTCGGTCCTGATAAGCGGCAAAAGGTTGTCGTCAGCCTCGACCTCGACCTCGAAATCCTTTCCAGCGGTGATCTCAACCTCGAAAACACCACCGACATCGACCGCTTTAAAGCCCCTAAGGTCGCGTAATTCCGAAGCCATCCTGCCGGAGCCCTTCTCGCCGCTGAAATCGATCGAAAAATTAAAAAGCCTGTCCGTCACGCGGCCAAATGAAAAGATATTAGAAACAACCAACCCCACAACCAAAGCCGCCGCAAATACGATAATGCCAATCTTCTTCATATAAAATCCTCCAAAGAAACCTGCCTGCCTATAAGCCAAAACGAACTCGCAGTCAAAAAAGTTCAGAGAAATTTCCAGTCACGACGACAGCTATTATCTTCCCCCGAAAATTGTTTCACAATATGTGGAACGTTCCACACTTTAAACGGTGTGGATGTCAATTTGTTTGATTTTATGGGCTTTATTTGCACATCCAAGCTATGCTTCACCGTTGGCGCTCCTTGAAAAACTCGCGGCTCCGCCGCCGTGTGGAGGCGGAGCCTCCGAAGATCTAAGGAAAGCGAACGGAGAGGCAAACCTCTCCGCACTGCGATTGGGCAAGCCCATTTAGGCAGCCCCTTACGTATGTGAAAACTGCGCCTGTCTCGCTTTTGTTTCTGCCGCCTTGTGCTATACTCGAATCGTTATGAGATCGGCCATCCGCTAGGATTATTCCCAATGTTCGCGCTCGTTGTTGCGTAGATCTTTCGCAATAACCGGGTATTCCCGCACTTCTGGTGCATTTTCTCTATCATTAATTGGAAAAGTATATGTCTGTTGACGCTAAAACTCCGTCTGCGGAGACGGTGGACAATTCGTTTTGGGCGGTAATTCGCGAATCGATTCGAGGCTCGAATCGCGATTTTACTAAGGGGCCGATTGGGCTCGCGATCTTTCTGCTTGCGGTGCCGATGATACTCGAGATGTCGATGGAGAGCCTGTTCGCGGTCGTTGACATTTTCTTTGTCGCGAAGCTCGGCGCCGATGCGGTTGCGATAGTCGGGCTGACCGAATCCGTGATGGCTTTGATCTACGCGGTCGCGTTTGGGCTGGCGATCGGCGCGACGGCGACTGTGGCGCGGCGGACGGGCGAAAAGGATGAGGCCGGCGCCGCGCGTTCGGCAGCGCATGTGATCTATCTCGGCGTGATCGTCTCGGTAATAATCAGCGTGATAGGGATCATCTTCGCGCCGAACATTCTCAGCCTGCTTGGAGCTAAACCTGAAATTATCGCCGAAGGCACGCCTTTCATGCGGATAATGCTCGGTGGAAATGCTGTTGTCGTCTTCATCTTTTTGCTCAATGCGATCTTTCGCGGAGCTGGCGATGCGGCAATTGCCATGCGGGTTCTGATTCTGGCAAACGGCCTTAATATGATCCTTTCTCCGTGTTTTATTTTTGGCGTGGCGTTTTTCCCGGAGCTTGGTGTGACCGGCGCGGCGGTCGGCACGACAATCGGTCGCGGCGTTGGCGTTGCATATGCCGCGTGGCATTTGTTTCGGCCCGGCGGAACGCATTCATGTTAGCCGCGAGAGCTGGCGTTTTCGTCCGGTGCTTTTATGGAAGCTTGCGAAAATCTCATCAACCGGCGTTTTTCAGCTCTTGATTGCTACGGCGAGTTGGACGGCGTTGATGCCGATCGTGGCCAGCTTTGGCGAGGTCGCGATTGCGGGTTACGTAATTGCGTTACGTGTTGTGATGTTCGCGCTTCTTCCTGCACTCGGATTGAGCAACGCAGCAGCGACAATGGTCGGACAGAATCTCGGAGCAGGCAAACCAGAACGCTCCGAAGCCGCCGTCTGGAAAGCCGCGTGGTTCAATGCCGCGTTTTATTTCGGCGTAGGGTTGATATTTATGTTCTTTTCAGGCCCGATCATCGGATTTTTTACGCAAGAGGCGGAAATTCTCAGATATGGAACGTCTGCTCTGCACATCATCGCGTATGGATTCGCATTCTACGGCCTAGGCATGGTGCTCGAAACCGCCTTCAACGGCGCGGGCGACACGTGGACGCCGACATATCTCAATCTGTTGGTGTTTTGGATGTTTGAGATACCGCTCGCATACGCTCTTGCCTATTGGTACGGCTTGGGCCCCGACGGCGTTTTTTGGGCGATAACGCTCGCTTTTTCCCTGCTAGCCGTCGCAAGCGCCATTTTATTCAGACGCGGAAAGTGGAAACTGAAGACGGTTTAAGACTATTCACCACAGAAGCACAGAGAACACAGAGATTAATATCTGAATTTTTTCTCTGTGCTCTCTGTGGCTCTGTGGTAAAAATTACTTATGACCGTGTTTCCCGACCCGCGAACGTTTGATTACCCGGAATGGGTTTCGATCGGAGATTATATTTTCCGCTCGCACGACGTTGTTTCGTTTGGGACGGAGTTGACGGTCGAAAATGTTCGCGAAGCTTATCTCAACGGCATCTTCCCGTGGTACACAGAAGGCGTTCCGCTGCCGTGGCATTGTCCCGAACAGCGCGCGATACTCGAATTCTCAGACCTTAAGATCCCGCGCAGCCTCGAAAAAGAGCGTCGAAAAGATCATCTGAAATTCACGATCGACAAGGATTTTCGCGCCGTCATACGCGAATGTTCGCTGGCAAATCGCCCCGGCCAGCGCGGCACATGGATCACGAAAGAATTTGAGCATGTTTTTACTCAACTTCACGACGAAGGAATAACGCACAGCGTCGAGGTTTGGGACACGGACGACAATCTGGTCGGCGGCCTCTATGGAGTAGATGCCGGCGGCGTTTTTTGCGGTGAAAGCATGTTCTACAAAGCGCCGAATGCTTCAAAACTGGCGCTCCTGTTTCTCATCGAATATCTTAGATCGCATGGCTCGAAGTGGCTTGATTCACAAGTAATGACACCGCACTTTAAGGTTCTCGGAGCGAAAGAGATCAACCGGGAAGAATTTTTGTTTAAACTTCGAGAAACTCAGAGGATGAGCATCGAGTTGTTTCCTCCGAAATAACTGAAAAGTTATAAGTGCGAAGTGACAGGTTCGGACTTATGACTTTTCACCTCTCACTTATCACTTATTCCGGGATCAACCTAAAAAATCTGGAACCCTTTCGATTTGAGACAAAATTCCGCAAAATCCTTAAGCCAGTCGTGGCTGACGCTGTAATTTTTCCATTGGTCGTCGTTGTCGCGATGAAGCGTCATGTCGTCGGGCTCGTCGGTAATTGTCAGGTCGGCGTAAATACGCTTGTTGGGCGCTAGCCGAGGAAGATACTCTAACTGGATGCGCGAGCCGATCTCGTGAGCGTCTTTCATTTCTATTTTCACGCCGGTCGCGTTGTAGTTCATCTGGCGCATTGCGCCTTCGCTCAGGATGTCCATGTGGCGAATTAACTCGAGCGCGGCCTTCCAGTTCCACACGTTAGCGCTGAATTCAAAACTCTCGCTGCCAAGATCGTTCAATGTGAAGCTCATACAAGTTCCTATTAAAATGCTAAACGCCAAACGGGTCTTTGGTCAATGAGTTTCTCTTTAGAAAACGATATAATTCGTTTTTTGAATCTCAAAGCAAGGTGAATGTAGAGAAATACTTACCAAGGATCGGAATTGAAACGGACGGTTTGACTCCAGACTTCGAGCTGCTGAGGAGACTCCAGCTACAGCATCTTTTGACGGTGCCATTCGAGAACCTTGATATTCACTGGGGAACGCCGATCCTTTTGGACACGGACAGGTTTTTTGCAAAGATCGTCGATCAAAAACGCGGTGGATTTTGCTATGAACTCAACGGGCTCTTTAACGAGTTGCTGAAAGAGCTTGGATTTGTAACGCGAATGGTTTCAGCGAGAGTTTTTGGCGGCGAAAAAGGATTTGGCCCCGAATTCGATCACGCCGCGATCATTGTGACAATCGGCGATATGGAGTATCTCGCAGATGTCGGGTTCGGTGATTTCACCGCAGAGCCGCTTTCGTTTGTTACAGACTTAGAACAGCAAGATCGCGAAGGCCGTTTCGTGACACGACAATCAGACGGCGAATATTTTGAAGTAGCAAAAAAGAACACGGATGGATTGACGGCGCAATATATTTTTAAGCCCGTTGACCGCCAGCTTTCCGAATTTGCCGAGATGTGTGATTTTCAGCAATATTCTCCGAAATCTCATTTTACAAAAGGAAAAATTTGCTCTCTGATGACGGAAACCGGCAGAAAATCGCTGTCTGATAACAAATTCGTCGTTACGGCAAACGGCCAGAAAAACGAACGAGCGGTTGAAACGGAAGCGGAATTTGAAACCTTGCTTCAGCGTGAATTCGGTATACAATCACCCGCAACATGGAAGAAACTCGACAAAACGTATTACGTTGCGTAAAATGTAATACATGAAATATGAGACTACAATAACCAGCAAGGGAACGATAACCATAGCCGCTCCGATACGAAAGGCTCTGGGGCTAAAGACGGGACAAAAGATCGGCATGTTTATTAACAAGAATAAAAACGTGGAGATCGACACGGGCATCTCCATCCAGGAATTCAAGAAGCTTAGGGATGAAATCTTAAAAAAAGTGACCATTCCAGATCATCTCAAAGGACTGACGGCGAGGGAGTTACGAGACCTTGCCTTTGAGGATGTCGGACGCCGATGAACTTAGTTAGTCTTGACTCTAATGTAATTCTTCGTTTCGTTCTCAATGACATTCCGGAACTAGCCGCGAGAGCTGAAGACTTTGTCGGTCGGTCACGATGTTATGTTACTGATGTGGTGATTGCCGAGTGCGTGTTCGTGCTAGAGAAAGTTTATAAATTTGATCGCAGCTACATCGCATATCTCATGTCAATCCTCTTCAGGTTAGACACGGTCATCTACAACGAAATCGTTATGAAGCAAACTTTTGACCTCTATATGCGTTCGCGCCCGCTTTCTTTTGTGGATTGCTATTCGGTTATCGAAGCCGCGCAAGCTCGCAATCTGCTCGTCACATTTGACCGCAAGATTGTGAAGAAATCGGATGGGATTGCAAAGGAACCCTAATGGCTCAGTCAATTTCATACGCCGACGCCGGAGTTTCTATCGACAACGCAAACCTCGCCGTCGCTAAAATTCGCGATTACGCACGGAGCACATTCAATGAACGGACGCTGACCGAGATCGGTAGTTTTGGCGGAATGTTTGCCGGCGCGTTTCCTGAGATGACCGAGCCGATATTGGTCGCATCGGCTGACGGCGTCGGGACAAAGCTGAAGCTGGCGTTTGAGACCGGAATTCACAATACGGTCGGCGCCGATCTTGTGAATCACTGCGTAAACGATATTTTGGTCCAGGGAGCGCGGCCTTTGTTTTTTCTTGATTATTTTGCGACAGGAAAACTTGACCCAGACGTAACAGCCTCCGTCGTTGAAGGTATGGCCCGCGCGTGCCGCGAGAACGGCTGCGTCCTGCTCGGCGGCGAAACCGCCGAAATGCCCGACTTTTACCCGCCCGGCGAATACGACCTGGCCGGCTTTATCGTCGGCGTCGTCGATAAAGCAAAAGTCATCGACGGCAAATCGATCGTCCCCGGCGATGTCGTGCTCGGCCTGCCTTCAAACGGCCTACAGACAAACGGCTATTCCCTCGCCCGCAAACTCTTTTTCGAAGTCGGCGGCTATTCCGTCGATTCCTACATCGAAGACCTCGGCGAAACCGTCGGCGAAGCCCTGCTCAAAACACACCAAAGCTTCCTCCCGCAAATCGGCCCGCTACTCGACAAGGGTTTCATCAAAGGCCTCGCCCACATTACCGGCGGCGGCTTCCTCGAAAACATCCCACGCATCCTGCCCGAAAACGTCTCAGTCGAAATAAACCGCAACACCTGGCCCGAACTTCCCATTTTTGGCCTCATGCAGAGGCTCGGAAATGTAGATACTAACGAGATGTTTAGAACATTTAATATGGGTATCGGAATGGTTGTGATATGTAGCGAGGAAAACAGTCAGCTAGTTCAGGAAAAGATGGACAATAAGTTCGCGCTAGGCAAGATTATTCCGGGAAATAAAACTGTTTTAGTCCAATAAACAAAACTATTTTTCTGGATACAAATATTTCGATTGTTTCGAATATTTCGTTTATGCTATCATTTGGATATTATGACGGTTTCTGTAAAAGACATTGAGTTAGCCAAAAACGGACGAAAAATATTTGGATCAAGGTCAAAAGCAAAGATGTTGATCAACTCGAAACCGGTTTCATTGCCCACACAGGTTGAGAGAGCCTTGAAACAAGCCCTTTCATTCGTCGCCGAAGGAAAAGACGTGATCGTCGTTCCCGAATCGGCGGAGCTTTCCACGCAGCAGGTTGCCGATCTTTTGAAAGTTTCGCGGCCGTTTGTTGTAAAACTTCTTGAGAACGAAGAAATACCGTTTCGGAGGGTCGGGAAACATCGGAGAGTCTTGGCGGCGGATGCCTTGAAATACAAGGAAAGGATTGACAATAAACGTATCAAAGTACTCGAAAAACTCGCCGCAGAAGCACAGGAGCTCGGTTTCGGATACTGATGATCGTGGTTCTCGATTCATGTGTTCTTTTCCCGGCGCCTCTGCGCGATTTCCTGATGCATCTGACGCTGCTTGATGTATTTCAGGCTAGGTGGACGCAAGAGATTCATAAAGAGTGGCTAAAGAGCGTTCTGAAAAGGAGGCCAGATCTGTCGGAAAAGCAACTACAGCGAACACGGGAGCTGATGAATCTTCATGTGCGCGATTGCCTGGTTGAAAACTACCGAGGCCTAATAAACAAGCTCACGTTACCCGACCCAAACGACCGCCACGTTCTGGCAGCGGCCATCAAATGCAAAGCGGAAGCAATAGTCACATTCAATCTGCGGGATTTTCCTATCAATGTTCTGGCAGAGCATGGTTTGATCGCAGTCACGCCGGATGACTTGATCGGCAAACGTTTTGAGGAGTTTTCTGAAAAGATAAAACTAGCCTTTGACCGCCAACTTGCCAGTTTGAAGAAACCGCCAAAGACCCGCGACGAATTGATGGAAATATTAAATCAGCAAGGACTAAAGAAAACCGTTAAAGAACTTTCAGAAACATTTAATTAGGATCCTGACGTTCTCATTGAACAAGCTACCCGATCACTCCGAAAACATACAGGAACAAAATCACAGAAAGACCGATAAAGCCGAGTCCTGCGGATAATTTTACAATTAGTAGGGCGGTCTTCTCGCCTGCAATTCTAGCGTAGAATTTATACACTGGCATCCACTTAAACTTTTCTGGCTTTAGCACGCACAGAATACCAATCGAAAGACAGATAAGTGCCACAGTAATCCAAATCACGTTTTTCATTATCATTCCTTTTCTGCACGCCGGAATGCATTTTTGATATCGGCGCGATGGACCATTTTAGACGATCTCAACACTAACTTTCTTTCCCAACGCCTTGGCGTATTTGTGCAGAGTTGAGAGCCGAATGTCTTCCGCGTGGTTCTCGATTCTTGAGATCGCTGATTTCTTGGTTCCCAATTTCCGAGCTACTTCTTCCTGCGTCATGCCGGTCTGCTCGCGTGAAATCTGTAGCAGTACGCCGATCTTGAAATTCTCATAGCCTTCGGCAAATTCAGGATCGATCTTTTTTCGTTTCTCGATATATTTTTTTAAGTCGCTCATTGCTTTTATTTTCGACTGAGGTAGTCTTTCTTTCGACGTTCTGCCAACGCGATCTCATTTGCAGGAGTTTCAATGCTAATCAATGTCGAAGTTGGTCATATATTTCCTGTAATTGCGGCAAAACTTCACGGAAACACGCAACCAAGTCGTCGGTTGTGCGAATTGGTCGTGGAAACCAAATCTGATACAAGCCCCAGCGCAATTCATCCGGTGGGCATATTTCCGTTACATCACCGGCGCCGACATCCCACACGAGGCCGGCCCGTGTGCCGTCGGGTGCGACAACATATGCGTCGCCTGAGTCACAGCCATCCGGATCCAAGTACTCCGTGATCGCACCGAGACACCACCCGTCGGTCATGGTTTCCAGAACAAGTGGAAACCCGTGATAAGCGGGTGAGCCTTCCGGTTTTGCAAGAAAAGCCGGTAATTCGGAACCGGCCGAAACAGCAGTATCGTCAAGCATTAGCTGCCGAGGTTTTGTGTCAGCAAAGTCTATTTCGTCGTCCTTCATCGTTCAGTCCTGCGTTCCTAATAATAAAGAATAACATCGGATAAAGAAATGAAAATAGGCATTCATCTCACGCGGCGGATCGAACACCTTCGCGGGGCTGGTTGAAATTATTGCCTTTTGCTTCGGTTCTGGAGTAAACTTCACATGTAACCCGTACTAATTCGAATAAACTCATTTTACCTTGTCTCTTTCACCAAGATGAAAGAGGAATCGTCTATGTCCCAAGCCGAAAATACTGAAGAAATTGACTATGCGATCGTTTCGGACGAGACCGGCCGGAATTCTTTCAAGCGGCCTGTTTACATAATTGGGGCGATTGCGGCTATCAGCGCGCTTATTGGGCTGGGTTGGTGGTTGTACGCCAGGCAGTTTGTTTCGACTGACGATGCGTTTATTGAGGGCAGCATTTCGGTCATTAGTTCGAAGGTGTCGGCGCACGTCGCCAAGGTGAACGTTGAAGAAAATAGTTTTGTTAAGAAGGGCGACCTGCTCATTGAGCTTGAGACGGCAGAGGCCGATGCCGGTTTGGCTCAGGCAAGGGCGGACTTTGAGAGCGCAAAGGCAAACCTCGACAAAGCTGAGGCAAACGTTGCTCTCTCAAAGATTACGGGTAGGGCAGGTATTAATCAGGCTTCTTCAAACTACAAATCGGCCCGCAGCGAGATCGAGCAATCCAAGGTGTCGTCAGCCATCAAGCAAAATGCAATCGACCAGGCCGTCAGCCGACAGGCCAAGGCCGCGGCAAGTTGGAAACAGGTTCAGGATCAGATACCGGCGGCAGAAGCAGCGATTGAACAGGCAAAGGGTCGAGCCGCAGCCGCAAAGAGCAGCCTGGATTTTGCCAAAAACGAACTGGAGCGCGAGCAGTCACTGTATAAGAACGGCGTGACGGCAAAGCGAAATGTGGAATTTGCTCAGCAAAATTTGTCCACGGCCGAGTCTAATTATTTATCCGCGGAGAAAGAGATAGATATCGCGCGATCGAGGCTCAGCGCGTTGCGCAGCCAGGCAAACGGTGAGGACGCAAATTATCGAGAATCTCAATCGAACGTTACGATCGCCCAAAACGATTATCGCAATTCGATCTCCCAGATCGGCTCCGCTGCTTCCGGCGCGGACGAATCGGCCGGACGACTGCTCGACGCCCGCGCCTTGCCCGAGCGGCTCGCCGTCAGCCAGAGCGACGTCAGCGCCGCGGCGGCCGAAGTCGAAAAAGCGCAAGCCGCTCTCGACCAAGCCGAGCTGCAATTAGGGTATACAAAGATCGTAGCTCCGCAGGACGGCTTCGTTTCCCGAAAGTCCGTCCAGGTCGGGCAGCTTGTCAGACGCGACGATGCCCTGATGACGATCACGCAGGGCGGGATTTGGATCGTCGCAAATTTCAAGGAAACGCAGCTTGAAAAGATTCGTCCCGATCAGCGGGTGGACATATACATCGACGCCTATCCGGCAACGACCTTTCGCGGCCGCGTAGAGAGTTTTCAGGCCGGCACGGGTTCGCGGTTCAGCGTGCTGCCTTCGGAAAACGCGACCGGTGGTTTTGTAAAGGTCGTTCAACGCGTGCCGGTAAAGATCGTTTTCGACGAGATGCCCGACAGCAAAAAATATCTTCTCGTCCCCGGCATGTCGGCCGTTCCGCGCGTGCACGTCAGGTGAGGAGCGCATGAAATCAAGCCTCACAAATCGCATACGATCATACTTTAAAGAGAATTCCAGTTACGTTTCGGTCATTATCCTGACATTGGCGACCTTCATGTCGGTTCTGGATTCGACGGTCGTGAACGTGTCTCTGCCTAAGATGTCCGACGACCTTTCTACTACTCCTACCGAAATAATTTGGGTGGTTACGTCGTATATTGTGGCCATGGCGGCAGTGCTGCCGATCAGCGGCTGGCTGGCGACGTATTTCGGACGAAAGCGGTATTATTTGGCGAGCGTTATCGGGTTTACCGCAGCGTCGGTTATGTGCGCATTCTCGACAAGTCTTGAGATGCTGGTATTCTCTCGCATCATCCAGGGCTTGAGCGCCGGCGGGATCGCGCCGAGCGAGCAGGCGATAATCGCCGACATCACGCCCAAAGAAAAACTTGGCCGCACATTTGCGATCTACAGCCTCGGGATATCGGTCGCTCCCATTTTGGGGCCGACTTTGGGCGGTTTTATAACCGACACGCTGAGCTGGCACTGGATCTTCCTGATAAATCTGCCTCTCGGCATTATCTCAATCGTTCTGACCTATGTTTTTGTAAAAGAGTCGGATACGGCCGAAAAAATGACCAAGGAGTTTCGCACCGGCGACAATACGGTGGACTGGCTCGGCGTGTTTTTTTTCGTATCGGGAATCGCAACGCTTGAATTGGTCTTGATGGAAGGGCCGAGGGAAAACTGGCTGGAGTCAGATTTCGTCCTGATTATGGCCATATACTGCGCGTTTGCGCTTCTTTCCGGCATTGTATGGGAGTACTATCGGCGCAAACCTGCAGTGGACGTCAGGATGTTTAAGGATCGAACGTTTTCCACCGCATGCATACTTATCCTGACCGTCAGCCTCGTTATCTCCGGATCGTCGTTCCTGACTCCGTTTTTTACGCAGGTCCTGCTTGGATATTCGGCGATGGATGCCGGCATGCTCGGCTTGCCCGCGACAATTGCCCAAATGGCCATTATCCCAATCGTCGGCTATTTCTCCGACAAGATAGACGTGCGCAAGATAATTTTTATCGGATTGGCCTTTACCGCTTTTGCCGTATTGAATTTTTTGTCCTTCAACCTGCAAAGCGAATACAACGATATAATGCTAGCGCGGATGTTTTATACCGGTAGTCTCGGATTCCTGGCAGCGACCGTGAACACGGTCGCTTACTATCACATCTCCGCCGCACAAAACAACAGCGCATCGGCTCTCTTAAACCTTGTGCGCAACGTGGGCGCGAGTTTGGGGATTGCCCTTACCTCGACCATTATTACGGTCAAGTCTCAGGTGCATATAAACGACGCGAGCTATCATACGAACCCTTACAATCCAAATTTTACGCAAGCTATCGCTAATCTCAGCGATGCGATCGTAACAAATGGCCTCGACACGGCCAATGCCGCCGACCGCGCTCTGGGCGTAATGTGGCAGGAGATCCTCAGACAATCAACCATGAATGCCGTGCTGGATGCGGTCGCCGTTTACGTTATCCTGCACCTCTGTCTGATACCGCTTGTCTTTTTGCTGAAAGGAAAAACAAAAGATAATCTCGTGTAAGGATTTTGTGAACATCGGTATCTTAATTTCAGGACGGGGATCGAATATGGTCGCTCTTGTCGATGCGGTCAAGAGCGGTGAAATACCGAACTCTGACGTTGCCGTTGTTATAAGTGATAAAGCGAATGCGGCGGGCCTAGATAAAGCTAGGGAGCGCGGCGTTGAGACGGTTGTTGTAAAGAGAAATGGCCGCGACCGTGAGGAGCATGATGCCGAGATCATGGCCGAGTTAAAAAGACGCGGCGTTGAGCTTGTTTGTCTCGCGGGTTATATGCGCCTTCTATCGCCGATGTTTGTTCAGGCGTTTCCGAATACAATAATTAACATTCATCCCAGTTTGTTGCCCGCGTTTCCGGGTTTGGACGCACAGAAACAGGCTTTCGACGCGGGCGTAAAAGTCACCGGCTGCACGGTGCATTATGTTGACGAGCTGCTCGATCACGGGCCGACGATACTGCAATGCGAGGTGGAGCGTTTTGACGACGACACGGTTGAAACGCTTTCAGAGCGGATATTGGAACGGGAACATAAACTCTATGTCGAGGCCGTAAAAAGAATGTCCGCCACAGAGACGACAGAGGACACTGAGTAAATAAAACTTGTTATTCTCTGTGTCCTCTGTGGCCTCTGTGGCAAACCGTACTTTGACAGCAAGACCTTTTTTCCGTACACTCAAAGTTTTCACTTTTCAGTGGAAATCGATGGAGAGCGATTATGCCGAAGAGAACTTATCAACCAAACAACCGCCGTCGCGCGAAAAAACACGGCTTTCGAGCGAGGATGGCGACGAAGAACGGCCGCGCCGTGCTCAAACGCCGCCGAGCAAAGGGGCGCAAGCGCCTGACGGTTCACCATTACTAGGATTTTCTTTATCACGGGAAGCTCGGCTGCTGAAACGCGCCGAGTTTCTTCGAGTTTACGAAAATGGAACGCGTTACGAAGGCCGTTTTATGACGGTTTTCATTTTGCCCGCGAAACAAGACATTCACCGCGTTGGCATTACAGCGACCAAAAAAGCGATCGGCAAGGCGCACGACCGCAATCGTGCAAAGCGGCTTTTACGGGAAAGTTTCAGACTGAGCCGTGTTGAACTTGACGCCCTAGCAATCAAATACGATTGGGTTTTGAACGCCCGGCGGAGTATTTTGAGAGTAAAACTTGAAAAGCCTTTAACTGAATTCAGGCAAATGGTTGCCAAGATCGGCAGCGGATAATTTTTTTGCCCGCGAATTACGCGAATAACACGAATGAAATTTCTTCTATTCGAGTTGATTCATGCAATTCGCGGGCAAAAATTCTTTGCGGGAAATAGATGAAGTTTTTAGTATTGGATATTTTGGGCATTTATAAGACGTTTTTGTCGCCCTTTCTTCCGCCGGCTTGCAGGTTTGAGCCGACATGTTCGGAATACGCGAGAGCGGCGGTCGAGAAATACGGAGCGGTTCGGGGAACATGGTTTGGCCTCAAGCGTATTTTACGTTGTCAGCCGTTGTGTACGGGCGGGCATGATCCGGTCAAGTAGTTGTCAGTAGTCGGTTGTCAGTTGTCAGAGACCCCTACTGATAACTGACAACCTGCAACTGACAACTGATTTTATGGAAAATAGTAATAATCAAGGTAATCAGTCTCGTTTTTTGATCGCGGCCGTTCTGTCGATGGCCATTCTGTTTGGCTGGTCGTATTTCTTTGCACCGCCGAAGCCTGTAGATAATGCGAATACCGCGGCAAACGCAAACACCTCGCAAGCGGTAACTCAGCAGACTCAACAGGCGGCGACGCAACCAACTCAGCCCGAAACGGCTGTTTCGACCGAGCCTGACACGACGCCGAGCCGGACGATCACGATCAAATCGCCATTGTACGAGGTAAAACTCGATTCAAAAGGCGCGGTCGCAACAAGCTGGATAATTTTTAAGGCTATATCGCCTAAAGGTGAATTTGCCCTGTTCGCCGACGGCTCGAACGCTTCGGATGAAAAGCCTCTTCAGTTGATCTCGGACGAGGCGCTCAAACGCAGTCCGCGTGAAATTCCTTTTCGACTCGCTACCGATGACCAAAATCTGACGACACTTGTAAACAATCGAAATTACCAGGTCTCTGCGTCCGAAGAAAATATCACGCTTGCCTCCGGTCAGGAAAAACAGATCGAATTTACGCTTACTGACGCGAGCGGGTTAGAGGTCAAAAAGACTTTTGTCTTTCGTGCCGAAAGCTACATTGCCGACATTGCCGTCAGCCTGAAAAAAGACGGCCAACCGGTGCCAAACACGAAGCTTTTAATCGGTGCAAGTATCGGCGATCATGCGATAAATCATCACACTTTTTACCACATTGAATCCGAAACCGTGGCCGCTGTAAACGGCGATATTAATAGGCAACAGGGATATTATTCATTCACATTCGACGCCAATAACCAGGCTTCGCTTGTTGACAACGGCACAGTCGATTGGGCCGGCGTGGGCGACGCATACTTTGCGATGGCGGCAATTCCTGCCAAACAAGCCCAATCGGTCGAATATAAAGCATCAAAATACGAAGTTTCGACACAGCCGTTTTACGAGAGCATTTTTCAGTGGATATTGCGCAACCCGAAGACCAGCGAAACACGCCACCTTATAACGGTTTATCTTCCGATAACTGCTGACGGGTCGATCACAAAAGTATTTACGGGCGCAAAGGACTATTTTCTGCTTTCGACGCTTAATGATGCTTTATCGAAGGACGTTGGCCGTCCGGTTGAGATCACCAACCTCATTAATTTCAGCAACTATTGGTGGCTCCGCTGGCTAACGAAACCGCTCTCGATACCGATCCTATACGCGCTCAATTTCTTTAACGGCCTAACGCATAACTACGGTGTCGCAATCATTGTCTTTACGTTTCTCTTTTACATGCTGCTCTTTCCGCTCAGGTGGTCGCAGTCGAAATCGTTTAAGAAAGCTTCCGGCAACGCTCCGAAAATGAAGGAGATGCAGGACAAGATCAAGGATCTGCAAAAGAAAGGCGTGCCGAACGACGACCCGCGAATGCGTGCCCTACAGATGGAGCAGCTCAAGATGACAAAGGATGCGCTGCCTATCGGCGGCTGTCTGCCGATGCTGCTGCAGTTTCCGCTTCTGATCGCTTTTTATACGGCGGTAACTGTTTCGTTGGAGGTTCGTCAGGCGTCGTTTATCTGGCTTCCTGATCTTTCAGCCGCCGACCCGTGGCATATTCTTGAGTTTGCATTTGCGATCTCGATGATCCTTGCAATGAAGTTTACGCCGCAGGGAGCGACCATCACGCCCGAGCAGCAGATGCAGCAAAAGATGATGACCTATTTCATGCCGGCGATGATGTTGTGGGTGATGTGGTCGGCTCCGTCAGGACTTCTGCTATACTGGTTCTTCGGCAACATCGTCAGCTTTGGCCAACAAATGGTCATTAATCGGATGAACGCGAAGCACGATCCGCCCGGCACGACTGAGGTTGTTGATTCAGTGCCGAAAGGCGCAAAGCGTGTAAAGCCTAAGTTGGGCACAGCCCAAAGTTGAAAAGGGAAAAAGGGTAAAAGGGAAAAAGTTAATTTGTACTAACGAGTGTTACTTTCCCCCTTTTAACCTTTTTCACCTTTCCTCTTTATGAAAGAAGCTTGTGAAAACGCAAAAGAATTCCTTTCGGGGCTTGTCGCAGACCTGCGTTTTGATTTGAACGTTGACGCCGAATGGACCGACGAAGGCTGCATGCTGAACCTCAGCGGCCAGGACGCGCATTTCGCATTGGCGGAGAACGGCGAATTGCTCGATGCGTTTGAAGTTTTGCTTTTCCAGATTTATGGCCGCGAGATCGACCGAGAGCACCGCTTTATCGTTGACGCAGAAGGCTTTCGTCAGGGCAGAAGATCAGAGCTTCACGCGATGGCGCGTTTCGCCGCCGAACAAGTCAGAAAAAACGGCCGGCCGTTCACATTTGGCATTCTCAACTCAACCGAGCGCCGCATTATCCACATGACTCTCCAAAAAGAAGAAGACCTCTTCACCGAATCCGTCGGCGACGGCCGCGACCGCCGGCTGCAAGTGCGTCTACAGTAATCCTAAATTCAGAAAGAGTACCTATTGTCGATTTTTTTCGAGTGCCTCGACGTCGAGTAGGTCCTGACTTCGTGCCGCTGCACGTTTGTTTTTCAGAAGCGCATCCAGACCGATGACTTTGATCGTTCTGCCTTTCATTTCAAATTGCGAATCACCAGCTTTGGCCTCGTCGAACGTCACGGCGCTGACGTGCATTAATATGTCGATCCGGTTTGGAGGCATACCGAGCTGAACCACGCCGCCATAGTTAGCCAAATCGTCCTCACTGACGTCCAGTGATGTTAGCGGCGCGCCAAACGCTCTCAACGCGTTAAATACCTTTGCAGCGTTCTCGCGCGTTGGTCGTACCAGCACATCAATATCTTTGGTGGCTCGAGTGTGTCCATGAAAACCGACAGCGTATCCGCCCACAAGTACAAAATCGGCCTTAGCGTCTGCCAGGTTGATGAGCAGGTCTTCAAAATCTTTGGAAAGTGTTATCACTCTTCAAGATGGGGAATGCAGCGGACAGGCATGTTCTTTCGCTCGTACTGTGGCGACGGTTGACCCGATAGGCTCCAGACATCGCGTGTTATCTGAGTAACTAGAGAAATAGCTTCAGCACCTCGGATCGGCCACGGATCCGTTTCGTCGTCCAGGGTTGTAAAACGAACCGTCATAGTGCGGCGGCGTTTTTCGGCTCGCGCTTTACGCTCTTTGTCATCGGTTACAACATCCATCATCCTATTATAGCGCTTGTTGGAGATCTGAATATGTTATTTTTGTAACTGAAATTGTCCTCAATGCCCGATACGATTGTCGCACTTGCAACTCCAACCGGCCGCAGCGGTATCGGCGTAATACGGCTGAGCGGAAACAGTGCAGTTGCCATATTAGATGCGCTGGTCGCTAATGAATTTTTCAGGCCAACCCCTCGTACTACGTACGTCAAGCATCTCCGCGATCCAACAACCAGCGAGATTATCGACGAAGCGATCGTCACTTATTTCAAAGCGCCTCATTCGTTTACAGGCGAAGATGTTGTCGAGATAAGCTGCCACGGCTCGCCGGTTTTGTTGCGGCAGGTTATTGATATTTGTCTGCAGCTCGATGCACGGATGGCGGCGGCGGGTGAGTTTAGTTTGCGGGCGCTTGCAAACGGCAGGATGAATCTCGCCGAGGCTGAGGCGATTCGCGATTTGATAGATGCTCAAACTACGGCGGCAGCACGGCAGGCGGTGCGGCAGCTTCGAGGTGAGTTTTCGACTCAACTGCAGCCGCTAAAGGATGAACTGTTAAATGTAATTGTCGTGCTTGAATCTGCACTTGAGTTTGTCGAAGACGATCTGCCTGATGTTCAGAGTGAGAATGTAAAACAGAAACTCGCGGTTATAGCGGAACAGACGGGACAATTAGCCGCTACATTCAAAGCCGGACGACTGATACGCGAAGGTTTGCGAGTCGCGTTAGTTGGCCGACCAAATGTCGGTAAATCCAGTCTTTTCAATGCTTTGTTGGGCAGCGATAGGGCAATCGTAACTGAGATTGCCGGCACGACGCGCGATCAAATTCATGAACGGTTCACCATCGGCGATATTCCGATTTCGCTCATCGACACGGCTGGTTTGAGAGAAACGACGGACACTGTCGAAAGTATCGGGGTCGAGCGTTCAAAGGCGACAATGGCCGACGCCGACATTGTAATTGTGATGCTCGATTCTTCAGAGGAAATAACCGGCGAAGACCACGAAATTCTCGACAGTGTTAAAGACCTTAACTACATCGTCGCCCTGAACAAGATCGACAAAGTGCCTTCGCATGACATTGACAAGATCGTTGCCGGCGAAAACTCGCGGCTTGGTTTCCTAAGGCCAAAGATGACTCCCGTATCCGCAAAGACCGGCGAAGGGCTCGACGAACTGCGCGACTCAATCGTCCGGCCGTTTGCGCCCGAAGACGTTACAACGTCAGGCTTTCTGGTGACCGATGCTCGTCATCACGATCTGCTCGTTCGGGCAAGAGCCGAGATAGAGCAATCACTCGAACAAATGAATCAAAAAATGAGCGAAGAGATCGTCCTGATCGGCCTGCACAACGCGCTCAGATACTTTGGCGAGATCACAGGTGAAACAACCACCGAAGACATGCTAACCCGCATCTTTTCAACATTTTGCATCGGCAAGTAAACCGCAATTAAGAGAAGATTATTTTCTCCAAATAAATGTCTCACCAGTACCTGCAATCTCAACCCTTATTTGGTTGCCCTGCCTTGTCACTGTTGCCTGGCTTTGGCCTAGTGTAAGTATGCCGTTCGAGTAGCTGCCTCTTGTGGTCGTGCCGTTTGCATCTACGAAGACGTTACCATTACGTTCGATGGTCATCGTCCGGCGATCGTTTCCGTTACGCCAACGCCAGGTTCCGTAGACCCAGGAATCATTGTTGCCGCCGCCGCCCCACGAACCACCGCCCGTACGACGTACTTCGATGTATGACGTTTTGTCGTTATAGCGAAGGTTGAAGCTGCCAGCTCCAAATTCCTCGCATCTACCCGAACCGTTACCGTTCCCTTCGTTTTCACAGAGACGTATCCTGTAACCACGACGCACTGTAACGGATGAGGCCTGGTCATTCCTCAAATCTCCAAAGTCCGCTCCGGCCAGGAATCTGCCGACGCCAAAGCTTTGTGACCGCCCGCGGGAATTTTTGTCTTCATAGACCACCGCACCCTGTCTGTCTCTGTCAAAGTCATCGTTATAAACTTGCGCGCTAATTGAAACCGCGATCAAAAGCATAAACGAAAAAATTAGAAAAGTTTTCTTGAACATAAGTTCCTCCTTAATAAAAAACGCTCGCACTGATACTGCGGGTTTGCAGTTTCTTTTGTGTATGGAACATACCTAGAGCATTCCACAACTTCGCATATATTTTTTCACAGGCATTCTTGTTTTTCAATTATGTTCCGATCTTTATTGGTTTATGCACGTTATTGAATTAAAATGTTATGTCTCGCGTGAGTATGGCAAGCGTCTCTATGTTTGACGAAAGTTTTGATGTGATAGTGATCGGTGCGGGGCATGCGGGCTGCGAAGCTGCCTCAGCCTCGGCGCGCCTTGGCGCTGAAACGGCTCTCGTAACTATCAATCTTGATCTGATCGGCCAAATGTCATGCAATCCTGCGGTCGGCGGCATCGCTAAGGGACATGTCGTGCGTGAGATCGATGCTCTCGGCGGCATTATGGGCCGGGTGATAGATCGAACAGGTATTCAATTTCGTCTTTTGAACCGTTCCCGCGGCCCGGCTGTCCAGTCGCCCCGTGCCCAAGCCGACCGCAGTCTTTATCGAACGGAAATGCGTCGTGTGCTTGAGGCGACGCCGAATCTGCATCTGCGGCAAGGGGTTGTGATTGATTTAATTGTTGATGATAATAAAGTTATTGGTGTCGAGATGCAGGATTCGCGTCGGTTTGGAGCAAAAGCCGTCGTCATAGCCACCGGAACATTTCTCAATGGGACAATTCACACCGGCCGCAAGACTTTTTCTGCCGGACGCGCCGGTGAGCCTGCGTCGATTGAATTGGCAGAAAGCCTTAAGAATCACGGGTTTCCGGTTGGGCGATTAAAGACCGGGACGCCGCCGCGTCTTGATGGCCGAACTATCGACTGGGATGCATTCGAACCGCAGCCGCCGGACCAAAAGCCGGTTCCATTTTCATTCTCGACTGAGAAGATCGAGCAGGATCAGATTCAGTGTTTTATAGGTTATACCAGCGACCGTCTGCATCAGACGATCCGTGACAACCTCCATCAATCGCCGCTCTATTCGGGAAAGATAAAAGGCGTCGGACCGCGCTATTGTCCTTCAATCGAGGACAAGGTAGTAAAATTTGCCGACAAGGATCGTCATCAGTTATTCCTCGAACCGGAAGGGCATAATACAAACGAAGTTTACCTGAACGGCTTTTCAACTTCTCTTCCATCCGAGCTTCAGCTTGAACTACTGCGGATGATAGATGGCTTTGAGAGCGTGCAGATAATTCGTCCCGGTTACGCGATCGAATATGATTTTGTCGATCCGCGCGAAATGCAACCGACTATGGAATCGACACGGATGCAAGGCCTTTTCCTCGCAGGACAGATAAATGGAACGACCGGTTACGAGGAAGCTGCCTGCCAGGGATTGATGGCCGGAATCAATGCGGCTTTTTGTGTGCAAGGCCGTAAGCCTCTTATTTTACAACGAGATGAAGCTTACATAGGCGTCCTCACAGACGACCTTATTCGCCATGGCGTTGACGAGCCGTATCGCTTATTTACTTCGCGTGCCGAAGCCCGACTGACTATGCGGCACGACAATGCCGATCAGCGATTGTCGCCGAAAGGCCGTGAAATTGGTTTGGTTGGCGATAGCGATTGGGAACGCTTTAACACAAAACGCGACCGGATAGCTGTTTTGCGGAATGCTCTCGATTTTACTCGTTTCAAGCGCTCGTGTGTCGAATATGCCAGCGTTTCGCAGATTTTGGGTGTTGATCTTGGAGATTCGATCACACTCTCGCAATTGTCGGCCCGACAGGGTGTCACATCGGAGCTGATCCATCGTCTGTTACCCACGGAGATTCGCAGCGATGTAAAGATCACCGACCTCGAGACGGCCTTGGCGGATTCGCTTTACAGCGGCTATATTCAAAAACAAAAGTTGGCAACCGAACGCGTGAATCACCACGACGGCCTAAAAGTTCCTGATGACTTGCAATTCAAAACAATTGGCGGCTTGTCGAATGAGATGATCGAACGTCTTGAACGGGCCCGCCCGCAAAATTTCGGCCAGGTTCGCACCATAAACGGCCTCACGCCGGCCGCTGTTTCTTCAGTTCTTGTCCATTTAACTGCACATCTGCCTACTCAACCATCCAAAAACTAACTAATGTGGAACGTTCCACATTTTAAGAGTTTCCGAGAGTGGAACGTTCCACACTTTTATGATTTTGCGAATGTGGAACGTTCCACATTTAAAATTCCCTGAAATGTGGAACGTTCCACAACTCTCGCCTTGCCAATTAGAATTTTCATATTCGCTGTGATAGTGTAATAGCGGAAATGGGAAAAATAATCGCAGTAGCTAATCAAAAGGGCGGCGTCGGTAAAACGACGACGGCGATCAATCTGGCGGCGGCTTTGGCCGCAAGCGACCGGAAAGTGCTGCTTGTCGACGCCGATCCGCAGGGAAATGCCACTTCTGGGGCGGGAATTTCGCGAAAAACATTGACGAAAACGCTCTATAATGCCCTGATTTCGGGCGATTCCGTGCGTGAAATGGTCTTATCAACCGAGATTCCTACGCTCTGGGTTTTGCCGTCGGATAAGAATCTTGCAGGGGCTGAGATCGAGTTGGTCGGAATGGAAGATCGGAATTTTGCGCTCAAAAAGCTTCTTTCGGAAATTAAACCCTATTTTCATTACCTGATCCTGGATTGCCCGCCGGCGCTCGGGCTTTTAACGTTGAACGGGCTGACTGCAGCGGATTCGCTTCTAATCCCGATTCAATGTGAATATTATGCACTTGAAGGCGTGACTGAGCTGTTTGATACATTAACGAGGCTAAAACGCGAGCTGAATCCGTCGCTTGCTATCGAAGGTCTTCTCCTCACGATGTATGACGAACGCACCAATCTGTCCGAAGCTGTCGCAAAAGACCTGCGGGACTTTTACGGCTCGCAGGTCCTAAAAACTGTCATCCCGCGAAACATACGCTTGGCCGAGGCCCCGAGCTTCGGTAAACCAATAATGCTTTACGACCCGAAATCAAAGGGTGCGGAAAGTTATAACGAATTAGCAAAGGAGATTTTGAGAAATGCCTAGACAAACTCTTGGACGAGGATTAAGCGCGTTGATGGGCGAAGCCGCCGCGCCTGCGGAAGAACCAGCGACAACCGGAACGGTCGAGATCGACATAGATCTGATAGAACCAAACCCTCAGCAACCGCGAAAGAAATTTACCGACACAAATCTTGTCGAGCTGGCTCAGTCTATCCACGCCAACGGCATTATTCAGCCGATAGTGATTCGACGAAACGGCGAGCGTTATCAGATTGTTGCTGGCGAGCGGCGCTGGCGGGCGGCGCAAATGGCTGAGCTAAGAAAAATTCCTGCGTTTATCAGGGACGTTTCCGATGACAAGTTGCTTGAGCTGGCGCTTATCGAGAATATCCAACGGCAGGAACTGAACCCAATCGAGGAAGCAAACGCATATCGCAAACTTATTGAAAACATTGGGCTTACACAGGAAATGATTGCGGAGAGAGTAGGTAAGGATAGAACATTGGTTGCAACTACGCTGCGGCTTTTGCGGCTTCCTGATGATCTACAGAGAGAAATAGAAGAGGGACTTTTATCGGCCGGACATGGACGGGCTTTGCTTTTGACCGAAGATCCAAAGGTGCGTCGTGCGGTGGCAAATTATGCGATTGACAATAAATGGTCGGTTAGGGAAACCGAGCGCGCGTTAAAACGAATTGCCGCAAATCCGCAATCAGCGCCGAGTCTAAAACACGTCGATCGCGGCCTTGACCCAAATCTCAAAGCCGCAGAAACGAAGCTGATGCGTTTTCTCAAAACAAATGTCAAGATCGTCCCCGGCAAAAAGGCAGGCGGAAGGATCGAAATCGAATATTACGGCATCGATGATCTCGACCGGATTTACGAGGCTATAATAAACCAATAAAAGGAGTTACGAACATGCAAAAGCGTTTGACGCAGATGGTGGCGTGCGCCGGTTGAGTGGCTAAACTCGCGCCGAGCGACCTTGCTCAAGTTTTGAGCAAGCTGCCACCTCAGAATAGCGAGAATGTGATCGTCGGCTTTGACAAGTCGGACGACGCGGGAGTTTTTCGCCTTTCTGACGACACGGCTCTTGTGCAGACACTTGATTTCTTTACGCCTGTTGCCGACAATCCGGAAATTTACGGCCAGGTCGCCGCAATCAATTCTCTCAATGACGTTTACGCGATGGGTGGCACGCCGTTGACAGCTTTGTCCATCGTTTGCTATCCGCAAAAAGGCGATTGGGATATTCTAGGCCAAATACTCGCGGGCGGCCAAAAAGCAATGAACGCCGCCGGAGTTGTCGTTATCGGCGGACATTCTGTGGACGATAAAGAGATGAAATTTGGTTATTCAGTGACAGGTATCATCGATCCTAAACGCGTAGTAACAAACGCCGGAGCTAAACCCGGCGATGTCCTTATACTTACTAAACCCATCGGAACCGGAGCGATCAACACGGCTATCAAACACGGAAAAGCGAGTAAAGAAACAGAGTCGGCCGCCATCAATGCGATGACAACTTCCGCCGCCGCCGCGTCAAAGGCTATGCAGAGAATAGGCGCGAGCGCTTGTACCGATATTACAGGTTTTGGTTTGCTCGGCCACGCATTTGAAATGGCAAAAGCCAGTAGTGTAACGCTAAATATTGATTCCAAAGCAGTTCCATTGCTGCCGGACGTGTTAGAATTGATTGCGCAGGGCATGTTGACGCGCGGCGACAAGAACAATCGTGTTTACGTCGGTGAAACGGTTAAGATACATTCATGCGTTTCGGGCGAGATGCAAAGTGCCTTATTTGACCCGCAAACGGCTGGCGGCCTGTTGATCTCAATGCCGGCGGCAAACACAAAACTCTTTTTAGATGAAATTACAGACGCGTCAGTCATCGGCAGCGTGGCAGAAAAGGGAAATTATCTGATCGAGGTAAATTAGTTGTTTCTATTCATCTTCGAATCCATCGGCACTTCGGAATTGATCCTTGTCGGCATCGTCGCGCTGGTCTTTCTCGGTCCGAGAAGATTGCCTGAGCTGGCTCGAAAATTCGGCAAGATTATGGCTGAATTTCGCGGTACTGCAAATGAGTTTAAGGAAACTTGGCAACGTGAAGTAAACTTCGAGGAAGAATCCAAATTGCTTGACATCAAGAGTTTAGAGGACGAGCCGGTCAGCCGTGCAGATACATCTGTGCGAGAGCCCACTGAGCCGATAATAAAAGAGATCGACCCGGCGAGTTTTGAACACTTTGTGCCTACCGAGACGCCTCAGACTGACACGATCGACGAGATTGAAACACAAGAGGAAAGGATAAAACCGGTCGAAAACAGCAAAGAGACTTGGCTGTAATCATCAATGGAAGAAACCGAGTCAGATCAAGAGCGCGGCGGACAGATGTCGTTTTTGCAGCACCTCGACGAGCTGCGCAAGCGGCTCGTAAGCTCTGTCATCATTATAGTTATCGCGTTTTGTATATGCTGGTATTTTTCAGATAAGATCTACAATTTCCTTTCCGTACCAATAAGAAAAGCTCTCTCTGAAGCCTCACGGCGCGACCTACCCATTAACGGGATCAAAGGCGACGAAAAAGTGCTTTCGATCGACAATCTAAAAGAGAGCGATGAAGGCCGCTACATATTCGACGATTCGTACAATCTCGGCGGTACTGTCGTGTCGCCCGGAACGTCTGTCACATCTAAGGTTGTGCGCGACCCGGAAGGAAAACTCGGCCTCTTTACAACCGAATCACTTTATACAAATAACGCTATTATTCCTGCCGGTGTCCGGCTGCCGTTAAAATTTAAGGAATCTGCCATAAGCGAGCCCAATGCCGATGAGAGAATGATGGTCACCACGGCGATGGAGCCGTTTACCTTATATGTCACCGTCGCGCTTTACTCTGCGATAGCCCTTGCTCTGCCTCTGTTGCTTTGGCAGTTGTGGCTGTTTATTTCGCCGGCTTTATACAAACACGAACGCAGGTATGTCACTCCGTTTATTGGGCTTTCAACTGTTTCTTTCGTCATCGGTGCCGCTTTTGCTTACTACATTTTGTTTCCGCCTGCGGTGAGATATTTGCTTGGCGTCGGACAGGATTTTAAGTTGCTTCTCAAGGCGAGCGACTATCTTGATTTCATTATTATCATAATGCTTGCGATGGGTCTCATCTTTCAGATGCCGGCAATAACTTATGTTTTATCGCGTATCGGCATAGTCACGGCTACATTTATGGTTCGCACATGGAAGATTGCGCTTATAATTATTCTAATTACTGCTGCCATCGTTTCGCCGACTAGCGACATTCCTAACATGATGCTTTTTGCGGCACCTATGATAGCGTTGTATATTGTTTCGATATTCATCGCATGGCTTTTTGGCAAAAAGCGTCAGACCGACGCCGAGGTTTTGGAATAGCCTGCAAAATACAACTAAGTCATGTCAATTTGCATCTTGAATTATTGAGATTTACTCATTAAAATCAGTAAGTTGAAGTTCGTCGAAAATCCTCCGGTGGAGTTTACCGTTATGTCAAAGATCAAATTTATTCCTAATCTTTTCCTTACCGCATTAGTCACAGGTCTGAGTGTCGCGGTTTCATTTGCTCAGCCACCTGATAAAAAAGATAAACCGAGCGAAGACATTTCCACCAAGGTGCGCAAGGTTGGAAAAGAATCAAAGGACGTTTATAAAAAATGGCTCGACAATGACGTGCCGTATCTCATCACGGAGGAAGAGAAAAAAGCGTTTAAGGCTTTGGCAACCGACGAAGAGCGTGAAAACTTTATCGAGAATTTTTGGCGGCGGCGCGATACGAATCCTGATACCGAGGAGAACGAATTTCGCGAGCAATATTACGAGCGTATCGCTTACGCCAACGCGCATTATGGCTCCGGCATGCCGGGCTGGAAATCTGACCGCGGCCGAATCTACATTGCCTGGGGCAAACCCGATTCGATCGAGTCACGCCCATCGGGAGGCTCATACGATCGCCCAAGCTATGAGGGCGGCGGCTCAATTACGGCTTATCCATTTGAGATTTGGTACTACCGCCATTTAGAGGGAGTCGGCAACGGGCTTGAGATCGAGTTTGTTGATCCGACCGGCACGGGCGAATATCGCCTCGCTCGCGACGCAAATGAAAAGAACGCATTGAGGATGAATTCCGGCATGGATACATCCGAGCAACTTGGTTTAAATAACCCTGATGGAAGTATGAACAATGGCTTCCGTCGCGAGCAGGACTCTCTATTCCGCAAAATGGAAATAGCGGTCGGTTTATCTCGGCCGCCTGCGGTCAAATTCAGCGATCTGCAGGAGCTGGCAGGCGGCGATTCGGGCACTTTGTTTGATAAGGATCCGCTGCAGTTCGACCTGCGCGTAGATTTCTTCCGCCAGTCGGATGATCGCGTGATTACGGCCTTTACGGTGCAGACAACCAACAAGCAGTTGACATTCGGCCAGGTCGGCGGCCTGCAGCAGGCGACTATGAATATTTTCGGCAAGATCACGGCAGTTTCTGGCAAGCGGACAGGCATTTTTGAAGATTCGGTTACTACAAAGGCGACCACAGACGAGCTTGTCGAGGCTCGCGACCGCAGATCCGTCTATCAAAAAGCCATCGCTCTCGCGCCGGGCACGTACAAGGTTGATGTTGTCGTCCGCGACGTCGTAACCGGCAACAAAGGCCTCGTGAATATGGGTTTCGTCGTGCCTATATACGACGAAAAGAAACTCTCAACTTCATCGATGGTGCTTACTGCGAAGCTGAGGACTACGACCGAACGGGACATTGGACAAATGTTCGTCATCGGTAACGCAAAGGTCATCCCAAACCTGTCCGGCGAATACAAGGTTGGCCAGGAAGTCGGTGTTTATATGCAGGTTTACAATGCCGGCGTCGATCAAACGACACTCAGGCCCGCGGTGGACGTTAATTATATTTTGTCGAAAGGCGGAAAGGAAATCTTGCGCCAACCCGAAGATTGGAGCGGGCTCAGCGATTCCGGACAGCGTTTGACGCTTGCCCGCCTTTTACCTACGACGCTCTTGCCGGTCGGCGACTATGAGCTTAAAGTTCAGATAAAAGACCGCGTCGGCGGCCAATTGATAGAAAACAAAGGCAAGTTCACGCTCTCGCAATAAATGGTACACAAGCCCGCACGTTAGTAAGGGCGATACACACAACGTTGTGTGTATCGCCCTTACTAACGTGCGGGCTTGTGCATTACTTGCGCTTGACTTCGATCACAGGAGACTTTTTCCCTTCGCTCGTCGCAAAGATCGAGGTGCCGTCAACGTTGTAACAAACACTCTCCCCGTTCTTTCGCTCACCCAGCTCGACGGGCTCAGGCTTCTTCAGCCAGATAGAATCGAACGTCGGATCGGCCTCGGTAAGTGTGTATTCATAAGCCTGGCCATAATCGCAGACTATCACCCGTTTTCCGTCCGGCGAAATATCACCGCCGCTCAACAATCCGTCAGGTATCGCGGGTACCGAAAGTTCAGCGACCTTGTCCAGCTTCACAACGTCGCCGCCGACAAAGGCTGCGCTGCTTTTTAGTCGATAAATGCCTGACGGCCCCATGATGCGTTTAGTCGCAACGTAAATATCTCCCGTTTGCGGGTGGACCATTAAGGTTTCGGCGTCTTGGTTAAAATCCGGATACCTGAATCGGACGATCTCAGCCTGTTCGGTTTCAAGCGGCGCTTTACGATTGGATGTTGAATTGGCTTGGCTGATTATAGGTTCCTTTATCCGATAAACCGTGTGTTCAAGCCGCTTCTGTTTATTGTCACCGATCTCCCCAATGTAGATGTAGCATTTGCCGCCTCTGTCTTTGTATGCGGCGATGTCTTCCCAATCGATGTTTTGCGCACCCGTGACTTTCCAAGTTCCGAGGCTTTCACCGGTGTCATTCAATGCATAAATGAACGGCCCGTCATCCGAGTCGTTATGCGTCCACAAGACATTACTCTGACATCTCGAAGCCGCGATTCCGCTGCTTTCCTCGATATCAGGAGACTTTATTATTCCGTTGACCTTTGGCGGATGATAACTCGATTGCGAAACGGTTTGGCCGCTGCTCGATAATTCACTTGTACACGCAGAAAAAAATGCGGCAATGGGAACAACCAAAATGACAAAAGCGTAAAATTTAGCTATAGTTTTGTTCGACATACGTCCGTTATTTGCAGTATAACGCAGACGCGTCGCCGCAGGTTCATGATTTGTTCCCAGACAGTTTTATTTACAAACCGATGATCGTTGGCACCGAATGGTTGGTCGAAGCAGCAGGCTGTGACAAAGCCGCTTTACGCGACGAGCCCAAGCTGCGCTCCATTCTCGACAAGCTGATCGCCGACCTCGGCCTGAAATCCGTCGGCTCGGTCTGGCACAAATTCGAAGGCGAAGCCGGCGTCACCGGCCTCATCGCCCTCACCGAATCCCACATCGCCTGCCACACATATCCCGAACACGGCATAGCAACTTTCAATCTCTATTGCTGCCGCACGCGTCCCGAGTGGGATTGGGAAACCAATCTTAAAGACGCACTAAGCGCCGGGAACGTTTCGATAACCAAAATCGAACGCGGAGCCGAATCAGCTCAAATTTCAAATCTCAAATTTGAAATAAAAAATGAAACTGTGAATTTCGAAACAGAAGTTACGACTTCGGTATTTGAAACGGCTGGAGGGCAACAATGAGCGTCCTCCAGGCAAATTGCCCTTCGTGTGCTGCCCCGATCGAATTCAAGGCGGGCTCGACGATCGTTGTCGTGTGCCCGTTTTGCCGGTCGGCGATTGCGCGCAACGACAGGGCGCTTGAAGACCTTGGCAAAGTTGCCGAGATTGCCGAATCCGAATCGCCACTGAAGCTTGGACTGAAGGGAGAATATAAGGGAACGCGGTTTGAACTGACAGGCCGAGCGCAGCTTAGGCATGAGCTTGGCGGATTTTGGGACGAGTGGTATGCGACGTTCTCAAACGGCTGGGTTGGCTGGCTGGCCGAGGCGCAAGGGCGGTTTTACATGACGTTTTACCAGCCGATGCCTGCCGGTGTCAGCTTACCGACATTTAATGGTTTGCAGCTTGGACAGACAGTGCCGGAAATTCCAAATCCGACGCCGCTGATGGTGCAGGAAAAGGGGAGAGGAACATCGGTCGCAGCTGACGGCGAGATACCTTACAAATTAGTTCCCGGCGAACAATTTGAATACGCCGATCTTGCTGGCAAAAACAATTCATTTGCAACAATCGATTACAGCATCGAGCCGCCGTGGGTTTTTGTCGGCGGTCAGGTAACGCTCGACGAGATCGGCCTCGGCGACGCCAAACCGGTTAAAAGAGAAGCGCGGCGCGTTTCGACCGTCGGCATGGGCTGTCCGAATTGCGGCGGCCCGCTCGACCTCATCGCTCCCGACAAAGCCGAGCGTGTAACCTGCCCGAATTGCAACTCGCTTCTCGACGTAAACCAGGGCAATCTCAGCTTTTTCAAAGCGCTGAATCCGCCGCCGGGTCAGCCGGATTTTGCATTGCCGATCGGCGCCGAAGGAACGTTTTCGGGCAACGTGAAATTCAAGATCATCGGTGCGGTTGTCCGCAGTGTTCTGATCGAGGGCATTCACTATTACTGGCACGAATATCTGCTCTACAACCCGATGGTAGGCTTTCGATGGCTTGTTCACTCTGACAATCACTGGAATTTTGTCGAGTCCGTCAATCCCGCCGAGGTCGCGCAGGACAACGTCTTTGCGCCAAGCAACACGGTCGATTACAACGGCCGCAAATACAAGATCTTTCAGGACGCGCCAGCGGTTGTCGAATATGTAAAAGGCGAATTTTATTGGCGCGTAGAGCAGGGCGAAACGGTGCGGGCGGTCGATTATGTTGCGGCGCCGAATATGCTTTCGATGGAATCGTCAGCGAGCGAGATGAACTGGTCGTTGGGCACATACATCACCAATGACGAGATCGAAAAGATCTTTGGCGTGACGGGCTTGCCGCGTCCATGGGGTGTCGCGCCCAATCAGCCGTTTACCGGGCAGTTTTATTACACATGGGGCGCTTTGCCAATACTGCTGCTATTTGTTGTGGCAATATTTATGATTCCACTGAGCGGGTTAACAAACACGCCGCTCGCGGAAACTCTCACGCTCGATCCGGCGGCAAATCCGGGCACGCCGCAAGTTGTTTTCAGCAAGCCGTTTGAGATAAAAGGTAATCGCAATGTTAGGATCTCGGCGTCGGCACCGGTAAATAATTCGGGTGCGGATCTGGAAGTCAATTTGGTCAACAACCAAAGCCAGAAAGTGGAATCCGTGAATATTCCTGTCTCTTATTTTCAGGGCGTCGAGGACGGCGAAAGTTGGACCGAAGGAAGCCCTTCCAACGATGCGACCCTTTCATCTCTGCAGGCCGGAACATACACGCTTAGCATCGAAGGAACGCTGGTAAATATAACACAGCCGTTACCAATATCGGTCAAAGTCGAGCAAAACGTAAATCGAGGTGTTAATTTCGTCTGCGCCCTGATTTTATTGATAATTGTCCCTGTTTTAGGGTTTATCAGAAAGTTCTCGTTTGAATCGAAGCGTTGGAGGGACAGCATGTTCAGCACAAGTTCGGCAGGCGATTCAGATGATTAGGTGTAACTGTATATGTTAAAAAAACTCTATTTGATTTTTGGCGCCGGTGTGTTGGTTTTCTACTCGTTGTCGGCTTGGTTCGGCTGGGAAATTGCTAACTCGGGCAGCCGTTCGCGTCTGGGAGTGCCGTTTTTTTATTCTGGATTTCGTGGAGGAAAATAGATGGTGGAAAGTTTAATTCCGAATACGCTCGGGTTTGTCGTCAAACTCGACCAATTGTTGGAAACACTGGTAACGACGCTGATATTTGTATCGATCGGCATCGTGTTTTTCTGCGTTGCTTATGGCATACTCAGCCGTATTTTCAACATTCATAAAGAGATCGAGGAAGATCAGAATACTGCCCTCGGGATTGTCATCGGCTCGATAATGATCGGACTCGCGATCATTATCGCCGCCGCAATTCATGGGTGATGAGGTTTAAACAGGATAGACAGGATAAGCAGGATTTTTTGCTTTTCCATCCTGGCCATCATGTCCATCCTGTTTGAATTTCTTAATGAAACGCGCGCCCTTATTATTTCTCAACGTCTTCGTCATCGCGACCTGCGGCCTGATTTATGAGCTGCTCGCCGGGACGCTCTCAAGCTACGTTCTCGGCGATTCGGTCACGCAATTTTCCACCATTATCGGTATTTATCTTTTCGCAATGGGCGTCGGTTCGTGGCTGTCGCGGTTTATAGATAAGCATGTTGCCGAAAAATTTGTCGAGATTGAACTCGCCGTTGCGGTCATAGGCGGATTTTCGGCGCCGCTGCTGTTTCTCACTTTCGCTCATCTTTCATATTTCAGCGTTGTTCTGTACGGCATCGTTTTTGTGATCGGCACTTTGGTTGGCCTTGAGATACCGCTGCTGATGCGGATATTAAAGGACGAACTCGACTTTAAAGACCTCGTTTCCCGCGTCCTTGCATTCGATTACATCGGCGCACTCGCCGCGTCGCTGCTTTTTCCGATATTCCTTGTCCCAAAGCTCGGTTTGAACCGAACCTCGCTGCTTTTCGGCATGCTCAACGCCGCCGTCGGCATCTGGGGTACGTGGCTTCTGCTGCCGCTTATAAAGCGAAACGTCACCATTCTAAGGATCAAAGGTTCTGTAATTCTCGTTTTGCTCATCATCGCATTTATCAAAGCCGACAGCCTAACGACGCTGGCCGAGGACGCAATGTTTGTGGACAACATCATTTACGCCAAAAGCTCGCCGTATCAACGCATCGTCGTCACAAAAGGCAAGACCGGCTATTCTCTGTTTCTCAACGGCAATCTACAGTTCAATTCGTTCGATGAATACCGCTATCACGAGGCGCTCGTGCATCCGGCGTTTGCCGCATTTCAGGGCGAAGCAAAACGCGTCCTCGTTCTCGGCGGCGGCGACGGTCTCGCCATGCGCGAGATCGAAAAATATAAGTCAGTCGAGTTTATCCAACTCGTCGATCTCGACCCTGAAATGACCAACGTCTCATCCACGCTTCCGGCACTCACGGATCTGAACAGGCAAGCCTTCGACGACCAAAGAGTCAGTGTCACAAATGCCGACGCTTTCGTTTGGCTCGACGACACTCAAACAGAACCTTTTGACGTCGTAGTCATTGATTTTCCCGACCCGAATAATTTCGCTCTCGGCAAACTCTACACAACGCGCTTCTACAACCTGCTCAAATCAAAACTAAAACCCGATTCGTCCGTCGTCATTCAAACAACTTCACCCTTGATCGCCCGCAAATCATTCTGGTGCATTATCAAAACACTCGAATCTGTCGGCTTTACCGTAAAGCCGTTTCAAACCACCGTCCCCAGCTTCGGCATCTGGGGTTTTGCGTTGGCAAAGCTACAACCGTTTGACGAGCCTGCGAAACCGTCAGAAAATATCGAGCTTCAGTTTCTTAACGACAGTTCATTTGCGTCAATGTTCGAGTTTCCGACCGATACATCATTGCCCGGCGAGGATATCGAAATAAATCGACTTGATAACCAGGCGTTGGTGCGGTATTACGAGAGTGAATGGCGGAGGTTTGAGCAATAACTCTCGGAGGTGTCGCTCTGCCATGATGAAGTTAACGCGGCGAGAAATCCTTACTGCCTTCCTCGGTGCCCCTTTCGCAATGATGGCGTGCCGTTCTGCTGCGTCTGACACATTTCCAACGGGCGAGATTATTGGGCAAGACGTAAGCCTCGGACATGTGTTGCGAGAAAATCGTTTGTTCGAGGTTTCTGATGATAATTGGGAAACAAAAAAAGTTGCGATCATTGGCGGCGGCATTGCAGGTCTGACGGCGGCTTGGAAACTTAAGAAAGAGAATATTAACGATTTTGTACTGCTTGAGCTTGAAAAGGAGATCGGAGGTACGTCGAGGAGCGACACGGGAAATCCTGTCGGCTATCCGTGGGGAGCACATTACTTGCCGGTGCCGTTTAGGGAAAATGTAGAACTGATAGAGTTGCTCGATGAAATGTTGCTGCTCGATGGACGCGCCGCGCAGGGCGAAGTTGTGGTTAAAGAGCAATTTCTATGTCGCGAGCCGGAAGAGCGCGTTTTTTACAAAGGCCGTTGGTACGAAGGATTGTATCTCAGCGTAGGAGCGAGCGCAGAAGACAAAAGGCAGTTTGGCGAGTTTCAAAAACTGATCGATCGATGGGTGAATTGGCGTGATGGGTTGGGCAAACGCGCGTTTGTCGTGCCGGTTGCGAATTGTTCGACCGATGCCGAAGTTACATCGCTTGATAAAATCTCGTTTGCCGAATGGCTGCGGCAAAATGCGATTACATCTGAACGGCTCATTTGGTATTGCGATTACGCGTGTCGTGACGATTACGGTTTGAAACTCGAACAAACGTCGGCGTGGGCCGGGCTTTATTATTTTTGCTCGCGTGTTCGCAAAAGCGGCGACGAATCACAGCCGTTTATCACCGCGCCTGAAGGCAACGGCCAATTTGTCCGCCATTTATTTGAGAAAGTTAAGGATAATGTCCGCAAATCGCAGATGGTTGTTTCCGTAGTGCCGACCGACAAAGGCGTCGATGTAATTTGTCTCGGTGGCGGCGAGATTCGCGGAATTCATTGCGACAAAGTTATTTTTGCGTCGCCGATGTTCACTGCGCCGTTTATCATTCGCGGGTTTCGCGATGATATGTCTTTTGCAGCCGGCGAGTTTCAGCACAACGCCTGGTTTGTTGCAAATCTTTTTCTAAAAGACCGGCCAAAGCTGCGGTTTGCAAAGGATTTTCCGATCGCGTGGGACAATGTCTTGTACGAAAGCCCTTCGCTCGGCTACGTGACGGCGACGTATCAAAAGGGGATCGATTACGGCCCGACGATCCTGACGTATTATTATCCGATGTGTGGAGAGGAAAACGGCCGGACAAAGCTTTTCAACTACGAATGGCGCGATCTCGCCGATGTTTGCCTGACCGATCTTGCCCGTGCTCATCCTGACATTTACGATCTAACGGAGCGGATCGACATTATGCGTTGGGGCCACGCAATGATAAGCCCGCGCCCGAATTTTATATGGAGCGGAGTGCGCGATAAGGCAATGAAACCATACCGCAACATCCATTTCGCCCACACCGACCTCAGCGGCATCGCGCTCTTCGAAGAAGCGTTCTATCACGGCCTGCGAGCTGTCGAGGAGATCTTCAATGAAATTAGTCGAAATTGACCTTAAATTCACTAATTTGCATTGGCTCGAAGAAGGCGATCCACACGACGACTGTTGTGTGCATGGAAACGTTTATCTTCGGCTAGGTGACCGGATTGTTTCAGATGGATAGTCTGAGTGGACGGTTAGTACTACAGCTTTCAGGCTATTGAGAACAATAACTCGTGAACATAACAAAAACATCGACGATGCCTTGATTCCATGTTGCGGATTCAACATGTGGCCCGCGGAGGCGGCGCAAGACGGTCTTTTGATCCCGAACTGCAACAATGGGATCGATTGGGTCATTCAGCACCCTGAACAGAATTTGATCGCTCATGTTTTTCCAGATGGGCTAACAATTCACACAGACGTTCACGCGTGGGCTAAGGCCGTCTGTGGATTCGCCGATCCCATATACGATTTCTTTCAGACCGCTTGGCCCAAGAATTACTATGATGATGAAAGCCGGCTAGGATTTGAGCTGTTCATGAATTTATGGACGAAGCGGCGAGCCGTAGCCGACCGTTTAAATGCAAGCGGAAAATAGAATTAACTTATCCAAGGATCGCTGGCTTTTTTCCCGCGAGATCGATCTGACTGTATTTTTAGGCAGCGCGTTTTTGTCTTTGTTGCTGCTCGCCATCGGTTGGCAGCTTGGCGTTTTGAATGGCGACTCACCCGAGTGGACTTGGATTTCGGCCGTGCTGCTTATCGACGTTGCACACGTTTGGTCAACGAGTTTTCGTGTCTATTTTGACAAGGAGGAATTCAAACGGCGGCTTTGGCTTTACTTGCTCGTGCCGGTTTTTGGTTACGCAATTGGCGTTGCTCTCTATTCCGAGGGCGAGCTTGTATTTTGGAAGACGCTTGCGGTGGTCGCCGTTTTTCATTTTGTCCGTCAGCAATACGGCTGGGTCGCGCTTTATCGGCGGAAGTTAAATGAGACATCGAATTGGACGTGGTGGATCGACGCTGCGGCGATTTATCTAGCCAGTGTTTATCCGCTTGTGTTTTGGATGACGCGGCTACCGCGCTCATTTGAATGGTTCGTGCAGAACGATTTCATTTCGATTCCGTCTATAGTCGAAATCGTTCTGTTTCCGATTTATGTCGCCGCCCTCGCGGCGTATTTTGGCAAATCAATTTATCTTTATTCGACAACCGGTTTTCTAAATATCGGCAAAGACATCGTCGTTGCCACAACTGTGATCTGCTGGTATGTCGGCATCGTTTATTTCAATTCGGACTACGCGTTTACGGTGACGAACGTAATCATCCACGGCGTGCCGTATTTTGCGTTGATCTATGTATATGCACAGTTTCGCCGTGAGACGAATGGTCGCGTTTACCGCGTCCTGTCGCAAAATTGGCTGATTTTTTTGGCTACGCTATGGGCGCTCGCTTATATCGAGGAGCTTTTCTGGCATCGCGGAGTTTGGCATGAAAAGCAATGGCTTTTTGGCAGCGATTGGGAATGGGGAAACTTAAAGATGTATCTCGTACCGCTGCTGGCTCTGCCGCAACTGACGCATTACGTACTGGACGGCTTTATTTGGCGGCGAAAAAACAATCCTGATTTTAAGCTTTTTTAGGATTTTCACCACAAAGGCACAAAGAGCACAAAGGAAAAAATTTCTTCTTTGTGCTCTTTTGTGCCTTTGTGGTGAAATTTATTCGAAACTAGATAACGCTTCCGGGATGAACGAAAGTCATCGGTGCAGGTGCGATCACCGGTGCTACGGGTACTGCCGGCGTCGTTAAATGTATTTTGCCGGGCATAGCAGGCAGCATTCCTTCTTCATCGTCGTCGGTCTGGAAGAAAAATCCGCCGTCCTTCGACATTTCAGGCGTTACGGAAATAGTTTGTCGGTTACGGTCACGAAGAAACGTAAGCTGAACGTCGCCTTCTTTCTTGTCGCTGAGAGCACGCATCAGGTCGAGAGTGTTTTTAATCGCCTTGCCTTCCGCCTCGACGATAATGTCACCGGCTTTCAGTCCGGCCTTTGCGGCGGGCGAATCTTCGCGGACGTTGTTTATCATCACGCCGCCGTCAACGCCAAATCGCTCGCCAAGCTGTTTTGTTACCGGATAAACCGAAATGCCGATCTGGCGCCCCTCGCCGGATTTCCATGCAAAGCTCTTGCCCTCGCCACCCGGCGGCACCTTGAACATTCTCATTCCTTCGCCCCTCGGAAGATTTCTCAATTCGGGCAGCACCATCAAGTCCTTTTCCATAACATCAGGCAAATTGAACGAAAAATTGCCGTTCTCAAACTTCGGCGACTGTCGTTTGCCGAGTGTTGCTTTTATGTCCTTTTCATTGCCGTTGCGCAAGATCGTGAGAGACACTTGGTGATCCGGTGCGACCTCCGAGATCAGTCGGGAAAGTTTGCGGGTGCTCGTCACTTCTTCGCCATTTAGGCGGACGATCACGTCATTATTCTGAATGCCGGCCGCAGCAGCGGGTGAATTTTCCATCACTTTTTCAACCGCAACGCCGCGAACATTGCGCAGGCCGAATTTGCTGAAATTCTCTTTGTTAACTTCCTGAGTCTGAACGCCGAGATAACCGCCATCGCCGTCAAACGAAAATGCAAACGACTTTGCGATTTTTTTCTCCTTTTCTTTTTTGGCTTCCGGAGCATCTTGTCCAATGGCAAGAATAAAGCTCGATGTCACGATCAAAACAGAAATAAACGATCTGGTAAACATAGAAATAACCTCCAATATTGCGCTGAAATTTTATAATCAAGGGAGTTGTCTTTGAGCGTTTTACGCTGAAGATATTAATTATGTTGCGTCGATGTAGGGAAAAGGTTGCTTTTGCGGGCGGGCAGAAACACGAGCAGTAGCGAGTGTGCCGCTTAGGAGTCAAGCGCACACTCGCTACCGCTCGTATTTCTGCCTTATCCGCGTTTTAGTTTTTGAAGGCGTTCGGCCGCCGCCTCGAGCGTTTCGTCCTTTTTGCAAAAGCAAAATCGCACCATTTGCGAGCCGAGCGAACGGTCGTGATAAAACGACGAGCCGGGCACGACGGCGACGCCGATCTCGCGGATGAGGTGTTTTGTAAATTCTATGTCGTTCGCAAATCCAAACTCAGAAATATCGCACATCACGTAATAAGCGCCCTCGGGAAAGTCGCATTTGAAGCCTGCGCTTTGCAGCGCCGGCACAATAAAATCGCGTTTCTTCTGATACTCGCGCTGTAGCTCGTCGTAGTAGCTCGGCGGCAGGCTCAAGGCATATGCTCCGGCGTGCTGCAAACAATTTGCCGCGCCGACGGTCAAGAAATCATGCACTTTCCTGATCGCGGACGAAATATCCGGCGGCGCAATGCAGTAACCGACACGCCAGCCCGTGACCGAATATGTCTTTGACATCGAGTTGACGACAACCGTGCGCTCGCGCATCCCTGAAATATTCGCCATGCAAATATGATCGAGAGGTTCACCCGCTTGACCGCTCGAAGACGGCGGCGCGTAGAGTATGTGTTCGTAGATTTCGTCCGTGAAGGCTAAGGCGTCATATTCCTTGCAGAGATCGGCAATAAATTCGAGTTCGTCCTTTGTAAAAACCTTACCGGTCGGGTTATTGGGATTGCACAGGATTATCGCCTTTGTTTTCTCGTTAAAGGCGGCTCGCAGCTCTTCGCGGTCGAAGACAAAGCCGTTGTCGGTTCTGTATAGAGGAACATGCCTCGGCGTCGCGTCGGACAATATCGCGTCCGGCGCGTAATTCTCGTAAAAAGGCTCGAAAACTATCACTTCTTCGGTCGGATCGACCGTCGCCATCATCGCGGCGATCATCCCTTCGGTCGAGCCGCACGTGACTGTGATCTCGGTTTCGGGATCAAGATCGATGCCGAGAAACCACATCGTCTTCTTGGCGATTGCATCGCGAAAGCTCTTGACGCCCCAAGTGATCGCGTATTGATTATGGTCATCCGCAATCGCCTCCATCGCTTTTTGCTTGATCTCATCAGGCGCAGCGAAATCCGGAAACCCTTGGCCGAGATTCACGGCACCATATTTAACAGCCTCGCGCGTCATCTCGCGAATGACCGACTCGGTAAATGAAGCAGCTTTTCGGGAGACGCGGTTTTTAGATAGTCCCGGTTTCGTCATTTAACTTTATTTTCTCCTTCCATCCACAAAACATCAATTTGATCTTTAGGCCTGCCCGTAGCTTTCTTATTAATCAAAAGGTCAGGTTTGCCGATGAGCGGCAATCTTAGTCCGTACATTACTATAAATTCACGGCCCTTCCATGCCTCTTCAACTGACACGCCGTCGATCTCGGTAATAATGTCGATGCGGTTCGGCGGCATGCCCATTTGAAATACCATTCCAGGTGTTTGCAAATCATTAATATTCAAATCAAAAAGCGGAGCGCCGAATTTCTGCAGAGCCCGCCAAACCTTTTCAGCATTCTTCTTGGAAGGTCGAATCCACAAGTCGATATCGCCGGTTGCTCTCGCCCAACCATGAAATGCCATGGCATAGCTTCCAACCAGCAAATAATCAACCTCTTCTTCGGAAAACGCGGACAATATGTCTATGAAGTCCTGGCTCAGCAACTGTTGCTCCTTTAAAAGCCCAGGCATTTTGCGATAGCTGCCATGCAATCTCCAGCCGTTCTTGCGGCGTGGTACTCTTGCGAAGGTCGGCAGCCTCTTCCTGCTCAGACATTTTAACAACTTGAATTGGAATATCTTTAACCGGCACGCAGCTATATTTTATCACTAATTTTAGTTTTCATTCGCGGTTATTACGGATCTCATAGCCAACTACGATTCGCTATGTCACATCATAAAACCAAGTAGTGACAAACGACAAATAGTTGTTTTGAGTGCCTAAGTGCGTTAAACTTGCCCATCTATCACTTTCTGAGGTTTTATTATGAAATTGAAGTCCTTATTTCTATTTACTACTCTGCTTTTTGCGGGAAATGTTGTTTATGCACAGGATGTGGCGGAAAATACCGCTAAACCACAAGAAACAGTCGATCAATCATCTTCAAAAGGTTACATGCTCGGGCCCGGTGACCAGATTGGCGGAAACGTGAACGGTGAAGTAGGATACGAGTTTCTTACCAGCGTGGATGAAAACGGCATGGTTTATCTGCCTTTCGCCAAGACGCCAATCGCCGCTCAATGCCGCACCGAAAACGAACTCCGGGACGCAATCGAATCCGAGCTCAGAAAATATCTCCGTAACCCACAGCTAAACTTCCGCATGGTGGAAAAACGCAGTCGTCCGCCAGTCGCCGTGTATGGCGAAATCAACAAGCCGAGCGAGATTACGCTCACACGACCGCGAACGCTGATCGAGATCTTAGCAATAGCCGGCGGCCCTAGAGATCAGGAGGCAAGCGGCCTTATTGAAGTCCGTCGTCTGCGAACGCCGCTGTGCATGGCGGAGAATGACAAGGACAATTGGAAGAATGCTCCTTCCCGGACGTTTCGCCTCGCCGACATTAACGCCGGTAAAGAAGAGTCCAACCCAATCATCTATCCCGGCGACATTATCCTCGTCCAGCGCGCGGCACCGATTTATATCACCGGCGAAGTCGTCGCGCCGCAGGGCGTTTTTCTAAAGGAACGCGGGCTGTCTCTTACCGAAGGCCTGGCTCAAGTTGGCAATGTTCGTCAGGGAGCAAGGAAGACCAAGATTAATATTTTGCGGTTAAAACCGGGAGCTTCGCTCGAATCTAAGGATCGTGAAGTTATTACTGCCAATCTCGATCTCATCGCAGCACAAAAACAAAAGGACATAATGTTGCAGCCTTACGATATTGTCGTGGTTGACAAGGCAAAAAAACCCATTGGACTTGCCATTGCCGAGATGGCGCTTGGTGCCGCAAAAACCGCCGCCAATTCTATACCGAATACTCTATCTTATAAGATAATTTATTGATTCGGATTATACATGTCGTCGATTACGGATTGATATCTTGTATCGATAACCCTTCGCTTTATCTTTAGCGTTGGTGTCAGTTCGCCGTTTTCAACTGTAAATTCGCGCTCAAGCAGCGCGAATTTTTTTACCTTTTCAAATTTTGAAAGATTCGGCGTCATGGCTTCGATTTGGCGCGTGAAAAGGTCGAGGATGCGTGGATGGCAGCAGAATTCATTCGGCGTTTTTATATCAAGCTCTTTCAATTTTGCGTAAGATTCCAGCATCTCAAAATTTGGGACGATCAGCGCGGCAGGGAATTTTCGCTCATTGCCGACCAGCACTGCCTGATTTACAAAACGCGAGGATCGCAGCATCTGCTCAATCGGCGACGGTGCGATATATTTGCCGCCCGAGGTTTTGAATAGCTCCTTTTTGCGGTCGGTTATGCACAGGTAGCCTTCGCTGTCGATATTTCCGATGTCGCCGGTGCGAAACCAGCCGTCTTCGGTAAAAGCAGCTTTCGTCGCTTCTTGCTTTTTGTAATAGCCGAGCATCACGCCCGGCCCGGTGACTTCGACCTCGCCGTCGTCGGCGATGCGCGCCTTTACATTGCGGATCGGCTTGCCTACCGTTCCCACGCGAACGGCCTGCGGATTATTTGATGAAATCACAGGCGAAGTTTCGGTCAAACCGTAACCCTGCATTATCGAAATGCCAGCACCCGTAAATATCAAAAAAATCTCGTCTGGCAACGCCGCTCCGCCCGTGATGCAGAACCGCAGACGTCCGCCAAAAAAGTCGCGCAGTTTCTGATAGACGACTTTATCTGCAACCGCATGCTGCGCCGCAAGCGCAATCGGAACCGGCTCGCCTTTTTCCTTTAAAGTCGCAAATTGCTTTGCAACATCTATCGCCCAATCGAAGACCAACTCGTTGACACGGCCCGCCTGCGCGGCTTTTAGACGAGCCCGCTCAAAAACCTTTTCAAAAATCCGAGGCACGCCGATAAAGATCGTTGGCCGAACTTCCTTAAGATTCTCCGGCACCTTCTCGATAGATTCGGCATAAAAGACACGCATCCCGTAGCGGATGTAAACATACATTCCGGTCCGCTCAAAAACATGCGACAGCGGCAAAACCGAAAGCGATGTGTCACGCCCGCCAAATGCATACTTTTCGCTCGCATCAATGGCGTTCGAGATCAAATTCCGATGCGTCAGCATCACGCCCTTCGGCTCGCCGGTCGTGCCGCTCGTATAGATCAACGTTGCGATATCGGTGGCCTTAATTGCGCTTCGTAACTCTTTGCAGAGGTTTGGGTTTTCGGTTTTGAGATTTGCTCCGGCAACCTGTAATTGCGCAAAAGAAATAACTCGCTCGTCGTCCGTTTCATTCGCCTCAAACAAGATGAACTTCTCTATGGATTTGCAATCCTGAAGCACCGGCAACAAACGAGAAAGACTTTCATCATCCTGAAGAAAAATCACCCGAGCCGCTGCGTCGTCAATGATGTATCGAACCGAATCCGCCGCAAGCGTCGTATAAATCGGAACGTCGATAACACCCGCGAATTGGCAGCCTGCATCTGCAAGCGTCCAGTCAGGCGAGTTCGGCGCGAGTATCGCTGCCCGGTCGCCTTTTCTCAGGCCCAGTGAATACAATCCAAGTGCGATATTCTCGGCCCGCTCGATAACCTCAGCCGATGAGATCGCTTTCCACTCACCGTCTTGTTTGTAATTTAGTGAGTCTGATAAATTAAACTCGGCGGATGATCTAAGAAAAAGATCAGCCAATGTTTCCGGTTCCACGACGGATAAGACGCTTCGCGCGTGATCGTGGGCGGTGATCTTTTCCGTAAGCATCGTCATTCAGCCAGGACACCTCCGAAATACACTTTTAAGACTTCACCGGCCATCGGTGCGAGCGGATATGATTTTTTAGAAAGCACCCAGTTGGTAACCATCTCATCAAGTGCGCCGTAGAATATCTTCGCCGCCACGATCGGCTTGATGTCGACACGAAAATCGCCAGCGCGCTGGCCGCTCTCGATAGTTTTGCGAATTATCTCCAAATATTCTGCAAATCCAGCCGCCGAAAACTCCTGCATAAACTTTGTCGATCCGCGCAACTCGACCTGGAAAACAATCGCCAGATCGCGGTCTGCGCCGAGTTTTTCCAGATGCAGTTCGGCGATCCGCTGAAGTTTTGCCCTCCCTCCGTCAATCAGCGCAAGTTCTTTTTTCCCCTCGGCAATAAACTCGGCCATCGCGCGGTCGAATATCGAATGCAGTATCTCGTCCTTGCTCTTGAAATAAAGATAAACCGTCCCGTCCGCAATCCGCGCCTCGCCCGCAATATCCGAAACCTTCGCATTAAAATACCCAAACCGCGCAAAAACCCTTATCGCAGCGCGCAATATGGCCTCACGTTTGTCTCCCACAACAACTTTCTCGAGAGCTAAATTTTGAGCGGATTTTGGCATAGATACTTATGAATGAATCGTCATTCAGTATGCCCTTAGGCTATTACAAAACCAAAATCAAAAGCAAGAAAGAGTTTCTAGGAATGTTAGTGCAGTTGAATGCGAAAAATCGAAAATCGAAAATCTGAAATCGAAAATGAAAGTGGCGGAGAGGACAGGACTCGAACCTGCAAGCGCTTACGCGCGGTAGTTTTCAAGACTACTGCATTACCAATTATGCTACCTCTCCGCATGGTGTGCGAGGTAATAAAAAACTATAGTGAAAAGCGGGCGGATAAACAACTAAAAACTTTATTTGGCGATCACTGTTTTCGCCGCAAATTGTTTCACAAGCTCCTTTTTTACCGCTTCGACGCCTTTAATCCCTTGCACTTTTAGAACGATGTTTCCCGACCGGTCAAGCACATAATGCATCGGAAACGGAATATCGATGTCGCCCTTTTTGTCGGGCGTTCCGAATTTGCTGAAAATTATCATTTCCGCATTGGGCACGACCTGGTATTTGAAAGGATTTTTGACGAGAAACTTTTCAAGATCGACCTTTCTACTTGCGGCCAGTGCGACAAAAACGACGTCCTTATTGTTCTTATATTGATCTACAACCTGATTCAGCAGCTTGATCTCTTCGCGGCAGTTCGGGCAGTTGATGAACCAGAGATTGAGAACGATTACTTTACCCTTGAGAGCGGCCGTGTCGATCTTAGTGCCATCCATAGCAACTGCGGTAAAGCTCGGTTGCTGGTTCGTCGGTGAAGGTTTTATTTGAGCTGAAATGGAAAAAGAAAAGACAAGTAGAAATGCAAGAGCCGCGAAATACTTCATAAACCTTTTGTAGAATCAAAAAGTGCGATTGTCAAGAATTGATGAAGGTTTAGCGCGATGCGAGGGTTTTGTCTATGGCCGTGGCGAGAGCCGCAGTCCCATCCCAACCGCTGCCCTTGTACCGGATGTAACCTGCCCGATCGATAAGGAAGTATGCCGGAAAGCTGATGTTGACGAAGTCACCGTCGCGGTCGGCGTATTTCAACAGAAGGCCGAAGCTGTCGGGCAGTATCTGAAAATCAAATCTCTGTCGCCTAAGATATGCTTTTACGCTTGTTTCGTTCTCCATTGTGGCCGCGAGAAAAGTAACGCGGCCGGCATGATTCTCTGCGATTTCATTGAGCTTCGGTATTTCGCTATGGCAGATCCCGCAGCGCGACGACCAAAACACCAAAACGACGACCTTGCCCTTTAGCTTTGCAAGTTCCACAGTTTTCCCGTCCATTGTGGCCGCGGTGAAATTCTGCGCCTTTACACTCGTCTGTGCCGACGCGGCGACATATAACGAAAACACGAATATCAGTAGAGTAATTACTCGAATTAATTTCATTGAGATCTGGGAAAGCTGCGTGGATACCGCTTATTTAAACAGACTAACAATAACGAGACCTTTCCACCAAACAAGGCTGTGATAAAATCGCCGCAATGCTTTTGGAATCGATCGAAGCTAAGGATTTTCGCAATCTGAACGGCTCAATTACGTTCGCTAATGGACTGAACATCCTTTCCGGCGAAAACGGCCAGGGTAAAACGAATTGGCTCGAGGCCATCGGCGTGCTCGCATCAGCGCGATCTTTCAGAACTTCCAAATTGCAGGAAACGGTAAATTTTGACGCTGACTCTGCGTGGATTCGAGGGGCAGTGCGCGAGTCGCCCGAGATCGTGCGTGAATTAGGCGTCGAGATCAAGGGCAGCAGCAAGACGCTGTCAGTTAACGGCAAAAAGGAATCGATAAATCGTTACCTCAACCAGCTTCACGCCGTGATCTTCAACTCCGACGAGCTTGAGATCGTTCGCGGCCTGCCCGACGAGCGACGACGTTTTTTGGACGCTGGAATCGTCTCGCTACATCCGCCATTCGTTCAAGTCTTTGCCGACTACAACCGCGTGATCAAACAAAAAAACGCACTGCTCCAAAACGCGCGCGAAGCGGAAGAACCGCTCGAAAAAACTGCCGAGCGACTTCAACCGTGGAACGGCCAGCTTGTGCCTTTAGCGACAAAAATTTATAAGGCGCGCGTCCGTTTTATAGAAAGGATCAACGAAGTGCTAGAAAAGAAACTCTTCGGCAGCGAAGAAGTGACTGTTCGCTATCTCTCATCGCTCGAAGGCAAAGGCGACCTGACAAATTACCAAAGCCTGATCACCGAGCGTCTCTCGCTCCGCGTGCAGGCCGAGACAGTCGCCTGCCACTCGCTCATCGGCACGCACCGCGACGATATGGAGCTAAAATTCGACGGCCACGACATCAGAAAATTCGGCTCCGCAGGGCAACAGCGAAGCGCCTTGCTCCTGCTCCAGCTAGCAAACATCGCCGTCTTCCACGCCACCCGAGGCGAATATCCGCTCTTCCTCATCGACGACATCGACGCCGAGCTCGACTACAAACGCATCGGCAAACTGCTCGATTTTCTCAAAGGCAAAACGCAGACCTTCGTAACCACTTCGAAGGAAAGTTTAGTTGAAAGATTCGGTGCAAACGCGGCTGTTTTCAGGATTGAGAACGGCACTGCAAAAATACAGTAAAAACAAGATTTTTATTGGATTTCTGTGCTGTCTTAATTCCGTAAAAAATGCTAAAATTATATTTTGGTCATATCATCAAATTTGTAATAAACAGACATAGGGGTTAGTTATTTTGGCTAAAGCAAAACAGGAATACGGTGCGGATCAGATAACGGTTTTAGAGGGGCGCGACGCGGTGCGGAAGCGGCCGGCGATGTATATCGGCTCGACGAGCGAGATTGGGCTGCATCATTTGGTTTACGAGGTGGTGGACAATTCGGTCGATGAGGCTCTCGCGGGATACTGCGACACGATCGAGGTCGCGATCCATATGGACAATTCCGTTACGGTTATCGATAACGGGCGAGGCATTCCGACCGATATACATAAGCAGGAAGGCCGCAGCGCCGCTGAAGTGGTGATGACTATCCTTCACGCCGGCGGCAAATTCGACTCGAATTCGTATAAGGTTTCGGGCGGTTTGCACGGCGTCGGCGTGAGCTGCGTCAATTTTCTAAGCGAATATCTGCGGCTGGAGATCTGGCGTGACGGTGCAACACACGAGATGGAATTCGAGGCCGGAATACCGGTCGCTCCGCTCAAGCAGACCGGTACGACGACAAAACGCGGCACAAAGATCACATTCCGCCCGGATTCGAGCATTTTTGAAACGACAGATTACAGTTTTGAAAAGTTGTCCGAGAGACTTCGCGAAAAGGCGTTTTTGAACAAAGGCATACGCATTTTTATCAAGGACGAGCGTGACGAAGGCGAAAAATCGCACGAATTTTATTACAAAGGCGGCATCGCCGAGTTCGTCAAGCATCTGAACAAAAACAAAAGCCCGCTGCACGACGAGCCGCTCTATTTCGAGCAGATAGACGACGACCTTTCGATCGAGATCTCGATGCAGTATAACGACAGCTACGACGAGAAGATCTTCTCGTTCGCCAACAACATCAACACGGTTGACGGCGGCACGCACCTGTCCGGCTTTCGCGGCGCGATCACGCGAACGATCAACAACTACGCCGAAAGCTCCGGCATGACGAAGAACGCGAAGGTCACGCTTTCCGGCGACGACGTGCGCGAAGGCCTCGTCTCGATCATCAGCGTAAAACTCCCTCAACCGCAGTTTGAGGGACAGACAAAAGGCAAGCTCAACTCGCCTGTCAAAGGCCCGGTCGAATCGTTCCTCAACGAAAAGCTCGGCGAGTTTTTCGAGCAAAATCCGTCGGTCGCAAAAAAGATCGTTGGGAAAGCAGTTGACGCCGCCCGAGCGCGTGAAGCTGCCAGAAAAGCGAGAGAGATAGTGCGCAAAAGCTCGCTCGCCGGCTCAGGCTTGCCCGGCAAGCTGGCCGATTGCCAGGAAAAAGACCCGGCATTGTCGGAGATCTACATCGTCGAGGGCGACTCGGCCGGCGGCTCGGCAAAACAGGGCCGTGACCGTAAAAATCAGGCCGTTCTGCCGCTCAAGGGTAAGATTCTCAACGTCGAAAAAGCGCGCTTTGACAAAATGCTCGGCCACGGCGAGATCAAGGCTTTAATCACCGCTCTTGGTACCGGGATCGGCAAAGAAGATTTTGACGTTTCAAAACTTCGCTACCATAAAATTTGCCTCATGACCGACGCCGACGTTGACGGCAGCCATATCCGCACGCTTCTGTTGACGTTTTTCTACCGCCAGATGCCGCAGCTTCTCGAAGACGGCTTTGTCTATATCGCCCAGCCGCCGCTCTACAAAGTCAAAAAAGGCAAGAAGGAAGAGTACATCAAGGACGAAAAAGGGATGTTTCGCTATCTTATGCGCCAGGCGAGCGATCTGAGCGTCACCTCAAATGACAAAAAGGTTGAGGGTCGTGCCCTGTCAAAAGCGCTCGAACAGACCAACGAATTTAAACGTTACTCTGAACGCCTCGCCCGCCGCGTCGGCAACGATACGCGTCTTACCGCAGCGCTGATAGACGCCTTCGCCGGCAAGGACGGCGTACTGTCGAAAGTCGGAGTTCGTCTGCGCAAAGTTTTCGGCGACGAGGAAATGATAGGCCGTGTAGCCGCCCGCCTCGCCGCCGCCGGTTTCAGTGCCGAGCTGACCTCCGATGTCGAGCACAGCCTATGGGAGATCGACATCGCTTACCCGAACGGCCATCTGCAAAAGATCGACTGGAACCTCGCATCTTACGTCGAATTCCAAAAAGCCATCGAGCTAAAACGCGATCTCGAAGAAGATTTTCCGGCGCCTTTTGTCTTGGGTGAAAACGGCACAAGCCAATCCATCGAATCGCGCGAAGAGCTGCTCGAAAAAGTAATGATGCTTGCCAAAAAAGACCTCACGATGCAGCGTTACAAAGGCCTCGGCGAGATGAACCCCGAACAGCTCTGGGAAACCACCATGGACCCCGAAAAACGCACAATGCTCCAAGTCCGCGTCGAAGACGCCATCGAAACCGACGGCCTCTTCACCGTCCTCATGGGCGACCAGGTCGAACCCCGCCGCAAGTTTATCGAAGACAATGCGTTGGACGTCAAGAATCTCGACGTTTAGCAGATTTTCACCACAAAGGCACAGAGTACACAAAGAAAATATTCCTTTGTGCTCTTAGTGCCTTTGTGGTAAAAATCTATTCTTTTCGCCTGACCAAACGACAAACGGTATGACCAAAACGGCATGTCGTATAACCTAAACTTCAACATTCCTGACCGCTTTTCGGCCCGGTCTCGTCGAAAGCGGTAAAAAGCTCGAAATCGGTAACACGAGAATGGCATTGTCGAATTCCTGCCACTCAATGAGTAGGCCGCGCTTGACCTGAGATGCAAGGATGTGTTATTAATGAGACATCACGGCACTAGACAGAGAATTTGAGAGGTTTCACGGCGGGCCGAATGAGGCGGCGTCAGAGCGGCTTCATGTCACGATCAGCCCGACGAAGCTGATCCTCCTAAACCGCAACGTCTATCACCTAATAGGAAAACCTGCCGCCGTTTACCTAAATTTTTCACGCTCGCGCGACATCATTGCCATCGAACCCGCAAGCGCACGCGTGCCCGAGTCGTTTCCCGTGATCCAGAACCCCTGCAACTGGCGCATAAATGCCGCTCCCTTTTGCCGCCACTTCAACATCGACATCGACACCCAACTAAAATTCATCCGCCCCGAGATCGAAGGCAATGCACTTATCCTCAAGCTCAGCGAAACCGTCTCAGTAGGCGGCAGAAAGAGGAGAAAACGGAAATAGGCCACGCGGGCCCAAATGAGGGAAAGTTATCTTAGCCAGACAGGTGAATTATTGACTTGGATAATCGAGGGTGTATGATAAATTGGGCAGATATTTCCTTATTTCGGAATACGCGCTTGTCTCAACCTCACGGGAGGTGGCTATGAGTATTACCAAAAAAAGCGAAAAGAAGATTGCGAGGGCGACGCAGCGTTCCAAAGCTACGCCAAAGCGTTTAGCCATTGATTTCCACCCAAGCCTCAACGGAACTTACAAGGTAAGATTTGATGAGAGGTCTTTAGATGCCGGCTTTGCCGTTCTGTTGAAGGGCGGGCTTTTTCATCGTTTTCCGGATGGTTTTGTAATCACAAAGAACCATTTGGATCTATTGAAGGACGAAGAAATTCCGTTCAAGATCGTCAAACGCACTAAATAACGAGAAATCCGCCTGATGCCAAAAACGTTTAAGCCTGATTTTTCCAAAGCCTGTTTTTTACACCGATTTGAAATTTACATCCCCGTGCTGGACAACGAAGGCCAGATAATACCTCCGCGACTTTTTCAGCGGCTTACCGCGCAATTGATGGAGGCGTTTGGCGGCGTGTCCACAATGTTTCCCTACGGCGGATCGGGCGGCATCGACGGCATTTATCACTCCAGCGTCTCTGAGGTCGTCTTTCGCGACAAAAGCGCCGTCCTCATGGTCCTATCCCAAAACGACCCCGAAAGCGTCGGCTTTTTCAAAAAGAACCTTCCAAAATGGGAAAAAACCTTTAAACAAGAAAAGATCTTAGTCATGGTAAGCGATGTGATGTCTTTGTAAATGGATTTCCGGAAGCCTTGTGTCGTGAGTTTGACGCCGGACCTGGTTCAATATGAAATATAAAGCCATCCGGGAAGAGGAGTTAAAAAACAAAGTCGGCGGGGACTGGTTCAACGCATTTGATACGACCGAGATCGTTGGGAATATCGACTTTTGTGTTCTGCCCAAACAAGACTCTCTATTTGGCAGAACACCGCTGCTTTGGGCGGAAGCAAAAACCGGCAACTATGACGTGGCGACAATGTTCGTGCAGTTGATCCTGACGATCGGCAAGGCACGCACTTTCGACAAAACGCTGCCGCCTGCATTTCTCGGTGCTTTCGATTTCAAAAAGATCGCCTTTGTTCCCTATGTAAGCATTCAGGATATTTTCTATCTAAATGACTTTGACTGGACCGTCACGTCGAGTAATCACTCAACAAAGGAATTCGCTCTCATTAAGGGACGGATCGAGGCTATCTTAGCGTCAGATACCCACCATTATGATTTTGAGAAGGATGAAAAAGAACTCAGCTTTTTCATCAAGAACAACATTGCAAAGGCGACCGAAGCCGGCAACGACGAGAACAAACGCAAAAAATTAGTCATTTATATCAACCTGCCTTTCAAGAGAGGTTGGGAGTCGCGAATACGGAGTCGCATAAAGACGAAATGGGAGCCGCTAAAGCGGGCTAGATCGATCACTATTTAATGGAGAATGATATTAGAATATGACGAAAACTCAGGTTACAAATGCACTCAAAGAGATTGTGAGCAATTCCGGTTTAGAGATTGGCGAGATTCGCCGCATATTTTGGAAGGTGGTCGTCGAATTTGAAAAGGAAACTGGTTGGGACGAGTCTAATAAAGGCAACTCTTGGACAGATGCCGAGTTAAAAGTTATCTTATCTGACGCACCAACTCAGGAAAACTGCGTCAAACACGCCAAAGCCTTCGGCCGCGGCTACGGTTCGTTGGAACAAATTTACCGCTGGGCAGCAACCGACAGTAAAGAGATAAAACGCCTTCGCCCGGATGATGCTTTCATCGCCCAAATAAAACGCGTCGCAAAAGAAATCGGCTGGCGGGCTTGAGAATAACACAGCTCCGCCGCGAAACTGGCCGGCAAGATCGCACCGAAAGTTTACGAACAGGGCTTCCTGAAAAAATAGCTAAAAGTGAACGGAGGCAAGCACGAGGGTCAGGTGTGCAATCTTGGCGCTAATATCTGCATGGATGAGGTCAGGCCTCCGACTTCGAACACAAATGTATTAGTTCGTAATTGGATTGTTTTTCAGCCTCGTTTACGAGGCTTCCCCAAAGGGAAAATAGCCACGTCGCTTTAGCACGTGGTAGTTTGAACTAATATATCCGAGGGCGTTTTAACGTCCTTTCGACCGCTTTAGCAAATATGTCGAACAGCGTTTATTCTGAGATCAATTTCCACATCACCTGGCATACCAAATCCAGTTTGCCAATGATCAGTGAACACATCGAGGACCGTCTTTATCACTTTCTAACTCATAAAATTCTCGAAACACCGGGAGCACGGCTTCACGCTATCGGCGGCATCGAAACCCATATTCATATTGCGACTAGCCTGCAGCCGAATATTCTCGTTTCGGATTGGATCGGAAAGTTAAAGGGTTCGAGTTCGTACTATATCAATCACGAAGTTCAGCCGAAAGCTCTCGAATGGCAACGCGGTTACGGCATTCTTTCGTTCGGAACAAAGGATCTGCAATGGGTCGTTGATTACATCAATAATCAAAAAGAACATCATAAGAACGGCACAATCCGTGACCGACTCGAAAAACATTTTGGCGACGAGCAAGACGGCTAAAGCCCAAGCCGATAAGGACGTTAAAACGCCCTTTAAATCATCGGACAACCTAACCACGCCCTAAAGGTGCGTGGCTATGTGCCGCGAAACGCGGAAAGATGGCTGAAGCCGCCTCATAAGAACCCTTGAAACCTACGGCTACGGTCTGCATTGCGGCTATCGCACAGTCGGTCGCGTATCTCTTTCCGTCCGTAGAGGTTAGCTTCAGTTGTCGACAACTCAAACCCATCCTCGGTCTCGACGCGAATTTTCATTTTGAACCAGTAATCACGCGGATTCGCGCTGTCGGTCAACGCTCCGACCACGTCAACGACCGAGAAATACCACGTTTCCGCTTTTTCGTCGTAAAGCCTGCGAATGTTGTAGCGTTCAAACGCTACAATGGCTTTTTCATTATTCATAATTAATAAATCCTGGCATCAGGCGGCCGAGTTCTCACTTGTCGGGTGTCCATCATTTTTGTGTTGCTGGACAATTCTACACCAGCTTGCCGTGGCTTGAAAACTACGGCTGCGATCGCATTGCGGCTAACGGGCAAGAAGCGGAGGCGGAGCCTTTGGGTTGGTTGGGTTTACGGAAAGGCATAGCCATTCCGCAAATAGAGCGGCGGAGCCGAAAACCCAGTCGCTATCGCTCCCGGTTCTGACAAGGATATCCTTGACGCGGACAGACAAATTGGATTTAATAGCGGTGTTATGAAAAAAGCCTGCCCCGTCATTACTGTTTTGTTCATTCTTTGTGTTTCTGCGTTTGGCCAGCAGCAGACGCCGACGCCTGCCGCTTCGCCAAGCGCGGACGACGACGTTGTCCGGATCACGACAAAGCTCGTCCAGCTGGACCTGCTCGTTCTCGACAAAGACGGCAAGCAGGTGCGCGACCTTAAGGCCGAGGATTTCGAGGTTCGCCAGGACGGCAAGCCGCAGGCCATTACAAACTTTTCCTACGTCAACACTGAAAAACCGAGATCCCAAACAAAAGAAAGCCAGAACATCGTTCAGACACCGGTAAAACCGGGCCTGGACACGCGTCTTATCACTTTTGTCGTTGACGACGGCAATTGCATCGCTTCAAACACGGGAATGATAGCGTCGCGCGAGGCTCTTGAGAAGTTCGTTCGCGAGCAAATGCAGTCCAACGACCTCGTAGCTATCTACCAGACGCGCTCGGGGAACAGCCTTCTTCAGCAGTACACCGGCGACAAGGCCCTGCTCCTCAAGATCGCGCGCCGGATACAATGGCGTCCCGCCCTTGGCTGCGGTTCGAGCGACGGTAGTTTCTATGACGCGGCAAGAACGAACGAAGTCGTAAGGCGCACGCCCGGCGACACGACAACGGAATTAGCAGAATCAGGTTCTCAACGCGCCAACCGCGAGAACATAGAGGACTCGCAGGCTAACAATCAGGTCGTCGGCACGCTCGGCGTTTTGCGCTATCTCATAAACGGCCTCCGCCGCATACCGGGTCGGAAGGTCGTTTTTTTTCTCTCCGACGGTATGACCTTTCGCGGTCGCACCGGAGAAATGCTCAGTGCCGCTGACAGGCTTCGCGATCTGACTGATCTTGCGAACCGGTCGTCGGTGGTTTTCAATACCGTCGACGCACGAGGAGTAACTTTTCCGGACATGATCGAAGCGCGCGATGAGGTATACTCTCAAACCAACGTCACGGCATCGGACAAGCCCGGCGCTGACAGGTACGCAGCACAAAGCGACTCGCGGGATGGCCTTGCATATTTGGCGCGAGAAACCGGTGGCGAATTCTACCGCGAGTCGAATTTTCTCGACGTCCCGATCGGCAAAGCGCTCGCGCGCGAAACCGGCTATTACCTGATCGCCTATGATCCGGCGGACGAGACATTTAAGGGTAAAAAATTCAACAAGATCGAGATCAAGGTCAACCGTCCGGGACTGAAGGTCGTCTCGCGCGCCGGTTTTTTGGGCTCACAGGATGAGCCCGTCGCTCCGCGGAAAACCAAGTCAGAGGACAGCGACCTCTACGAAGCCATCGCCGCTCCGCTGCCGCGTCCCGGCCTCGACGTGCGCCTGACCGCTTACTTTGTCAATTCAGCGGCGGCCGGCAATGTAGTGCGTGTACTATTCCAGCTCGATGGCAGGCAGATTACGTTTCTTGACGATAAAGACAAAGATAGCCAGAAAAAAGCCGCGTTCGACGTAGTCGCCGTCACGCTTGACGAAAAGAACAAGGTCGTCGACGAGTTCTTCCGCTCGCACATTTACAAAGTGCAGGCTGCTGCCATGCCCGTTATTCAGAAAAACGGCCTGATCTATTCGACCGACGTTCTAGTCAAAAAGCCCGGTACCTACAACTTTCGCGTCGCCGTAAAGGACACAGAGACTAAACAGATCGGCTCTTCAAGCCAGGTGGTCGAGATCCCCGACCTCAAAAAGACGCGCGTTTTCGTCTCAGGCATGATGGTCGCGCAGGTTGATAAGGACGGTAAATTTGCTGTGCCCGAGGCAGCGAAACCCGAGAACGCCGTGACGCTGACGGCCGCCGTTCCCGCCATCCGCCGTTTCCGGCGCGGATCGATCATCGCTTACGCCTACACGGTTTACAACGCCCAGCTCGACCCGGCAAACGGCCAGCCTAAGCTATCAGTCCAAACAAAGCTCTATCACAACGGCCAGCTTGTCATTGACGGAAAATCTCAGAACGCCCAACTCGACAAGCAACCCGACTGGACGCGCATATACGACTACGGCTATCTGCAGCTAAAACCGACGATGGAACCCGGCGACTACAATATCCAGATCATCATCACCGACCTCCTCGCCAAAGGAAAAAACGCCGTCACCAGCCAGTCGGTCGATTTCGAAGTCGTCGAATAGCAATTGCCGTCATCTTGATTGCCGGTCAGCCGCCACTTTCTTGAGCCGTAAGCGGTCGCTCCAAAACATCAACAAAAAAATCCTGCAACAAATAACATCGCCGCGCGTTCTTACGCGCGCAGTGTTGGTGCAAAGCGGCAGACAGTGGAAATAGAATCCCGACGATCTGTAGAAAGACGCCTCGCATCAGTCTGACTGTGATGTCTGTTCCGGCGGACGATTCCAAGCGTCCGCGAGTTCTATTACGTAGGAGAAAAACAATGAGAAGATCACTAATATTATCAACAATTCTCGCGGCAACTTTCGCCGCATCGACCGCGTGTCAACCCGACCCAGAGCCACCAAAGCCTCCACCGGCCGCAAGCCCAACAGCCGCGCCCTCAGCCAGCCCGTCCACGACGCCAAGCGCTTCGCCGACCGGCTCTCCAAAACCAAACGCTTCGCCCACGGGTTCGCCCAAACCAGGCGCCTCACCCGTCAAGAGCGCGCCGCCAAACTCTCGCACACCCGAAGGCCTAAAATCCAACCGCTCCGACGCGCCAAGTCAGAACCGGAAGCAATAGCGACCGGATTTCGATAACTACGCGTCAGCGCAAGCGTATGGGCATAATGCAAGTCAAAGGCGAGCCACCCGGCTCGCCTTTCCGCGTAGGTCCGCGGCCAAAATCTATTGCGCTGGGCCTGTAGGTCAGCAAGGGCGACACCCTCAACTAGAAAAGCTCAATTCGTCCATCAGCAACCATCACCGACGGCTCACCTTCGTTGAACATTATCCTTTCAAACGTCAACGGCGTACCCGACCCAGCCTTTCCAACACCCGCAAATCTCAATTTCAGAAGCAAGCCATCACTGTCAATCGGAAACGCCCCATAAACCACAACCCTCAAAAGCCCCGGCTCGTTTCCATTCGTCACAACCGACAGCCCGCGGCTCACTGTCCCCGCGACATCGACCGGCTCGGGCAGCGGCTGTATCACCGCCGGATCATACCTCAGGTTAAATTCATAAGAAATGATCCCCTTATCCGCCACGCCCTGAATCGAAACCGGAACAACGATCTCTTTCTCCGCCGCCGCCGCAACCTGAGGCAGCTCAATTACAACGCCGCCCGCCGGAACGCGGGCATCCCTGCCCGCAACGCTGTCCTCACCGACAACTGACAACTGACCACCGACAACTGTTTCCCCACTATCCACTATCCACTGTCCACTATCCACTGCTCGCGCCGGCCTCGCCCCGGTGTTGTTCCAGTTGCCGGTCGTCTCGCCGATCAGTAAGCCGATATAGTCTTCGCCCGTCAGATTGCCAGCAACCGAAAAATACGTCCGGCTCGTGGGGGACGAGTCAACCGGAAATGTCGGACTGGGCGGCAGGAAGAAACTCCACGTTGCCGTTAGATTTGGAGGTGAGAATGGCAATCCGGCGACGAACTGTGCGATCTTTGCCGCATCCTGTGACGATATAGCACCATTACCGGTAACATCTGCCGATACCCTTTGGTTGTCGTTCGTAAACACAAGCGTCCCCGCAACATGCTGTGAAATGCGCGCCGCGTCAAGCGACGAGATGCCGTTCTGACCTGTTTCCTTTGACAGTGAGACGGTAGTTAAACCTTCTTCAAATCCGGTTAGCGTATATTGACCCACAGTCGCTCCAGGCGCTTCGGTCGTCGTGAAAACAGACGAAGTAAAGCCTGTGCCGATGACGAACACATTCGAAATAAACTTTGGTGGCGCCGCCGCGTTGCCGTAAGTGACCGTTCCGCTGATCGAAGGTGGATCCTCAGGCGTAGGCGTATTAGTCGGCGTATCCGTTGGTGTATTGGTTGGCGTATTAGTCGGCGTTCCCGTCGGCGTACTCGTCGGTGTCGGTGTTCCGCCGGGGATCGTGACGCTTCCATTCGTTATTGCCGATGGCGGCGTCTCGTTGAACCAGAACGCCGGATGGAAGAGCGGATTCGGATCGATGTAATCCTCGAACGTCAGTGCGGTCGATTGTCCTGAATAGCCGACAACGTTAAATCTCAGATTCAGCAATGTTCCCGACCCGGTCAATTCGCTGAGCTGACTTGCTCCAATAATCAGGTGTCCGGAATTGGCCGTGTTCGCCTCAATGGCCATACCGCTGCTCAGTGTTCCGAATGAATCGAACGCGGGTGATGAAGGCTGGACGACCGCCGGATCGAATGTGACCTGAAGTTGATAGGCTAGTACGCCTTGGCCGGTCAGATCCCCTACGGTAATCGGGACGGTGATCACGCCCGGCGTCGCGCTAAGATTTGGCAGCGATACCGTCGCCAACATCGTTGCCTTTGTGTGTGCAGTCTCGATCCTTCGAGCGATTTCCGCTTCATTGGGATTGGACGACAGGTCAGGTTGGGTAAAATCCGATTCTGTTTCGCTTAAGGTTTCATCTTCCGGCTCCCTTTCATCAGCAGGACGAGCGGCGGTAGGAACCCAATTCCCCGAAACCTCACCCATCAGCAAAGCAACGTAGTCCTGACCCGCGGAATGCTCGTTTACCGCTGGGTAATTCCTGCTCGCAGGGATAAATCTCCAGGTTCCCGTTGCTCCGACAGGCGGACCAAGACCGATAATATACCGTGCAATGAGACTCCCATCGTACTGCGAGATTGTGCCATTATCGCTGACATCAGCCACGATTAATTGGTTGTTCGCTAAAAGTGGAGGCACCCCGGCGACGTGCTTAGCGACCCGTGCCGCATCGATTGAGCTTATGCTGTTTACGCCCCCGGCCTTGGAAGGCGTGACGGTATATGCGCCCGCTCCAAATCCTGTAAGCGCATATTTGCCGGCATTCGCTCCAGGCGCGGCGGTTGTTGTCATAACATTGGGTGCTCCGGCACCGGTAATTGTCACGTTTGAAACAAACTTCGGCGGCACGGCCGCATTGCCATAGGTAATGGTTCCGGCTATCACATTAGCGCCAAGAGCGGGAACCTGGTACATGCCTCGCCCGTGAGTGGCGATCCTGATCATATAGCCGGGTGTTTTTGCAAGGTCAAAGACAGCAACCTTTGGAAGGCCCGTGCCGAATGGCGTCCAGTTAGTCCCGGTGTCCGTTGAAGAATACACTCCGATGTCGGTTCCGGCATAGAGAATGGCAGGATCAACAGGGTCAACTAAAAATGCGTTGACCGGGATCTGCGGCAAAGTATTGCCCCCCGGCGGGACCCCTGTTCCGGGCAGCGACATCCAGGTCGGATTCGCGTTGTTAAGATCTGCCGTTCGCCATACACTATCTACGCCAAAGGCGGACAGTGTGACGTATGCGGTGTTGACATTATTCGGGTCAATAACGGCGCGGGCAATGAAGTTATTCGGCACGGCACCGGCACCGGCATCCAGATTGGTCAACATTGCATTGCCGGTGGTCGTTCCAAAAAGCTGACCGGTCCTCGTACCTACGATCCTGACATTGTCATTCTGCGGTGATATCCCGATGGCGCTGATTGCGTTTGTCAGATTTTGGCTGACTGCCGTGTGGTTCCTTCCGAAGTTGCCGGAACGATATAGAATATTTGCCCCAAAATAGATCGGATTAGGTGTTCCGGCGCCACTGGGACCCTGCTCAAGCGGCGCGTAAAAGAGTACCGCACCGCCGCAGGGTATGTCGTTTCCGCCGACACCGCCTTCACAACCTCGAAAAGTCCAGGCGCCCTCCGCGGGTGGTATAGGGGTGGGCTCAGAAGTAGGAGTAGGAGAAGGGGTAGAGCCATCTGGAGGAGGCTTAGAATTCGTTGCATAACCAATCAAACCAGCGGACACTAAATTATAGTAGGTGTGATACATTCTGACATTGGTTGTGTCCACCGCATTTTGGTCAATCACAGCATATCCGCCGTCACCATAATCGACGCGCGTCCACGTTGCATCCGGTTTATAAAAATTCGTACCGTTATCGTGAGTCCCGCCAAGGGTAAAGTTCGCGTCGCGCGGATGGACGGCGAGACCCATAAACTGGGTTGCGCTAAAGGTTGCCGTGTTGCCGTTAACCCATATTACCGGGCCGGGACTAGGAGTTGCAGTAGGAGTTGCAGACGGTGTCGCAGTAAAAGTTGCAGTCGGACTTGCTGTGGGAGCAATGTTTACCTGGTCCGATCTCCAAATACCGCCGTCGTTGCCCGTATATGCGATCGCAGAATTTGAAGGGGCCAGCACAATAGCATGCGAATCCGGGTGCAGCCCCCTGTCGTTAGGCTGAAAAATGGCGCCGCTGTTGAGCGAACGGGAAAACAGCATGGTCGGCCTGCCGGACGTGCTTCCTGCTAAATACATTATCGCTGAATCCGCCGGATCAATAGCGACAGCAATATCGTAAGAGCACTGGCCGCCGCAAAAACCGTTTGCCGCAGTAAGCGGGCTACCAAACGACTCCCCACCATTGGTCGAACGAAGCAGTCTGCCCCTGCTTTCCCCGGTTGCCGCGAGCACTGTTACAGTGGCGCCGATCTTGTTTATCGCCAGTTTTATATTGGGACGAGGAGTCCCGGTATAAGTAACTACTGGGTTCCATATGAGAGTTGGCGTCGGCGTCGGTGTGTTTGTTGCCGTCACCGTGTTTGTTGGGGTCGGCGTGTACGTTTGGGTGCCCGTGTTTGCCGGGGTTCCCGTAATTGTTGCGGTCGCCGTGTTTGTTGGAGTCGGCGTGTTTGTTGGAGTCGGCGTGTTCGTCGATGTCGCAAGTGGGTTGGTTGATCGAAATATTCCACTATGAGCGTTTCCCGCGGAATAATCCTGTTGCCCTATGATCAGCGTATTTGGCGACCCCGGTTCCATCACGATATCCGAAATGCCCGCGGTGCCGCCGCCCGGCAGCGATGTTACGCGAGTGAATGTTGGGGTCGCCGCCATTGCATTAGCACTATAATAAAGTCCAAGGGGAGTCCCCGAATGCAGAAACCTACCTATTCCGCCCCAACCCTGGGTGTTGCCGACAAAGATTCTGTTGTGATTTGTCGGATCAACAACGATTTTTGTAATTGAAGTGTTTTTGAAAGCATCTCCACCACCCGTGGTCGCTTGAAACGGCCCGTCCACGACAGGTGCACCGCTCAGGGCATCATCGATGCGATAAAGCCCAACGCCGGCGTAAGTGCTAAACCCATTACCTTCGCCGGTGCCCACAAACACTATACTAGGATCGGTCGGGTCGATTGTTACTGCACCAATTGCCAGTGACGCCGCATTATCCATCATTGCAGTCCATGCCGCACCGCCGTTCGTCGTTCTGTATAAGCCGCCCTGTGCTGTGCCGACAAAAGCGATCATCGGATTGGTTGGATGAATGGCGATTGCGGTCACGCGGCCCGAAACCGCCGTTGACACCGCTACTGTCTGGCCGTTTGGGATCGGATTCGGACCAATCGCTGTCCAAGCCGCAAGCAATGCGTCCTTCTCCGGTGAGTCCGGGCGTCTGGACACGTCATCTAGCTGTCTCTCCAATTGTCGGAGTGCGTCTATGCGAAGCTGCGGATCAAAGGGCTTATCTTTTTCGACACCACGCCTCTCCGCTACGGCCTCGGCGCGTTTGAGCAGGAATTCTTCTTTGCTGATCCCGGTTTCAAAAGGGCCTGTATCGGGGTCGCCGCCGCCGCTGGTCGTCACAATATCTGCGACAACCTTGCTGATCGAACCCCAGCCCATTATCAAACCACCCAACAAACCTAATGCGATTCCAATAACAACCAGCTTTTTCATATTCGCTCCTCAGATCTTGAACCATCACCTTGATCGTGTTTTAAAAACACAATTCACGCTCATGAGAGAACCTGTCGGTCATCCTAAAAACAGCAAAGAAGATCGGCCTGAGACGCGTTAAATTTGCGAATAGATTATCACAAAACACCTTTTTTGCAAGCGAAATGTGTGGCTTTTCAGCATTCAGCATTCACAGACTCTAAAGGGACTTGGCTATGTGCCCCGAACCGCGGAAAGCGTCGTTCACCGATGGCGAGCAAGATGCTCGCCGCTCCAGTCTGACGACAACGACGAGAATGAATGGAAAATGTTAATTACAAGAACGGTAAAAACGGCGAACACGATTGGAAAATGTTAATGACGACAACGTGGATTAACGACGGGGATCTCGATGGCGGCCTTATGAAAAAAAGTGGAAAGCTGATGGGGTAAAAGTGGAAAGTAGATGTATGTTTGATGTTAATTCGGCGGCTTGGATGTGTAAATAACGCCTATAAAATTGCACATAACGACATTCGCGTCGTCTAAAGTGTGGAACGTTCCACATTTTATGAAACAAATTTCGGGGGAGAAAATATAATGGAAAATTAAGAATCGAGAATGGAAAATTAAGGAAGGATTTTCAATTCTGAATTATCAGTTCTCAATTATTCATGAGAGGCCGCATTTGCAACTAAAAGAGCTTGGCTGTCAGAATAGATGGTTTGGTTATGAAGATCGCGGTGGCAATGAGCGGCGGTGTCGATAGTTCGGCGGCGGCTGCATTATTAAAGAGCCAGGGGCACGAGCTGGTCGGCTTTACGATGCAGCTTTGGAACCAGCGTCGCGGCATCAGTGTCGATGAGAACGGCGACCCTTTGCCGTCGCGCTGCTGCTCGCTTGATGACGTTTATGACGCGCGGCGTGTAGCCGAAGGTTTGGGCTTTCCGTTTTATGTGCTCAATCTCGAACGCGAGTTTGAAGAGTCGGTCGTCGAGCCTTTTGTGCAGAGCTATCTGAACGGTGAAACGCCTATCCCGTGCGTCGCCTGCAACTCGCATCTGAAATTTGCCTCGCTCGACAAGATGGCGGTTTCGTTAGGCTGCGACAAGGTTGCGACAGGGCATTACGCGCGTGTCGAGCATGACGAAGCGGCAAATCGCTATCGGTTATTCAGAGGTCGTAATCATTGGAAAGATCAAAGCTATTTCCTTTGGGAACTGACACAAGATCAGCTTTCGCGCTCATACTTTCCGCTTGGCGAAATGCAGAAGGAAGAAGTCCGCGACATCGCCCGCGACGCTCACTTATCTGTCGCCGAAAAGCAGGAATCACAGGAAATCTGCTTTGTTCCCGACGGCAAATATTCTGAGTTTATTGACCGTTATCTCGATCACGAAAATCGCTCCGATGAACTGCCATCTGGCGGAGAAATCGTAAACACTGCCGGCGAAGCTGTCGGTACGCATTCAGGCATCCATCGCTACACCATCGGCCAGCGGCGTGGTCTAGGCATCGCACACGAGAAACCGCTCTATGTCGTCCAGATCGAGCGGGCCAAAAACCAGATCATCGTGGGCGAGGAGGACGAGCTTGAATCAACTGAGTTTACAGCGAAAGGCGTCAACTGGGTCGCGTTTGATAAGCCTTCCGAACCGGTCCGTGCTGAAGTAAAGATACGTTACCGTCACGAACCCGCTGCGGCTACAATAAATCCGTTGCCCGACGGCCGTGCACACATCGTTTTCGACGAGCCGCAACGAGCAATAACGCCCGGCCAGGCGACCATCTTCTACAACGGCGACGAAGTTGTCGGCGGCGGTTGGATCGTCAGATAAATAGCTTAGAATTTGTTTGGAAACACAGTATAATTATTGACGAGGCATTATGAACACACTCGTTGCGGAAATAATGGAAATGAGCGTTTCGGATCGTCTGCGAATCGTCGAAGACATTTGGGACAGCATTGCGTCGGATGCAAAAGATTTGAAAATTTCCGAAGAACTTAAATCGGAGCTTGACCGCCGGTTAGAAGCGTACGAGTCTGATCCGGACGCAGGTGTTACTTGGGATGAACTTGATACCAGACTCGCCGGCTTGTGATGAAATATCATCTGTTGATCAGGCCGGAGGCCGAAGCCGATATCGAGGAATCCTTCAATTGGTATGAAGCTGAATGCCCCGGCCTCGGGCAAGAATTCCGCAAGGCCCTGAGACATACTGTCGCGCGAATTCGTTCCAGTCCGCAATCGTTTCCATTAGTCCATAGACAGATTCGACGAGCACTGGTTAACCGCTTTCCACATGCGTTTTTCTATTTTCTTGCAGACAAAACGATTGTCGTCACGGCGTGCATTCATCATAAACGCGACCCGAAAATTTGGAAACGCAGGAACTAGAAAAAGTCAAAATTAACGATATGCCAAAAGCGAAAAAAAGACCAAGTAAAACCGCAAAAGCAGCACAAAAACTGCTCGCAGATTCAAAACTGCTTGCCATAACCCAGGCTGCTAAAGACGCGAGTTCGGGCGAAGAATTCCGTTCGTCGGTTGTCACGCCGACAACGAGTACGGCGATTAAACCGCGCCCTCACAAGAAGCGCGGCTAGTAAATTATCGAGTCTTCAATATGTCGCGGATTTCAGCCAGCAAAGCTTCCTGCGGAGGCGGAGGCGTTTGGGCTGCGAGTTTGGCAAAATAGTTCATCGCCATTTTCGCGATCATGAACATAACAAAAGCAACGATCAGAAACGTGATTATGTCGCTGATCAGTTGACCGTAACGAATGAGCGGCGCTCCGCCTTTTACGGCTGCGTCGATCTGTTCAGGCGTTGCACCTGCCGGCAGCTTTCCGCTCAGATCGTAGAATTTGGCTTTGAAATCCACGCCGCCGGTTACGAGCCCGACAAAAGGCATGATTATGCCTTCCGTAAAAGTCGTTACGATCTTGCCAAATGCCGCGCCTAAAATGACGGCGATTGCCAGATCGAGCACATTGCCGCGGGCGATGAATGCTTTGAAATCATTCCACATAGATAACATCCTCCAGAATTTATTGATTGGAAAAACTTTGAACTGCACTAAATATAGTTGGTTCGCCGATAATAGACAAACAAAAAAGACGGGCAAGCCCGTCCTTTTCTAAATAATATAAACCAAATACTAAACTCTCGCCGCGTCGGCTTGTTCTTCTCCATCGCTATCGGGTTCACTGCCTTCAAACAGAGCTGACGAAACCTCGTCGTCGACTTCCTCGATCTCGACGGGCTCTAATTCGGCCTCTTCATACTGAGCTTCGTCGATCGCTTCCTCTTCGTGAGTTTCGCGTGCCTTGAGCATGCTGCACGTTCCCTCGTAAACGGCTCCTTCTTCGATGATGAGGCGCGGACTGCTGATATTGCCCATAACGCGTGCGGTGCGGCCGAGATGGAGCTTTTCGGTAGCCACCACGTCTCCATTTATGCTGCCGTTCACCATCGCGGCGGCGACCGAAATATTCGCGTCAACTTGTCCATTTGTACCAATTATGAGAGTTCCGGCCTCAGACGTGACTGTGCCAATTAAGTGGCCGTCAACTCGAAGCATCGCGTGAAACTCGGTTTCGCCGGTAAGCGTCGTGCCGTGGCCGACGAAGCCGCTCAGGCGGCCTTCCTTAATATCGCGTGCCATCGAATCGCTCTCAGAAATTGCCCGCGTGGACGATGCCTGCGGCTCGGATGAATATGGATTTGTCGGTGCGACGGGTGCTTGCGGCTGGTAGCTCGTGTCCTGGTCGTCGCGGTTTCTCCCCATTCTGATCATAGTTTTCGTCCTTCCTTATTTTAAAATGTTTACGTGGGAAACCCCTTGGATGGGAAAAATCCGCTTCTGCCCTATGAGCCCAGCCGTTAATTTTTCTTAACTTATATAATAAATTAGAAGTCGTGCGCGTGTCCAGTCAATTTTTTTAGTTGTCAAACGTCGTTTAGCGTGTCAGAATCTAAGGTTTTCCCGCTTATGAAGACTGAGACCAAAACAAAAACCAAACTGCTCAAGAAAATGGGCCGCTGCATCGAAGATTTCTCGATGATCGAGGATGGCGACCGGGTAATGGTCTGTCTCTCTGGCGGCAAGGACAGTTACACGATGCTCGACCTGCTGCTCGACGTGCAAAAGCGTGCGCCGGTAAAGTTTGAGATCTTCGCCGTCAATCTCGACCAAAAGCAGCCCGATTTCCCCGAGCACGTGCTGCCAAATTACCTAAATGAGCGAGGCATAGACTACAAAATCATCGAAGAAGACACATTCTCCATCGTCAAAGCTCACATACCCGAAGGCCAGACCTATTGCTCGCTCTGCAGCCGCCTGCGTCGCGGCATACTCTACACAACGGCCGTCGAAGAGCGCTGCACAAAGATCGCCCTCGGCCACCACGCCGACGACATAATCGCGACCTTCCTGATGAACCTCTTTTACACAGGCCAGCTAAAAGCGATGCCGCCGATCCTTCGCTCCGACGACGGCCGCAACACAATAATCCGCCCGCTAGCCTACTGTCAGGAAAAAGAGATCGTCGCCTATTCCGAAGAGCAAAAATTCCCGATCATCCCCTGCAACCTCTGCGGCTCGCAGCCAAACCTAAAACGCGCCCGCGTCAAACGCCTCGTCAACGAGCTGGAAAAGGAAACGCCTTACATCCGCCAAACAATGATGACCGCCCTCACTCAAGTCACCTCATCACACCTGCTCGACAACAAACTCTACGATTTCCGCAACTTCGAGCCAATGATAAAAGCCATCCCACGCGGCCACGGCTCAGTCGAGCGAGAACTAGACGAAATCTTCGACCACTCGGAACCGAATTTCACGCAACCGCAAGCCGCCCGCATGACCGCCCTGCCGGTTCTTCAGTAAACTCAAATCTCGAACGATAAGCTACAGGTTTGATGTCCCGGTCTGGAACATTGAAACTGACCGCACCACCTGTGCCAGATGTTACGCCTGCTGTGGGTGGGGAATTTGAATTGGAATCTGCTGCATTTGAGGAATAGGGATTTGGATTTGAGAACCAATATTCTTCACCCAGGTTCTACCCTTGTTATTCACGAGGATCTTAGCTGCAGGGCCCTGTTCGAAAAGAATCGTCATTAGGTGGTATGCCGTCAGTACCGCTTCCTGTAGCTGTTGGTTATCTTCCAGATTATCTACAATGACGTTGTTGGCCCGAGCTTCATCGCGATCAATACGACGGCCATGACTCTTATGTTTAGAGGCGTCATTAAAATGTGCTGCCGTCGCTGCCGCAACTTCGTCTTGGCCCTTCAGCATCCGTTCAGACAACCACTTAGTAACCATCGTTTCACCATACGCTAGCGCGTTGTCCGCTTCATTAAGAAGGGCAGGCCCAAGAGACTGTAAAATTGGCGCCCAAACGTGTGCAGCATTCAGATTGGCTAGTATTTCGCCTTTGGCGCGCTCAAATTGATCGACGATAGCTCGAGCGGAGACATATCTTCCCATTACCGGCATTTGAGGATCGATAGGCCCAAGCTGACTTTGTCGGCCCATGATGATCCGATCTGTCGCCAAACTAATCATTGTTCCGGCTGACATGGCAAATGCCGGAATGATGGATTCGATTGAATCGAACTTACTTCGCAGATAGGCCACGACTGTTTCAGCCGCATTTGTAACGCCGCCAAGGCGTATGTAGCATAAGAGTCAAGCCCTTTGACCAGTCCATCCCATACATTACGGACATGAAACCATTTAGTTCCTCATGAGTAACAGATAGTAAGGCTGGATCAACGCTAGGTTTTTGAAGAAATGCCGAGCTGTAAAAGATAACATTTCGGCCTTCACGTTGGGTCGAAATGTCCTGCAATGCCGATTCGAGGCGTCTTGGTAGCCAATCAACTTGACCAGCGCCTCTTGCCGCCTGAAATTCGGTAAGAAGATCGTTCCAAGAGGGCATTGCTTATTTTTGAGGCCAGATAACTAATCCTAGTGGCGGTGGTGCTTGGATATCTCTAGAAGGAAGGCTCTGTTGAAACGCAGCGATATTTGCGACATCGACAATTTCAACATATCGGTCGTAAAGAGCCGATGCAGAAGCTAATGCATCAAAGACTTTTGAGTTCTCTTGCTCGGTTATTTTCGCTTCATTCAAGGTTTTTTCAGTGTTGTTTGTCACCTCTGTACCTCATCCTCAAGTATTATTCTACCGAATTCACGAGATAATTACACTTATATAAGACATTGTCAATAAGCCCGCCCTTCCTAAGAGCAAATTCTGTTTCACATTTGCAATATAGTTTAATATGTGTTATGAGTATTAACACGCTTGTTTTTGACGGGGAAACGCTTCACGGGAGCTATCTCTATCCGAAATAAGCGTGGGAACTCTCAGATGACAATCAATGAGATCATACGGAAACTTAATGGGGTCAGGAAGAGCCAGAGTGGGTTTATCGCTGTTTGCCCTGCTCATGATGATAGGAAACAGAGTCTAAAGGTAGACGAAAGTGGCGGCAGAGTGCTGCTGAACTGCTTTGCGGGATGCCCTCCGCAGAGGATAGTTGAGGCGTTGGGTATTTCGCATACAATTTGAATCGCTATCTCAAACACGATCCTAAAACTGGAACATCGGAACAATTGGCACGGTTCTCCGTAGGTGTTCCAGTTACGCGATAGATCAATAATCTATAGTCTATATAAAATATATATTTAATACTTATATATAGAACACGAGCATTTAGAGATTTACCTATTGGAATATCTTCCGAGACGTGAAGGATATCCGAAATGTTCTCCTGTTATTCATCTATCGCGTAGAATACCTTGCGGTCTTTGTTCTCTCACGAAGGACATGTATAGCGACAAAGAAATTGGCAACGAATATGCGTGGAACATTAGGAACGCCCGCACACCCTCTGCCGGTTGTTCCAAATGTTCCACGCCGGACTTGATGTATTATGTCTCAGAGCGTAATGAAAGCAAATAAGGGCGAACTAATTATCTATCAAACTGACGATGGCCGGACGCGAATCCAGACGCGGCTTGAGGGTGAGACTGTTTGGCTGACTCAGCCGATGATGGCGGAGTTGTTTCAGACTACGCAGCAAAATATAAGTCAGCACATACAGAATGTCTACGATGAAGAAGAATTGACGCAGGAAGCAACTCACAAGGATTTCTTGTTGGTTCGCAAAGAGGGCAGCCGCGAGGTGCAGCGTGAGCTTGCGCACTATAACCTGGACATGATTCTTTCTGTCGGATATAGGGTCAAAAGCGGGATCGCAACTCGATTTCGGATTTGGGCGACGCAGCGGTTGCGGGAGTACATCGTGAAAGGGTTTACGATGAATGACGAGCTGCTGAAGCAGGCGGGTGGCGGGAATTATTTTGAGGAGTTGCTGGAGCGGATACGCGATATTCGCTCGTCGGAGAAGGTTTTTTGGCGGAAGGTTTTGGATATTTATTCGACGAGTATCGACTATGATCCGAAGTTGGAGATATCGCTCGAGTTCTTTAAGACGGTTCAAAACAAGATGCATTGGGCGGCGCATGGGAATACTGCGGCTGAGGTGATTTTCAAACGCATCGATGCGGGAAAGTCGAACTTGGGGTTGACGCATTTTAAGGGAAGTAAGCCGACAAAACAGGAGACAGAAATTGCGAAAAACTATCTGACGGCGGAAGAACTAAGTGTTCTAAACCGCATGGTAACTGCCTACCTGGAACTGGCTGAGCTTCAGGCGCTGAATCGAAAGCCGATGTATATGAAGGATTGGATCAAGCGGCTGGACGATTTTCTAAAAATGACCGGCAGCGAGATATTGGAGCACGGCGGTGACGTTAGCCACCAGCAGGCGATAGAGAAAGCCTCGAAGGAATATGCAAAATACAAGGAATTGCATAAGAACGATATGAGTCTCGCCGAAACTCACTTTGTGCGCCAGATCGAAGAAAAAGCAAAAGAACTCAAACCGAAAAAGCAGAAGTAAAAATTGGAGGGGCGATATGCGAAAGGTGATATTTGGCGGGGCGATTAGTTTGGACAATTTTATTGCGCGTTCTGATAACGCGGTGGATTGGCTGGTTTGGAGCGATGATGTGCAGAAGATTATGGCGGAGATGTGGCCGCGGTTTGATTGTATGGTGATGGGGCGGAAGACTTATGAAGTCGGCGTTGGGAAAGGGGAAGAGGAGAAGAGGGGAAAAGGGGAAGAGGAGAAAGAGGCGGAGAAGAATCCGTTTGGGATGGAGACTTATGTTTTTTCGCGGACGTTGGAGGCGGGAAAGCATGGCGGCGTTGAGTTTGTTGATAGCGATCCGGGTGAGTTTGTCCGCGAGCTTAAGAAACTAGACGGTAAGGAAATTATGGTGATGGGCGGTGGCGATCTGGGGCGCAACCTGTTTGAGGCGGGCGTGATAGACGAGATCGGGTTTAATATTCAGCCGGTTTTGCTCGGGTCGGGTGTTCCGCTTTATCACGAGATGTCGCGGCAGATCGATTTGGAATTGATTGAGTGCCGGCAATTGTCGGGCGGCTGTGTTTATGTCACTTATCGGGTTAAGAGTCTTTCAACAACGGATTAACGCGGATGGACGCGGATTTAGTTCAGCTTTAACTTTCTGATCTCGGCGAAGTCGATGAGTTCAGGAGGGAGAGTGACTTGCGGCTCGCCTTCGCCGTTGATTTCGACTTTGAAGGCTTCGGGTTTTGTCCGTGTCAACAAGGTTCGCGGGGCGTAGATGGTGAAGGTTGCGGTTTTGCCGCTTGTGCCGGTGACGGTGAAAGTGCGTTCTATGCGTTTTTCGCCTATTTTGAAAACGACATCTACGAAGGTATTTAGAACTGCTGCCTTTGGGTTGGGAGCGACGACGGGAACTTGTTTGGCGGTGAAATCGTCTTTTTTGCCCGTTAGATTGATCTTATCAGTCTGGACGAATTCGAGCATTTGGACGATGCTCGCCGGGCCGCGAACGCGGACGCTCGGCGGAACGGAGGAACTTGTGTAAACCTCGTAACCTGCGGCAGGCTCGCCCGCTGTTACAGTCTTTACTTCGAAGTCTTCTTCCTCGACGGCTTCGAGATTGACGGCGATGCGGCTGGGTGCAACCTCGACCAGTTTGACGCCTTGCGGCAACGCGACGAAAACGCTTTCGGGCGAGAGCAAAACGACGCGTTCGCCCGGAGCAACATCGGTCAGATCGAGCGAAGCGGCCATTTCGCTGCGGTTGACGGCCTCGACCTTGCGTTTGTCGCCGCTGACCTCGATCTCGATTTCCTGAAGCGGAGAATTCACTATCTGAGCGTTGCTGGAAATATCCAAATTCAGCGGTATCGTGAACCGTTTAGTCGTCGGCGTGCTCAATCCGGTCACGCCAAACCAGAGCCCGAGCGTGATCGCGAGCGCGATAAGCTTTAAGCCCCAATCTTCGAGAAAGACCTTACGAACGACGTGTTTTGTCCAGAGATTTCCAGTCATCAGAAAAAAATAGCCACAGAGGACACAGAGAGCACAGAGATATTTAGTTTACTAATCTGTTATTCCGTAGCGCAGCAGCCGTCATATGATCTCCGTGTTCTCTGTATTCTCTGTGGCAAATCTTCTTTCCGGACGTGATTCCATTAGAGGAATCTCCATCGCGTCGAGGAGCAGTTTGCGTAGCTGAGTCGTGTCTAGGTTTCGGCGGACTTGGCCTGCCTCGACGTAGGTTATAAGGCCGGTTTCTTCGGAGACTACAATAGAGATCGCATCCGACCCTTCGGTGATGCCGATCGCGGCCCGGTGGCGTGTGCCGAGATCGCGTGAGACTTCGGGGTTTTTTGTGAGCGGCAAGAAAACGGACGCGGCGGCGAGGCGTTCATTTTGGATGACGACGGCTCCGTCGTGGAGCGGTGTTGACGGGTTGAAGATCGTGACGAGTAAATCGTAACTCAGCTTTGCGTCAAGCTGGACGCCGGCGTCGATGAAATTACGCAGGCCGACCTTTCGTTCGATCACGAGAAGCGCGCCGGTCTTTTCCGACGCAAGCGTTGTCACCGCCAGCACAATCTCGTCATAAACGCTGCCGCCAAATTGCCCGCGCTGACGCTTTAAGATCGGAAACCGAAACCGGTTTGCAAAGTAGATCAGCGCCTGCCTGATCTCGGATTGAAACAGTACGATGATCGCAATGCCGATGAAACCAACCGCATATCGCAAGACGAATTCCAGCGTCGAAAGATCCTGCACGACTGCCAGCCAATAGAGCAACGCGAGAATCAGCATCCCGACAACCGTCGGCACGGCGCGTGTGCCGCGCAGAAGCTTGAGCACCACATAAACGATGATAAATACGAGCGCGATGTCGAGCACATTTCGCAGCGTGTTCAGCGTCGGTATGTAGTTGGTAACTTCCACTTTGGTGATGAGCGCGACCAGTTTCAATTCTAGCTGCTAGCTGTCAGCTACTAGCTGCCAGCCAAACTCGACCTAAGAATAACACAATAAATAGCAGGTTGAATCAGGCTTCGAAGGGAATTTCGCCGTGTTGGAAGACGCCGAGCTCTTTGCGGGAGACGCGTTCGAGGAGTTTTTCGTCGTCGAACATTTTGACGAGGCCGTTGACGGTGGCGTAGCGCGGTTCTTCAGAGACAGTCACGGGCAGGCTTGTGAATACTCGCATGTATTGGTCGAGGCCTTCAAGCAGTGCGCCGCCGCCGGTGAGAATTATGCCGCGGTCGTAGATGTCGGCGGCGACTTCGGGGCGAAGCTCGGCCAGCGTGTCCCTGACACGCAGGGCGATGCGGCGGACGATTGTTTCGACTATCGGGTAAACTTCGCCCGAAGTGATCTCAACGGCTGCGGGACTGCCGGTCGTTACGTCGCGGCCTCGGACTTCGATGGATTTTGTAATGTCGCCCGGAAGGAATGCCGACGAAAAGTTTGTCTTTAGCAGCTCGGTTGTTTCGACGCCGACTTGCAGGCCGCGATGGCGGCGTAGGTGCGTGGCGAGGCTTTCATTAATTGCGTTGCTGCCGAGGCGGTCGGACGTGGAATGAACTATCGAGCCTTTTGCGACGATGGCGATATTTGTCGTGCCGGCGCCGATGTCAACGATGGCCGATGCGCGTTTGTCGGTCGGCAAAACGCCGGCGCCGAAGGCTGCAGCCAAGCCCTCTTCCATCATAAAGACCTTGCCGATGTTGGCGTCCTCGGCGGCGTTAAAAAGCGCACGCTGCTCGACCTGCGTGACGTCCGAGGTCATGCTCATCACGGCCTGGATAGAGATGCTCGAACCGCCCGATTTTGCTTTTTTTACGAAATGGGCGAGCATCTTTTTCGTCCGCTCAAAATCACCGACGACGCCGGCGCTCAAAGGCGCCCGGACGACGAGATCGCGGCCTTCGCGGCCGCGCATTTCGGCGGCCTCGGAGCCGTAGCCTATGATCGCCTCGGTCGTTTCGTTGATGGCGACGAGCGACGGTTCATCGAGCACGACGCCGCGGCCTTTGACGGCAATGATCGTGCTGGCGGTGCCGAGGTCGATCGCCATCGAGTCGGTGACAAATTTCTTTAGAGACGAAATTTTTAACATAAGAAAAATTGGAACACGGCGCGCGTCATTGCCATTTTATCTCAAAAAGCTCGACGGGTTGCAAGCGATTTTTTACGGTGAGGGGTTCGCGTTTTGTCATCGGAAACGTGTCGCCCGCAGCTTTTGCGGTTGCTTCGCTGACAAGTATTTGACCACCGGCTGCGTTCGACTGCAGACGCGAGGCAAGATTAACGGTGTCGCCGATCGCGGTGTACTCGGAACGCTGCTCTGAGCCGATGTAACCGATGGTGGCCTCGCCGGTGTGCAGGCCGATGCCGACGCCGATCTGCGAATAACCGAGATCGACCAATTCTTTATTGAAGGTCACGAGCCGTTGCTGCATGGCGACGGCTACTGTTACGGCGTTCTGCGCATCTTGCGGCGTGGCCGTTGGAGCTCCGAAAAGCGCCATAATTTCGTCGCCGATGTATTTGTCGAGCGTCCCGCCGTGCTCAAAAATTATTTCGGTCATGGCAGAGAAATAAAGGTTTAGCAAGCCGACAACTTTTTCCGGCTTTTCGTTTTCCGCGAACGTGGTGAAGCCGCGAATGTCGGCAAACAGCACGGTGATCGTCTGGTTTGCTCCGCCGAGACGGAACGAATTCGGGTTCTCCAGTAACTGTTGGACGACATACTCGGGCATGAAGCGGCTGTAATTGGCGCGGGCGACTTCCTCGAGTGCAAGGCGTTTGTGCGCTTTTACGGTTTCGACCGTCACGGCGGTTTGCGCCGCAACGGCGCTAATCAGGTCCAAATGGTCGGGCGTAAACGCGGCGAAAGGGTCGAGCCTGTCGGCATACAACACGCCGTGGACGCTCGACTGCGTAATCAGCGGCGCGCAGATCGTCGAGCGAACGCCCTGCGAGACGATCGATTCGGCACCCGAGAATTGCTCATCGGTTTTTGCGTCCTGCGACAGGATGGCTACGCGATCGCGCATCACTCTTTTCGTGATCGTGCGGCTGACGGTCAGCTTTTCGGTCAGTTTCTGAAAGCTTATTTCGCGGGTCTTGGCACCGATCTGGTAGAGCGTGTGGCCGGTTCCGCCGGCGTCGTCGTCCGTGAGCAGAGCCACGACACGGTCGGCCGGCGTACCGCGAAAGATCAGGTCGGTCGCCTTTTCAAAAATCTCAGTCAAGTCGAAAACGGTGCCGAGCGTCTTGCTCATTTCGAATAGAAGCTCGAGGATCTTTGCCTTTCGCCGAAGGTCTTTGATCTCCTCGGGTGTGGCGATCGCGGTGTCAAGCGACAGGCTTGAACTGCGGCCGATAAGGTCGTTGACAGATATCTGAACCTGCGTGTGGCCGAGCGGGGCGTCGTCGTAATTTACTTCTTGTACTATTTCAAACTCGTCGTCCGGTTTTGCAACCGGATCGTCGCTCTCAATCGGCATCGGCTCCGCCGCAAGCGAGTTAAACTTCAGGGTGCTTTCGCCGATCGTTATAACGTCGTCCTCGGTAAGCGGGCACTGAATCTGGATTTCTCCGTTGACGAAGACGTGATTGACGCTGCGGATTAGCTGGCCGTTTTCGAGATGGCCGTCGATTACCTTAAATATCGTGCCGTCGCCGAAAATAAAGGCATGCTTGCGCGAGACGCGGCGGTCGTCGAGGACGACGTCGTTCTCTCTCGCGCGTCCGATGGAATAGGTCGAGCCGTGAACGAGCTTCGCTTCCCAGGTCTTGCCGGTCGGTTCGGTTATTTTGAGTTTCGCATCCAAATCAATTGTAATTGTAGTTCGTGAAGCGCAAATGGTAAATTGAGCGCGCTTCAATTTTAGTGTTTTTTATGATCTATTTCGACAACAACGCGACAACGCAGTTGGCGCCGGAGGTATTTGATGCGATGTTGCCGCATTTGGGTGCGTCGTATGGAAACCCTTCGTCGGGGCATTCATTTGGGTTGGAAGCGCGCGAGGTTGTTAACAGCGCTCGGCAGAATGTCGCCGATCTGTTGGGTGCTCGAAATGCAAGTGAAGTTGTTTTCACGTCGTGCGGAACAGAAAGTGATAACTGGGCGATACTTGGCGCGTTAAAGAATGCGCCGGAAAAAGATCACATCATCACAACCCGCGTCGAACATGAAGCCATTCGCAAACTTTGTCAGAATCTCGAGGCTTCGCACCGCGTAACATGGCTCGATGTGGACGAAGACGGCGCTCTCGACATTGATACGCTGCGCTCAGCCTTGAATGAAAAAACGGCGGTTGTTTCGGTGATGCTTGCAAACAATGAAACCGGAATTCTGTTTCCAGTTGAAGAGATCGGAAAGATCGTCAAAGAAAGATCGAATGCGCTCTTTCACGTGGATGGCGTAAACGCTGTTGGCAAAATCCCGATCGATCTGAAAAACACCGAGATCGACCTCTTTTCAATTTCAGGGCATAAATTCCACGCGCCTAAAGGTATCGGAGCTTTGTATATTCGCGACGGCGTCAAATTGCCGTCGTTTTTTACTGGCGGCCGGCAGGAACAAGAAAGGCGCGCGGGAACCGAGGCGGTTCACCAGATCGCAGGACTCGGCGCGGCGGCTGAGTTTGTCAAAGATATGACACCGACGGCAAAAACGAGAACGCTGCGCGACCGCTTGGAAACCGGTATTCTGAACAACATCCCAAACTCACGCCTAAACGGCACAAGCGACACCGCAAAACGCCTTCCAAACACATCAAGCATCTCGTTCGAGAACACAAACGGCGAAATGATCATGGCCCGCCTCGACTCGCTCGGCATCTGCGTCTCGACCGGCTCGGCCTGCAACTCAAAAGACCATACTCCGTCAGCCGTGCTTGCGGCGATGAATGTGCCGTATTCCTATGCAATGGGCTCGATACGATTTTCGCTCGGCAGGTTTAACACAGAGGCGGAAGTCGACTTCGTGCTCGCCGCACTGCTTGACAGGCTGTGCTAAGATTATTTAACAATTCAAAGCAATTAGAATCTTGACGATCAGTGTCCGGGGAAAACTTCAGGAGGGTTATGTCGAAGAAACAAACGGTTAAGCGAATAGCGAGCTATTCCGGTGCAAACGCGCGCCTTATTTTGGCCCTTGCGTTTATGCTTGGCTTGGTAATGATGGTTTTTACTTTCGGATCATACGAAAGTATTCAGGTTTCGGCCCAATCAGGTGACGATCCTGAATTTAATTCCAACGGCACGCTGACCCTCGCCGACCCGACGTTTAACCGTCCGGGCACTTGCACAACTTTATCAGGTACGACGGCGCGTTATGATGCGATCCCGTTTACGGTTTCGGTTGCTGGCAACGTGACGCTCAGTTTTGAGAGTGCGGATGGCGGTTCGGTCTCGCCTAACGGCGGCGCGGGCACGGGGCCCGATACGTTTTTGGTTTTATATACCGGCGCTTTTAATCCGGCTGCACCGTTAACCAATTGCACGACTTTGAATGACGACATTAACGGCAGCGCAAATCGCCGTTCACGGATCACGACAAGTTTAGCCGTAGGTTCATACACGGCGGTAGTTACATCATTTGCTGCTACGCCGCCTAACACGACGGATGACGCGGCACTGCCGTGGACATATTCGCTGGCGATCAATGTGCCGGCGACCATCACGGTCAATTCCCCCGCCGACCCAGGAGTCGGTGCCTGTGATGCCGCCGAATGTACCCTGCGCGAGGCGATCACGTTGGCGGGCAGCGGCGCAACGATCGGCTTTTCAGCGCTTTTTAACACGCCGCAGACGATTACGCTCAACGGCACCGAACTTGCCATCAACCAAAACCTGACGATTCAAGGGCCGGGAGCGAATCTATTGACGGTTTCGGGCAATAACACCACCCGCGTGTTTAATATCATCAACTCCGGCCTTGCCGTCTCGCTGAGCGGAATGACAATTACAGGCGGAAACGCCGGTGCTGCCGGTGATGGCGGCGGTATCCGGAATTTGGGGAATTTGACGGTGACCAGCTCAGCCATCTCCGGCAATACCGCCAGATTCGGCGGAGGCATTATCAACGGCGCCGGCTCATTGACGATGACTAATTTAACGGTTTCCGGCAACACCGCAACCGACAACACGGCATCGGTTGGCGGCGGTATTGATAATTCAGGCACTCTGACTATTTCCAATTCGACGATTAGCGGTAATAGTGCGCCCAACTGCGCCTCCGACGGCGGCGGCGGCATCGCTACGTTTAGTGGTGCCACGATCACCAACAGCACCATCACTAACAATTCAGCGGCGGGTACAAACAGCGCAGGCGGGGTTCAAAGACTCATCGGCACTGTTACCATTCGCAACAGCATCATCGCGGGCAATGTCAACAACGCCAATCAGCCTGATGTCGTCGCCAATGGCGGTATCGGTGTCACTTCAAACGGCTACAACCTGATCGGCAATCCCGGCGCTATTGTCTTCACCGCACCGGGCGATATAGTCGGCAACGGCACAACGCCGCTCAATCCGCTCCTTGGCCCGCTATCACTTGGCGGTGGAACGACGCCGACACACGCCTTGCTCGGCGGCAGTCCGGCGCTCGATAGGGGCAACATTTCCGGCTCAGCGACCGACCAGCGTGGCGTGACTCGTCCGTTCGACACTCCCGGAGTTACTAATGTGTCGGACGGCTCGGACATCGGCGCGGTCGAGATGCGCTCAATCGTTGTTGACAACATCGACGATAGCGGCTTTGGCAGTCTGCGTGCAGCCATAATCAGCGCCAACGCAAACGGTGCAGGTCTTGACGATCTTATTTTCGACTTCAATGTCTTTGCCACGCCGCGGGTCATCCCGCTGGTGTCCGCCTTGCCCGATATCTCCGGCAGCGTGACGATCAACGCCCTCGGTGCAAATATGCTCACCGTGCAGCGGACGGCTGCGGCGGACTATCGCTTATTCAACATTCCGGCGACAGGGCTTAACATTGCCTTCAGCGGCATGACCATCACTGGCGGAAGTGTTCCTGGCGGAGCGGGCGGCGGCATTTACAGCAACAGCAACCTAACGCTGACCAATGTTCGCGTAATGGGCAATCAAAGCAGTAGCGGCGGCGGGGTTGAATTAGCATTCTCTAACGGAATTTTTACCGGCTGTACCTTTGACGGCAACAGTTCGAGTGCTAGCGGCGGAGCGATTCGCTTTTCAGGCTTCGGTGGAAACACCCTACGCCTTCTCAATAGCACCGTCAGCGGTAATAGCGCGACGAATGGCGGTGGCGGCGTCACCATTGCCAGCTTCAGCGGCGACAACAGATTGGAAGTGAAAAGCAGTACCATAACCAACAATACCGGCGGCGGGCTACAAACGTTTACTCAAGGCGCGGGAACAACCGCCACGACGACGCTTCGTAACACCATCATCGCGATCAACTCCCCTAACAATCTCGTAACAGGAACGAGCGGCGGCGGTCCGGCTACGGTAACAACGCTTGGCTTTAATCTGACAAACGACGGCGGCGGCGGGTTTCTCAACGTCGCACCGATCACGACCGACAAGATCAACGCTTTACCAGTGCTCGCGCCGCTTGCGCTCAACAGCGGCACGACGCAGACGCACGCGCTGCTCGGCGGCAGCGCGGCTCTCGACGCTGGTAATAATGCAGGTTCGGGCATGTTAACCGACCAGCGAGGCCTGGCTCGCACAATCGATCTTCCCATCACAAATGCGCCAAGCAGCGACACAACCGACATCGGCGCTTATGAGGCACAGACCTCGCCTGCCGCAGCACCGGCGGTTTTGTCGATCGTGCGTACAAGTACCAATCCGACAACTTCGGGGACGAGCGTCGGCTACACAGTAACTTTTAACACGAATGTTAACCCGGCCGGCGTCGGCACGGGAGATTTCGCTCTTACTACGACAGGGACGATTGCCGGAGCGGTTGTTACCGGCGTTTCTGGTGGAGGAGCCGTTTACAACGTGACCGTAAGCACTGGTTCCGGCACCGGAACGCTGCGCCTCGACCTCATCGACGACGACACGATAGTTGACGGCTCAAACGTGCCGCTCGGCGGCATCGGAGCGGGCAACGGCAACTTCACTACCGGCGAGGTTTACACTGTTAATGCTCCAACACCAACGAATACGCCAACAGGTACACCGACGAACACCCCGACACCCGGGCCGTGCGATCAATTTTTTGACACCGTGACGGCTCCTGCACTGCCGTCCGGCTGGTCGAGCACCGCAACAGGCGCAGAGACGCCATGGGTGACATCTACGACGTCGCCGAATACGTCACCAAACGACGCGTTTGCGCCGGACGTTCCTATTGTTGGCGAATCGTTCCTGGTCTCTCCGATATTTGCCGTTCCGGGCGGCGGAGCTCAGATCACATTTGCCAACCTGTTTAACATGGAGTTTCAGGATGCAACTGTGGGTTATGACGGCACAGTCCTCGAGATCAGCATCAACGGCGGCGCCTTTGCGGACATCGTCACGGCGGGCGGCAATTTTGTGAGCGGCGGATATACTCATACGATCGATAGCGGTTTTGCGAGCCCGATCGCCGGGCGTATGGCATGGAGCGGTTTGTCGGCAGGCACATTCGGTGCACCGGCGTACATCTCGACGACGGTCAATCTTCCGGCCGCTGCAAACGGACAGAGTGCTCGGCTTCGATGGTATGTCGCAACCGACAGCAGCGCCATCGCTTCCGGCGCTGCGGGCGTGAGGATCGACACTATCAGCGGCCTGCCGTGCCCGCCGCCGGCAACGCCGACAAATACGGCAACAGCAACATTTACACCGACTAATACAGCGACAAATACGCCGACCAAAACAAACACGAACACGCCAACGAATACGGCAACGGCTACATTTACACCTACTAATTCGGCGACAAACACGCCGACGAGGACAAACACGAATACTCCGACTAACACGGCAACTTCGACATTTACGCCGACGAATACTGCCACCAGCACGTCAACGCCGACGTTCACTCCGACGTTTACACCGACGAATTCGGCTACGAATACGTCAACGCCGACGAGCACCGCGACATCAACAAATACCGCGACGCCGACAGCGACAAACACGCCGCCGCCGGGAGCTTGCAGTCAGAACTTCGATGGCGTAACCGCTCCTGCGCTTCCATCCGGCTGGACATCTGCTGCGACAGGTGTCGAGGTGCCTTGGGTCACTTCGACGACCGCGCCGGATACTGCGCCGAACGCCGTATTTGCACCTGATCCGCCCGACGTAGGCCTGACCGAATTGCTCACGCCTTTGCTTACCGTTCCGGCAGGCGGAGGATCGTTTAGCTTTAGGAACAACTACGACCTCGAGCCCAACTTTGACGGCATGGTTCTTGAGATCAGCGTTAATGGCGGTGCTTTTGCCGACATCATAACGGCGGGCGGCAGCTTTGTCTTTGGCGGTTATAACGGACTTATTCGGCAAAACTTCCAAAATCCGATCGCGGCCGGCTTCCCGGATCCGGGACGGCCTGCATGGACTGGCAATTCGGCAGGATACATAACAACCACGGTTGTTCTTCCGCCAACAGCCAGCGGACAAAACATCAATCTCAAATGGCGCGTAGGTACCGACCGGGTCGTGGCAGGCAATGGAGCGAGGATCGATACGATAACAGGCCTGCCATGTCTCGCGCCGACACCGACGGCGACGAATACAGCAACTCCAACCGCGACGAATACGGCTACCGCGACCGCAACGAACACTGCGACGGCGACCGCAACGGCAACGCCGGGCGCAGCGTCGATCTCTGGAACCGTAACTTACGGCAACGCAGTGTCTGGCCCGCCGCCGCCGCGTTTTGTGTCGAATGTTTTGATAAGCGGCGCGGGATCAGTTCCGGTTTCTGTGTTTACTGATGGTATCGGACCGACTGCGGGACAATATTCGCTGACCGGATTTGGCTCGGGTTCTTATACGGTGACACCGACGAAAACCGGCGGTATAAACTCCATTAGCTCGTTCGACGCGGGCAGAATTTCTCAGCATGCGGCGTCGATTTTGACTTTGACCGGCAATCAGCTGCTCGTGGCCGATGTCAGCAACAACGGAGCCATCTCGTCATTCGACGCCGGCCAAGTCGCAAAATACGTCGCCGGAGAGCCGTTTACGCCGCCGGGAATCGGCCTGACGTCAACATGGAGGTTTATCCCCGTAAACAGAAATTACGCATCGGTATCCGGCAGCATCTCGGGTGAGAATTACTCGGCTCTGCTGATGGGCGAGGTGTCGGGAAACTGGACGAACTCGGGGGCGAGGCCGGCGGGAACAGTGGTCGGAAAGGATGGCCACGAAACTGACGAGACTATTGCCGTAAGATTACAGCATTTGGTGACGCCGGGTGATAACGAAATGGTCGTCCCGGTTGGTGTCGAGGGGTTGACGAATAAGGGAATTATTTCTTATGAGTTCAATCTCAGATACGACCCGTCCGTCATACAGCCGATGCCCGATGCGGCCGAGGTGGCCGGAACTGTCAGCCGCGGGCTTTTCGTCGTTATTAATGCTGTAGAAGCAGGCCTCTTGAGAGTAGTCGTTTACGGTCCGATGCCCATTAGCGACGACGGCATTTTGCTGAATCTCAGGTTCAAAGCAGTCGGCTCGCCCGGCTCGACTTCACCGCTAACCTGGGAGAGCATTATGTTCAATGAAGGCGAGACACGAACAACAGTAACCGACGGGCTGGTTGAGATCTCCCGCGGCTACTGACAATACGACGCTGTTTGTAAATAACGCTAGCGTCCGCTCGCGTAAACTCGCGAGAGAGCGGCTTGATGGCGACGATCCAGCCGCTGCACCCAAATCAAAAACCAATGTCCTGCAACGGTATTCCGTCCGGTTTTTGTTTTCCCGATGAGCTTCCTTCTACCAGCCGGAGGGCCTTCATTAAACGCACAGTCATCAAACCGAAATCATATTCGTTTTCGTCGTGACTGGTCCGCAGGAAACGCGGAAAATGATGATGATTGTTCTGCAAGCTCGCGCTAAATGATGCAGTAACCGGCAGCCATTCACCTAAGTTCATTGCATTGTCATGTTCGTCTGTGTATCGTCGCGTTCCAAACTTGCGATCATGCGTCCAATAATTTTGGATCATATTTATCCACAGGGCAAAGATTCGGACACTCAACCAAAGAACGGCTGCAAATTTCCAATCTCTAACTATCAGCCAGAGCAAACCGTAACTGCTTATTTGTGAAAAGACAGCGAAATATCGATTGGAAACGAACCGGATCGGAAAGCTTTGCAGTATCTGATCCGTGGCCAAGTCTTTTCTGCACTCGTATGGGAAAATACAGAGATACAGTGTTTTCCAAAAACCGTCTTCGTCTAATTTATTAGGGTCACCATCGTGATCGGAGAAAGCATGATGATGGCGATGACGATTTACCCATGAGACCGGGTTTATGTAAATGCCCGCCGTATTGTAAAAAACGGCCAGGAATTTGATGAACCCTTCTTTGTAGTCAAGGGTGCGATGGGCAATGCCCATATGAATAACATCAGAAAGGTAAACACCGCCGAAAAACCAAATGAACAGCAGATACAGAATTCCAACGATTGCCCCGAAGCCAAAGCCCAACTCCGGTGGAGCAAATAACCCTGAAACAATTACATGAGCCGCAATGATTGAAAAACCAATTGCATTATAGATTTTCATTTTCGATTCACAGAGCTTATCAAAGAATTACTCTTGAGTCTAAATTTTTTAGTTGCTTAATCAGCTTTCTCAATGCCATATCGAGACAGTTTCAGATAAAGCCCGCGGCGGGTGAGGCCGAGTTCGTTTGCTACGCGAGAGATGTTCCAGCGGTGGCGGGCAAGGGATGCGCGGATAAGCTGCATTTCCAGCTCAGAGACGGCTTCGTCGAGCGTACCGCCGTCGGAGATGTTTGTGAACGGCGAGAACGAGCTGTCGTAGGAAGCGATCGGCTTGACGGCCGGGTCGCTGTTGTCGAAACGCGACAGCGGCTGGGCGCTTCGCTTTAGTTCGGGCGAGAGGTGATCGGGCGTGATGACCTCGTTATCGACCGCTCGGGCGACGATCCGTTGGACCTCATTGCAAAGCTGGCGAACATTGCCCTGCCAATGGCAGACCATCATCAGATCGATCGTTTGCGGCAAGAAAGTGACGTCGTGTTTGCCGAATCGCGACGAGTAATGATCGACGTAATAATTTATGATCGGCGGAATCTCAGAGCGCCGCTCGCGCATCGGCGGGACGCGAAGGCGGATGACGTTAAGGCGGTAAAAAAGGTCTTCGCGAAATGTGCCGTCGGCTACCTTTTCCTCGAGCGGCATGTTGGTCGCCGCGATGATGCGGACATCGACTTTTAAAGGTTTCTTATCGCCGAGCGGTTGTATCTCGCCTTCCTGAAGAAAACGCAAAAGCTTTGGCTGAACATCGATCGGCAGGTCGCCAACCTCGTCGAGGAACAGCGTTCCGCCGTCAGCGGTGCGTATCATTCCGGGCGAATCTTCGACCGCGCCCGTAAACGCGCCTTTCTTATAACCAAAGAGATGTCCCTCGGCAAGCTCCTTTGGAACGGCGGTGCAGTTGAAAGGAACGAAGATCTTTTCCTTGCGGTTCGAGAGCGTGTGTATCGCACGCGAGACTAGTTCCTTGCCCGTTCCCGATTCGCCCGTAACAAGCACTGTTACGTCCGACGACCTGATCTTGTAAACCTCTTCGACAAGCGCGGTCATCGCGGGCGACGAGTGTATAAAGCCGGGCATGACGCTGTTTGAGGCGTAGGGCGATGATTCGCGCTCGGCTGGCGCCGATCTATCTTTTTCGCGAAGGGCGATCACGTCCATGCCGAGCTCGACGACGCGAAGCAGCGGAGCGAGCGAGCTGTCGTCACTTAGACACGCGCCGGACTGCGGGTTCATAAGCAAATATGCCGGAGAGGTTGCCGAGCCGCGCAGTGGAAGAACCGCAATGTTTTTTGTCCGGGCAAATGTTTTTTCGTCGCCTTTTAAACGGGCATCGTTGAATTTCGTAATCAGCTCGTTGCTTTCCTGCGGCGAGTAACCGTGCGTGATGAAAGGATACAATCGCTTTTGGTCGTTGAACTGGGCAAGCACGATCTTGCTCGCGTTGCTGTCCTGCTGCAGCACGGCGACAAGCTCGCGGAACAGCAGCTCGCGCGTTGCCGTCGCTTCCGCCAAGCGAACTGTCAAAAGTTGCGAGACGAGAGAGTTCGAGCGTTTTTCCGAAGTGCGCGTGTCGGCCGTCGTCGCAACGGCCTCGACACGTTCAAATTCCTTACCGATCTTGGCAATATACGATTTGATGCCGAGCTTTTTGAAGATATCGAGTGCCGACGTCAGATGCCGTTTTGCGCGGACATGGCTTCTCGGGTCGAGATTTGCGCCGAGCAGGAAATGCATTAGCGCCTTGTGAAAAAGGTCTTCGGCGGTTTCAAAAATCGTCAGGCCGCGACTGAAATGCTGTATCGCTAATTGAAGGTCGTCTTCAGCGATCGCCGTGAGGCCTCTTATTCTCTGGATGTTGCCGAGTACAAAAAAATCGCCCGATTGATCGTGCTCTTCTATCGCAGCGAGAGCGTTTCTGCATTCTTCGAGCTTGCCCTGGAGCAAACAGCCTTCGGCTAGAACGAGACTCGCCATGTCGGCGTAAGTTCTATTGCGGTTTTCGTGAGCATACTCGATCGTCTCCTGCGCTTTTTCGATCGCCATTTCGACTTTGCCTTGTGCGAGATAACACCTTGCAAGGCTGCGCATCGGCTGCATCGTGTACCAGGCGTGTTTGTGCTTTTGGGCAAACGCGACGGCTTTGTTGAGCCATTTTTCTGCCTCGTCAAGCTCTTCGCGCAGTGTATTGAGCTCGCCGAGCGAGTCGTAAATGCCTGCACTATGCGTGTAATTTTCGCGTTCGGCAATTTCGAGCGCCCGTTTGTACATCGCCTCGGCTTTTGGCCATTCGCCGATCAGCATTAGGTTGATGCCCATGTTGTTGTAGGCGATAACGCTGTTGAGAGCGTGGTCGGTGCGGTCGAAGAACTCGATGGATTTTTCGAGACACGCGATGCCTTCCTGCGGGCGGCGCAGGAACCAATACGCGCCCGACATGTCGGTGTAGAGCTTGCCGAGCATAAAGGGCGCCGAGTTTTCACCGATGATCTTTATTCCCTGCTCGAAGTTTTCGAGCGATTTTACACAGTTGCCTTCCTGGTGAAAGCTGTTGGCGATCTCGCGATAGGATTCGGCCATGCCGAGCCAGTCGCCGTTCTCGCGAAAACGGTCGAGAGCCTTGTGAGCAAAGTCGCGGCAGATAAGATACTCGCTCAGCTTTCGGTAAACGCGTGCCAGTGCGATCTCGATCGTGCCCGAAAGATGCTTGAGGTCGTTCTCTTCCGCCCGCGTTAGGTTTTCCTTGAGCAGCGTGACCGCCTTTGGCTGGTCACCCGTGTTGCTGTATGCAATGGCAAGTTGCGTCGTCACGCGGACTTGCGTTTCGATCTTTAGCTCGGAAATATTCTCATCGTCGGCAAAGGGCTTAATCGTCTCGAGCGACTCGCCATATCGGCCTATCGTCTCGCGCGTGAAGGAGAGCAGCCGTTTCAGGTTGGCAAGATTGTCGGGAGTGTGGTCGTAAGACTCGATGGTTTTGACGAGCAGCTTTTCCGCTTCACCCGAAAGCCCTTCGCGCAGCTTCTGGCCGACGCTGCGAAACACGGCGTCGATGCTCTCAAACGAGATCGCCCGCGCCGCAGCCGCGTGGCCATTACGAGCCGAGCTCGTCCGTGAAGACGAGGTTGTTTTCTGTGCCTTTTTCATTTCAAGCGCGAATGGCAAAAACGACGAATTGTCGTTCGGTTTCAACTAATTGGATACAAAGTAAACAGTCAGCGCAGTTGAAATCTAACACAAAAAAACCGATTTCGTCCATAATTTTTTACTCATTCCGCAATAAGTGCGAAGTGAAAAGGTATAAGGTATAAGTAAAGTTATGCCAGAGTTTCCCGAAATCGAAGGCGGCGGCGAAGTTTTGGTCGAAAAAAAGACAAAGCTCGAGAAGCCGAAGCTCTTCAAGGTCATCCTGCACAACGACGATTTTACGACGATGGATTTTGTCGTTTTTGTCCTCCAATACGTCTTCAACCGCGCCGAGCCCGAAGCCCTAACGATCATGCTAAAAGTCCACAACGAAGGCATCGGCATCGCCGGCGTTTACTCTTACGAGATCGCCAATATGAAATCGGAAAAAGCCATGAACCTCGCCAAGGCTCGAGAATATCCGCTGCTTTGCACAGTTGAAGAAGAGTAAAGATTTCTTTAACAGGATAGACAGGATATACAGGATATACAGGATATGAATAACGATCCTGTTCATAATGTCTATCCTGTTTGAATACTTCTTAGCGTGGTAATATCTAAGTTTTTACGGAAATGACGGAATCAATCGATTTAAAGAAAACTGTAAACCTTCCCAAGACCGATTTTGCGCAAAAGGCGAATCTTGGCCAATCGGAGCCCGCGCGGTTGAAGAAATGGCAGGAAATGGGGCTTTATGAGAAGGTGATGGAGACGCGTAAAGGGCGTGAGAAATTTATCCTTCACGACGGCCCGCCGTATGCGAACGCCGACATTCACATCGGCACGGCGCTCAATAAGATACTCAAGGATTTTGTCGTTAAGACGCGTTCAATGATGGGCTACGACGCGCCGTATGTGCCGGGTTACGATTGCCATGGATTACCAATCGAGACTTTGGTTGAGAAAAAGTTGGCCGAAAAAGGCAAGAACAAGGCCGATCTTCCGGTTGCCACATTCCGCCGCATATGCCGCGAGCATGCCTCGACGGCGATGAACGGCCAGACGCGCGACTTTCAACGGCTCGGCATCCTCGGCGAATGGCAAACACCTTATCTAACTATGTCAGCCGAATACGAATCGGCGACCGCGAGGCTATTCGGCAAGTTTCTCGAACGCGGCTATGTTTACAAAGGCCTGCGTCCGGTCTATTGGTGCATACACGACCAAACAGCGCTCGCTGAGGCCGAGGTCGAATATAAGGAACACACCTCGCCGTCAGTCTATGTCAAATTTCCGCTAAAATCCGATCCTTCTCAAATCGACGCGGCTGTTGCAGGTAAAAACGTGTTCGTCGTCATCTGGACCACAACTCCGTGGACGCTGCCCGCAAATCTCGGCATCACGGTGCATCCGGACTTCGACTACTCTGCAATTACGGGCGGAAACGCGAGTGTGAACGAGCGTGCAGATGAGGTCTACATCGTGGCGACCGAGTTGAAAGCCGCTTTTGCTGAAACCTGCGGACTAAAAGACGTAAAGGAAATCGTAAAATTCAAAGGTTCAAAACTCGACAGATTCGAAGCCCGACACGCATGGCTGGAGCGCACGTCGCTGATAATGAACGGTGAGCATGTCACGCTCGGCGAGGCCGATGCAGAGGTTGAACTCGACGTCCGGTTTGAGAATAAGTTGGCGGGCAAATCAGGAACCGGCTGCGTTCACACGGCTCCCGGTCACGGCGGCGATGATTTTGCCATCGCAAAACGATACGGTTTGGACATCTATGCTCCGGTCGATGCAGCCGGCAAATTTACTTCCGAAGTCGAACATTTTGCCGGGCAAAGTGTTTTTGAAGCAAATAGAAATATCGTCGAATTTTTGCGCGAAAGCGGCGCGCTGCTGAGCGTCGAGAATTACAATCATCGTTATCCACATTGCTGGCGCTGCAAAAACCCTGTGATATTTCGCGCCACTCCGCAGTGGTTCATCTCAATGGATGAAACTGTAGATGGAAGATCTCTGCGTGAGCGAGCGCTCGATGAGATAGCTAACGTTAAGTGGCATCCGTCGTGGGGCGAAGGCCGCTTGAGCAATATGTTCAAAGGGCGGCCCGACTGGTGCGTTTCGAGGCAGCGCTCCTGGGGCGTGCCGATACCTGTGTTTTATTGCAAGGGCTGCGATGAAGCGGTCGCCGATCCGAAGATAGTCGATCACGTCGCCGATATTTTTGCAAAGGAAACCGCGGATGCGTGGTACGCGCGTGACGAAAGTGAATTGCTGCCACAGGACTACAAATGCGCAAAATGCGGCGCCGCAGACTTTCGCAAAGAGACGGACATCCTCGATGTCTGGTTTGATTCGGGTTCAAGTTGCGTTGCGGTGCTGGAGACGCGTGGTGATACGCTCCGCTTTCCGGCGGACGTTTACCTTGAAGGCGGCGATCAATACCGCGGCTGGTTCAATTCGTCACTAAGCTGCGGCATAGCGGCGCACGACAGCGCGCCTTATAAACAAATCATCACGCACGGCTGGGTCGTTGACGGCGAGGGCAAGAAACAGTCGAAATCGCTCGGCAATGTGACCGCACCGCAGGAAATTATCAACAAATCCGGCGCCGACGTTTTGCGGCTCTGGGCGGCGGCGGTTGATTATACCGAGGACGTTAGATGCTCCGACGAGATACTCTCGCGTGTCGTCGATGCATATCGCAAAATGCGAAACACTTTGCGTTATGCTCTCGGCAATCTTGACGGTTTTGATCCGGCAGTTGATATCGTGGATACGCGGGAGCTTCGAGGGGTTGATGAGTGGGTCCTGAGACAATTAGACGAGGTCGCAGACGGTGTAATGGGTTCGTATCGCGTTTACGATTTTCAAAGTGCCTACAATGCTCTCTATCATTTCTGCACGGTCACGCTCTCCGCACGCTACTTTGACATTGTCAAAGATCGTCTTTATACCCTTGCGCCGAAATCGCCGGAACGACGCTCGGCACAGACCGCATTGTATTGGATCGCTGACTATCTATGTCGTTTGATGGCTCCTATTCTTGTTTTCACAGCCGACGAGGCATGGGAAAATCTGCCCGCGCGCGAAGTTTCTTCTGTTCATATCGCCGAGTTTCCGGAAATGTTTGAGTTGGAAGACGGCCAATTGAGTGTGCAATGGGAACGATTGTTTGCAATCCGCGATGAAGTGCTTAAAGCACTTGAGGATGCGCGAAATGAAAAGACGATCGGCTCATCGCTTGAGGCAAAAGTTATCTTGACGACCGATGCCGAGACGACACGCTTTTTGCTCGATTATTTTGACCAGTTGCGCTACATCTTTATCGTCTCGCAGGTCGAAGTTCACGAAGGCGATAAATTTAATGTCGAGATCAAACGGGCCGATGGAGAAAAATGCGAGCGCTGTTGGAATTACTCGACACGTGTCGGTGAATTTACAAAATTCCCGACTGTCTGCGAACGTTGCGCGGATGCATTGGATCAACTCTTCGGAATAACTGATAACTGATAACTAAAAACTGATAATTTTCGTTATCAGTTTTCAGTTATCAGTTATTTCGGAGGTGAAAGCGATATACTGAAAACGATGGCTGTGGATTTTCAAGCTCTTATTTCTTCGCCGACTGCTACATACGCAGAAGCAGTGCGGTTTTTCAATGGACAGGGAATGCTTAATGATGCTTTATCACGATTAGTGCGGGATCTGGAAAACCTGAATATAGATTATGCGGTAATTGGCGCCGTCGCTTTGAACCAGCATGGCTATCAGCGACTGACGGTTGATATTGATGTGCTGCTTACCAAGGATGGGCTTATTAGATTTAGAAATGAACTGGTAGGCCTCGGCTATCGTCCCGCATTTGAAGGCGCGAAGAAAAAATTTAGAACTACTGAAGAGAATATTCCGGTTGACGTCATAACGACTGGTGAATTCCCCGGCGAAGGTTCGCCAACACCCGTCGCATTTCCAAACCCTGTAGACGCGTGTGTAAATATTGACGGCGTCAATACACTCACGCTCGAAAAACTTATCGAATTAAAACTTGCTTCCGGGATGACCGCGCCGGATCGGCTGAAAGACCTTGCGGACGTGCAGGAGTTGATAAAGTTGAAAAATCTTGAAGCTAATTTTGCATCAAAATTGAACGAGTATGTCCGCGAGAAGTTTGTCGAGCTCGCCCAGGCCGTTAATAGTGCAAAGAAAACAACTGAATCGGAGTAAAAAAATGAAAGTAATTATATTTATTACATCGTTGTTTCTATTCGTCTTGCCCGTGATGGCACAGTCGGATGCAGAGAAGACTGCGGCACGCGTGCCGCTTGAAAACTATCTCAAAGGGCACGCGACCGGCGACGGCGAGTTTATGAGGAAGGCCTTTCATACTGAAGGCAATCTTACCTTCATCCGCGAGGGTAAGTTTACGACACGCTCGTTTGCAGATTTTATTTCCGGCTTCAGCGGCAAACCGGCAGCCGATGAAAACAAACGCAAACGTTGGATCGAGAGCGTCGAGGTTAGCGGAAACGCGGCCTTTGGCAAGATCATCCTGGATTATCCGGCGGTACGTTTTGTTGATTACATGATGATGCTCAATATTAACGGCGAGTGGAAAATCGTCAATAAGACCTTTTACGCCGAGCCGAAACAGCAGCCGGAAACAAAGAAAACCCAGTGAATAAAAAAAACCTGATCTGGAAACTCGGCTACCTCGCGATCGCGGGTGGCGTGTTTATGATCGATCAGGCGACGAAGGCCTGGGCGATACGCTCCCTTCGTTTTGGCGGTGACCAGACGGTGATCTCGGGCTTTCTGAACTTTGCGTACGCGCAAAATACGGGCGTCGCGTTCTCGATGCTTGACGATTACGGCGACACCGGGCGTTGGGGATTGTCGGTAGTAGCGTTTGTCGCGGCGACACTCGTGCTTTACTTTTTTTGGCGCACACCGCGAACCGATGACCGTATTTTGGGTGCGCTAGCGTTGCTCCTGGCTGGTATCGCAGGCAATGTTACCGACCGTATGCGGCTCGGTTTTGTCGTTGATTTTATCGACGTTCAATTCGGAAGTTGGCATTATCCGACCTTCAATGTTGCAGACTCGGCAATTTGCATTGGAGCAGGGTTGTTGATTCTCGACACACTTCTGACTAAGAAGAAGGCAGTAGAATCCGACAGCAATCCTAAATCCAAAATCCAAAATCCAAAATCAGCAAATGTATCCTGAGCTATTCCGCATCGGCGACTTTCCAGTAACAACTTACGGCATATTTTTGGCGTTGGGAATGCTGGTCGCGCTTTTTGTGGCGGCTCGGCTGGGCGCTCGCGACGGTTTGCCGCGCGAGCGCATTTACGATCTCGGCCTCTGGACGCTGGTCGGCGGGCTTGTCGGGTCAAAGATATTGATGTTCTTTGTCGAGGATAACGTCAATATACTTTCGCTCGATTTCCTGCGATCAGGCGGAGTCTACTACGGCGGCTTGCTCGGTGGTTTTTTTGCGGTTGTAATTCTGGTGCGGCTCTACAAACTGCCGTTTTGGAAGGTCGCCGATGCGTTCGCTCCCGGCGTTGCCATCGGGCAGGCGTTCGGGCGGCAAGGATGTTTTTCGGCAGGCTGCTGCTGGGGCAAACCGACGACATTGCCGTGGGGCGTGCATTTTACCGAAGCCGGCCACGAATACACCGGCGTTCCTATTTACGGGCTGGACGGCAACGACGTGCATCTTCACCCAACACAACTTTACGAATCGCTAATTATGCTGGCGGTTTTTGCCTTTCTGATTTATCTGCACCGTCATAAGAAATTCGACGGCCAGGTCTTGATTGCATACGGCATCATTTATTCTATCGTCCGTTTTTTGATTGAATTTATCCGCGACGACCCGCGCGGAGATCTTTTAGGGTTTACATCTCTTACCGGACTCTCGACTTCGCAGGGAATAAGTTTGATTGTCGCGGCTTTCGCTATAATTTTTATGATCGTGCGCTTGAGATCATCCCGAACTCAAGAGCCGGAAAATGTTACTTCATCCGAAACTTAATTAATAATTATTAATTAGTAATTACTAATTATTTTTCGGCTCAAACTGCTTGTCTGAACAGCTGGAAACAATTCAATTTCAAGTGTTGGCGGTCGATGCCGGCTCGCGCCTCGACGCGTTTCTTGCCGGAAAGATCGAAGGTTGGTCGCGCTCGCGCATTCAGCGTTTAATAGACAATGAAGACGTTCTCGTTAATGAAACCGCAGCTAAACCCTCATACAAAATTCGAGAGGACGACGAGATTGACGTTGATCTCGTTGACGTTCCTGCCGCAAGATTTGAGCCCGAAAATATTCCGCTCGACATTGTTTTTGAAGACGAATATCTTGTCGTTATAAACAAGCCGGCTGGAATGGTTGTGCATCCGGGTGCGGGTGTTGAGAGCGGGACGCTTGCAAATGCGATCGCATGGCATTTCAAGTCAGAACCACCTGCGGTAGCGGGTGGTTTAACACAGCCACTTGATAGATCAATCGACACGAGTATTCAACTTCAACCCCCCGCTACCGCAGGGGGTTCTGACAGGGTCGGCATCGTTCACAGACTCGACAAAGACACTTCGGGTTTGATCGTTGTCGCAAAAACGGACGAGATACACGAGGCGTTGTCGGCTCAATTTCGCGAGCGGCAGATCTATAAATCTTACGTCGCGTTAGTTCACGGCTCGCCGGACACTAATTCGGGAAAGATCGAAGCGCCTATTGCGCGTAATAAGCACAATCGGCTTCGGATGAAGGTTGCGACAAATGGCAGGAGCGCTCTTAGCTTATGGAAAGTGCGAAAGAGATACGCGAAATTTACTTTGCTCGATGTTGAGATCAAGACGGGCCGTACGCATCAAATACGCGTTCACATGGCGTATATAAATCATCCTGTTGTCGGCGACGCGATATATAACGAAGGCCGCGACAATACAGTTGCAGATATTAATTTCAGGAATGCGATCAAATCACTTGGAAGATTTTTCCTGCATGCAGAAAAATTGTCATTTACCCATCCGGTCACAAAGGAGAGAATGGACTTTACGGTTTCGCTTCCACAGGAGTTGTCTGATTTTCTGAAAAAGCTGGATGAAGATTCTTAGCCGAAAACCCGAGCCCGCGTGAAACTTTCGCGGCTGCTGTTTTTACAAGCTCGACAATCTCGGGCAAGCGAGCTTCATCTATCTGCAAAATAATACTTGATGTTCCGAGAGCGGCGACGACCGAGCCGCGAGCGTCGAAGATCGGCGCCGCGATGCAGCGAACGCCTTCGGCATTTTCTTCGTCGTCAACCGCGAAGCCATACTTTCTGACACGCGCTGCCTCGCGCAGAAATTTTTGTGGATCGTTGATCGACCGCTTTGTTTCTTTCTCCATTCCGTGCAGTTTTAATATCGCCAAAATTTCCGCTTCAGGCAGGTATGAAACCAGGACTTTCCCGATCGCCGTCGTGTGTACCGGCAAACGGTGGCCGACCCAGATGTCCATCTTGATAAAACTCTTTTCACCCTCGGCTTTTTCGATATAGACGGCACGTCCGTTATCGAGCACGGCCAGGTGAACTTCGGGCAGACGGCTTTTTTTGAGGAACTCGGCAAGGACAGGTTTTGCAACATCGCGTACGTCCTGCTGCGGTAACGCGTGACCGGTGAGATCCATTATCTTCATGCCCGGACGATATTTGGCATCATCGTCACGCCGCAAATAGCCGCGCCGGACCAAAACGCGCAGCACATAGCTCGCCGAACTTTTTGGAATGTTCAGACGTCGGCTCAGGTCGGAGTTGCTAAGGCCGCTGCGGCTGGCGGCAACCACTTCCACAATAGACAACGCTCTTTCGACAGCGGTTGAAGTCGTTTCCTGCACAATACCATTGTTCCATAATTTGAAATTATGTTCAATATGCCGAACATAGCGGAATTTTAGTATTTACACGCCACTCGATTCGGCTTACTCTCACAAAAAACAGGAATACAAGCTGTGTTCGATATATAGAACAGAAGATTTTCATGAAACAGGCTACACTTGAGCGAAAATTTGATCGCAGGGTCAATCATGCGCCGAATAATTTCTCGGCCGAAAACGATCTGCCCGAAGGGTTACACGACCTGCTAGCGGAGCTGCACGAAAAATTCACGCCGCGCCAGCAGGAGTTGTTGGTGAAGCGGCGTCAGGTTTTGACCGCTGCGCATAGCGGCAAGCTGCCAAATTATCTTGCTCCTTCAGCAGCTACGCAAGGCGATTGGCATATAGAAATACCAGACTTTTGCAAAGATCAACGTAATCAGATGACCGGGCCGGCGGATGACGGGGAATTGGTTGTCAAGATGCTGAACTCCGGCGCGCCCGGCGTGATGATCGACCTCGAAGATTCGATGGCGAATGCCTGGGAAAACCTTGAGCAAGGCATCGTAAATTCACTCGCCGCGCTGCACGGCAAACTTACATATTTTGATAAGAAACGAGATAAGAAGGTCGCGATAGCAGAGAGTCCGACAGTGATCTGGACGCGTGTACGCGGGCTGCATTTAAATCAGGCGGGAATTTTTGCTGATGAGCAAATGTCTGCGTCACTTTACGATGCCGCGCGGATCGCGTATGGCGTTGACAGATCGAAACTAAAGCACAACCCGTGTTTCTACATTCCGAAATCGGAGTCGGCTGACGAAGCGTTATTGTGGCGCGATTTGTTCCAGACTTTGGAAGACAAACTCGGCTGGGAACGCGGGTTTATCAAGTGCATGGCTCTGATCGAATCGCATCCGCTTGCCTTTCAGACTGAGGAATTTATCTACAATCTGCGCGAGCATATCGTGGGCTTGAATCTTGGCAGATGGGATTACATGGCGAGCCTGATCCATTTTAATTTGCACGATCCGAATTGGGTCTTGCCTGACAGAAACACGATCCCATCAGACGTGCCTTTTTTTCAGAATCTGCGCGGACTTCTTGTCGAAGTTTGTCACAAGCGAGGCATCCTGGCCATCGGCGGCATGACGGCGCTGTTTCCAAATCGTCAGGATAAAGAATTGAACGAGCGGGCACTCAAAACACTCGAAGCCGATAAAAGAAATGAGGCGGGCGTCGGCATGGACGGCGCCTGGACCGGCCATCCGGATCAGAATGCGATTGCTGTCGTCCAGTTTCCAAATCCGAATCAGAATTTTGCCAGATTTGAAGGGCAATCGCTCTCGCCCGATCTGCGGCCGCTGCCGACAGGCGTTGGCAAACATACTTTGGACGGAACGCGTGCTGCGGTCAGTACCGTGATCCGCTACCGCCACGGCGTGTTGAGCGGCAAAGGCGCGTCGCTGCTTGACGGTTATATGGAAGACCTGGCGACCGACAGAATATATCGTCTGATGATCGCGCAGCGTATAAAGCACCGCGAAAAAGTAAAGATCATGGACGGCGACACAGCGGTCGAACACACGCCAGAACTTACAACTCAAATATTTGATGAGGAGTTAAAAAAGATTCTTAGCACTCTGCCCGGTGCAGAGACGGAGCGCGAGCGTTACACACAAGCTCGCCGGATCAGCGAGGAGATGATCTTGAAAGAAGAGTTTGATCCGAGCTGATTTCAAATTTGAAATCTCAGATTTGAAATTGCAGAAAAAAGAGTAATTGAAGATTAGGGGGAACAATGCAACAAAAGGAACAAATTAAGGCAATAGAGAAAGATTGGGCGACAAATCCGCGTTGGAAGGGCGTGGTTCGTAATTACACTGCGACGGATGTCGTAAAACTTCGCGGGACTGTGAAGATTGAGTACACGCTCGCAACGCTTGGCGCCGAGCGGCTTTGGGATCTGATGAAGACGACCGACTACGTCAACGCGCTCGGCGCGATGACGGGCGGGCAGGCGGTTCAGCAGATACAGGCTGGTTTGCAGGCAATATACTGTAGCGGCTGGCAGGTCGCGGCGGACGCAAACACAGTCGGGCAGACTTATCCCGACCAGAGTCTCTATCCCGCGAACAGCGTGCCTGAACTGGTTAAAAGATTAAACAATTCGCTCCAGCGCACCGATCAAATTTATGCGTCCGAGGGTAAGAACGGCATCAATTGGTTCGCGCCGATCGTCGCCGACGCCGAGGCCGGATTTGGCGGCAACCTGAATGCTTTTGAACTGATGAAGTCCATGATCGAAGCCGGCGCGGCAGGCGTTCATTTTGAAGACCAGCTTTCGTCAGCGAAAAAATGCGGCCACATGGGCGGCAAAGTTCTCGTGCCGACAGGCGAAGCGGTGCAGAAACTGATTGCAGCGCGTCTTGCCGCAGACGTTTGCGGCGTGCCGACTGTCGTAGTCGCTCGGACCGACGCAAACGGCGCAAATCTGCTGACCTCAGACATTGATGATAATGATAAGGAGTTCTGCACAGGCGAAAGAACTGTGGAAGGCTTTTACCGTGTCCGCGCCGGCATCGAACAGGCGATCTCGCGTGGGCTGGCTTATGCGCCGTATGCCGATCTGATCTGGTGCGAAACTTCGCATCCCGACCTCGACGAAGCACGCGAGTTTGCCGAAGCGATCCATGCACAATACCCCGGTAAGCTGTTGGCCTACAACTGCTCGCCGTCGTTCAACTGGAAGAAAAAATTGGACGACGAGACGATCGCAAAATTCCAAAGGGAACTCGGCGAGATGGGCTACAAATTCCAATTCATCACGCTGGCCGGTTTTCATTCGCTCAATTTCGCGATGTTCGAGCTTGCCACTGCCTACCGCGAACGCCAAATGTCCGCATACGCCGAACTGCAGGAGCTGGAATTCGCTTCCGAAATAAGCGGGTATCGAGCAACCAAGCACCAGTCATTCGTCGGCACCGGCTATTTCGACGCGTTGACACAAGTAATTTCCGGAGGCGCTTCTTCAACGACCGCGCTGACTGGCTCGACCGAAGAGGAGCAGTTCGACGACGTTGTAATCGATGAGGCGCCTGATAAACGCTCGGTTCGCGTCTAGGAAAGAAGCTTTTCAAGATCAAGCAGCCGTCTGAAAATTTCGGGCGGCTTTTTTTGGTTTTACAAAATAATGCCTAATCAGAAACTCGGCTAGCAGCAAATTCGGCACCCAGCCGAGCCATGCAACCGTGCGGTAAACGTCCATCGGCGGCAGTTCAACTGAGTTGGTTATCGTCCATTTCCAGGCACGCAAGGTAATTGCCGAGAGCGTCAGTGCATAGCTTCTTATCATAAAATTGCGATGCGCCGCGAAATCGCCTTTCTTTGCTTTTACAAGAGCGACAGCGGTAAAAATTATCCAGCCGACCGCAAGCATGACGAAAGCGATCTTTGACGACAAGCCTCCGTTGGCGTAGAAGCCCATGAGCAATCCCGCCGGGCCGGTTATCAGCAAAATGTTCGTGACATAGACGTAGCCGAATGTGCGATGCAGCTTTGGATAAAAAGTTTGGATATTGCTCGAAAACTGCGTGAATCCGGCCAGCAGCGCCCAGATACTTGCATAGACGTGAACGAAAAAAGCGATTCGCCAGTGATCGATGTCGATGTAATCCTGCTTGATACGTAAGAAACCGACATCGATATTATAAGGGATATAAGCTGCCGTGATCTGTGCCATCAGGAAGGTGAAAAAAGCCAGCGTCAACAAAATTATTACGCTGACCGAATTATTTCCATTGAAAAAATGTCTGATTTTTAGTAAACCATTACTCATGAAAAAACTCATTTACATATTGCCGCTTGCCCTTTGTTTCGTCGCCTGCAACCTTGAGAAAAATGTCGCTAAAAATGCCGATACGAAAGATAATACCACCACCGCATCGGCCTCGAGTCAATTGCCGTCTGCACCTGCGCCTGCAAGCGGAAACGCTCAAGAAATTCTCGGCTCATTCGTCGGCGCCTTTGGCGATAACAAAATTAGATTACTCATAACAAAGGTGGGTGACGGAGCCATTTCCGGACGCAGCATTGTCGGCGGCAATGACCGGCCTTTTGATGGAAGCTTTACGGTTGAAAACGGCATTTATAACGTCATCGGACGAGAACCGGGCGACCATAAGGACGACGGCATTTTTAGATTCAGCGTCGATCAGGCCGAGCCGAATAAAGTTAACGGCACATGGAAAGCTAACGATGCCAAGCGGCCGGAAAAATCATATTCTCTAGCTCGGCGAGAATTTAAGTACCGAACAGATGTCGGTAATTGGCCGGAAGCATCTCAGCGCTTACTGAAGCCTGCCGATGTTGAGAATCTGGTAAAAAGCGAGTTGGAATTTATGCGAAACGAGATTTTTGCCCGCCACGGTTACTGCTTCAACAAAAAGCACCTGCGCCAGCAATTCGAGAATGACGACTGGTATGTGCCGAACACGGTTGACATCAAAGGCTACCTGACCGATATCGAAAAGAAAAACATTGCCCTCATCAAACGCTACGAAAAATATGCTGATGAGTACGGCGATGAGTTTGGAAGATAAGAGCGTTTGTTTAGACCATTCGACGTTCGTAAGCGTCTAATTTCGTGGAAAGTGAGGTTCGCGAAATATGGATAGACGTTATTTCTTAAGATCGAGCGGAATTGGATTGGCGAGTTTTGGCCTGATGGCCGCGGCTCCGGAATTTTTGCATCAGTTTGCGGCGGCGCAAAGTTCGGTAAAAGGTTACGGAAGGAAAAAGGTTTTGGTCACGATATTCCAGCGCGGTGCTGCGGACGGGTTGAATATGGTCGTGCCGCACGGCGACGGAGATTATTACAATCTGCGGCCGACGATTGCGGTTCCGAAGCCTGGAAAGAACGATGGTGCGATTGATCTCGACGGATACTTTGGTTTGCATCCGAGTTTGAAGCCGTTTGAATCGTTTTGGAAAGATAAAAAACTTGCCATTGTTGATGCCGTTGGCTCGCCTGATAATACACGCTCGCATTTTGACGCTCAGGACTATATGGAGTCAGGCACGCCGGGCTATAAGGGAACGCGTGACGGCTGGCTCAATCGTATGTTGCAGGCAAACGTAGAAAAAGATTCGTCGCCGTTTCGTGCGGTGTCGATGACGCAGCAACTGCCGCGCTCTCTTTACGGTAGAGCACCATCTGTCGCGATGACGAATCTTGCCGATTTTTCTGTCAAAGCTGGTATTTATTCTCAGACGATGAAAGGTGGTTTCGAAGGCCTTTATGCGCAGAATGCAAAAGACACGCTCGGCGAAACCGGAAAGGAAACTTTCGAGGCTGTAAATTTTCTCAAACAGGCAAACCCTGCGCAATACAGACCGGAGAACGGCGCCGTTTATCCAAACTCCGATCTTGGCCGCTCGCTACAGCAGATCGCGCAGCTTATCAAGGCCGGCGTTGGGCTTGAGGTCGCGTTTGCCGACACAGGCAACGATGTCCGTTGGGACACGCACACGAACCAGGGCGGAGCACGCGGCCAGCTCGCCAATTTCCTCCGCACCTTCTCACTGTCGATAGCGGCCTTTGCAACAGATCTCGGCAAACGAATGGATGACGTTCTCGTGCTGACAATGTCGGAATTCGGCCGAACGGCGCGCGAAAACGGCTCTCGCGGCACCGATCACGGCCACGCGAACGCGATGTTCATCCTTGGCAACACAGTCAAAGGCGGCAAAGTTTACGGCGACTGGCGCGGCCTCAAATCCGACAAACTCTACGAAGGCCGCGACCTCGACGTCACAACCGATTTCCGCGACGTCTTCGCCGAAGCCGCCCACAAACACATGGGCAGCAAAGACCTTGCTAGAATATTTCCGAATTACACCGCGACTAAGGAGAAATTCCGCGGATACTTAGGTTAGCTATTTCAAAGTCTGATTTTCTTCCGGTAAATTACCTTCATAGCGATACTGAAAAAATGGCGGATATTCGACGGCAAGCACTTCGCTGTCCGAAAGTTTCCGCTTTTGCTCCGCGTCATAAGCAAAAATTCTCTTACCGGCTACTTCGAGAATCACAATGTTCCCGGTGATATCCCATGAAATCTGTTCTCGAAAATCGAAACGCACTGGAATAAAATCCGGAGAATAGTAAACTTGTTCGCCGTCAACAACAACCTTGAAATTTACGTCGATTCCTTGGTAACGGACAAGTGTGGCTTTGTGGGAATCGGTCGGGTTTATCTTGCTTTGAACGGTCGTCGGAGCAAGGGAATAATAAACAATCGCGAAAAGCACTCCAACTATTAGCAGAAAGATGAGGGTGAAGCTCTTAGCGAATTTCATTTTTTCCATTATATTTTTCAAGACGCACGCCAACTTGGAGCGGCCTCAGGCTGCCTTTAATTCCAGCCTGCTAATTTTATCCAGTTTCACGCCACGCTTTGCATGCCATAGGTCGTAGTTCGACTGCATAGCAAGCCAGCTTTCCGGCGAGCGGCCCAGAGCTTTTGATAAACGTAAAGCCATTGCCGGGCTTATACCACTCATACAATTTAATACTCGATTCAGCGTGGATGGAGATACTCCAAGAGCGACAGCAAGTTCACGTCCGCTAATGTGATTCGGCTCCATGTAAACCTCAGTGATAAATTCACCGGGATGCGGTGGGTTGTGCATTGCCATTAGTGATAATCCTCATAGTCAAGGACATATGCATGTCCGTCAATAAACTCAAAAGTGATTCGCCAGTTTCCGTTTATCCATACTGACCAGCGTCCGCGTTCCGATCCTTTCAGCCGGTGTAGCCTAAAACCTGCAATGTCCATATCGTCAATGCTAAAAGCGGTGTCCAAAGCTGTAAAAATCATTCTTAGACGTTTCGAGTGATGCGGTTGAATGCCCGAAACTTTGCCCGATTCAAAGAAGTTCCGCAGACCTTTGTGACGAAACGACTTTATCATTCATCACAGTATAGCATGTTGCACAACACGCAACAAGAGGCCTTAGGCAAGAAATCGGCCACGGATGACACGAAAAACACGAATCATCAGGAATTTATATTCGTGCAATTCGTGACATTCGTGGCTAAACTCTTTTTGTGCACAAATTTGTCCGGAATCTGATCACCGAATGGCGGCGGCTTGAATTGCAGGTCGCGGGGGCGACGGTTGTCGTCGGTGTTTCGGGCGGAGCGGATTCGGTCAGCTTGCTGCTTGGGATGTATGAGCTTGTGCAGTTGAAAAAACTCGATCTGCGCGTTGTCGCGGCCCACTTCAATCACGGCCTGCGCGACGGGGAAAGCGACGGCGATGAACAATTTGTCAAAGATTTGACCGCCGAGCGAAAGATTGAGTGCGCCACCGGACGTGCAGGCACGTTCGATAGCGGCAATGTCGAACAGAATGCACGCGTTGCCCGTTATGAATTTTTGAACAAGATCGCGGAAGGCGTTGACGCCTTTGCAATCGCGACAGGCCATACGATTAACGACCAGGCCGAAACGTTTCTAATGAATTTGGTACGAGGAAGCGGACGAGAAGGACTTTGCGGAATGAAATCTGTAAGGCCTATTCAAGAAGAGATCCCAAGCCGCGCGGATGGTTGCGACGATTTGTCAGACGACAGTGATGCAGCGCCTTCTCTCTTTCCTCTATCGCGTTTTCTGGTTCGTCCTTTATTAGGTTGGGCGAAGCGTGAACATACGGAACAATACTGCCACGATAACAGCATCGAATATCGCTACGACACGATGAATGAAGACACAGCGTTGAGACGAGTGCGCATTAGAAAGGTCTTGCTGCCGGTGCTTGAGGATATGAACCCGAAGATCATCGAGACGCTGGCTAATACTGCGATGCTGATGCAGAACCTGGAAATGACGCGAAACCATTTGCCTTCGGCTGACGAATTGATACTAAGTGAGATTAAGACCCTGCCAAAACCGGATATGTATGCTGCGATTCGTTCGTGGCTGCGGCAGCACCGCGGAAGTACGCGGCGATTGCAACTGAAACATATACAGGCAATAGAGCGTTTGGTATTTAGTGAAAAAAGCGGGCGAATCGTTGAATTGCCGGGCGGCAAAGTCGTCAAAACGGGCGGCAAACTCCTTTATGATGAAAATAAGGTTGAAAATTGACGCGTGGGGCTTTAAAATTAAATGTTAGCGTGTGAGCGCCGGAGCACGCTGATTCTTTATTAGAAAACAACGCTTTATTGGTTGTTTTCATCGTATGCGGTAGGCAAGTTGGAGGCTACAAATTGAGTTCTAAGGCAAAACAAGTTCTGTTGTGGTTGATGATAATTTCGAGCGCGCTCGTGTTTGTGTGGTATTTGCAAAAAAACCAGACGACGCAGCCGAAGGAATTGTCGTTCGACGCCGCTCTCACCCAGATCAAAAATAAGGACGTCAAAGAGGTTACGGTAAAGTCGGACACTCTTGAGATGGTTAACAAAAGCAATGAAAAATTCAGCGCAAAACTTGATACAAGCGATTCCACCCGCGATCAAATTTTTGCGGCGGCCAAGGAAACCGAGACGGTCATAAAGCTTGAGCCGCCGTCAAACGGCCTTGGCTGGCTGATGTTGATTCAGGCACTTCCGATTCTTCTGCTGTTGGGTTTTTTCGCATTTACGCTGCGGCAAATGCAGGCCGGCGGAAACAAGGCTCTGAGCTTTGGCAAATCGAAGGCAAAGCTGCTCAACAATCAGCAAAAACGGGTGACCTTTAAGGATGTTTCCGGTGTTGACGAGGCTAAAGAGGAGCTGCAGGAAATAATCGAATTTCTCAAAGACCCGCAAAAATTCCAAAAGCTCGGTGGCAAGATTCCGAAAGGCGTTTTAATGGTTGGTCCTCCGGGAACAGGCAAGACCTTGCTTGCGAAAGCAGTTGCGGGCGAAGCGAACGTGCCGTTTTTCTCGATCTCAGGTTCGGATTTTGTCGAGATGTTTGTCGGCGTCGGTGCATCGCGTGTTCGTGACCTTTTTGAACAGGGCAAGAAAAATGCGCCTTGTATAATCTTTATCGACGAGATTGACGCCGTAGGCCGTCATCGCGGGGCCGGACTCGGGGGTGGGCATGATGAGCGCGAGCAGACGCTTAATCAGCTCCTTGTCGAAATGGACGGTTTTGAATCGAACGACGGCGTGATTCTTGTTGCCTCAACGAACCGGCCGGACGTTCTTGACCCCGCGCTGTTAAGGCCTGGAAGATTCGACCGTCGGGTTGTTGTCGGACGGCCTGACGTTCGCGGGCGCGAAGGCATTTTGAAGGTTCATACGCGCAAAATACCTCTTGATGAAGGCGTTGACGTAAACGTCATTGCGCGCGGCACGCCCGGATTTACCGGAGCCGATCTCGCCAACATCGTCAATGAAGCCGCTTTGAATGCGGCCCGTTACAATCAAAAAGTCGTGACAATGCATGACTTCGAAATCGCGAAGGACAAGGTGATGATGGGTGCCGAGCGAAAGAGCATGGTCATCTCGGACGACGAGAAACGCATCACCGCCTATCACGAAGCCGGGCATACGCTTGTTGGCCTCAAAGTTCCGAATTCCGATCCTGTGCATAAGGTGACGATCATTCCGCGCGGCATGGCTTTGGGCGTGACGATGTATCTGCCGGAAAGAGACCGCTTGAGCGCGAACAAGGAATTCCTGCTCGGCAATATTGCGATGGCAATGGGTGGCCGCATCGCGGAGGATATGTTCATCGGCAGCATCACGACCGGTGCCGCAAACGACATCGAAAAGGCGACTGAGATCGCCCGTGCGATGGTTTGTGAATACGGCATGTCGGATCTCGGCCCGCTAACATTCGGCAAAAAGGAAGAGCAGATCTTTCTCGGACGCGAGATCGCTCAGCACCGCGATTATTCTGAGGACACGGCGATCAAGATCGACCGTGAAGTGCAGAAGATCATCACCGGACAATACGATCGCGCAAGAACTATTTTGGAAGAGAATCGCGATACGCTGATCCGGCTGGCCGAGGCTCTGCTTGAATTTGAGACGCTCGACAGCGTCCAGATCAGACGCGTAGTCGCCGGCCTGCCGCTCGACGATAACAGCTCACCGACCACTGACGACAACGGCACGCCGGAATCGGAAGAGAAATCCAAGAACCCCTTCACAAAACCGATCCTGCCGCCGATCACGGGAAATAATCCGGCGACCGCGTAACTGTGGTGGTGTTTTGATTCATAGGTCCTATAGGTCGTATAAGACCTATAGGGCCTATTAGCTTTTATGCACTGGAGAACTGCCCGCCGCACAATCTCGATTGACCGTCCGCTCGTGATGGGCATTCTCAATGTCACCCCCGATAGTTTTTTGGATGGCGGCTCGTATTTGTCTGTCGAGGACGCTTTGCGTCAGGCAGAACGGTTGATTGCCGATGGCACGGATGTTGTCGATATTGGCGGTGAATCAACGCGGCCTGGCAGCAAGCCGGTTGCCGCCGATGAAGAAGTCAACCGCATTGTGCCGGTCATCGATGCAATTGCTAAACGTTTTGATACCCCGATATCAGTTGACACCACAAAATCTGACGTTGCTGAGAAGGCTCTCGAAGCAGGAGCGGAGATCATCAATGATATCTCAGGCTTGCGATTTGACGAGCGGATCGCCGAGGTTGCCGCCTCATCAAACGCCGGCCTTGTGCTAATGCATTCACGGGGCCCGTTTGAAACGATGCACACCGAGCCGCCTGTCGAGGACATTTTGCCTGCGGTTACATCGGATTTTCGCCGTGCCATTAATGTGGCAAGATCTTATGGCGTTGAAAACGAACATATCGCGCTCGATGTCGGTATCGGTTTCGGCAAGACGCATGAGCAGAACTTAGAACTGCTCGCAAAACTTGGTAAACTTGCAGAAGAGTTTTCAGAATATCCGATGCTAGTCGGCGCATCGCGAAAGTCCTTTATCGGCAGGATTTTAGGCGACGTGCCGCCGTCGGAACGGCTCGGCGGGAGTTTGGCCGCAGCTCTTATTGCAATTAGAAACGGTGCAAAGATCGTTCGCGTCCACGACGTAAAAGAAACCGTCGCCGCGATAAAAATGGCCGCCGCTATCGACGCGATCTTAGCCGAAACCGTAATACAAGAATGAAATATTTGCGATTATCATTAACTCTGTCCGCATTTTTGCTCTCATTGGGTTTTACGGATTGCTACAGGGCAGTAACTAATTCCGGCTTGCCGAAAAATATAAAGACGGTGGCAGTTCCGGCTTTTCAATTTGAGGCGAAGGGTCTGCGCTACCGTGTCGAATCGCGATTTACCGATGCCGTGACGCGCGAGATCATCAGACGCGGCAACGGACTTAAAGTTCAGGGCAGCCGAACCGGAGCGGATGCGGTTTTGGAAGGTACCATTCGCGATTTCAATTTTTCCGGCGTCCTCCTCGACAGCGAAGGCCGCGCGCGCGTTTATGAAGTCACGATAGTCACGGCAGTCACGATCCGTGATCTGAAGGAAAACAAAATTCTTTATGACAATCAGAATTTTATCTTTCGCGATTCGTTCGAGTTTTCATCCGATCCTCGCTCGTTCTTTAATGAAGAAGACCCTGCCGTCGAACGCATAGCCCGTGCATTTGCCGAATCCGCCGTATCCGCATTCATCAACGGCATGGGAGTTAAAGAAGAAAAGAAATAGAATTATTTGCCGCAGATGAACGCAGATAAACACAGATCCGAAAGATTGATTTTTTTCTTGGCTTTATCCGCGTCTATCTGCTTTAATCTGCGGCTAAATTTCTTATGGTTTTATCCCGTGAAAATCTAAAAGATCAATTACGCAGACGCGAGATCGCGCCCGTTTATTTGTTGTTTGGCGCGGAGACGCATCTTCGCGATATTGCGGCTAAGACAATTGCCGATATCTCCTTTGCCGAGGGCGATTTGCGTGATTTTAACGAGACAAGTTTCAGCCTAAACTCTGAACACAATCTGGAACGTGCGCTTGCCGCAGCCGAGCAGTTGCCGATGATGGCCTCGCGGCGTGTGATACGCATATCGGATGTGAGCATCTCTGCAACGGGCTTCAGAGATACGATCACCGAGGAACACGAGCCTGTTCTGTCAGCATACATGGCGAACCCATCGCCGCATGCGACCGTGATCTTTATTGCGGACGAACTGAACGGTGTTCGAAAAATGGGCAAGTTTCTTCGGGAAAAAACGACAGCCGTTGAGTTTACGCGCCTCGACGACCGTCAATTGACCGAAATGGCCCGCAGCAAAATCCAAGACGCCGGAATGCAGATCGATGAGGCGGCGTTGCGGCAACTGATCGGCCTCGTCGGAGCCGATGTGCGGCGGTTGACCAACGAGATTAATAAGTTGGCGGCGGCTGCGATGCCCGACAAAATAATTACGTCTGCGCTTATCGACGCTCTCGTCCCAAATTCGCGCGAGCTGACCAATTTCGAGCTGACAGATCATCTGGTTGCCGGGCGACGAACACAGGCTCTCACGGTGTTGAAAAAGATACTCGACGACGGCGCGGAACCACTCGCTCTGATGGGACTGATTTCTTATAATTACCGTCGATTGCTAATGGCAAAAGAACTGATGTCGCGCGGCGCTGATCGCCGCGAGGTCGCAAATGTAGCAAAGCTTCGATACAACGATCAGGAACCATTTCTCACGGCGGCACGGCGCGCTGATACAAAGAATCTCACCCACGCAATAAAACGGCTTGCAGAGACAGACCTTGCGATCAAAACCTCATTGGGCGGCAGCGGCGCGGCTGGCGCGCGGTTGCAGATCGAAATGCTAGTCTGCGAGCTTGCTCTTATGTAAGTATTTCTAGACCGGAGCAACGCCGGTCGCTTTGTTGTAATTGCTGTAAAGGTCGTTGTAGTCGCCAACCGTCCGATTGAGTATCAATGGAAGCTGCGTTATATCGTTCGTGTTTACGATCAGATTCAGATTTCGCAGGAAGGCATCGTGCGCGTTCATGGTAGTTCCGTCGTCTTCGAGCGAGATCAGGAAAAGGCGCCGACGCTCTGATGAATACATTGCATTGGCCTTTTGCTGGATGATTGCCGCGCCGCCCATTTCAGCCGCGAAGTCGGTCGAAAATATCAACAGTTCCGTCTTGCCGTCGCGAAGTCGTTCATTGGCTTGGGCGGGAGTTTGGGCAACGTAAACTTTGTAACCTGCCTTGGCAAGTATTTTTGCCGTCGAATCGCTGTGCTGACCCAGGCAGAGCAATATGCGGCGCGGTTTTTCATTTTCTTCTTCGTCGGGCGAGAGTGTCTTGTTGCCCGATTGCAAAGCCTGCAGCAGTGCACGCAGGGCGCTGTTGACCTGAACTTCCGACTCCTTTGCCGCGAAATCTGCGTTGCCTTCGGCGGTCGCAGCCGCAGCTTGGTTGGCCGCCAGTTGCTCGACGGTTGAAAGTCCTTTGCCGGAAGCGTCCTTCTGAACACGCAGCAAATTTTGGCATCGGGGACATCGAACCGAAAAATTCCCGCTCGGGATCTTCGATTCGTCCAACTGTAAAGAAACAGAGCAATTATCGCATCGTATTATCATAGTGGTCTGTGGTCAGTGATCAGTGGTCAGTCTGTTCCGATGTCTGACCACCGGCCACTGACCACTGAACACTGTTTTATTCCATCATATTCAGAACTGAATCAGGATTTGTCGGTGGCGGAGACGGCGGGATCATCGGTTTTGGCAGCGGTTTGTTGTTGCCCGCCTTCACATAATCCTCGGTCGAGGACAAACCCTTTAACTGAAGCAGAAGATTATTCTGATTGGTCGCGAACGAAAGTCCGTCTTCCATGGTGACAGTTTTCTTCTCGATCATGTCGCGGATGACCGAGTCGAAATCCTGCATGCCGTCGAGCTCGCCGTCGCGGATAGCGTCGAGCAGCGTCTTACCTTCGGTCTCGCCCTTCTCAATATATTCGCGGGTTCGCGGATTGGATTTGAGGATCTCACAGGCGGCAATTCGGCCTTTGCCGTCGGAGGTCGGTATCAAACGCTGCGAAACAATGTAACGAAACGTTTGCGCCAGGCGCGTGCGGATGATCCGCTCTTCATTCTTCGGATAAAGTCCGATGACGCGGTCAATGGTTTTCGAAGCGTCGATGGTATGGAGCGTCGAAAGCACGAGGTGGCCTGTTTCGGCGGCTTCCAGTGCGATCTCGGCCGTTTCCAGATCGCGCATCTCGCCGACGAGAATTACTTTTGGCGCCTGGCGAAGGGCTGCGCGCAATGCGGACGCAAAATCCTTTGTATCTGCGCCGACCTCGCGTTGGTTGATGGTGCTCTTCTTATGATTGTGAAGAAATTCGATCGGGTCTTCGATCGTTACGATGTGATACGCCTTAGTCTCGTTGATACGGTCGATGATCGCGGCGAGAGTCGAGCTTTTTCCCGAACCCGTCGGCCCTGTCAGAAGCACAACACCGTTGCGAATATCGGCGATGTCGGCAAGCTGCGGAGGCAGTTTAAGCGTATCGAAGCTGGGAATCTCGTGCGGGATAACGCGCATTACTATCGAGAATGAGTTTCGCTGTTGAAAAATATTTACACGAAAACGGCATTTGCCGGGCAATGCGTAACTCAGGTCAGCCGTCTGCGTTCTAGCCAGGTGAAGCGCCGCATCAGGGTTGTCGCGTATCAGCGACATCGCGATCATTTCGGTCTGAAAGGCAGAGAGCTTGCCCAGACCGATAGGCGACGCCGGATAAAGAACGCCGTTGATCTCGACCTGCGGTTTTTGCCCGCAGGAAAAATTCAGGTCGCTTACATTTTCGGAAACGAGCAGCATCTGCTCGATGATGGGCGCTATGTCAAGCAAGCTCATGGTATGGATTTGCTCCGGAAATTAGTATCAAACGCGAAGGTTGGAAAAAGAGTGGGTATCTCGGACAACGAAGTTATGTGCAACTTCGTCATTTAATTATTATGGCGACAATGATCGCAGAATGCAAGTAAATTTTTAAGATTGCACAACAAAGATTAACGTTTATGTTCAATGAGTTGAATCAATTTTTTCATCCGGTCTTCGATTTTTGCAGGATCGGAAACTAGTGCGGAGATCATTGCGGCCGAATCGGCACCGGCTTCGAAGACAGACGACAAGTTGGTTGCATTAATTCCTCCGATTGCGACCAGAGGCAGGTTGCCGACAACCTTACGCACGTCACTTAAGCCTTTGAGCCCAACAACATAGTCGGGAGTGTCTTTTGTTTTGGTCGGGAAGATCGGGCCAAATGCAATGTAATCAATCGGGAGTCTGATTGCTCGTTTCGCCTGTTCGAGCGCATGAGTCGAAAATCCGATGATCGCATTTTCGCCGAGAATCGTCTTTGCCAATTCCGGCGGCATGTCATCCTGGCCGAGATGGACACCGTCAGCCTTTAGTGTCAATGCTATATCGACGCGGTCATTGATTATGATGCGAACTCCGCGACGCTTTGCGATCACGATCACTTCGGCGGCAGACTCATAAAACTCGCGCGGGCTTGCGTGTTTTTCGCGCAGTTGTATAAGCGTAGCGCCGCCGGCGATCAAGCGTTCGACTTGTTCAAAGTGCGAGACGCCGGAAATGCGGACATCGGTGATCGGATAAATTAGTGGTAGTTCAAAGTTCAAGGTTCAAGGTTCAAAGTCGAAAAAGACGACTCAATTTCAACTTTGAACTTTGAACTTTGAACTTTGAACTAATAGAGCGCCTTCATCATCAAAAAACAGTCTTCGCCGTTGTTGTAGTACTTGCCGACGCGTTGCACAACGGTGAAATTACAACTTCGGTAAAGTTCCTGCGCCGTGATGTTGCTGACGCGAACCTCGAGCATCACCGTCGCCACGTCTCGTTTTCGCAGTGATTCCTCGACATGGTTGAGCAGCTTAACAGCAATCTTGCGTCGGCGATGTTCGGGTGCGACGCCTACTGTTGTCAGGTGCGCCGCGTTGTTTTCATTGACCATCACAAAAGCAAATCCAACCATCTCGCCGGACGGCACGACCATACGATAGCTCAAAGTTCGCGGTTCGTTGAGCAAGTATTCAAACGTGTATTTTGTATAATTGTCGCCGTTGCGAAAGCAGCGCATATTCAGCCGCAGAGCTTCCTGCAAATGGTCAAGCGTCAACGGCCTGATCTCATATTCGCAAAACGGCGCCGGGACGATCACCTCGGGCTCAGCAAAAAATGCCGGGACAAAAAAATTGCGGATTGTTTCCAAAACGGCCATATTCGAGTCTATCGAGTCTAGAGAGTCTAGAGAGTCGGGTAAGTCTAGAGGCTTTGTCGACTTTCAAGACTCTCTAGACTCTCGGCGAGACTCTCTAGACTATCAGCATGCAATCGCCATAGCTGTAAAAGCGATACTTCGCCGCGACGGCATGACGGTATGCTTTCATTATAAGTTCGTGGCTGCCAAAGGTGGAAGTCAAAACGAGCAGCGAGCTTCGCGGCAGGTGAAAATTTGTCAGCAGCGCGTCGATCGCCTTAAACTTGTAGCCCGGTGTGATCGTCAGATCGGCCGTGTGCGAACCGGCCGTAAACCTGTCGAATTTTGACAATGTCGTTTCCAATGCCCTCGTCGTAGTTGTGCCGACGGCGATGATGCGTTTGTTGTCTTTTTTTGCGGCGTTCAAAATATCGGCGGTCTGTTTGCCGATCTCATAAGTTTCAGGCGAAACGATGTGTGCACTAAGCTCATCAACGCGAACCGGCTCGAACGTTCCGTAACCGACATGCAAAGTTATCTCAGCAACCGTAACACCATTATTCTTAATCACTTCCAGAATGTCGGACGTAAAATGCAGCCCTGCCGTGGGCGCAGCTATCGCACCGCGCTTGGTTGCAAAAACCGTCTGATAGCGCTCGCGATCCGCATCAATTGCATCGGCCTCTCGTTTTATATATGGCGGCAGCGGCGTTTTGCCAACCTCGTCCAGAATTTGATCGAGATCGCCGTCGGTTTCAAAATTAATAAAGACCTTTCCATCCGATGTTTTTTCAATGACTTTCGACGTCAATTTGTTGCCAAATATAATTTGTTTACCGACACGGAGACGCTTTGCAGGCCGAGCTAATGCTTCCCAGTGGCCGCCTTCGTTTTTCTTCACCAAAAATATCTCGACGCTTGCACCTGTTTCCGTCCGCCCAAAAAGCCTTGCCGGAAAAACCTCCGTGTTGTTCAGAACAAGCACATCGCTTTTGCGAAGCAACGGTAACAATTCGATAAATCGTTTGTCGTCAAGCGCTTTTGTCTCACGATCCACGACCAGCATCCGCGAAGCCGTACGCACTCGCAGCGGCTCCTGAGCAATCAATTCAGGCGGCAAGTCGTAATCGAATTCCGAAATCAACATCTTTAATATTTTGTCCGTATATTTACCAAAAATAAAACGGCACGCTCGAAAACGTGCCGTCTTGTTACTTCCGGATCAAATCTGATCCGTCTAGAGTGTAACTACCTCTGTAAAATTATTTATCATAATATCACCCCCAGTGAGAGTAGTGTCGCATAAAAACCGAAAAGTGCAAAGCAAAAAGTGACGCCTAGCCGGTTTTTCACTATTCACTATTCACTATTCACTATTCACTGTTCACTAAGGAAGTTGGTACCGAGGGTCGGAGTCGAACCGACATGGGCGTTAAGCCCGCTAGATTTTGAGTCTAGTGCGTATACCAATTTCGCCACCCCGGCACACGAATTTATGATGATAAATCGCGAGCGTTAATAGGTCAAGACGGCTGGTTCTTTACCGCCAACTGTCTACTCCGCCCGCCGTCTTCGCCGCCTGTGCGTCTCGCGGCCACCGCCAAAGTACGCGAGCAACATCACGACCAGGTGGGCGGCAAACCAAATGTTGTCATAGCCCAAGTTTTGGTAAATGTAAATAAGTATCAAAACCCGCGGAGCAAATACCCCAAGCACCAAATCGCCCCACTGCGGCACACTGTTCGCCGGAAACAGGTTCGGGCACAAAAACAAATACACCAGCATCACAACCCGCGGTGCAAAAAGCGAAAACAGCAAAAAGTAAAAGTCCATCTTTAAGTTAATAGATCGAAAACGTATACTCGATTATCCTCACAACTGAGACAGGCTTTCCGTCTCTTGTCATTGGCTCAAAAATGATGCCTCGTGCGGCCGTTAACGCATTCTCGTCCAAGCCTTTTCCCAGCCTGCTCAGAACCAAAATATGTTTCACCTTTCCGTCAGCAGCAAAAAGAACGGCCATCTTGATCGTACCCTGCACATTTGATTGGCGGGCCGCATCGGTATATCTCGCCGGGACTTTTTTCAATATCCTGAGCGGAGTAACATTGGGTTCCGGCACTAGAGGATCGGTCGTAGATTCCGCTTGCTTCTCTGAAAAATATGAGTAAAAGGCGCTTATCGCATCATATTCCTCATTTAGTGCGTCATAGTCGGAAGTGTTTTTGGACAGGTCTTTTCCTGCGGCGAGCAGTTCCTTTATGGAAAGAAGAAGCTCTACTTCTTTTTTCATACTTGAGCCCGCCGCAAGCCGTTTTTTCAACCTCTCCATAGCAACACGAGACTTGAGAACGTACGCGGACGCGACAGTACGGTCAAGCTGCAGAACCCTGTCGGCGTCATTTTCGGCAATATCAAATTTGCCGAGCTGGAAGCTGGCAAGGCCGCGAATACTATAAGCCGTGACGCTCGAAGGATCGATCGCAATTGCTTTTTCTGATTCGGAAGCAGCCTTCTTAAACTTTCCCAAAGAAAAATGTGCATACGCCAAATTTGCTCGATAAGCACCTTTTGAAGCGTCGAGTTTTGCGGCCTTTTCAAAAGATTTAACGGCTTTTTTGTTTTCCTTTGTCGCCATGTAAGCCAACCCGAGGTAGTTCCACATCTCTCCGTTCGCCTTGAACTCCTTTGTACTTACAGCCGAACTCAAAGCCGTTATCGCTGAAACGTAGTTGCTCGATTTATAAAGGTCGATCCCCGAATGAATGCTCTGCTGCGCTCGATGAACGGAAACAGCCGTCAAGATCATCAACATCGCCGAAAAGATTTTTGTTAGGGTTCTCATCGTTCTTCTCGTCATCATGGCTAGCAGTTTACATACTTGATTGGATTTTGAGCACCGCGAACCTGATGTTTTGCAGTGCTTTGACCAACATAATGCCGAAGTTCCGTCGAGAGATGTCCGTCAAACTGCCATCGTTGGCGGGTAACCTTATCGACCTTAATATCCTTATCCGCAATCCATTTTTTCCGCTCATCCGAGTCATCCTGGGCTGGATGCCAACTATCTATTTCATAAACCTCGCGAATTATGCCTTTGTAAACTGCAAATGCATACTTGGCTTTGTTACGACGCTCACTTATTCGCCATACACCACGCGTGATTTCATATGAGAGTTCCGGACTAATATCTGGTTTGTATAAGCGGTTCACCGTAATTAGAAGAACCGGCTCACTAATGTCTGCAACCGTTGGACGTTTGTCTTCTTGCAATATTGATGTCTGCGTTCGGATAACCGTTTCAAGTTCAGTCTCGTCATAGGAAATCTGCTCAAACGCGGTAGATAATAGCGAACCATCATCAAGACAAAAAGAAAACGTCGGATCACTATAGGTTCGGCGGCAAGTTGGACAAGATTTCAGAAGTGTCATCATAACTGTGTCATTTTAGCTCATGCTGCGATAGGCATATCATCCCACGTGCGGCCTTCTAGCATGCGGCCATTTCGTTTTTTTTGCACACCGCCCCACTGCTTGAAAAAAAATGCGACGTTTGCCTTTTCGCACTGCCTCCGAATGCTCGTTACCCATTCGGGCGGCATTGCTCTTGCGCCGAATCCACTTTCGCCACCGACAATCGCCCAATCGATGTTGGACAAATCAAGATCGTTGAGCGGACCAAGCAGCGGTTCTAATGAAAGAAATTTCGTTTGCGCTCCTGTTCGCCTTAAGTGGTCGATCCTGCTTACATACTTTTCGGATTCCACCGAAACACCCATCCAGATATTCGGAGCCCAATTCAGGACAGAGGAGATTTCTTCAAGTCTGTCGGCGCGTTTTGTCAGCACCTGAAAACGATGCCAATCAGCGCGCGCCATCACATCAAATACCTGTTGAATGTAATCAAGCGGAATGTAAGCAACCCTTAAAATAGTACCAATCTAAAATGGAGTCTCCGGTTGATAGAATAACGCAGAAGGAGGCTTGAAATGAAGAGGAGCAAGTTTAGCGAGCAGCAGGTGCTTGGGATTTTGAAGG
>JBJXHF010000058.1:0-27619 GCA_046160805.1 Pyrinomonadaceae bacterium
CCTTCAAAATCCCAAGCACCTGCTGCTCGCTAAACTTGCTCCTCTTCATTTCAAGCCTCCTTCTGCGTTATTCTATCAACCGGAGACTCCATTTTAGATTGGTACTATTTTAAGGGTTGCTTACACCGTGATGCAATTCCCGATACATCTTTGTTTGGCCGTTTTTTGGTTTCCAATAACCTATTTACCGAATTAGGCGGCCAAACATACGGAACACCTGGATGTCAGTCATCAGATTGTGAAGGAGAAGGCCAGGGTTTCATAATCAGTACCGTGCCTCAAAATGTAGTAATTAGACATAACACAATGCTCGTGCGCAAGACACTAATCGAATTGACGGGAAGTAGTTTTCAGCCATTGTCCTATAGAGACAACATCTCAAATCACGGAGAAATCTATCAAGACGGTTGGGGATTTGGCATTAAGGGCGACAGCGCTAATTCCGGATGTCCAAGTATCGACTTCATGTTATTTGGCTGCGATCAGATAGAAGCGGGAGTAAGTTATCTGCCCAATTCTATATTCGACAAAAACGTAATGGCGGGCATACTCTTTGATAATAGATATTCGGGTAATGCTCCTTATCCGTTTCAATCTACAAATTACTACTTTGCCACAGAAACGCCTAATAATCCGACAGGCTTTGCGAATATCAACAATCACTTTGTTAACAGAGCAGCCGGCAACTATCGAATTGCGAATGGAACTCCGGGAAAAAACGGAGCGTCTGACGGAACCGATGTTGGAGCAAACATCGATGCAATCGAGTTAGTTTCGGCTAACGCAGTTACAGGGATATGGGCCGCGATCACCGGAACGATTACATACGGCAACGCTCTCGGCAATCCAGCGCCGCCACGTTTTATTTCCAACGTGCTGATAAGTGGCTCCGGTTCGCCGAATGTCTCTACGACGACCAACTCTCCGGGTGCGGCTGCGGGACAGTATACGCTTACGGGATTTGGGTCAGGTGCCTATACGGTGACGCCTTCGAAGACGGGCGGCGTGAATGCTGCCATAACGTCGTTTGATGCGGCAAGGGTTGCACAGCACGCCGCAGGGTCAGTACCTTTGACCGGTAACCAGTTGCCCATCGCTGATGTAAGCGAGAATAATGTTATTACTTCGTTCGATGCAGGATTGATCGCGAGATACGTCGCCGGGCAGCCGGACTTCGGAGCGACGGCGACCTGGAGGTTCTTTACGGATGCGAATGTTCCGTTCCCGCTGCCGACTCCGCCACCCGCTTCGAGCAGGACATACTCGTCCGTGACCGCCAACATCAATGGCGAGGACTATACCGGCTTGTTAATGGGCGAGGTTTCGGGCAACTGGAATAACACGGGCGCTCGGCCAGCCGGTGACGGCAATTTGGGCGGTCGAGGGCCAGTGAGAGATGCGACTGTTACGTTGCCGAATTCGATTGTGATCGCCGGCAAAGACATCGTTATCCCGGTGAATGTTCAAGGCGTGGCGGGTAATGGAGTAATTGGTTATGAGTTCGATCTGAGATACGACCCAAGAGTCATTCTACCGGTTGCCGAGCCGGTCGATGTTGTTGGAACGATCAGCCGCAAATTCGAGATCGTGACAAATGCTCACGAGCCGGGGCTCTTGAGAGTTGTGGTTTACGGGCCGAGGCCGATTGAGGAAAACGGCGTGCTACTAAAGCTTAGATTTGTGGCTATCGGGCCGGTTGGTTCTGTGTCGCTGTTGGCGTTTGAGCGGATGATGTTCAACGAGGGCGAGCTGGGCGTGGGCACGGTAGGCGGACGGGTCGAGATTTCGGCTATGCCGCTCGATGTGCGGTGAAGCTCGGCTTCACCGTAAGCTCCCTAAAATTTTCTTGAGGCTATGTCTCCGGCGGCATAGCCGCCATTTTTTTTAAGACGTGACCGGAAAGGCGCAGCCTTTCCGCACATCGGCGGGCAAAGCCCGGAGCGAACAGTGGATAGTGGACAGTGGATAGTGGATAGTGGATAGTGAAAATAGCATCGAGAAACAGAAACCGATCACGGTCGCGGCTCAGCATTTGGCAGCTTCGGCGGACAAGGAAATCGTTATTCCGGTCTCCGTTCAGGGTGTGGCGGATAAGGGCGTCATTTCTTATGAGTTCGACCTAAGGTATGACCCGACTGTGTTACAGCCGCTTGAAAATCCAGTTGATGTTGCGGGGACGGTAAGCCGGGGGCTTTCGGTTGTGACGAATGCTACCGAACCTGGGCTTTTACGGGTTGTGGTTTATGGAGCGTTTTCGATTGAAAGCGACGGAGTGCTTTTGAATCTGAGATTCACGGCTGTCGGATCAGTGCTTTCTGCTTCACCTTTGACTTTTGAGCGGATAATGTTCAACGAGGGCGAGGCGGGCGTGAGCGTTGCTGACGGAAGGATCGAGTTGTTCTAAGAGTAATTTGGCCGCGGATTTCGCGGATTTGACGGATGAGAACTGATTTTTCTTCTGATCCGCTTAATCTGCGTGATCCGCGGCTAATTTTCTTGGTGTTCAGGTGAGTGTTGCCTTAACGACCTGCGGCTTCTGCAAGGTGATGAGCCCTTACTTACGTGCGGGCTACGGACACGCTCGGGCTGGATCAAGCACATTTTTGTTGCCAAGACAGTGGCAAAAAGGGTATAAAATATATAGCGGTGTGAATCCGCGTCTTACCACCGTCGCTCACCCATCTCAAAACGAGGAATTCTAAATTGTCAGCAGTGATAGATAGTCCTACCGATATATTTACCGGCAATCCGTCCGTCAAGGCGGACGTGCGTCGGGAAAAGACCGTTTCAGCCGAACGCGATTCTGAGACTGCGGTCGAACTCGGTATCTGGCTTTCGGGGCTTGAGAGCTTTTTGAGTTCCGGGCATTATATGTTTCGCGCGCGCGATGCGGCAAAGCCGTTGGCCGATTGCTCGAAGGAGTTCCGGCTTACGCAATCAACGCTGCTGCGATGCCTGAAGTTGAACTCAAGGCTCTTGGTCGAGCAAAGCCAGAACGAACATGCTGCTCAAAACGCTTTGACGAACAGCGAGCTTGACGAGCTTGCGGCGGCGCTGCGCGATACGGTTCAGATCGGTGAATGTATCATCCGCGCCGAACCGCTTGGCATCGGCGAATGGAAAGCTTGGGGAAGTTTGCTTTCCGAAAAATTCAACCTTCTTTCTGCATTTCATAAATTGATCCGTCACGCCGAAACGAGCGGCGAGCAATTTCTGCCCGAACCGCTAAAAAGTTTTGCGGCTACGGAAACACCGATGTCCGCAGAAAACGCGGAACTCGCGCTCATACTGCCGCGATTTGCGAAGATTTTAAAATGGCTGAGCGTCGTCGGGAAAATGCTGCAGGCAGACGAACCGCTCAAGCCGGCTCTTGTGATCTTTTCGCGCATCAACGATCAGATTTCCGATCTGCTTAGTTATATCAACAACCGGCTCGAACGCTTTCCTGATGAAGAAGCCGAGCTGTTTGGATCGCTTGATGCTGCGTCCTACACGGCTTCGATCGAGCTGAAAAAAGTTTATACCCACGAGCTATCGGGCATCGTCGAACTGCGACCCGCTCCGGCGATCTATTCGGGGATGGAAACTTCTTATTCGATGTTGAACGAGAGCTTTCAACACACGCTTGCCGGACTCGCGCGTCTTATCGATCCGACGGTTGACGTAATTTCGCTGTTCCCAAGTTTTCGCGTGAATTTTGAAAGATCAATGTCTCTGCGCAGCGAGCTTTGGAAGATCGTTCGGCTAACGCAGGCGGCGGAACACGATCCCGAAAAACCCCATATCGAAGCACTCAACAAAGCTCTACGCGAGTTTATGAACAGCACGTTTCATTTTCTGTATTATAAGGATACCGAGACTTTCGAGCGGTTTGTCGAGGAGATTCTCGTTACGAAACAGAACAAAGATCTCGTTCCGATCCTGCACCGTTTCGGGGCGTATCTCGAAACACTATTCGGCCAGGTCAGCATGCGCGCCGTTTTAGAAAAGCACCCATTCAATGCGTAATGCACAATCCGTTCATTGTGCATTTTGCATTGTGCACTTTTCATTGAGAGCGGAGCGTCGCTAGCGGTTTCCTAAACAGAACATCAAAGCTCGCGGCGACTCCGACTATTGTTACCAGAATAGTTGTGATCAAAACACCGGCCAGAGCAGTGCTTGCTTCAAACTGCCATTCGATATCCATCAAATAGCGGCTGACGACATAAGACAGGCTGACGGCAAAGGTCGCGGCTATAATTCCTGACAACAGTCCTAAAAGTCCGTACTCGGCGAACAGAATTGTTGCCAGTGTGCGGCGGGTTGCTCCGAGCGTTTTTAGCACCGCGTTTTCGTAAATGCGCTGCGATTTGGTAAGCGCGACCGAACCGATCAAGATCAAAATTCCGCTTAGCAAAACAAAGCTGCCAACGAACGAGATCGCGAGGACGAAATTATTGATGAGCCGCTGAACAGCGGAGACAATATCGGCAACATCGAATATCTGTACGTTCGGGAATTTGTCTAGAACTTCGCGTTGAAGTCGTTGTCGATCGGTCGGCGGGACATGCTTGACGACTGTCGCGGCGAAAGTCTGCGGAGCCGTATCAAGCGTTCCAGGACGGAAAACAAAAACAAAAGCGGTTCGCGTATTCCTGACGTCGATCTTCCTTACACTAACGACACGCGCCGTTATTCGTCTTCCCGAAATGTCGAACGTTATCGAATCGCCTGGGACGATCTTTAATGTTTCGGCCATGCCTTCTTCGACCGAGACTTCGGGCGTTTCGCTGTTTTCATTTGTCCACCAGTTGCCGGAAACAATCGACTCGTTTTCTTCCAATTTATCACGATAAGTAATCGCGAATTCGCGCCCGATCTGGCCCTGCTGCTGCCTTACCTCGCGCTGTTGGTAGTCGATGGGATTGCCGTTGACAAACGCGATCCTTGCGCGCACGGTCGGAATCGATTCGGGTTTTTCGCCGAGTCGCTCTTCAATTGTCTGCGTTACATTTTCGATCTGGCTTTTTTGAATATCGAAGAAGATCAGGCTCGGCAGACGCTCATTACGCGAAAAATCAAACTCGCGAATGAGATTCGCCTGCATCGTCTGAACTGTCAAAACAACAAAAGCGCCTAAACCGACCGCAAGCAAAATTATGCGAGTCTGATTTCCCGGTCGATACATTGAATTGATCGCCTGGCGAAAGGAAAACGAGGTCACACGTTTTAATTTCTTCAGCATCCATGTAAGAACAGCAGCCGACAAATAAAGAACAAGCCCGGTCACTGCCAAGCCGCCGAGAAAGAATGCACCGATCTTGAGCGAGCCTGCTTGCCAGACGGCGAGTGCCAGAAGCCCGGCGAGCGAGACGGCGCCGAAGATCCATTTCGTCCAATCTAGTTTCGAAATATTGACGTTGTTTTCATCGCGGAGCAGCAGCTTTGGCTTGATAGATCTGATTTGCAGCAATGGCAACGCCGAGAAGAGCAGCGAGATAAGTACGCCTAAAATAATTCCTTGCCAAGCTGTCGAAAGATTGACCGCATAGCTCATTTTTTCCGGCAGAGCGTCGCTAAATCGCGTTTGGGCTAGCCATAAACCGAACTGGGCAAGTACAACTCCGAACAGGCTGCCGATCAGGCCGAGGACGAGTATTTGCAACAGATAGACCGTTATTATCCGCGTGCCGCCTGCGCCTAGACATTTGAGAACGGCAACCGTTTTACGTTTTTGCTCGACAAATGCGCGGGCGACATTCCAGACGCCGACTCCGCCGAGGACGAGTATTAGCAGTCCGGTCAGCGAGAGATAATTTTCCATTCGAACAAATTGCTCGCTGAGATTCTCCTGCTGTTCGCGATAAGAATTGACCTGGATGGTCGTTCCTTTCAGCGCTTCGCGAAGTTGTCCGACAAGCTCGGTCGGATTGTCGGACGTGCGGTAAAGAATCCTGCGTCGAACGCGGCTTGTATTTTTTGTTATGCCGGCGCTTTCAAATGCTTTTTTCTCGATAAAAACGCGAGAGCCGAGGCGGAAACCGCTCGATCCGCCGGGCTCTTCGTCAAATGTTGCACTTATTAAAAATTCGCCTTCGCCGATACGAAGTTTGTCACCGACTTTGACGTTCAATTCTTCGAGCAGCACTTTGGCGATAAGCGCGCCGTTGTTGTCGAGCAGCTTAAAATCAAACGGCTCGCCGGACGAGACCGTAAACGTGCCGACAAGTGGAAAGGGAACCTCGACTCCCTTTAACTCGACAAATTCGAGGCTCTGATTCGCCGGATCGGACGGACGCGCCATCACCGCTGCCGTGATGGTTTCATTTCTCGCCTCGACTATCGGAAATCCGGCGATGACTTCTTCGATCTTTGAAATATCGGTCGGCGCAAAATCATTTGTCGATGTTACCTCGACATCGGCAGTCATCAGCGCGCGAGCATCGTTGCCTACGACCTGCGTGAGATTTTGTATCAGGGACCTGAGTGCGACAACTGAACCGACCCCGAGCGCGATACACAGAAAGAAAAACAAAAGCCGCCGCCATGATGAACGTATCTCGCGTCGGGTTAGGTTGAAAATAAAACGCATAGCGAAAGTCTGGAGCGTCCAGAGAGTCCAGGGAGTTCGGAGAGTCTTGTTACTATCGAGTCTTCAAATGTTGGGTCAAACTCATAACCATTCGCGAATCCTCGTCGTACAAGCCATAGAGTGTTTCAAAATCATTTTCGGGCAGATAGTTCAAATCCAAAGCTCTATAAAGATGTGACTGTGTTTCTACAATCGATCCGTGAGCAATATTCAAAAAATTAGAAAACTCTTTATCGGACCGCCGGCCGTATCCTTCGGCAATGTTTGCCATTATAGAAACGCTTGATCGCCTGATTTGATCACGTAAACCAAAATCCTTAGCAAAACTGCCTTTACTCGTAATTTCATAGACCAGCTTTGTCGCAATACGTGCTTTTTGCCATGCAATAATTTCCTCAAATCTTTTGAATGTTGCCATAAAAAATCCTCCTTAGTTGAATATAATGTTTTTCAAAATAGTCGCCGCTTTTTAGGACTCCCCAGACTCTCTATACTCTCCAGACTCTCCAGGCTCTGTGGTCTCATCGCTCGAAACACGACCGTCGGTCAGGACGATCTGGCGTTGTGCTTGTCCGGCCAAAGTTGCATCGTGCGTGACAAGGATCAATGTCACATCGTTTTGCCCGTGAAGGTCTTTCATCAGATCGAAAATATGCTGGCCATTTTTGGAATCGAGGTTGCCAGTCGGCTCGTCGGCGAGAAGTATCTTCGGGCTGTTTGCAAACGCCCGCGCTATGGCGACACGCTGCTGCTCGCCGCCCGAAAGCTCGGCCGGATAATGGTGGCCGCGATTTGTTAGATCAACCTGTTCGAGCAAGCGTGCTGCCCTTTCCCGAACGTTTGCGAGGCCGAGAATTTCCATCGGGATCAGGATGTTTTCATATGCTGTCAGGCTCGGTATGAGATGAAAAGATTGAAAAATAAAGCCGATCTTCTCGCTGCGAATTCGAGCCAGGCCGTCCTCGCTCATTTTTGTTATCTCGTCAGAATCGATCAAGATGCCGCCCGAAGTCGGAGCGTCGAGGCCGGCGATCAAGCCTAAAAGCGTCGATTTGCCGCTGCCTGATGCACCGGTGACGGCGACAAATTCGCCGTCAGGAATTTCGAACGAAACATCGTCAAGTATCGTAAGATCGTCTGTACCGGATCGGACGGTTTTGGTTACGTTTTTGAATTGGATCATTGCGAGAAAAATGAAAACTGGCTGATAGTTGTTAGCTGACAGCTATCAGCTATCAGGAAAATTGGATTTTGACATCTGTTTATCAACAACTAACATCTTACATCTGACGTAATTTTAATGCGTTGTGATATGCGAAAAATAGCATTTATAAGTTTCATATTTATTGCGTTCGTTCTCGTCTCGTGTAACACGCTTGACGACAAAACGAAGAACAGATCGGCAGCGAACAGGCCGCTTGCAATGCCGTCGGTCGCGGGCGACCGGCCTAAAATAATTGCATTCGGCGACAGTCTGACTGCCGGTTTTGGCCTTTCGGAAAAGGAGTCTTATCCATATCTTTTGCAGGAAAAACTGAAGGCCGACGGATACAATTACGAGGTCGTGAACGCCGGCGTCTCGGGTGACACAAGCTTAGGCGGGCTTGAGCGTAGCGATTGGGTTTTGGAGCAGGAGAACGCCAAAATTTTGGTCCTCGAGCTCGGCGCAAACGACCTGCTTCGCGGAGCGCCTGTCGCAAGAATGAAGGATAATCTCGACAAAATTATCCGCAAAGCAAAAGCCAAGAATATCAAGGTGCTGCTCTGCGGAATGCTCGCGCCGCCGGCCATGGGAGCCGAATATCAACGCGACTTCACAATGGCCTTTCCCGACCTCGCCACCGAGCACAAGGTCGAGTTTCTCCCATTCCTGCTCGAAAACATCGCCCTAAAGAAAGAACTCAACCAAGCCGACGGCATTCACCCAAACCCCGCAGGCGCCAAAATAATGGCCGATAATATCTATAAGGCATTGAAGCCCTTGCTCGCAAAATAGATAACCACAAAAAGAAAAAAGTGTACCTCATTCTATGTGCAAATGTTTGACTTTGTCTCAAAAATCATTGATTTGTCGAAGTTTTCGGAGTATCTTCTTATGAAGAATATGATCAGCGTAAAAGGAAAAATAGACAAAGGTAAGATACTGGCGCTTGAGCCGGTCGATGATGCATTTGAAGGCAAAACAGTTACGATAATTGTTGACGACGAATCAAAAGAATCGAATGGTGAAAACGGTTCGTCGCACAGCGGTAAAGGATTGCGACAATTGCTGGGAACGATCAAACGTAACCAGATACACACCGGCATAACGGATATGGCTCATCAGCACGACCATTACCTCTATGGCACTCCAAAAATCGAAGATTGAACCTCGGGCAGCTATATTTATTGATACTTCAGCGTTCATCGGCTTACTGGTTCCTGACGACGAATTTAACGAGACCGCTTCAAATATGTTTGAGGAAATTATTGAGAATCAAGTTCATCTCGTAACGACAGAAATGATTCTATTTGAACTCGCGAACGGGTTGTCTAAATCGCGATATCGACAGGCAGTCGCCGAAGTGATCGACGATTTGATCAAACTGGATGACACGACCGTGATCTGGTCAAATTTCGAGCTTTTCAGTTCTGCTTACGAAATGTATAAGTTGCGACCAGACAAGAACTGGAGCCTGACCGATTGAGCCAGTTTTGTTGTAATGAAAGCACGCGGTATTTCGCTGGCCTTCACATCTGATGGACATTTTGAACAGGCTGGTTTTGCGAGGCTTTAGGATGGCTAGCATCGCGGTATTTTATATATTGTTTTCCTCCTTCCTGCCTTAGAACCTATATGGACAAAACAACCTAATAAGAGTAACGTGCGTCAAACTTTTGTTAGTTTTGCAGATTTGCGACATCGATTTAGGAGGGAAAATGCTTTCCAAACTTCGTAATAAGTGTTTCGGCGTGATGTTGACATTGCTGATGGCCTGTTTTACGGCTTCGGCGCAGTATGTTTACTCGACGGCGGGTCATGAAAATGCTGCCGAGACTGTGGTCACTATTTTGCTCTCAAGCGATGGCGAAGCTCACGCGGTCGGATCGGGCCTTGTTGTTCGGGCGGATGGATATGTGATGACGCCGTATAGTTTGGTGAAAGGCGCACGTGAGATACAGGTGCGCTTTAGAAATGGCGAAACCTACGACAAGGCTGAAATTGTTTCGACCGATGAGCGTCGCAACATTGCTCTGCTCAGGATAAAAGCAGCTGGGCTTCGCATCATACCGCACGGCACTGTTGAAGAGACGCAGGTTGGCTCGCGGGTTTTGTTGTTTGCCAACCCAGATGGCCAGTTTGTGTCGAAGAATGATCTGACGCTCTCTTCGGTCCAGATGGCCGATACGGTTCAGGGAGCAGGCAAAGGTTATCGCGTTTTGCAGATCGACAGCACGGTCGCGGGCAATACTGCGGGCGCGCTGCTCCTCGACGAACGCGGTTATTCGCTCGGCATGATCACAACATCCACGGGAATGAAGGGCCAGATCGCGGTTCCGTTGTCTTCGGTCGTTGGCCTCATTCGCTCCGTCCAGACAAATTCCGTCATAACAACTACACCGGTGAGCAATCCTTCGACTTCACAAACGCCGTTTCCAATCCCGCAAGGCTCGGTGCTAGTTCCCGAACGCGGCGTAACGCCGTTATCCGCAAAAGGGCCGGGGTCGGTCGTCGTAAAACCTAGAAGCGTTCCTGATGTATTGGCAGTTTCAAAGACTATCTACGTTACCAGCCGCACGATCAGTTTCAAGCCGGACCAGATGGTCAACGCTTTGAATTCGCGCAAGGAAATGGCCGAGTGGGGCTATACTTTCGTAGATGAACGCGAACTCGCTGACCTGATTCTTGAGATCGATCATGTTCTCTACACTTGGAAATACACCTTTAAACTCTACAGCCAACGCCTCAGCACGGTCGTAGCGACAGGCAGCCGCATAATCTGGGACGGCAATCTCGGTGCCCCATACATGGCCGACCGGTTCATCGAGAAAGTAAAAGTTGCGCGTGGGCCGGAGAAGAAACCGACAACGACTGAAAAAGAAACAAAAAAGGCAGAAGAGAATAAAAAAGAGAATTAATAAGAACTTGGGCGGTCTCCGGCGAAGCATAAATGCTCTAATCCAGAGCGTGTAGATGGTATAATTCATCGAGGACAAACATTTATGTCAGTAATTGCAGAAGCAGAACAACTCGCGTTGAGCCTGTCAAAAGCAGATCGCGGTCGTCTGGCGTCTAAACTGATCGCGTCACTTGGCCATTCTTTCGATGACGATGACGAGGACATCATTGAGTTGTCACTTAGACGCTCGAAGGAGATGGATGAGAATCCTGAGACAGTGATGACGGAAGAAGAGTTCTGGGCCTCGCTTGAGGAATATCGCCGTCGATGAAAGTGCGGTTTAGTTCCGCTGCGAACCGCGACGTTCGCGGGACGCTTGAATACTACAACCGCGAAGCGGGCGCGGTTGTGTCTATGGACTTCCATTCAGAGTTGACGGCAACTATCGAACGAATAAAACAGTGGCCTAAATCCTTCCCATCGATCCACGGCGATCTGCGGCGCGCGATTCTTAAAAAATTCCCTTATCAGATTGTGTACAGGATCGAGTCGAGCGAGGCCATTGCGATCTATGCGATTCGGCATCATAAACAGCATCCGGATTTTGGTTTAAGACGCTGAGTTGATTGCTTGGCATAGTTTTTTCGACCTAAATCTGCTAGAATAACGCGTTGTTTTTGTGAATATCTATGTTCAGCGATAATTTCAGACGCGGTGAAGGAAACACTAAAGGCATGGCTGGGTCGAAGGCTGTGTCGAAGATGGCTGATCTGGGGTGGAAGGCTTTTCAGGCTGTAAATAAAGCTATTCCTGAGAGCCAATCTATCCAGCCGGGCTGGGCTGCCGAGCCGTTGTTAAAATCTTACGAACGCACGGCTCCGCCGCTTGGGTTTCCGCGTGAGACGGACTCGCTTTGTCCGTCGTGCGTTAAATCGGTTCGCAACGGTGTGATCTCGGGCGACATTCCGTTGGAGATTTTGATGGACGCTCATCCGGGCGAGATCAAGGCACAGATCGTCGAGGAAAACGGCCAGGTCGTGATGAAAAAGACCTGCCCGACGCATGGCGAATTTGTCGATGTGATGGCGACCGACCCCGCGTTTCTCGAACGTATCGAGTCGCTTTTTTACGGACGTGATTTTAAGGCAGCCGAGGACAAGCATGTTCATCATCACGGCACTTCGGACATAAAATTTGGACGCGGTGCGGTTCTTACCGTCGATCTGACGAATCGCTGCAACATGATGTGCAATCCGTGCTTTATGGATGCGAACCAGGTCGGTTATGTGCATGAGCCGACATTTGAGGATACGAAGGCGATCCTCGACCGCGCGGTTTCGTTCAAACCGAAACGCCAAATCATCATTTTATTTTCCGGCGGCGAACCGACGCTTTCGCCGTATTATTTGGACGCGGTTGCTTACGCCAAAAAGGTCGGCTTTTATCGGATTTTGGCGGCGACGAACGGTATTCGATACGCCGAGGACATCGAGTTTTGCAAAGCCGCAAAAGAAGCGGGACAGCATGGTGTTTACCTGCAATTTGACGGGACAAATGAAGAAGACAACAAACATCGCGGCGTTGGAAATCTTTTTGACGTAAAACTCAAGGCGATAGAGAATCTCGCGTCGGTCGGTATTAAGGTGACGCTCGTCACAACCATCGTCAATTCGTGGAACAATAACGGGATCGGCAGCATCGTCAAATTTGCGGCGGAGAATATAGACAAGGTACAGACGATTGCGTTTCAGCCGGTTAGCTTCACGGGACGCGACGAAGATATTTCTGACAAGGATCGAAAAGAACAGCGATATACGCTTGCCGGAATGACGCATGATCTTAAAGATCAGCTTGACGGAACGCTTGAGCCGTTGCGTGATTGGTTTCCTTTGTCGTCATATTCCGCGTTTACGAGTGTGATGGACATGCTGCAGGGCGCCGATGCGCCTTGGGGTTGGTCGTCGTGTAACTGTCATCCGAATTGCGGCATTTTTACGCTGATCGTCGTCAATAATAAAACGAACGAGATGAGGTCGCTCTTCGAGTTTTTCAACTACGAGCAGTTTATGAAGGACATCGCGACGATCACCGACACCGCACGCGGCAAAAAACTGACGATGGCTCAGCTTGCGATGGCGATCATGCGCAACTACGACGCGTCACGCGCTCCCGAAGGTTTTCCAATCTCGCAGATCGTCAATCTTTTTAAACCTAGCTCGGCGACATCAAACTCGGATCGCAACGACCGGATGAAGATCGAGCGTTCGGACGATGACGTTTGGCGAGTGCTTTGTGTCGAAGGGATGTGGTTTCAGGATCTCTTCAATTACGATTTTCGCCGCACCGAGATGTGCGTTATACCATACGGCACGCAGGAAGGCGAGATCTCGTTCTGCGCATATAACACCGGCGTCGGCTGGCGTCAGATCATCGAGGAGATGCACAAAACGGCGTCGCTTTCCGAGTGGTATAAAGATAATGGCCGCCACGCCGTCTACGCCAAAGGCAACGAAGTGCCAAACATTGGCAAGACGCGCTCACTGAGTTTGCCTGTGATTGCTAAGGTTTTGGAAGAGGATATCGACAAAGCGGCTATCTCGCCTTATTTGGTTGAGGAAGATGAGTTAGTGGGAGTCTAATAGCTTCCGGAATAACTGATAGCTGATAGCTGATAACTGATAGCTAGTTGTCAGTTATCAGCTATCACTTTTCAGTTATCAGTTATTCCGGAAAGAAATACTTTGATGAACAGCCTTGTTTTTTCAAATATGCTGCACCGTCCGGCAAGGACGTTCGTGAGCATCTTCGGTATCGGCATTGGGATTTTGCTGATCGTTTTTACCATCGGCCTGACGAACGGCACGATGCGCGAACGCGCACAGCGCGAGTCGAATGTCGGCGCCGAGATATTGTTCAGGGCGTCCGGTAGTTTGGGATTGAGCGGAACCGACGCTTTGCGTATGCCGGTCTCGATGTCGGCTGAGATTGAAACGGTTGAAGGAGTCGCAGAGGCCGTGCCGATAGCGCAGAACAGCGTTGCCGCGACCGACGCCGCGACAGGCAGCCGTCTGATCGATGGAGTTCCGTTTGATAAATATGCAGCGATCGCGGGGCTGCAGATCGTACAAGGTAGAAAGTTTGTCGACGGGCGCGATGAGATCATGGCCGACACTGCCTGGTTCGAGCGTCGAAATGCCAAGATCGGCGATAAATTCAATCTTTACGAACGCGAGTTCGAGATCGTCGGCAGCTATGAGCCGAGCGCCGGAGCGCGAATTAAAATTCCGCTCGCCACAATGCAGTCACAGCTTGGAGCGGAAGGCAAGGCGTCGGCGTTCCTGATAAAGATCAAAGAGGGTTTCACGACGGGAAGTGTCGGCGATAACCTCAATGCAAAATATCCTGACAATCAAATAATTCTCACAAGCGAGCTTGAAGAACTTTACATGCAGGGCATACCTGCGCTGAACGTTTTTCTCGATGTTGTCGTTGGTGTCGCCGGCGTTATCAGCGCGCTGATAATTTTGCTGACGATGTACACAACTGTCAGCGAACGAACACGTCAAATCGGCGTGCTGAAATCGCTCGGAATGTCGAATACGCAGATCGCGATGAATATTATGCAGGAGGCCTTGCTCATAAGTTTTGGCGGAATTGTATTTGGCGTGCTTGCGACAATTATTCTCAAATTTATACTTGCGAAATGGACGACGCTAAATGTGTCTATCGATCCGCAGGTCGTTCTGACAATTCTTTTCGTCGGCCTGTTGAGCGGAGCTGTCGGCGCTCTCTATCCCGGCCTTCGTGCCGCGAGGCTCGATGCCGTCGAGGCGCTAAATTACGAGTAGTTTATTGTATCGAGATTGTTTGAATGCCCATGAGTGATGGCTCGTCCAACTTATAAATGAGCGCCGACGTGACGCCTGCGACAGCAATCTCCGCAGACGGATTTGCATGTGTTTTTAGATACTCTTCGTAAGCGGTGTTGCTGAAATATCGCCTCCCGCGCGTTATCACGATAAAGTCACCAGGTTTTAATGCAGCCACTTGATTTTTGTCTGACAATGAAACGAAACTCAGATTCTTTTTCCCGCTCCTGATTTCATAATGCTCAAATAAGAGAGGTGTTTCGCAAGCCACAATCGTTTGCGGCGCGGCAAGCGGCTCGATGGCGACAATTATTTCGCTCGTGCTTGTGTCGTAAAATTCGTCGTGTGGAAAATACGTTCCGGCGGCTGACATTCCACCGCCAAGTTGGTTTGTAAACAATCGAAAATGAGGTGCTGCCGAGAGGGAATTGAACAAGGGGAATGCTAAAAATGCAGCAAGAAAAATTGTTTGGAAAACAACTGCTGTTGATGAGCTTAGAGATAGTTTTTCGGACAGCATTTTCAACAAAAAACAAAAACCTGTAGCCGCGACTATCAAGATCAACGGCTCGGCAAACGTGAAATAACGTGTAAACTTTCCGCCGAGAACCGTGAAAGGCATAAACCACAAAAATGCCCAAAGGAGAATATAGAAACGGCCGTCGCCCAGTTTGCGTTTGAACATGACGGGTAAGCCGATGAAGAAAAAAAGAAGCGTGACGAGTGAGGTTTTCACGGCAATAAAAACGTAGTAAAACGTCCACGGCACGCCAGCCAGCCAGTTGGTCACTTTGTGTGAATAAAGCTGCCCCATGTATTCGTAACTGTCGTGGCCGATGCGGTTTTCGCTTGAAAATTTGAGCATTTCATGCCATGTATCAGGCAAGACGATGGTTGGGTTTAATATGAGGAACGTCACGCCCATCACAACAAAAAACTTTAACCAACGCAGATTTCCGACATTCCATTTGTTTCCCGGTAATTGTAAAAATACGTTGTAGTAACCGCCAATAATGGAGAGGAAAAACGGATAGTATTTCGAAGTCATCAGAGCGCCGTAACTTGCTGCTGCTGCCCATACGTATCTGATCCAGTTTCTATTTCCGTGCTCGGCTTTGGTTTGGCTTTTGACAAAAAAAAGGCTCGTCAGCAGAAAAAAGAACAGGACGAGGCTGTCTTCCTTTGCGATGCGGTCGAATCCGATTGCCATTGGCTCAACAGCCCAAAGCGCTGCTGAAACAATCGCGATGCTTCGTCCAAAAAGCTCGGACACGAGAAGAAAGATTAGAAGTATGGTGAACGTGCCGAAGAGAGCTATCGGGAAACGGAGTGCGGCTTCTTCTGAAATGGCAAAAACGCTGTTCAGTTTCTCCGCTGACAAAATGCTCACCGTCTGTAGGCCTTTCATCAAAAACGGATGCTCGCCGTTTTTTCCGGATAGTCCGTTGGTGCGATACTCTTGAACGGTTTGCAGTTTATTGAGTTCGTCTTCACTGAGGCTCTCAACGCCGAGATCATTTACACGCAGCACAAATCCCGACAGCAGCATAATGCCGAGAATGACAGGAAGTAGGCGTCGTTTTGAGAAAAAAAGGCCGTCGGTAAATTTTTCAGGAGCGATGCCGGCGGTTGTTGGCGAAAGGATCTGGACTGACAAATCTTTTATCTCCGTTGCGAGCAACTGAATGTGAAGATTATCCGATTGCTAAATGCCATGTCAAAATAGTGCAAACCGTTTTCCCAAAATGTTATTATCTGAGGCTAAATGAAACTGCGATTGATAACAGCGACATTATTGGGAATTTGGCTTGTGCTGATAGTGCTCGGCAAGGGAGGATTTATTCACTTGTTGCTGTTGAGCGCAATGGGGATCGCTTTTGTTGACGTGGTTGCTGTTTATCGCAGCCGGATGACGGCATGAACTGTCCAACGATCGGCGATTTTTCTGCATCAAAAGCCTCAACCGAACTTAAAAGAGCGTATGAGTTTAATCAGAGATCCTTTTGGAAGAAAGAACGCTGGGCTTTTTGCGGTGTTATTTCTGTTTTGGTTATTGATTACGACTCAATATTCACAGGCCCAGGAAGTGGATTCGACGCTGCGGAACGTTGAGGCGACGCCGGCGAAGGTTGACGAAGCAGGACATCAGCCAACCGCAAATTCTGCATTCCGTATCGAAAAAATCCGAGTTGACGGCGGGGCCGAGCTGCTGACGATCTTTGGACGGCTTCAAAATACTAGCGGTTTGACAGCCGACAAAACTACCGAGATGCCGTTGATCAGCGTGCTACGGGACACGCTGGGCGATACGAAGCCGGAAAACGACAGGTTGCGATATGTATGGAATCTGTATTATTCCAAGACCTCTTTCGGACAAAAAATTTCTGCATTCGTGCCTTTTTTATACACGAGAACCACCAATAAAAAAACTGTTGGAACATCTCCACCTCCACCGATTTTTGATATGACGCCGAATGATAACGGGCCTTGGAACAAAATCTTTGGGGTCGTGTTTAAAAAGATCGTACTAGCGAAAGTTGGCACCGTTGTAAGAGCGCCGATTTTTCAATATCAGCAAAACATAGCCGATTACCGCCGCGCCGCGATCGCAAAATCTCTCGCAGTTTTCTCTCTTTACCAGCCCACGCATCGCGAGACGCTTTTGCGCGAATCGGAGTTAAAAGACATTCAGGCTCGCCTGTGGCTGACGGATAAAACTTTCGGGGGGCACATGCAGAGCGAGAATCTGACGAGAGTTTTTGACAAGGAGATTTTCAAAACCAGAGACGTTCGAAATCAAAACTGGGAATTGCTTCGGCAATATTCCGAGAGGCAGGGTTTGTATTTTGATCCGCTAACAATGCCCGACGGCAGTACGCGTCATGCGATTTTGTGGGCAGATGCCGCAGACATACAAACGAACGCAAACAAGAAGTTCGATTCGCGATTTTTGAATATAAAGAATCCGTGGAAAGACACAAAACTTACTAATTGGAATGGTTATTCGCAAACGCGTTGGTTTGACGACGATGAACGACAAGTAACTCCAGATACAGGAGGCGCGGAATCAAGGAAGATGATTCCGCTTGCGGTTTACGGCCTCGACTTTCCGAAGATACCGACGCTGCTTGTCGATTTTCGCGACAACGGCAATGTTAAGCGACGCGAGATGTCCAAACGCGTGCTGACAGACTTAACGAGCAATGTTTTGCAGCTTGGCCAGTTCAGTAGTTTGCCGTATTTTTTTGGACGACACGGTTACGATTATTTTACGGGCAGACGTGGAATGGATATCAATCAATCTTCGCGATTGCGCTCTTATGCACAGTTAAAGCTTTTGTTGTCGCTCGATACGACGCTCGACAAGAATTTTAAGGACGAGATCGCAAACCGATTGGAGTCAGCTTCACTAAACCCTTTGGAGAATGACCTCGATGCGGAAGCAAAACTTGCCCGCAGCCAATATGAAAATTTGACAGCTTATGCAAAACGGCCGGACGGTTTGAGGAAACAGATCGACAATGACCGCCGTCAGGAAATGGTCGGGCTGGTTCACAGCAGCAAGCAGCGTTTGTTCTTTTCGCTGGGGCATTTCTTCTCGTTCGGCCGATACACACATCGGGAAAAATCAACGCCGGAGCTGGTCGCTCGGATGGATATTCGACGGCAGCTCGATCATCATGAACGTTTCCTTCGCGAGGTTGCTTACAATTCGGCCAAGCCCGAGATCGACAGCGACGTGGAAGCGCTTAAACGCTCGCTGCAATTCGTTTCCGAAAACGGCGCCGCTGCAAAAGAAAAAACCACGCGCGCGCTGGGAAAAATCTTTATGATCACCGATGACGAAGAAATGCGCCGCTTGTCCCTGGCCGGTCTTTATCGAATCAATAATTCGGCAGCAAAAAAACAGCTTCTTGCTATTTACGAAAATTCTAAAGTCACTGAGAAATGGCGCAATCTATGCGAGCACTATCTGAAATTAGCACTCGACGAAGGCCAGCAAATTTCCAGCCGCGACGCCAGAGCAATTTCCGGGATCGAAGTCAATTGACACACATCATTTCCATTATTAATTAGGAATTACCAATTAATAATTATTAATGAAAAATAAGCAAAGCAGACAAGTTTTATTCATTTCAAAGCGCATCGTAGTTGCGTGCTTAATCGCTTTATGCTCGGCCATCGCCGTTTTTTCTCAAAGTGTAAAACGTGTCGTGGTGATAAAGATCGACGGGCTGCCGGGATATTATGTTGACCGTTTTGTGAAACAGCGTGATTTTAATACTGGCAAGTCGGTGCTGCCGTGGGTTGAAGAAATTTTTTACAAAAACGGAACGCGCGTCCCGAATTTTTACACACGGGGAATGAGCCTTTCGGGGCCTTCATGGGGACAGCTCGATACAGGCCAGCACATGCAGATAAAAGGCAATGTCGAGTACGACCGCTACACGCTGCACCCTTACGATTACCTTAATGTTTTTCCTTATTACAAGGATTATGGTTTGAGTGCAAAGGTCGATATGCCCGCTACGGAGGTAATGGATCAACTGGGGATACCACTTCTTTGCGACGCATTTCCTTTTGACAATAGATACACAAGCCCTCAGCTCCTGCAACGCGGATTCGACTGGGATCTGCTTGCGAGCGGTTTTGTAAAACTCTATCCCGGCAGCACGGCGGATTTTCTGGATGAGTGGACGCTTGGGTTGAATTTTCGCGGCATGACCGGAGAGCAAGCGGTTCGCGACATCGCCGGGAAGTTGGTCAAACGGCCCGATATAGATTATTTCGATTATTACGATGCGGCATTTGATCACGTCTCTCATCATAACAACGACGACGCCTCGCGTTTTGTCGAACTCAAGAAAATAGACCGAGTTATCGGTACGATTTGGACTGCAATTCAGTCATCGCCGCGTGCCGATGAGACTGCTCTTGTTCTGGTCTCGGATCATGGTTTCAATTCTCAGGAAAAGGTAAACAGCCAAGGGTTTAACCTTGTCCGGCTGCTTGCAGACGCCGCAGGCGGCGGGCATCATGTCGTTACAAAACGGCGACTAATGCTCAGCTACACGCTGAAAGGAATGTACCCGCTAACGCCTTTGGTGCGAACTGCGTCGGACGAATCCTATTATTTGAAAGGCCAGAGCAATCCACACGCGACTGCCATGCTTGATTTTGACGGCAACGAGCGCGCATCTATCCACCTGCGCAACAGCGACCTTAATGTTCTTCATATTCTGTTACAGCAGCTAAAGGCAAATAAACTCTCGCCCGATTTGAAAGCCGCGGTGACAGATGCACTGTTTGAGATTATTGGAAAATATTCTAAGGATTGGCAGGCGACAGTTGATGAAATGACCGAGGAACTCGACGCCCTGCATCGTTGGATCGAAGCTCAGCAAACGATCATTCCGACGCTTCGGATGAAAACGAAGTATGATTCTGATCCTGGTCTGCGCGGAGAGACGGAAAAAAATCGCCGCCTCCGCGCTCTCACGAATTTGGCTATCGATGCCGAGAAAGATTACCGAAAATACATCTCGACCATGCGCAATTTGCTCAGCATAAAACGCGAATCTTTTAACGCCCGCTCGATCAAGATAGAAGATCTGATCTCAGCCGGGACGATGGGCGATGCGAATTCGGTCTATCAACTTCAGAATTACATTGTCGGCCTGTCGGCAAGCGGATTGAAACTCGATGCCGACAAGCGGCTCGATCTTGAACAAAGTTTTACTCGTGTAAATTATTTCGAGTTGCTGCACAGCCAAAAGGTTCGCAACAACGTCCAGCCGGAAGTATCGAATCGTCCGATAGATTTTGTGGCGGTTCGCGTGCCGGCAAAATCTATTTTAGAGACGCTGCCGCCGGATTCTGTCATTGACGAAAATCCGGTTTGGATATACGCCGGTGAAGAAAAGCAGGCCTTGATCCTGTCGCGTAACGATGCAGTAGGCGGTAAAAGTTATCGTTATCTCCCGGTCACCGCTCTGCGTGAAGATCGACACGGAAAGATAACTTTTCAGATCAAGGAATGGAGCAGCGGCTTTCCTCTCAAATTTTTTGAGGATAAGAATCTTGCAGTTCCTGGTTCGCAAAAAACAGCTTGGCTGAATGAATGGCACACCGAGATAGAATGGCTGAAGGCGACCCACAAAACAACATATTCAAATGCAGTCATTGGCCTAAATGAACAGCTTGACAACCATCCCTTCTTGAACGGCGTTGGGCTTTCGCCGGATGATAAGCTGATCGCGCGACTGCGCCAACGCCAGCGGCATCTGACCGAGGCCGATCTGCTGATACTCGCGAACGATCACTGGAACTTTGACGTGCGCGGGTTTAATCCCGGCGGCAATCACGGTTCGTTTTTCCGCGTGTCGACGAATGCGACATTTATGATCGCGGGCGGATCAAAGACGGGGATTCCACAGGGCCGGACAGTCGAAGAGCCTTATGACGGCATGAGCTTTGCACCTACGATTTTTCGATTGATGGGCAAGATCGATGAAGAGAATCGTCCCGTTCCAGAGCTTTACGCACGCGGATTTCGAAAATTTCCGGGTCGTGTCGTTCGGGAAATTGCCACTCCGAAATAAGTAATATGTGAGAAGTAAAAAGTTACAAGTTGAAAAAACTTTTTACTTCTCACATATCACTTCTAACTTATTCCGGAGATTTCTTACTCCCGATTTTTTGCCAGCCGTCGTGCGCCGCTTTCGGCACCGCGCCAGAAGAGAATGATTACGCCCACAAGATTGCCGCATAAACTTGCTCCGCGGCGGACAAGGGCAAAAGCCGTCCCATCTCCAAGGGAGTCTCCGTAGCCAATAGTTTTTAGGATCAGAGCATTGCCGCCTTCGTAAACGCCCACGTTTCCGGGAATAAAGCCGTTGGTCAGATTCACGACTTTTGTCAGGCCTTCAATAATTACCGCTTTTGCCATCGTCGGTTCAAAACCGAGGAAGGTCAGTGCAAAATAGACCTCTGTGATGCTCACGGTATGGACACACAGCGAGATGCCAAAGACGATGAAAAAGTCCAACGGCCGGTTGTGATAAAACTGGAAGACGTTGTTCTCGACGTTCAAAATGCTCTCGCGTTTTCGGACCAGAAAGCCGGGCGCAATGTTGAACCTTGAGAGCAGATCGAGGACCTTGGTAAACGGAGTTGTCTTTCGCAATATCGCGGTGGCAAAAAGGATAAAAACTATTACCACGACTGTCACGATTATCAAAAGGATGGTATTCATCCTTGATCCGCTGCTTCCAAAGGTTAACAACAAAACAATAACGCCGGTCAAAATGATAAAAATTACAGACGTATAATAGAGGATATTGTCGATGATCACCGCCGAAGCGCCGTATGTAGCCGGGATGTGTTTTTTCATCAGCATCACCTTGGTCGCATCGCCCAAAAAAGGACCGGTAAAAGCTGAAAACAGAGTCACCGTCTCGCCGCCCAAGCGTGCGGCGACTGCTGACCGATACCTGAACGTCCGTTTTTCAGGATCTATTGCCCGATACATGCTTGCCGCCCTCATCAAATGTCTTGTCAGGTTGCAGGCGATCAATACCAGAAACCCTAGACCGACACCCGCGAACGCTGATGATATATCGTCGCGGTATTTTAAGACGAGAGCAATGAGTACGCCCAGCCCCGCCAGAAAAGCGACCACGTGGAGAAAGACCCATAAGGTCTTGTTTCGCGAGGTGTGTTTTTCGGGTTGATTTTCGATTATTGACGAGCTGGGCGGCGACAAATTCTCAGTATGCATACAAAACGCTGATAAATCCGTTCAAACAGTTCGTCTAAGTATATCCAGTTTTAAAGGCTGAACATAATTCAGGTTGTCTGGCGACGAACGTTTCCACAGATGCAATTAGTGGGCTGTATTATGACGTGGACTTTGGAACAGGGCAGTCAAGGAGCATGTGGTCGTCGCTTGTGGGTTGCTGCGGCAGGTGTCGATCTCGCTTCGGTATTTATCCAGTTGCCGGAAACCTCGCCCATCAGCAGGCCGATGTAGTCTTCACCCGTTAGATTCGAAACAACCGATGCGTATGTTCTGCTTGCGGGCAGGAATTTCCAAGTTCCGGTAAATCCATAAGGCGGCATCGCAGCGGCATATCTGGCGACCTGGGCAGCGTCGAATGATGTAACACTGCCGTTATTACTGACATCGGCCACGATCAATTGATTGCCGGTCAGCGTGGCAGCGCCGGCCGCGTATTGTGCGATCTTTGCCGCGTCGAATGACGTTATGCCGTTTTGCCCGTCCGACTTGGCAGCCACGATTGTATAAGCACCCGACCCAAAGCCGGTGAGCGTATAATTGCCGCCGGGAAAATCTGTGAACGTAACAGCCGGAGGCGAACCAGTCGAACTGCAAACTACGGCACCCGAAACAAAGCGCGGGTTCGGAGAGCCGACAGCGTTTCCGTAGGTAATAGTCCCGCTGATCCAAGGCGGGCCGACGCTCGGGCCTTGCACGGAAACTGTGATCGGCAATCCGGTTTTGAAAAAGCCGACCGCTGCATTTACATTCCGGGGCGGTTTGTCGGCATCGAAACGGAAGTTATACATGGTGCCCCAGCGGATGGCATTCGCGTTTTGGTTTTGCGCTAACGTCTCGCTATTCCACGTCAATTTACCGTCATTCTGCGAGAAGCTCCAGGGAACGCTGCTGTAGCCGGCGTTTCCGACAGTTCCATCGGCCGCCCAACCGGGATGCTGCGGCGGGGCGTGAAATTGGATATTGCTGAGAGTAACACTAGAATCGACGGGAACACTGAACGATTGAATGGCGCGGTCGAGGTTTTGGTTATAGACTGCATATTCGTAATGCCAGACGCCGGGTGACGGATTGGTCACTTTGTAACCGACAACCCCGATGCCGTCGTTGCCGGGTTCAGGCTCGATCTCAACGTGCATCGCACCCGGCCAGGCATAGATCGCCGGCTGCGTTTGAACAGTTGATTCAACAGGTGAGAAGTTAAAATTGCTTGTGCCCGTAACGCCAAAACGCCGGTAGGAGACGTTGTTATACATATTGCACTCGTCGGGGTTAGACTGGCACCAACTGCTCTCGTGCGGTGTTACGTATTGAGCCTCGGCATAATAGGCCGCGCCCTGATTGAGCGTTGTGTTGAGATCGTTTGCCTCTACAAGTATGCGATGCGACACGCCGTTATGTGTGTGCCCGCTGTGATCTTTTGGGTTTGGGCTCGAGCCGGGAAAGGCGCCTGTAAAAGGATTTATCCACGCACGCGAACCGAGACTGGTTGGCCCGGCGGAATAGCCGGCCGAGTCAACACTTGAACAGCCGGAATTCAAATGACTGCCGTCGCCGCCGCCGCTGCAGCCAATGCCGCAGCCGTTCTGAGATAAAGCAAAGAATGCATGCAGGACATTGGATTGGCCGATCTGCTCAAAGCGGTCATCGTTAGCAGCGCCGCCGCTCATCCGGTAAAGGTTTTGCGGGACGACAGGATGGTCGTTATTCGGCAGAGTGAACCAGTTTATATCAACAGTGCCGATATTACAGGCCTCGGTTCCCATTGCCAGACCTACCTGCGTTCCGCTGCTGCCAAACTGCGCGAGGCCGGATAGGTTTCCAACTATCAAGTCCGGCCCGAGCGCGAGGCTGCTATTATTTTGTTTGGATGGAAAACTGTACGCTACAGCGAGGTTGGTTGAAAACAATACTCCGGCCGCAACAGCAGTTGCCGTGAACAACAGAATGCAAAAAATAAAATTCAGGCGGAATCTCTTCATAATTGCCCCGCATTCTAAATACTGTTTAATACCGGAATAATAAAAGACATTATCCGACAAGTCAAGCGATTAAAAACACCAATTGCCGGAACGACAAGACCGAGTACGAGAATTGGTAGTAGTTTTTTGCGAAGTTTAGAATAAGTTTTTCCTTAGCTCGGAAGAAAACTACCAAAAATATATGAAAAATATAGTTTTTGCGTTCCTTTCAACGTTGATACTGATATTGGCAGCGACTGCTGACGTGAGGGCGCAAACCGTGTCCGGCTCTGTAACTGACCAGAACGGCGCGGTCGTTTCCGGTGCTTCGGTCCGACTTGTTAACGCTCAACAGTTGACTATCAAAGCAGCCGAATCGGACGCAAGCGGAAAATACCGATTTGACAGCGTGGCCGCCGGAACCTATTTGATTACCGCTTCGCGGCCGGGATTTGGCAGGAAAAGCCGCAGCGTGATCGTGTCCGAGATGATGGAAGCAGTCGACCTCGTCCTGCCGGTTAATCAGGTGACCGAACAAGTTACCGCCACCGCCGATACTGGTTTGGTGGAAGATATTTCAAAGACGCCGATGCAGGTCAATGTTGTCGGAACAGACGCCGTGATGCAACGAACGACCAGTGTAATGGCTCAGGCTGCCGACGAAGAGGTTGGCGTCTCATTGCAGCGGACAAGCCCGACGATCGGGGCTGTCCTTGTTCGCGGCCTAACCGAGGTCGGCGTTTATGTTGACGGCGTTCGCTATACAAATTCGACGCAGCGCGGCGGCATCAACACTTTCTTCAACCTTAACGAGCCGACGACCGTGAACACCGTCGAGGTTCAGCGAAGCCCAAATACCGCTCAATTTGGTTCCGACGGTCTCGGCGGAAATGTTCAGATATTGTCGCGTCAGCCTGAATACGGCTTTGACTCGGCCCGTTGGAACGGTGAACTCAATACAATGTTCAACAGCGCCGATGCTGCGTTTGGCGGCAATGCGTTGGTCGGATATGGGGCGAAACGTTTCGGCATTCTTGGAAATCTTGTCGGCCGCCGCATCAACACGCTGCGGCCGGGCGGCGGCATCGACAGCCACTCGGCAATCACGCGATTCCTCGGCCTGCCGTCCGATATCATCGGCAGCGAGCGTTTGCCGGACACCGGCTTTACGCAATACGGAGGTTCACTGCAAGCAAATTTAGCCTTGCGTGACGACCAGCAGTTGTCGTTCCGTTATCAGAGAAGCCAGCAGGACGGCGGCAAACGTTACGACCAACTGATCGGTGGCGACGGCAACCTGATCGCAGACCTCCGCAACCTGATGCTGGATTTTGGATACCTGCGTTATTACAAGCAATCTGTCGGATTCTTTGACAATCTGACCGCGAACGTTTCTTACAACAGCCAACGAGAAGAGCGTATCAACCAGGGCGGACAGGGAAATCCGGCGGCAGCAATAACGAACGACCGGGAACGTACGACGGCTTGGGGCTTTGGCATGTTTCTCGACAAACACTTTGGGCGCAATAATTTTCTCGTCGGCGCCGACCATTACCACGACAAGGTTACTGCTCCGTCATTCAACACAAATCCGGGTAACGGCGTCGTATCTCTCGTTCGCCCGCGTGTGCCGAATGGCTCGACCTATGATCTCACCGGTGTCTATATTCAGGACGTTTTTGAAGCCGTCAAAAACCGCCTACGCCTTACAGGAGCGCTGCGTTACAACCGCGGGCGTTATGAGGCACAGGCCGCCGACGCGCCGGTTGTAAGCGGCCAGCCTCTGTTCCCGGACGATTCGGCCACGTTCAAGGATTTTTCCGGCCGCATCGGAACTGTTGTGACGATAACCGACGGGCTCAACGCCGCATTTAATTTCTCGCGCGGCTTCAGGTCGCCGAATATCACGAGTCTTGGCGGGCTGGGCCTGGTAGGTGTAGGATTTCAGGTTTCGACTTCGTCGGTAATACCGCTTGGCGGGTTCGTCGGGACGACTGCCAACGAGCAAGCCGTTTCTTCGGGTGTTGAGGTCACTCCGTTGCGATCCGAGATCAGCAATAACTATGACGTTAGCCTGCGTTATCGAAACAAGCGTTTTGATTCAAGCCTGACCGGTTTTGTCATCGACTACGCCGACACCATCGTCAGGCAAACGCTCATCCTGCCGCCGGGAGCCGAGGGGCTCCAGTTGGGAAGCGAGACGATTACCTTTCAAAACATAAACGGCGCTGTTTTTGTCAATGCATCGCCGAACCCGGTGCTGGTCCAAGCCAACTTCGGCAACACACGCGTCAAAGGCACTGAGGCGACACTTGAATATCGCTTTCTTGATTCATGGGTTGCCGGCGGCAACTTCTCGTATGTTCACACGGCTGACAAATTGACAGGCGCCGTTCCGAATCTCGGCGGCGGAGGCATTCCGCCTGCGTTCGGCTTCGTGCGGTTGCGATATCAACCGCCCGGAAAGCGTTATTGGGTCGAAGGGTATATGAACGCCTCCGGCCGCCAATCGCGGCTATCGACGCTCGACATCGCCGACCGCCGAACCGGCGGCGCTCGAACTCGGATACAGATACGGAACTTTATTCGTCGCGGCGCATGCGTGCGCGGGCTTTCGATTCACTCAGCCGGATCGCCGTGCGGAACGACCAACAACAACTATGTACTCACCTCGACAGGCGAGACGCTGACGCAGGTACTCAACCGTGTCTTGCCGATCGGCGCGGTCATCAACGGAGTTACAGTTGTCGATAACAACACTGTCGTGCCTCTGTTCGACGCAATTCCCGGCTATGCGCTGTTCAATCTTCGTGGCGGCTATCGCTTTGGTGAGAATCAAACCATAAGCGTCGATTTCGAAAATATCGGCGATAAAAGCCACCGTGCTCCCGGCTGGGGCATCGACGGCCCGGGCCGCAGCCTGACGGTGAGGTATCAGTATAGGTTTTGATTAGAGAAGGCTTCGGTGGCTACGTTTTTTAAACGCGGATTGGGCAGATCAAGCGGATTAGAGCGGATATAATAAATGAATCCGCTCAAATCCCCTTTATCCGTCTAATCCGCGTTCAAATTTTATTCAGCAGAAATTTTGGGATCTGCGAAGATCGCGATCTGGCCGTCGGTAACGGTCGTTGCCGAATCACCTTCGTTGAACATCATCTTTTCCCAAACCAGCGGCGACACCAATCCCGGCGCTCCGACTGTTCTGAATCTGAGATTGAAAAGAACGCCGTTTTCGTCGATTGAATTCGGGCCGTACATTGCGACACGCAAGATTCCCGGCACTTGCGCATTTACCATGGTTGTCAGGTTGCGGC
>JBJXHF010000059.1:0-3046 GCA_046160805.1 Pyrinomonadaceae bacterium
CCGCTCGAAGGGCTGATCGACTTCGACGTCGAACGCACACGGCTCTCGAACCAGATCTCCAAGCTCACCGAGGAAAAGGACCGCCTCACCGGACAGCTTTCCAACGCGAATTTCGTCGACCGTGCCCCGGCCGAAAAGGTCCAGGAACTCCGCGACCGCTTCGCCGAGCTGGAAAAACAGATCGAGACGCTGAATAACAATCTAGAATCGTTGGATTGATACGGGGAATACGCCGCCGAGATCATTGAAGAACATATCGAAAAAAGGAAATGTCGTCGAAGACTGGAATTGACGTAATTGGAATCTCAGAACTTAAATAACCTGTGATTTATGTTCTAAATAAAGCTTGTAGTATCTTACAGTAAGAAATGAAACAAGACCGACAGTTATTCCTGCTTGCAGCAAAAGCATTTTGACGGTGGAGTCCGTGCTTGCAATATGAGTAGCCACCAAAGTGCCAATGAATAGATACAAAATTAATGGAAAAACCGCCGCCCCTATTATCTGTGCCCAGAATTTTATCGTTGGGTTACTGTTGCCAAAAGTTGTGTACTCAATTAGCAAAATGAGAAGGATAGAAAAAAGAATTCCAGTCGCAATAAGCACAAACTGATCCACTGTTTCAATGGAAAGGTTGTTGAAATAACGTAAGCTGGTCTGAGCCAAAAAATCACTCGATAAAAAATTCCAAGCTACCACAATCGAAGTAATTGAGAGTAGAACTTTGGCAATCGCCGCATATTGGAAGGACTTATTATCAAAATTTTCGAACGATGATTCTCCGGTTTTTGGATTTTTGAAATAAATAAATGGAAGCCAATAAAGTATGAAGAGAACGGCAAGCAAAGCTGAAATGTAAAGAAATGTGGATTTAGCCTGGTTACGTCTTTCACCTAGCTTTGCCTTCTCGGTCGTTTCTAGTTTGTTAGGATTGCCATAAGTTTTATCTTCGTAGCCTTGGAGATAGCCATTATCACCACCAAAAGACTTTCCTTCTTCAAATCCAGCTTCTTTACCTTTTGGGTACCCTTCGTTATAGCCAGCTATTTTCCCCAACTCAAGGCCATCCTTTTTTCCCTCGCTATACCCTATTTGCCGGCCGACCTCTCCTCCCATCTTATACCCAGCGATGCAACCCAAGACAAACGCTACAAGGAGTAGAATTCCAACTATAGTAAGAAAACAGCCTATGCCTTCCTCGATCAACTTTCCGAGTCCGCCGCCAATGTCCTGAAGCAAGCCCATAGAATATTCCTCTTCTTAATTGAAACGATCAGATTTTAACGACGAAAGCGTCGAACTATCTGTCGAACTATCTATTGACACAAATGAATTCCTAACAAGATACCAAATATCGCAATGCATTATCAAGATCGCAGGAAAATAAAATCGGCTGCCGCGAACCCGCGACGCATGAAATAGCGAGGCTTCACGCCGGAAAATAGAAGATTCAGGCCATACATTCACTTAATTCATGCCTTACATCAATCTAATTCACACTATACATCGACCTAATTCACTTGGCGCAGACGGTGCAAGCGGGGCCGCAGATGGTAAAAGCGGGGCCGCAGATGGTGGAAGTGGGGCCGCAGATGATAAAAGCGGGGCCGCAGATGGTGAAAGCGGAGCCGCAAACGTCGTTCGCGCGTCCGCTTTTGGTTAAATTGGCGCGTTTTGTGCTAGAATTTACCGAAATTTACGAGGAATCGCTATGGAAATACGAACATTCGCTAAGCTTATTGAGGTTTTGACATTGCAGAAGAACAATCTCGGGACGTATTTGGTGCAGGTGAACGCGACGGCGGCGGACGTGACTGAGGTGACGAACGAACTTGCCAATTTGACGGCGATGAACACGTACGCCGACATTTCGGACGGTTATAAAAAAACCATGTTCGAGATAAAACAGGCGCTTTACGACGGCGACCTGCTCACGCCGATCCCGGCCTTTCCACCGAATATCACGCCGCCTGCGCTTTTACTGCCGCTCGCCGGAGCCTTGACACGGACTCGTGACCGCAACCGGAGGTTCAAGGCCGCCGCAGGCTACACAAAGGCCATCGGCGACGCTCTTGGCATCGGCGACGAACCGGCTCCGCCGCCAGACCCGAGCAATGTTGTGCCGAAGATCAATGCTTTTCCATCAAAATCCGGGTATGAGTTCTCCGTCGTCGTGACTGACCGCGAACAGGCCGATTCGTGGCGGGTTGACGCCATTCCAGTCGCAACCGGCGTCCGCGCGACAGTTGGCACTGCGACAGGGAAGTCCGCCGACTTCATCTATCACCCGCCCGCCGGACAAACCGGGCCGATCCAGATGCGCATCGAAGTCCAGTTGCGCAAGAACAACGCCGACTACGGCCACCCTTCGGCAGAAGAGCGGATAACTGTCAATCCGTAAAATCAAATCGGAATCAATTTTTACAGGAGAAAAAGTATATGGGTTTTTTTACAAAGAGAGCGTGGGAACCAGAACTTGACCGAGTCGTGGATATGTCGCGTGTATTGTCACGTGATTGGATCAATTATCCGAAAGCGGAGTTTCTTGAATTGATGCCTTCAACTTGGCAGGGTGCCGTCGCAGAAGGCCGACTGGGGTATGTTGTTGTTACTAACCCAGAGTTTTATAACTATTTTGAGTTTCACTTCATGTTTGGGCAAGAGGAAGAGGCTCCTATGTTTTCCCTGATCACTCGCGGACTTCAAGAATTAGAAGATCTTTGGATTATTGGGGATGGAACGGGTGAACTCAAATGTACTGTGAAACCGGTTAATGGGATTATTTCGAAAGACGCACAGCAAGCAGTAAAAATGCTTGGAAAATCACTAAACGTTCCTTTCTTTGAAGCTGTTTAAAAGTGGCTCATTATGAACTGGCTGGAAAGCGGCGATGTGATGCAGGCGATAGGTGATTTTCTCGCCGAGGATATTGGGCGCGGGGATATTACGACGGCGGCGACGGTGGCGGGCGACACTTTGGGCGTCGGGCGGTTTTTGGCGAAGGAAGACCTCGTGCTGTGCGGGCTGGATGTCGCCGAGGCGGTGT
>JBJXHF010000060.1:0-7141 GCA_046160805.1 Pyrinomonadaceae bacterium
CGTTGAAGCCGAGCCTTTCGGAGGGACAGTTCGAGAATTGATGGTTTCTTCGGCAGCGGACATTATCTATCTCACAGAATAACTTAGGCGTTTTTGTTTGTCACACGCTGATAAAATAAGTTCAGCCTACATAATAAAACAAAATGCGTTATTCATGACTGGTTTGGAGTTTCCGAATGTTAGACGCTATCCTTAATGAGAAGGTTTCTGCTGTTATTCAAATGGACACTGTCTCCGCTCAAATTGACGAAGAAAGAGTTTTCGGCCTGCGCGATAGGGTCGGGGCATTCATAGAGCTCACAAAACCGCGTATCGCTTCAATGCTGGTTCTCACATCGGCAGCGGGTTTCTACCTTGGCACAACAGGTTCGGTCGATGTTGTCCTTTTTGCCAATTCAATAATCGCAATATTACTTCTCGCGTTCGGCGTCGCGACACTGAACCAATACTGGGAACATTCCACCGACACCTTAATGGACCGCACCGCAACGAGGCCAATCCCGACCGGTCGCATCACACCGACCGAGGCTCTCGTGTTTGGAATCGTTCAGTGCATTATCGCCGAGATATACTTATTTGCTGCAGTAAATCCGCTAACCGCGTTTCTTGGTTTGGTTGTGATCATCGGTTATGTTCTGGTCTATACGCCATTGAAAACTAAAACATCGGTTTCAACCGCGATCGGAGCAATTCCGGGAGCGTTGCCTCCTCTGATGGGTTGGACGGCGGCCGCAAACGAAATCTCGATGGGTGCGTGGGCGTTATTCGCCATCCAATTCCTTTGGCAATTTCCGCATTTTCTCGCAATCGCCTGGATGTACCGCGACCAGTACGCTAAAGCCGGAATTTTAATGTTGCCCGTCGTCGAGCCGGCAGGGAAGATCACTGCCCGGCAGATCGTCATGTTTTCGCTGATGCTCGTTCCGGTCAGCCTCGCGCCGTTTTTCTTTGGCCAGAATGGAATGATCTTTCTCGTAGGCGCGAGCGTCTTGGGTATTTTCTTTTTCATTGCCAGCGTAAGAGTCGCGTTGGACAAAACAAATGAAAAAGCGAAAACCTTGCTATTGGCTTCCGTGATCTATCTGCCGCTTCTATTTTTGTTAATGGTCGCCGACAAGCAATAAGTAAATGGAAATCGGAACCGCAGAAATTACCGACAATATTGCCGAAATCAAAAGGCGCCGCACAGGATTACTTAGCGGCTCAAGCTCAGGCGGCGGCGACAACGGCGGCGGGAGCGATGATCCAAACGACGATGCCTCCGAACAGGTCGAACGCTTTAATTCCCAAAAATCACGCATCCTGACTTCCTTTCTCCTGCTTGCGATCCTGATGACATTCGGCGGCCTGATCGCGGCCTATATCGTTATCGCTACGAACAATGTTGCGGAGTGGAAACCGTTCGACCTGCCGATACAGGTTTGGATAAGCACTGTCATAATTTTAGCGAGCAGTTTCTCTTATCATTTGGCACAAAGAAGCATCGAGCAAAACGATCAGCCGGCTGCAAAAAAATGGTTGATCGCAACCACGGTTTTCGGAGCCGCGTTTATATCGTCACAAATATTGTCCTGGATCGCGCTGACAAACCGCGGACTTTACATGAGCGGAAACCCATACGCAGGTTTTTTCTACGTATTAACTGCCGTTCATGCCGTTCATGTCCTCGGCGGCATCACGGCGCTCGGAGCGATTATGCTCAGATCTTGGTTGCCGACCACTGACAGGGAAGCCATGTCACAACGTGCGGCGCTTGCCCAGGTCGTCGGCTGGTACTGGCACTTCATGGGCGGGCTTTGGCTGGTATTATTTATCTTGCTTGGATTTTGGAAATAGACTCTCCGGAATAACTTATAACTGAAAACTGATAACTAAAAATATTATCAGTTATTAGTTTTCAGTTATTCCGGAGAGCCGTTCGCTCATATGGACGCTCTGCACATCTTCCCGCATCTCAACGCGGCATTGAACGCTACCAGCGGCGTGTTTCTCGTGTCAGGTTTCTATTTCATAATGAAACGCCGCATCGCCGAACATCGTTTTTGCATGTTAACGGCAAGTAGTATCTCGGCTTTATTTTTGGTTTCTTACGTCACACATCATGCTCTGCGAACATATTATTTCGGCCTCGGCCCGACAAGATTCACCGGCGAAGGCCTCATTCGCCCAATTTATTTCACGATACTGACGTCGCACACAATCCTTGCCGCGCTCGTCGCGCCTTTTGTTATCGTAACGCTGCGTCGCGGCCTAAAAGGCCAATACGATCATCACAAAAAACTCGCCCGCCTCGTTTTTCCCGTATGGCTTTATGTATCGGTAACTGGCGTAATCGTTTATTTGCTTCTCTATCAATTCTACCCGGCTCGGTGAATAAACTTTGTGCCCTTTGTGTTTTTGTGGTAAGAAATGCATAAAAAACTTGAAATCGACCAAAATTACTGCTATTATCCAATTGTTGACAAGTTGATCACCGAAGCCGTTCCACAAGGAACGACGCGGGGGAACCAATTTTTAGCGATTTAATCGCTAAAACGGGGCGAAGCGTCACGCAGAAAATGACGCGGGGATAATCTTTCGTTCCTAGCCCGGCAGCTAACCTCGTAGGTGTGGCAAAGAAGTAACAATAAAAGATTTAGCCGCAAGGCAAAGATTTTCGATGTGCTTCCAAAAGCTTACTAACTAGTCAATATCGGAAGCAGACATCCGGTCTTCTCAAAGGGAAAGAGCCGCTGACCATTCAGCGGCTCTTTTTTGCATTCACCTTAGGCCGATCTAGTTAGAAACCGCCGCTGAAAGTTCTAACCGACCGTCGGTCGCAATCGTTTGCGGATTGCCTTCGTTGAACATAATGCGTTCCCAAGTTAACGGCGAAACCGAACCCGCATCACCAACCGCAGTAAATCTAAGATTCAGAAGCAAACCGTTTTCATCAATAGCCATCGGCCCATACATGACGACTCTTAGATGTCCCGGCTCATTCGCATTCGTCACAACCGAAAGCCCGCGGCTCACAGTTCCCGCAACATCGACGGGGTTTTCCTGAGGCTTTATCACGGAAGGATCATACCTGAGATCGAACTCATAAGAGATGATCCCCTTATTCGCCGCTCCCTGTATGCTGACCGGTATAAGAACCTCATTGTCAGCCGGAGTTACGAGACTCGGCAGACTGACAGCCGTGCTTCTCTCAGTGCCCTTGGCCGGTCGGGGGTGGATCGCCGGGTTCCAGTTGCCCGTGATCTCACCCATCAGCAGTCCGGTGTAATCCTGGCTCGGTACGCTGCCGGGAATCGTCGGCAAATATGTCCTGCCCATAGGCGTCGCACCCGGCGGGAACGGAACACTTGCAACGGTATAAAATCTCCACGTTCCACTAAAATTCGGTGGCGAAAAGGGCAGCGCGGCGACGTATTGTGCAAGTTTAGCGGCATCGAGCGAGTTAATCGTGTTATTTCCGCTGAGATCTGCCACGACAAGCTGGTTGCCGGTCAAAAGTACACTTCCGGTAACATGTTGTGCGATCCTCGCCGCGTCGAATGAGCTTATGGCCCCGTTAGTTCCGCCAGGCTTTGACGGGGTTATGGTGTAAGTAACATTCGGGTTATATCCGCTCAACGTATAGCTGCCTGAAGGAAATACGGTGGTAAAAGAAACGTAAGGAGTCCCGACCGTGCTTTCTACGAGCACATTCTTCACATTACGCGGCCCCGGTGGATTTCCTATCACATTACCGTATGTGATATCGCCGGCGATCTGCGCCGTAACGCGAAGAGTGGGCATCAGGCAAAGACTGGCAATAACAACGAACGAAAATAGACTTGAAAGAAAGGGACGAAGTGATAAGAATTTGTTTGACATAGACCGACCTCCATTGTGATTTTGCAAATACACAATTCACGCTCGGCAGAAGAACCTGTGGAGGTCTTTAAAGAGCAAAGAAGATTGGTCTGAAACGTAAATTCCAACATAGCTTACGCCTGAAAGGGTTTTTTTACAAGTTTTCGCCTGCTTTATTGCCAAGCCGAACGGTTAATGCTACATTTCCCAGAGCGATCCCATGAACAAACTCTTTTACGGCGACAATCTTGATGTGATGCGGAAGTTTATCCGCGATGAGACGGTTGATCTTTGTTATATCGATCCGCCGTTCAATTCCAAACGCAACTACAACCAGATATACAACAACATCGGCACCGAAGACCGTGCGCAGGCGCAGGCCTTCACCGACACATGGACGTGGGACGACCACGCCAACCAATGTTACGAAGAGATTCCGTCAAACAAGAACGGCGTGCAGACGCAGCAGTCAATCGCGCTCGTCAACGGTCTGGAAAAAGTCCTCGACAAAGGCTCGCTGTTCGCTAATGTAGAAACAGCGAGTTAATATAAATAAAACTTATGCTATCGATTCTTACGAGGTTAAATTCTCAGCCAGAACAGAACTCACTTTTTGGTGAGGCAACGGCTCTCGCAAATCCGTTCCAGATTAAGGATGGACGTGTGTCCGGTGAATTTTGGACAGCTAAGCAACGACAGGCAACGTCAATTCATGAGGTTGCATATAGAGCCTGTTTCAAGGCTCAGTTGCCAAATTTTTTCATTTCGAACCTCACGGAAAAGGGCGATATAGTTTACGACCCATTTAGTGGTCGAGGAACCACGGTGATCGAGGCGGCTCTGCTTGGTAGAAATGCTATTGCGAACGACATTAGTCCAATAAGTAAGATTCTTTCTGAGGGAAGACTCACAATCCCAAATATCTCCTATATCAAAAGGCGACTCGAAGAGATTGAACTCGATACGACTGAAAAATCGGAGATTGATCTTTCGATGTTTTACCACCCAGAAACTCTTGGAGAAATTGTCTCGCTAAAAAAGTATTTTATTAAGCGTGATGCCGACGGTACAATTGACGGCGTCGATAAATGGATTCGTATGGTTGCGACCAATCGGCTTACGGGACATTCCGCAGGCTATTTCAGCGTTTACACCTTGCCGCCTAATCAGGCAGTATCTCCCGCGCGACAGATAACAATCAACAATAAATACAAACAGTCGCCGACCTATCGGAACACAAAAGAAATTATCTACAAAAAGAGCAAAAGTCTATTAGGCGGACTATCGCTCGATCAAATTAAGAATGTCCAAGAAACAAGAGTCCTTTTTTTGACGGGCAACGCGCGAAATACGAAGGTAATTACTGACGAGTCAGTAAGTCTAACAGTAACCTCGCCCCCCTTTCTCGATATTGTTCAATACGCGCAGGACAACTGGCTAAGATGTTGGTTCAACGGTCTCGACGCAAAGAAAGTTGAAGCTGAAATAACGATGTCGAAAACCGTTCCCATTTGGTCAGAAGTTATGGATTCGGTATTCAAGGAACTATATCGAGTAACAAAACCAACTGGTTGGGTAGCTTTTGAGGTAGGTGAGGTTCGTTCAGGCAAAATCAAATTGGAAGAAGCAGTTATTCCTCTTGGCGAAAGAAATGGCTTCAACCTCAATTGTGTAATGATCAATGAGCAGATATTTACTAAGACGGCGAATATTTGGGGCGTAAGTAATAACACGAAGGGAACAAATTCAAATCGAATTGTTGTTTTTCAAAAGAAATAATGCCAAAAACAGAAGAATACATTGAAGGATTAGAAGATATCGTCCGTAAGATGATGAATCCGCTCAAGAACATCCGTTTTGACGTGGTTATTAAGGCTCTCACGGGATTCGATGTGCTTGAATTTAACCGCAAAGACGCTATACATCAGCGACTTTTAGCGAATATCTGCACGGCGGCAGATGATGCGGCAGAAAAGGTCTTAGCCGACGGCGGCATAAAAAAGGCTCGACCCAACGAAGTTGGCAATGCGATAGAGGCTTTCATTAAGACGGGCTTGATCAATGTTGGCTATAAAGACGTCGATACGCCTTCTGGAAAAAGCGGCAAGAAGAAAAGTCAGGGCTATCCCGACATAGAGTTCACAGCAGAAGGTAACGCGGTCTATCTTGAAGTCAAATCTTACGGTGTAGGCAAAGGCGGTGGTTCAATGAGGTCGTTCTATTTCTCGCCGTCCGATGATTTCAAAGTAAGTAAAAACGCCCTGCATCTTCTTATTGCCTTTGAGATCACTCGCAAAGCAGATGCGTCGTTTGTTACTGGATGGAAAATTATTACTGTGGATAACCTCTTAGTTGACGTTAAGTACGAGTTCAATTCAAATAATCCACGTCTTTACACTGAACACTCAGTATTGGCTGAAAGGAAAATTAACCTGGATTTGTGATAGTTCAACCCTGATATGTTCCAGCCGTTTGACCGTTTGCAGATCGTCACGGTTCAGGAAATCCTCGACGGAGCAAGAATGAACCTTCCGCTTGTCGAAGAAGTCACCAAGAAAGCCCAAAAAGCCAAAAAAGCCGACCAGCCGACGCTTTTATCAGAGTAATTCTCACCAAAGCCTTATAAATACTGGCGAAAATACGATTATTGAGGCGTTGACGGCGTTTAAAAAGCGAGTTTTTCGGGTCAGGATTTTGTTTTCGGAGTTCCGAATTCACTTTTCGGGGTTCCGAATTTGGTTTTCAGACGAGCGAATTTCTTTTTCGGAGGTTCGATTTTAATTTTCGGCGGTTCGAATTTGGTTTTAGAGGCGCAGAATTTTGTTTTCGGAGGTTCGAATTTCATTTTCGGAGGTTCGAATTTCTTTTTCGGTGCTTTGAATTTTGTCTTCGGAGTGCAGAACTTCATTTTCGGAGGGTAGAATTTTGTTTTCGGAGGGCAGAAAGTGAAATTCGGGCTTGAATATTTTTGGTAATCGGAACATAATTTTCGACACTCGCTTGAATTTGCGACTATCGCAGTGCGGTTTTCTGAATCGTCATCCAATTGTATTGCTTTGCCTGACCTTTCCTGGAATAGCCCCTGCGATTCCATCACCACATAAAAGGAGAAAAAAAATGGCTACACCAACACAAGGAAATGATTGGTTCCCGGGAAGACTGCCGGATCAGGCGGAAATGTTTGCGAATGTGAAGGGCAAGATCGCCAATTACACGGCGATCCTGCCGCTGACGGCGCCGCAGGTTACGCAGATAGTTTTGATCTGCAATGAATTTAACGCGGTTTATAATTACGTCGCCC
>JBJXHF010000061.1:0-7310 GCA_046160805.1 Pyrinomonadaceae bacterium
TAGGCTTCGTGGCGAAGGCTTCGCAGATGGAAATCGGCGTATTGACGCTGCCACATAACACGCAGAATCGAAGCCGTGTACTGCATCTCTTCGAAGTCAGGATTGATCTCCTGATCGACAAGCAACTCGATACTGCTGCCTTGCCCGAATGAATAAATACGGCGCGCGGAACGGATCGCTTTGCCGTCATAGATTCGATCGAGTGAAAGCGCCAGCCACTCTTCGAACTCCTTATCCGAGAACGGATGTTTCGATGGCATCGACCATCCAGCACAGTTGATCATCCGACGTCCTTCCTGAACGGAGCTGCCGCCTAACGAATGGCCTACAAAGAGCTTCGGAAGCTGTGCGGAAAGTGATTTTGATTCGCTTGGGAGACAGTTCGCATCGATCTCACAATCGAGATCAAAGACCACTACCGAACGCTGGCTTGAACTCATCGTTATACCGATAAGTCCGTTCTCATCGAACTGCTCAAGCTGCTCGAAAGTAGTGAAATCATGATCGAGTTCTTCGATAGATTTATCGCTATCTTCGAGATAGAAATCCGCAAAGTCGTCGAATATGATACGGCTGACCTTCGGCCGGCCGACGCGTTTCAGAACAGCCCGCATTTCATCATCGAAGTTCGGGCATTTTGGGGGGAGCGGCGTGCGGTTCTTCGCGGCTTCCTGGACTCGCCTCTGGTCTGCGACGCAGAGCTTTTGCTCGGTCATCCGCGACTCTTCGAAGCTGATCTCACGATCCGGCAAAGTAGCCGTCACGGCCTCTAACTGCATACCGAGAAGCCCCATCTCGGTGAGCACGTCGCCAACGCCTCTGCGTCTGATCTCGCCGTAGTAGTAAGAGGCGATTTGCTCATACTCAAACTGCCCGGCATCAGGGCTCGCAATGGCCTTTACGCATCGCACGAACTCTTTGGCATCCGTCTCGTCGGAGAGAACTTTCATTGCGTATTCAAGTGAGAGTATTCTCACTCGGTCCATAGGTTCGGGTTCAAGTTCGTCGGCTATCCTAACTACCACGTCACCGAGAATCGAGAACTCTTCAAGCTCTCGTCGGCGCATCGGATACGATGAAAGATGAGCACACCAGTCCTGCATTGGCGAGCCGGTATTGACCGGCATAAATGCCAGCATTTGATTATTTGGAGCGTGTTTTCTGAGTTGTTCAACATTGATTCTTTCTGCCATAACTTCCTCTCTTTGATCGGCGTCGTGCCGAATCGAAAACGCGTAGTATTTAAGGGCCGCATTTTCAAAACCCTGAATAAAAAGCACTTTCATTCAGGCTTGAAAATCCCTCTCAATGTGCAGGAGAAGTGTGTTAACGGGTAATGAGGTCAGGCCGGTAATAAAGAAAGCTCTCTTAGACGCCTTTGTAGATACGCGAACGTAAGCGGTGCACGGCTCTCGAGCTGAGCTCGACCGGTTCCGAGGCCGTCTGCGGGGATAACGATGATCTGTTCACGAGTGGTACTTATATGTCTCAAACGCTCGAACGCCCGGTCGATCGCCGCTTTGTTTTGTTCGAATTCCGCATCAGTAAAGAACGCGTCTTCGTTATTGCTCGGGTGTTTCTTGGTTGGTATCCCGACCGCATTAGGTTCGCCCCTCATCGCCGCTGCTTGTCCGCCAAAGCCACGCCGCGCAAGGTTGTCGCCGAACAAGAAGATGTGATTGCGATGGTCCCTTACAAACGATCTGGAGATCCACTTCATCTTTACGACCCGGTATCGCATAGCAGACTCACTTCACACATAAGAACTGCCGCCTGAAGAGTGCTATTTCCCGAAGCGGCAGTTATTCGTTAACCGAAATATTGGATCAATAAGCCGCGGCCTGCTGGATCTCGGTCGGTGCAGTCGGTGCCGCTTGCACTGTCTGCATTGCTGCTCCGTCGCCGTCCCCATCGCGGCGACCCGAAAGGAACTGGAACTCCTGCAGGACGATCTCCGCACCGGCCTGGGGCGAATCGTTCTGATCTACCCACGGGTTGAAGGTAAGGCGCCCCTGTACATACAAACGGCTGCCTTTTCGCACGTAACGTGCAAGCGTCTCCGCCTGCTTGCCGAATGCGGTCACGCGGAACCAGTCGGTCTTCTCCACCCGTCCTTGCTCGCTGTTCCTGAACGAGTTCGACGCCATTGAAAAGCTCGCGACGAGCGTGCCGTTGTCCGTGATCTTTGTTTCCGGGGTCTTGCCCAGGTTGCCGATGATCGAAATATTTGCTGACATTTTCTTTATTCTCCTATGTGATTTATTTTCCGAGGATCACGTAAGTGACATCCCTCGAATCCTTCTCCGAAGGCACATCTTTTCAGCCGCTGATTATTTCTGTTGTTTATCCAGCGATGATGGGAAACGGAACGACTTTGAGAAACGCGGCAGCGTCTTACCGGCCGAAAGGCAGTAGCTGTCAAACGGCGGTATCCGTCTTGTTGGGATTACTCGTATTAGAGAGAAAATCGAAGGGTGAGGATTCAGATGCGGATGCAACAGACGCCGCCTTTGACTTGCGAAAAGTTCCGGTTGAATTTTGGGGCTTTATCAAAGAAGGTTTGCAAGAGACCGGACGAGGGCAAAATGCCTGATCTAGGTAGTTTAGTTTGTTGCATGTCCGGGTAAACTGATGTATAAGGTTCGGTATAGAAAAATTCAAATAGTAAGCCGAACTTCCTAGGAGGGATTTCACAATGAAGATGCTCATAGTCGCGACCTGTGTATTGATCTTTTGTTTCTCGTTTTCTCAAGGATGGGCGCAAAACTGTAAGCCCGATTATTCGGGGCAAGACACTATATCAAAACAACAAGTGGAGCAGTGGAATCAGTCCGTGTTTTCAACCGGTTTTGCAAGTAGCCTTATGAGTACTTCGCAAGTGAGCATTTTCGTTATGTTTGGAAGAAACGGGACTTCAAACTATGTGGCTGTTCAAATTCAAAAACAAGAAGAATCAAAGCAGAATGCGACTTTTGAGTCTGCGTTGCGAGCGGCAAAAGGAAATCAATTCTATTTTGGAATCAAAAACGCTGAACCCGCAATGTTTACTGCAACGGAGGTCAGCAATTCAAGCAAGGCAGGCGGTCTCATTACCGGAAAAATAATCACAACCGTGGTTTTATCAGCCACGGTTTCAAACAATGAATTGGCGGCATTGAGGGAATCCCTGACACACAAACAGATTGATGCGGTTCGGGTTGTTCTCGCGGGCGATCTTAGGATTGAGAAACCTGTAAACGATAAAACCGGTAAGAAAATGATGGAAAAGTTTGTATGTTTCTATCAATCGTTGGACAAAAAAGGGACTGATCTTTCCGCTGTCGGTCTCCAACCCGTACCCCCAAGTGATGGTTCCATACCGGGGAAGTACATTAGAAAAGACAAGTCCAGCGATTACATAGAGCTTAAACCGGACGGAACATTTTCCCTTCAGCAGGGCGGGAAAGGCTATGAGGGCAACTACAATGTCAAGGCCGATACCGTTACCGTTCAAGTGTCGAATGCTCCCGCAAGCAACCTAAATATCATTGGCAACACAATCGTGGAACCTGACGGAACGGTTTGGGAAAAGCAGGCCGAACCGCAGAAAGTCGCCGCGCAACTGACGATTGATCAGATTATTCAGATGGTCGCGGCCAAATTGCCCGATGACATAATCATCATGACGATACAGAAATCAAGTTCGAAGTTCGACTTAACGCCGGAGGCCCTGATCAGATTGAAAACGGCCGGTGTAAGTGACGCGGTAATACGCGCCATGACGAAGTAGAGTTAGAGAACCTACAGAAGGCACAATGAAAACTTTATTTATTCTCGCAAGTGTGATGGTTGTTCTTTTTCTAGCCGCACCTAACAAGGTCGAAGCCCAAAAAAGAGCGGCCGCTAAGACCTTGGTGGGCACGATTTCCGGTTATGAATGTGGGGATAATTGCTATTTGACGATCACCGACAAGAATGGCAAAGAACACGTAGGATTATGCACGTCCCGCCCGCTTTGTACCGCTTGGAACGCTGAAACAGAGATGCCGGATAGTTATAAAGGAAGGAGAGTAAAGGTTACGGTTGGCAAAGGAAAACGCTTTGATGGTTCCGGGCATGTCGTGGATGCGTTCGTTGCTTTCACAAAAATTCAGTTACTACCCCAAAGCCTGACAGTGGAAATGAAAGAACAACTTGCCGCGGAAATGGTTAAGAATGCATATAACCCAGAATATTTTGAACCCTGTATGGATGAAGCAGGTGGCATGGACAAGATCGTTGATATTAAGGCGATAACGCTTAGCAACTCTGGCGGCCAACAATATTTGCTTACTGGGAAAGCTGACACGGCTACTTGCGCATTCGGCGCGAGTAAACCAATGCATTGGATATATGAATATAGAGAAGGAGAATTTAGAATGCTGGCAGATATTGGTGCATGTAGCGGCGTAAAAGTGACATCTCGGCGCACAAATGGCTATTTAGATCTTCAAATACTCGTTGTCTTTAATGCCGGTCGAAGCTTTAGTTATGCGACTTACAAATATGATGGCACGACTTACGAGTGTAGTAATTGCGGTCGGGATTAATTACAACGTGGGAGGCACAATGAAAACTTTATTTATTCTCGCAAGTATTATGGCGGTTCTTTTTCTGGCCGCACCGAACAGGATTGAAGCGCAAAAAAGTGCCGCCATCCTAACCTCAAGCACCGAAGGGGCAACACGAGGTGCAAAAATGGCTTCTGTACATGTTGTAAATGCTGTGCTAGATGCTGATAAAGACCTCGCGGTAAGGCTTCGCGGGTGTATGACAGAGAACCATATCAAAAAGAATGCGGCAAACAAACTTTTTGTTTCTGTGCTTCTTCCAACCATCAATAAAAATCAACAAATATACTTCGTTCGAGGGGCTCCCAATACAGACTGTTTTTGGGCTTTAATCGGAGCTCACGCCTTCAATTATTGGTTGGTTAGTTTGAGTAATGGCACCTACGAGGTACGTTACAGCGGATCCTCAGATGCTATTTCAATTCTTCGCTCAATTCATAACGGCATGTACGACATCGAAGAACATTCTTTCACCGCCACTGATGCGTCATCGGCAAGAATGCAGTTCGATGGTTCAAAATATGTAGAGACTATATGTAAAGAGTATCATCGAACGAAGAGAGGAAAAGAGGTGGTTAAAATCGTTCCTTGTAGCACGTTTTAATAAGATCGGGAGCGTCGTGTTGAAACCAACATCCTTAAAAATAGGAGGCAAGATGAAATCTTTATTTATTCTCGCAACCGGGATGGCAGTTCTTTTTCTAGCCACATCTGACGTCACAGCCCAAACCAAAGAAAACGCGATAATTGACCGCCATATTTCAGGTGAGGCGAAACGCTACAATTGCGATGAATACAGAGAATCCCGCAAGACACTCCGCGGTGACGTAAATGGTGATGGTAAAGCCGATGTGGTGGTTTTATACACCATCGAAGGATGTGGGGGCGGTTTGAACTGGGCTCGAGTTCTTGCGGTTTTTGTAAGAAAAGGAAGAAGCATTCAATTTGCGGCTGACGCTACACCTGGTGCGAAAGGGATCCGAGGTGTCGAACTGAAATCGATTTCCGGCGGCGACATCAATCTGGACACGTGGAATTATCGAACGAATGATGGTGCCTGCTGCCCAAGTCTCAAGGGAAAGACAAAATATGTCTTTTCGAAGGGAAAATTGCGTGAGGTCAAAAAGTAGAAGCACAATGAAAATTTTATTTATTCTGGGAAGTATGATGATTGTTCTTTGTCTGGCCGCACCTAATGCGGTAAGCAGTTTCGCGAAGGAAGTGGGTCCTAGTGCCGTTTGGAACCCACGAGATGGTCAATGGGAAGCAATCCATAAAAAGTGTAGCCGTGGGAAGCGCAAATTATTCGTATCGTGTATTGCATTGAGTATGAGTCAAAAGGGAGCTTCGCCACAGGCCGTAGAATTTACTAAATTAATGAAAGGTGAGGTTTATCTCAGTTCTTTTTCCGAGATGGGCAAAGTGGATGTAGCGGAAATAACTAGCCCGCTGCTGAACGATCCTATCGTTACCGACACCATCCTAGTCAATGGATTTCCACAAGTTATTGACCTTTGGGACAAGGTGCAAAATATCGATATTACGAGAGCTCAAAACTATTCCGCTTTGGTCAGGCGGTTTCCAAACCTCGAATTATGGCCAATGAAAGGATTCAAGACGATGCAGCGATTACCGCAAGGCGGGCAGAGGTTCATTATTGAGTTTACTTTAATGAATGGTTGTCGGGGGTGCGAGGTTGCCGGAGGCGCCGAAATCGCTTTTGATTTTGACGATTCAGGTAAGTTTTTAAGAACCAGCTTGATAGGTTTAATTCAATATTAGCAGGCATTAATGTTAGGAGAACAAATGAAACTTTCTTGGATATCTTTCTTGTTCATTTTGGTTTTTCTGCTCATTCCATCTTTTGCCGATGCCCAAACACCTCGTTCGGTAACCGCCGCAGCTAATAAAAGCTGGCCGACATTCTTTGCACAGTTTCGTGCGGCGATAGTCAAACGTGATCGTGACGCATTGAAGCCGATGATTTCATCTGAGTTTGATTGGACGAACGGTGAATTGGGGATTTCTCCTGACGATGTGTTGTGGAATTTGGATAATGATGGGAAATGGCGAAAGGGCAAACCAAATATGTGGGCACTTCTCCAAAAATCATTAGTAATTGGTCACTTTAAATCCGCCAAGTACGGCAGCCGACCCGGACGTCATAACTATGTTAGAAATGATTCCGTCTGTGCATTTGTGTTTGAGGCTGATGGGCGATGGCGTTGGCAACGTTTTTTGGGCGACTAATACTGCGTGGGAGGCACAAATTTTTTTATTCTCGCAAGTGTGATCGTTGTTCTTTTTTGGCCGCGCTAACGAGGTTGAACTACAAAGGTTCTAAATGAAAATGCCCAAACTCGCAATGGCACGACTTACCGCACTTGGCGCGGCAAGTAGCCTTGTGCTGTGGTCGTGTGCCAGCAGGCCTCAGTCTAGTGATGAGCGTCATCCTAGTGGTTCGGACATTGAGAAGGCACTTGTCACAAAACTCCCAACCTTCACCCGTGTTTCCAGCCTTTCTGTTGTTTCAGTTCTTACAGGTGAGGCGAAGCAAAATACTGGCGCCAACGTGACGTGGCAGGCACGGATAAAGGCAACGATTGCCGTCACAACAGATACGTTTACTCTTGACAACGAGGACCCCAACGAGAACTCCGACATAACTTTTGTCCAACCTGTCAAACTCAGTGGCGGGTCAATCGAAGTATTCGGAAAGGC
>JBJXHF010000062.1:0-9556 GCA_046160805.1 Pyrinomonadaceae bacterium
GCGGAGGAGCGACGGCCTGCACCACAGAGCAGCTCTCGTTTATCGTCGATTGGGTCGCCTACGGAGCCGCCGGAAACGGCACCGCCGGCAACGGCGAAGGCGGCACGGCCGTCAACAACGGCGTAGCGATAACAAACGTCGACGGTGCAGTCAGAAAACAAGCCGGCTGCCAGGACACAAACAACAACAACGCCGACTTCGACGTCGTGAGCCCGCCCATCCCACGCAACAGCGCAACCGCCGCCTCCCCTTGCGCCGGCGGCCCGTCGGAAACCCCTACGGCAACTACCACCTCAACGCCGACAGCGACCAACACAGCGACGAACACGCCTACCAATACACCAACAACAACGCCGACAGGATCTCCTTCTCCGAGGTCGGTGCGAGCCGATTTTGACGGTGACGGAAGATCTGATGTATCGGTGTTCCGACCTTCGGAAGGCAACTGGTATCTCAACCGCTCGACGGCCGGCTTCACAGGTTTAAATTGGGGTCTGAGTGGTGACATTCCTGTTCCCGGTGACTTTGACGGAGACGGCAAAACGGATGTTGCGGTATTTCGCGGCGATGACACAGGCGCGAATCCCGACTTCTTTATACTCAACAGTTCGAACAGTACCGTTACTTTTGCGTATTGGGGACTGCAAACCGACATACCGTTGTCTGGCGATACAAACGGAGACGGAAAGACCGACATAACGGTTTACCGCCCATCGACCGGCACTTGGTATATCCAGGAGAGCGGCGGCGGATTTCAGGCATATTCGTTTGGAGCGCCCGGCGATATTCCACTGTTCATGGATTACGAAAACGACGGTCGATCGAACATCGCAGTATTCCGGCCCGGCAACGGAACGTGGTATATCGCCAGACCGACCGGCTTGCCTGCACAAAACTTCTACGCGGTTCAATTCGGCCTGGCCGATGACATGCCGGTTCCCGCCGACTATGACGGCGATCGCAGTGACGACGTGGCCGTCTTTCGTCCATCAACGGGCATTTGGTATGGACAGCTTAGCTCAGATGGATTTAGTGCCGTTCAATTCGGCCAGGCCGGTGATACTCCGGTTCCCGGTGACTACGACGGCGACTCCCAAGCCGACGTCGCCGTCTTTCGAAACGGAATATGGTATTTCGACTTGTCGAATTCGGGCTTCTCCGCGATCCAATTTGGCCTCTCGATTGACGTTCCTATTCCTAGCAAATACATACGGTAACCTTTACGGGCGGAAACGCGAGTGGGAACGAACGTGCAGAAGGCAGAGAGAAGGTGAGAATTTTCTCACTTTCTCACTCTCTCATTTTATGACTGTCTTACTTAGCATCCCTATTCTATGTTGAAGTATTTTGCGTCCGGGTGATGAAGAATGATAGCCGATGTAGATTGCTCAGGATCAAGCATAAACTCATCGGTCAATTCAACGCCGATACGTTCGGGTTGAAGCAGCTCGAACAGTTTTGTCTGATCCTCAATATTCGGACAAGCCGGATAGCCAAAACTGTACCGCGAGCCCTGATAACCCTGGTGAAATAATTTAGCCAGTTCGGGCGCATCCTTGTCCGCAATTCCAAACTCTTTGCGAATGCGCTTGTGCCACATCTCCGCAAGGGCCTCAGCAGATTCGACCGACAGCCCGTGGAACAAAAGATAGTCAGTGTAATTATCAGCCTTAAAAAGCTTCCCCGAATGCTCGCTCGCCTTGCTGCCCATCGTCACAAGTTGAAACGCAACGACATCGATGTCAGAATCCCGACGCGTCGGGACGTCAGCAGGTGGCAAGTGCACCGAGATAAAGTAATCCGCCAAACAAAGATTCTTCCCACCGCGTTGTTCAAGCGGCTGCCTCGGAAATGTAAATCTCATTCGCTCAGTCTTCTCATCGTCTTCGTAAATGATCAGATCGTTACCGCTCGACCGGCACGGAAAATATCCGTAAACAACCTTTGCTTCGAGCAGTTTGTCGCGAATGGCCTGCGCTTTGATCTCGGCGAATTTCGGAAAGACCGTCTCGTTAAGAATTGCCTGATACTCTTCTGTCGACTTCTTTCCCTGCTTGTATTGCCACTGTCCTTTGAAAAGCGCAGTCTCGTTTATAAAATCAAAAACCTTTGTCAGATCCTTAATTTCAACAACTTTTGAGCCATAAAACGGAGCCTTCGGCAAAACATCAAGCAGCACAGTATCTGACCGCTGCGTATGCGTCGTGTCGCCCTTCGCCCGCGTCGAAACTCTTGCTGCTTCTACGCCGAGCTTCGCATCTTCGCCGACGAGGTCTTCCAAGTCAGAACCGCCTCCGGTAGCGGGCGGTTGAATGTTGGACTTCACAACGGCAGCTTGGCCAACTGCTCGCGATAAACCACCCGCTACCGCAGGTGGTTCTGACTGTGTCAGCTTATCCATCGCATGAAGGCCGTCAAAAGCATCGCGGGCGTAGAACAGTTCTCCTTTGTAGAGCGGAACAAGATCATTGTCAACATAACGCCGGTTTAGCGCCGCTCCGCCAAGAATTACAGGCACATCGATGCCGCGCTCGTTCATCAATTCGAGGTTGTCGCGCATTACAAGCGTCGATTTGACGAGCAGGCCGCTCATGCCGATCGCGTCGGCCTTGGTCTCTTCCCACGAGCGGAGAATGTCGTCGATCGGCTGCTTGATGCCGAGGTTAATTACTTTATAACCGTTGTTTGTCAGAATAATATCGACGAGATTTTTGCCGATGTCGTGAACATCGCCTTTGACCGTCGCAAGAACGAGCACGCCCTTATTCGATCCCTCGACCTTATCCATAAAAGGTTCGAGGAATTTCACTGCCGCCTTCATAGACTCAGCCGATTGCAGCACAAACGGAAGCTGCATCTGCCCACTGCCAAAAAGATCGCCGACAGTTTTCATGCCGTCGAGCAGAATGTCGTTGATTATCTCAAGCGGCGGATATTTCTCAAGAGCGACTTTGAGCGAATCTTCCAGCCCGATGCGTTCACCATCGATGATGTGGTGTTTAAGTTTTTCATCAATCGGCAGATTGGAAATGTCGGGTTTGATCGACTGCGCAGTCTTACCCTCGAAAAACCTGGTGAACTCGACCAGCGGGTCATATGTGCAAACATCGCCGTCGAATTTTCTCCGGTCGTAGATTAGGTCGCGTGCTGTATCGATCTCAAGCTCGCTAAATCGAATAAGGGGCAAAATCTTCGACGCATTGACGATTGCCGAATTCATTCCTGCTTCGACGCAATCATGCAAAAACACCGAATTGAGCACAACACGAGCCGCAGGTGACAGGCCGAACGAAACATTAGAGACGCCTAGAATAATATTCGCGTCGGGCATATCGGCTTTGATTTCTCGTATCGCCTCGATGGTCTGCTCGGCATTCCGACGATCTTCTTCAATGCCCGTCGAGATCGGCAAAGCGAGCGGATCAAAAAAAATGTCGTGCGCCGGAATGCCAAATTCCGCCGCCTGTTTGTAAACACGGTGTGCGATTCTGATCTTGTCCTCGGCAGTTCGCGCCATACCTTCTTCATCGATCAAACCGACGACGACGCTTGCTCCGTATTCTTTCGCCAGACTCAAAACTTTTAGAAATCGCGGCTCGCCGTCTTCGTAATTTGTCGAATTGAGTATGCACTTGCCGCCGGCGTGTTCGAGGCCGGCTTCCATCTTTTCCCATTCGGTCGAATCGAACATGAGCGGGATCTTAACTGCCGTCGCGAGCCTTGCTGCAAGCTCGTGCATGTCAGCGACTCCATCGCGGCCGACAAAATCGACGTTGACGTCGAGAATGTGAGCACCTTCTTTTTCCTGCGATTTGGCGAGGTTGACAAGCCCGTCCCAATCCTCGGCGTCAAGCAGATCGCGCATTTTCTTTGACCCGCTTGCGTTGACGCGCTCACCGACAATCAGAAACGAAGCGTCCTGCGTGTAAGGCTGTTGAAAATAAATAGACGATGCGGATGGAGCCAATTTTGCATTTCTTAGTTTCGGCGACAAGCTCTCGACACGCTCAACGACCTGACGCAGATGCTCGGGCGTCGTTCCGCAGCAGCCGCCAACAATATTCGCGCCAAAATCTTTTGCAAAATGCTCGACCTGTGCCGCAAAGGTTTCCGGCGTTTCGTCGTAATGCTGTTTGCCGTCCTTCACCTCGGGCAAACCCGCGTTCGGCAAAACCGAAACCGGCAGCGGCGAATTTTCGCACAGGTAGCGAAAGCTGTCAGCCATGTGCTTCGGTCCCGTGCCGCAATTCATTCCGATCACGTCTATCGGAAACGGCTCAAGCGCGGTCAACGCCGCGCCGATCTCGGTGCCGTTGAGCATCGTGCCGAAAATCTCGATCGTCACCTGCGCGATAACCGGAACCCGATTTTTGTGCTTCTCAAAATGTTCAAAAATCGCTGCGAGACTTGCCTTCGTCTGCAAAAGATCCTGACAGGTTTCGACGATCAGCAGATCGCTGCCGCCATCAACAAGGCCGCGCACCTGTTCACGATAGGCGTTTTTAAGATCATTATAAGTAATATGGCCGAGCGTCGGCAGTTTTGTTCCCGGTCCGATTGAACCTGCAACAAAACGCGGTTTATCCATCGTCGAATAATCCCTTGCAATGCGCTTCGCTAGCTCGGCCGCTTTCTTATTTACGTCGTATGTTTTGTCGGCAATCCCAAACTCGGTAAGAACGATTTCGCTCCCGCCAAAGCTGTTCGTCTCGATCACATCGCAGCCGACATCCAAAAACGCTTTGTGAACAGCCTCAATCGCATCAGGCCGTGTGTAAAGCAAATTCTCGGAGCAATTCTCAAAATTCGGCCCGCCCCAATCTTCGATAGGAAGATTGAGAGCCTGCAAATACGTCCCCATCGCACCGTCAAAGACAATGATTTTTTCTTTTAGCAGGTCGAGGAATGTTGTCATAAAATCAAAAACTCTGTACCAAACAGGCACAGAGTTCTTGAAACCTTAGAAGATAACTCTTTGCTGTTTAGCGGTTTATTTTACGTGGCCGCAAGTTGCAATAACTCACCACGCTACGGAATAGAGTTTAAAGACTCTTCAGTCGCTAGTCAAGTAGTCATTTTCGTCCGTAAAGCGTCACTTGCGAACGCACTCCTCGCCGGGCGGTTGCCGCTTCGTACCAAACGTCAACTTTTCTGATGTAACGGTCTTTGCCATCAAGGTCCAGCGCGCGCGTCTCGCCGCCGGCTCGGATAAGATTTCGTATCTGAAATTCCTGCTTCTCGCCATTGCCGTAGGTAACGACAAGCTTGTAAAATCGAACCGGGCGATTCTGAACGGTTAATTTTAGCTTGCGAAACTGGCCTTCGTCAGAGCCGATATGCCAGGTGTCTTGCTCGCTGCGGTCTTTGACCTCTTTGGAACCAAGATTTTCCCATTTCTGCGCCGAAACAGTCGGCGCTCCGACCGAAAGCAAAATAGCTGCAAATGTTAACAATAAAATTCGTTTGATCATATTCCTCCTGAATTGTGATTTAGACTCTGAGCGAACCCAGATTGTCGAATTTTATTCGTAGAAAAGTTATTTGTAAAGTTCGTTATCTGGCGATGTTGCCAGTTTTCTGTTACGGTAATCCTATGACCCAAGCAAGCAACATGTCGAAAATGGCGAGAAAAGCGGGAGCGCTGCTGGCGATCCTCGGATTATTGGCATTTTTCGCAGGAGTTTTTAGTTTTCTGCCGAAAATGATCATGTTCGTCGGCATTGCTCTAATCGTCCTCTCGCTTGTGGCTTACTACATAGAAGAACTGGGCCAACGCCGACAATCTGTCAGCGCTGACCCTCGATAATTCTCTAATTATCCTCTTACATAACGAGGCACACACCGTCCGCGTCGGTCTCTTACATACCTATAAACAAGGTAACCGCCCGAACCAGCTCCTGCGCCTAACAGAGCGCCGCGTCCTCCGCCGAGCCCGCCGCCGACAGCAGCGCCTACGCCGCCGGCGATTAAGGAGTTGATCACCTTCTTTTTCGTTCGTGTATTACGCCGCACGCGGTAAGTGCCGCGACGACACGGCGCAGCTGTAGGTAACGTCGGTATCACTACAGCTGCCGCAAATGCCCTTGTCGAAGGCGTCGGCATCAACGGCATTAACACGAGCATACTAGCTATCATCAATATCGAAATGATCTTTTTCATTATTTTTCACCTTATTGTTTTTTGTCGTTCGCCTTCATATTCGAAGTAGCAGCAGGGTTGCGACTGGTATTGGAATTACCCATAACACTGTTCATGCTCGGCGGCGAGATGTTTGTGGCGTTTACGCGCATGACCGGCCTGACGTTAGTATTTGCATTTGTGACGTAACCTGTGTTTGTGTTAGCGCCGCGCATATTGGCGGCGTTGCCGTTGTTTGCCGCCGTGCTGCAACCCGCGAGCGTTCCGATCCCAATCAGTAATAAAATGGATAGAAATTTCATTTGTTCCTCCTGTATTTAAAAATGCGGTGAGGGCCGAATCCAAGAGATTCGGCCCATCGCGCATATAAGGCCGTTGACGGCGTTTAATTCTTAACGATAAATGTCCTGGCCGCGATAGTTTGTTTTCCAATCATTTTCGAAGAACGTCGCGTCTTCATCATTGCGCGGCGTAACGCCCAAAACGGTACCGCCGCTCTTGATCCCACTTTCATATGCCTTGGCTCGATCTTCCGGAATGCCCCAACCGATCAGCGCGCCAACAAGTCCGCCGGTCAATCCGCCCGCTCCCGCACCGGCCAAAGCCGCCGCGATCGGCCCCCCACACGACCAACCCAAGTCCCGGAAGGACAAGATTAGTGCCGATCGCGGCGACTCCGCCAATGATGGCTCCAAGAGTTCCGCCAATAGCACCGCCGATGCCAGTTCCCTCAGCCGCTTTACTGCCGAGTTCCGAATCGGCGTCGTTTGCATAATATTTATTGCGGGTTTCGTCGGACATGACAACATTGATGTCATCATCCGCATAACCGCGGTCGCGAAGTGATTTATAAGCGCCTTCCGAACTTTCTTTGTCCGTAAAAAGCCCCGTCATAATTCGCGATTTTTCTGTCCCTGTTCCCTGAGTTGTCATGATAGTTATCTCCTTTGATTGTTCTATTTGGCCTTCGCCGTAAACGTTGGACAGTCCTCTGAACAGTTCCAACACAACCACAGGATAACCGCACCGCCAAAGCGTTACTGTATTCTTGAAGACACAAGGCCGCACCGTCTGCCAACGACAGCGCGGCCCGTTTTATTCAGTTTGTTTCTTACAAAATTACCGTTTTTTCGCTGTTTTTTTCTTGGCCTTTTTTTTCGGCGGTTTTACTTCCGACGGATCGACTGTCGGCGAAGCCATAGGCGGATTGGCGCCTGAGGGCACGATCCATAGCTCTGTCGTCGGCTCTTCGCGGTAGCCGCCATCAACCGTTACAATGCGTGACGGATCGAAACCTCTCGTCTTTACCAAATAGTTTTTGGCTTTATCGGCAGCTCTCTGTGCGGCGGTACTGAAGCTCGTTCTGCCGCCGTAAGTGATGACGTAAGCCTGACTAACGGGATCGTTTTGCAGCTCGATCGCATAATTATCGAGCCGGGCACGTGCATCGACAAACTTGATCGCTCCGTACTCATCGAACTTCCGCGCGTTATCCTGCGCCGCTGCCTGGCCGGCACCAAAAAGAATCACAACAGCAGCCAGTAATATGGCTGTACCAAAAGATCTTTTCATTACTAAATGCCTCCGAGAAAATGATATTGAAAACACATTATTTTAGCACTAACAGACTTCATAGTTAGGGCGTGCCCCTAATAAATTGATGGCGGATGCGCCGGTTAAATTGTCAAATATCCAGATGTTTCAGTTAGAAACAAGAGAACCTTTCTCCGCTTCGATCTCTCGAAGCGCATCTTCGATGCACTGATTCACCGTCCGCGGCTCAGCGTAAACCAATTTTGGTTCGTGAACGGCATCCGGCCGCTGATCACGCCGGACGAGAAATCGAATGTATTCGCTCACGGTCGAGTAAAAATGTGAACGCATGCCTTCGGATATAAGCGAGTGCATTTCATCGGAAACTGATATGGTAATAGTTCGTCTCATAAGCTGTTTCAGGGTGGTTATCTGTAACTGTTTCGGGAAACGCCGCATTAGAACAGATTTGCAACCCGTTGTTTGACAATAAGTTACGGAGTTTTAACCAATACGCGTTCCACGCCGTTCCAGCCCGTTCCATGCCTTAGGTGGAACGAATAAGTCATTTGTTTATAACATTTTACTCGCATTTTTATGTCCCGTTTCGCCATTTTCTGAAAAAAAGTATGACATTGTCTTACAGCTTGGCTGAAAGCCCCTCTCGATGACATCTCACTGTCAAAAATCTGCGTTTCATATATGAAAAACCATATCACACTCCGAAGGCAAATGCAAGTATTTTTTTTAGCCTGTGGAGCAGGCGACATAATTGTAGCCACACGTGCCAACGTGTGGAAACGTCATAAAAATTACCGAGCGTGCGGAGCATGCGACATATGCCGCGTGTTTCACACGCTCGAATATTTTGGCTGCCGATACCCCACGTTCCGCTAGAGCCTCGCTCAAACTTCTTTCGCTAATAGAGCGTAAGGGACTGGCTTCGATAGCGTAAGGGCTGCACAGAAATCCGCAATCCGCAATCCCAAGTCTGAAATCGAATGGTCTTTCCGGTCAGGCCTTAATAAATTGATGGCGGCTGCCCGCCGCAATTTAAATCGCAGAATCGCAGGCCTGACACATTTACTACTTCTGATTTACTTCTTACTTGAATAGTTCGCGGATCTTTGCGCGAGCTTCATTTAGCTTTTTGACGTTGATCTTTGCCGCGACGTAGAGGATGACGGAGCGATCTACCGTGAAAAGCCGATTCGCGCGGATGTAGCTGTCAATATTTAGCCGCCCGTGCTCAAAATCAGCGCTCGTCAGCGGGATTGAATAGCCATCGTGATGTCGGGCCCGGCTGGTTATCTGGCAAAGGATTAGATCGTCGCCCGTAAGTTCCGACGACGACTGCCGGGCGACGCTTTCCGGCCTGTAGATCGGTTTGGGGGAATGGCAGAACAACAATATCGCCATTTACAGGTTTGACCATGCAGCGTCTTCCTCAGGCGTATCCCATTCTTTTTCTAGCGCCGACTCACTCAGAAGCAGTCCTTCAAAAGTATCGTCGGCTGTCTTCGCTCGCAGGAATCTTGCGAAGTCATAAACTTCAAGCTGCAGCCGCTCGGGTAATTTATTTATCTCTCCAACTATGAGTTCTTGGGTGCTCATAAATACCTCTCGCATAATACTAACACACTCCGAAACGAAGGGACCTTCGATTGCGTGAAATGCAGGCACTTCCGAAGTCTGTACCCTTCGATGCGGACGAAATCGCCTCAGAAATCCGCAATCCGAAATCCGAAATCGAATGGTCTTTCCGGTCAGGCCGTGTCAGAACCGGGAGAGGTATCGACTGGGTTTTGTGTTGCTGCGCCGCCGTGAGCCTGTGGAGCAGGCGGCATAATTGTAGCCACACGTGGAGCGTTTTTTGCGGAACGTG
>JBJXHF010000063.1:0-7726 GCA_046160805.1 Pyrinomonadaceae bacterium
AGCCAATCTTTCCGGTCCGAATGCCGGGCGGTAAGGCGACGGGTCGCCCCAGTTGCCCGATACCTCGCCCATCAACAGTGCGGCGTAATCTTCGCCGGTGATGTTTGAGTAAACGGTCGCGTGGAAGATGCTCGCCGGGTTGAATATCCACGTTCCGGTATTGCCCTGCGGCGGGCCGAGCGTGGCAACATAGCGTGCGATCATGGCCGCGTCGAACGACGAGACGCCGCCGACTCCGGTAACGTCAGCCACGAACAACTGGGCAGCCGTGAAGCTGATCGCGCCGGTTATATACTGGGCGATCCTGGCCGAGTCGAACGAGGTGATCGAGCCGTTGACGCCGCCCGATTTGGAAGGCGTAACGGTATATGAACCCGCACCGAATCCAGTGAGCAAATATGTTCCCGGTGCGCCGGTCGTGTCAGACACAGCCGGTGAACCTGCTGCGCTGACGAGTACGTTTGGCACGCCTCGCGGATTTGGCCCTGTCACCGGATTGCCGTAATTGACCGTTCCAGCGATAGAGCCCGGAATCACCGTGACGCTGCCGTTCGTGGTCGACGTGCAAGGGGTGCCCTCATTGTATTTGAACAACGTGAAGTTCAAAGAGCTTGACGTGCCCGGAACTCCGATCACGTTAAAGCTGAGATCGACGAGCACTCCGCCGCCGGTCATGTCGTTTGTTCCGTAAACCGAAACATTCAGCACTCCGGCCGACGGATTGAATGCCGTCAGCGTGCGTCCGCCGCCGTTCGAGGTGGCGACAGCTCCCATCGTGACTCCAAATGTCGGATTTGCGAGCGGGGTAAGAACCGCCGGATCATACGTCACCGTAAAGTCGGTCGAAAGGACGCTCAATCCGGTTAGGTCACCCGTGCTTACAGGAGCCGTCACCGTAACGCCAGACAAAGTCTGAATTCCAGTCGGGATGTCCACCGGAACACAAGTCGGCGTCGGCGTAGCCGTGTTAGTCGCCGTGCTGGTCGAGGTTGACGTAGCCGTCGGAGTATCCGTATTCGTCGCCGTCTCTGTAGGCGTAAACGTCTCAGTCGCCGTCGATGTCGGAGTATCCGTAGCTGTGTTGGTCGCCGTCGGAGTAAACGTTTCCGTAGCCGTCGGAGTCGGAGTATCCGTAGCCGTATTCGTCGCCGTCGGCGTGAACGTCTCCGTTGCAGTCGGCGTCGGAGTATCCGTCGAAGTGTTGGTCGCCGTCGGCGTGTCTGTCGGAGTATCCGTAGCCGTGCTGGTTGCGGTCGGAGTGTCCGTCGCAGTCGGCGTGTATGTCTCGGTCGCAGTCGGCGTCGGAGTATCCGTAGCCGTGTTGGTTGCGGTCGGAGTGTCCGTCGCGGTTGGCGTGTATGTCTCGGTGGCCGTCGCGGTCGGAGTGTCCGTAGCCGTATTCGTAGGCGTGAACGTCTCCGTTGCAGTCGCCGTCGCCGTATTTGTCGATGTCGGCGTCGGAGCTTCCGTGATGACCGTCGTTTCCGTGTCAGAGTTGTTAGACGGGATCGGATCGAACTCAGTTGCGGACGCCGTTCCGGTGTTGGAAACGGTCGTGCCGCCGGCGTTACTCGTCGAAGTAACATCGATCTCGAAGAATATATCGAAGAAGCTGTCGATCGTATAGCCACTGCAACTGATCGTGCCGGTAGTGCCCGGCGAAGGCGTAGTGCAGCTTCCGGTTTCCTGCGAGAACGTGGCGCCGGCATTGAATGATTCGAGCCTATCGACAAAGAACGTCGGGTGTCCGCCCGTTCCGACATCGGTAAACGTATAACGTCTATTAACTTGCAGGGTGTACGACATTACCGAGCCATAGTTGTTATTGCTGTTGCGTAAGAGCGTCATGGAACCTGTCGGCTGAGGCCCGGGAGCGAGGCCGACCTGCGCCACCCATGGTTCAGGATTCATCCCGCCGTTATAAGTTACGGTAAACGGCATGACACTTACCAGGTTGAGAGCGACGATCTCGATCGGAATATTTACTTGGCCGCTATTCATGGGGAGACTCGCTGAGTTGAGGCGACGGACAACGGTATCGGTTGCCCCCAATCCGGGGCCGCCGCATCCTAAAGGTGTGGCCGTCAACGGCCCCACCTGTCCGAACGGGCCGGACCAGCCTGGAAATGCCAGACAGAGTCCTGACGGGTCGTTTCCGAGCGGCCCTGTCGCCTGGCCTTGCAGCTGAATAGTGCCGCCGAACGGATCCGATCCCGGGCCAAAGAATCCTGGCGGAATTGGCGTTACGTTCCAAGGGCTGACGGTGTTGGGCCCCGTCTGGAACAGATCTTCGCCGACCGGTATCGGCAGTGTGCTCCTCAGATCGAGGAACAGGATTTCCGTCGGGATCGTGTCCTGCATCGAAACGCCGTGTGCTGTATTCGGGCCGTTGTTATCGAGCTCAAGCGTGTATTTGAACGGCGTCTGCTCACCGACCGGATCGGCCGAATCGATCTTGGTAATGACAATATCCGCAGAATCGGTTGGGGTCGCCGTCGGAGTGTTTGTTGCTGTTTGCGTCGCCGTTGACGTACTGGTGGCTGTTTCCGTTGCAGTTGACGTCGCTGTTGGTGTATCAGTCGCCGTCGATGTATTGGTCGAGGTCGGCGTTGCAAAAGCAATTTCGTCCGCGCCGACATCATAGCTGCCGCCGATAGGCCGCGTGTCGCCGTCATAGTCGTCAGTCACGCCAGACGCCGAAAGATCCGTGCCCTGATTAATTACGCCGCTAGTATTGATCAAGTGCAGATCGGACAACGGGTCAACGAATGACGGGTCGATCTCGAGCGAGTTGAAATCATCCGTCGCAGTGCCGCCCGTAGCCGTTCGCCACGCTGCAATCGCAGCGTAATCTGTTCCTGCTGCCGAAGCGAGCGAGCCGGAGCGGAATCCGCCGTCGTTTGCGCCGGTTGACCAGAAATCGTTGTAATTCGAGTCAAGGTTTGCAAACGTCGTCGTGACCATGCCGATAGCGTAGCTCTTGGCATTGGCGCCGCCGGTTGACGCGATCTGCGTCGTGTAAAAGATGTTGTTCTTCGATTCAACCGTAGGATCGGTTCCCGTAATAGCCAAAGCGAAGCCGGGCATCAGTGAAGAGCTTGTGCCCGCGAAACTTCTGTCGCCTGTCATCGAGACCGAGTTGTTGTAAAGCCTTGTTGACGAGCTTGTAACGCCCGCAACATAAATGCCGGCATGAGTATCGGGCGAGGTCGCAGGTGCCGTAACGCCGGTGACCATGTTGTTCCTTAGCGTGTTCGCGGCACCGGATGCTCCGGCGACGGCAATGCCGACAGCCGAGAATCCGGTTGTGCTCAGGCTTGCCACGCCGTTGACTTTGTTTCTCGCAACAGTTGCGCCTGTCACGCCGCCCGAAGTCGTCGTCGTAGTATCGATAGACTGAATTCCGACGCCGATGCCGACGCCGTCGGCTGATTCATTTGTCGAGATGCCATTGAGGCTGTTAAGCGTGATTGACGGGCCGCTCTCGTTGAAGACGACGATTCCGACGCGGCGAATGCGGTCTCCCGTAGTGCTGGAAGTTTCATTCATCGTGATCACCGTGCCGGTGTTCTGGTTCGCAAGGCTCAAGCCGGACGAGAAGACGCCGTAGATCGAGCGTTTTAGCGAACAGTTTTCGACGCGGTTGTTGTCGTTGTCTGTGCCCGATGTTCCAGGCGTCGTGCCGCCCATCGAAATGCCGGCCAGCGTCGTGGTCGGGTCTTGTCCGAGAACGTTGACGTTCTTGATCGTATCGTTCTGTGCACCGTTCGTGCCTGAGCCGAATGAAACGACAACCGCCGAGGTTCCGGTGTTTGTGTTTTGAATTGTCAACTCGCGAATCGCAGCGTTGCCGCCGACGCCCGATGCTGTTGCACCAGTGGTCGAACCGTCGATTGTCACGCGGTCAGCTCCGTTGAGCCTGATCAGAGCGCCGGTGTTCGTGCCCTGAATCAATCGCGGTGCTCCGCTCGGTTTGATAAGCATCGTGTAGCCGCTGCCACCGTCTTCAGACCACTCATTTAGAGCGTTGGTTCCGATCTCTGTCGTCAGGTCACTCGTGATATTGATCGTCACGTTGCCGGTTAATGCACCCGCGTTGATGGCTGCAAAAATACCGCCAGCATTTGTCAGTGAAGTGTATGTCTCGCCGCTGCCAACGTTATACGAACCCGTGAAGGCCGCAACTATCGTGTAGCTGTTCGGCGTTGTCGGCGGAGTTGTGACCGTATTGACGTTAGTTCCGACAAAACCAGCACTCGGATTTGAGGCGAGATTGCCAAGCGTGTCCTGAGCAACGACGAAGTATTGAATAATATCCGCTGCGGTGACCGAACCGCCGCCGACCAGGGTGTAGTCGATGGTGCAAGAATATGCGCCGGCGCAGGCCGTCGAAACATAACCGGCGTCGGTCGATTTCTTGAAGTAGATGCGCGGAGAGCTTCCGCCGGATGCAACACCGGAGGCGTCTGTTATGGTTGCAGCAAGAACTCTGTTCGTCGTTAACGACGTATTTCCGAACGCCGTGTAAGAAATGCTCGGTGCAGAAAGATCGATGCCCGTGAAGTTTCCGGCGTCAGCGCCGATATCGACCGGTGTCAAACCGCTGCGTGTCTGTCCGTCGTAATCGAGCGTAACGCCGACATCCGCGCCGTTGCCTTCCGCAACGGTCGTGTTTGTCGGATGCAGATGCAGATCGGGCGTCGCATTTGTCGGATCGTTATACTGCGGATTGCCTTCAAAGCTTCCCAGGTCCTGGCCGACTGCCGTTCTCCAAGCACCAATATTTGCAACATCCAGTGAGTTAAAAAATCCGAAAACGGCACCCGTTCCATTAGCGAAATATACGTTGTTGTTTATCGTCAAGCCGGTGGGATTTGGCGCAGTTCCATTAATTTTTATGGCGTAATTCTTACCAGTTGACGTGCCGCCATTGGTTCTGGCGTTAAAGAAAATGTTGTCGCGGAAACTGCGTGTGTTTGTTGTCTGCGTTCCGTTGAAAGCGTAGGAGTTGCCAACGCCGGCTGTTGGGCTGCTGCCGATATAAACGCTGTTGTGGAAAAAGCTGTTTGTTCCCAATGCCTCGCTAATGCCGTTGATACCTACGGTTGTGGAATTGAGCGCCGCGCCGCCGATGGCAGTAGCAATTCCAGCGCCAATCGCGATCATATTGTTGCGGTAAATAGTGGTTCCCGCGCCTACCCGAATGCCATTTACTTCCGCAGTCGTGCTGTTGGTCGAAGTTGTAAGACTGTAAATTAAGTTTCTTTCTACAACGTTCGCCGTGCCGCTACCACTGAATTGAATACCGGTTACTATAGTTGCAGATGTGGCATGGGTATTACTAAGGCTTGAAATCGTATTCGTGCCAACTGTGTTATTTGCAGAATTGCTCATTACAATTCCGGCCATTGACGCTGACGTAGTTGTACCTGTACCGCCCGCAACCGTCATGTTTCTGACGGTGTTGCCCGTGAACGTTCCAATCGGATTGCTGTTCAAAATTCCGTTAACAATTGTGCCGGTTGCGGTAGAAGTGCTGTTAATGGAATTGGCAACCGTGCCGCCGACAGTATTATTCAAACAAGTCCATGTAACCCCTGAACCGGTATTTGTGCGAATACCGTAGATGTTTGCCGCGCCCGTGCTTGAATTGGAAGCGGTGATACCGCCGACGGTGTTGTTGTTCGTCGTAAAAGCACTCGAACCAAAGTTAAAAATACCGATAACATCGGAAGCACTAGTCGAACTGGAAGTAAAAGTAATACTCCCTGTTGCTGACTGGCTACCTATAGTATTTCCGGTTACATCTCCTACTGTCGTTAAACCGCTACCCACATATATTCCTCTAAAAGCGGCAGAAGAACTTGTTCCCGAAACGGCTCCGGACATTGCAATCCCAGCGATGGTATTGCCTTGCACACTTGTGGCGGTTGTAGTTCCAACCGAGAGATTGATGGGAACTAATGTACTTGCTGAGCCAATTCCTACGAACGTGTACGTTCCGGTTCCGCCGGATGTCGCGAATCCGATAGTATTTCCGGTAATCTGATAAGCATTGCCTGAGGTATTTGAAATGCGAATTCCCGAATGTTGGGCCGCAGTCGTTTGCGTTCTCGTCGCCGATTGATAAAACTTGTTGTTTGTAATCGACGTTCCAACTGATCCGCTATTCAAGTCGATACCTGCTGACGCAGCAGTAGCACTAAAATAATCAAATACATTATTGTTGTTGATGACAATACCACTGTTGGCTGTCCCGGGGTCGGTATTTGAGCTTCCACTAAAATAGATCGCTTTAGTAGGAAGATTTGCGCCGGCCGGACCGATATTACAATTTGAAACTGTATTATTGTCATTGCCAGTTGTTACCGCCGCCGAACCAAACCAAATGACTCCGCCATTTGTTCCAGCAGCCATTGTTGCGGAGCCCTGAATTGAGGCATTGGTAATTGTGTTGCTGGTCGCGTCAGTCTGAAATCGTATTGTTGACGTTCCTGACGTTGCACTGGTACTAATATTCGAAATCGTCAACGAGTTGCCGCCCGTATTCAGACCATCAATCGTCATATTGTCTGCACCATTGATGTCAATCAACGGTGAGCCAGCGGTCGAAGTGCCGGAAATCGACCGAGCGGCGCCGCCGACCGGCTTGATCGTGATTGATGTGACGCCCGCCACTTGATTCAATGCCGTAGTAACTTCAGTCGTAGTATTCCCGCAAACCTCGATGGAGACGGTTCCCAGATGCAACGCGCCGCCGTTGATAGCCGTAAAAGCCGCGCCTAGTGTTGCGTAAGCAGTCGGGGTACCACCAAGAGTTCCGCCGGTTGAGTCGATTTCGATAGGCCCGGCTGTATCGCACGTGCCGACCGCAAACATCGGCGCGGCCGGTTCGGGCGCGCTGGCAGTCGTCGTGTCGGCTGCGAAACCGAAAAACGATGCTACGGAATCAACCATTGCGTAACCGGAGCCTGCCGAGGCGTTGGCGGCCAAGACTAGAAATAGTCCGATGACGAGGGTGACGCTTGTGATGCGGACAAAGGATGAACGGTGCGACTTTGAACGAATTGACATAATTTTAACTCCGGCGATTTGCTTAAACTTAACGATTCCTATTTACGTTACAAACGGGGCGCTGAATTAACACGTGCGACCTGACGCACGCGGTGATTCTTATTGAAATTATTTAATACCTGTCGGACTAATCCTGCAATTATAGTGGAAACCGTCTAATTGTCAAGTAAAATTTGACCATTTGCGCCTGAGAGTCAATTTGGTTTTGTTTGCATTTTTTTAACGCGGATGGGGCGGATTAAGCGGATGAAAGCGGATACGAAATTTAAATCCGTCTTTATCCGCCTAACCCGCCCAATCCGCGTTAAAAAAGTCGCGCTCAACTAAAGTCTTTTTGCAACAATTTCTCCGGTCAAACGTGCCTATCTTTGCGAGGCGGTTTTGTTTTTGGCTGAATTCTGCTTTAAATAGTATGGATGTATGGCACTCGACACAACAATCGCTTTGGGCATGGAGGCAATTCGCTCCCCAATGTCTAAAGCTGGGCCTGAAGAAAAATTGTCCGACCATGCCCTCATCGAAGCTACAAAGGCCGGCGACGAAGCGGCTTTTGGCGAGATAATGCAGCGTTATCGCAATCCGATAACGAATTATCTCTATAGATTTTTGAACGATTACGAAGAGGCCGTCGATCTCGCGCAGGAGACGTTTG
>JBJXHF010000064.1:0-29823 GCA_046160805.1 Pyrinomonadaceae bacterium
CGAGTTTTGTAATACAATGCGGCTCACTTTTTCAAAAAATCGTGGAACGGAGGGCAAAAAACGCCATAACTCCAATAAGAACTGTAAGTTGCGTGTCCCAGCGGACGCTTGGAACGGCTTGGAACGAACTGAGAATTGAGAAGTGAATGGAAAATTTAGATCAATATTTTTCAACTCTCAATTATCAATTTCAACTGTCTTTCTGACTACTGCTTCTTAAGTTGGACTATGAAGGACTGGACGGCGGTTGCTTCGACTGTGTCGGGGAAGATGCGGAGGAACTCTTCGTAGAGGGCGATGGCGTCGTCGGTTCTTTTTTGCTGCTCGTAGATGAGGCCGAGGAGTTGGTAGATGACGACCGCATCAGGCGCACCGGAGAGCTGCTTGAGAGCGAGCTTGAGGTTTTTGGCTGATTCGGCATAGTGCGCAGTTTCGGCTTCGAAATCGCCGCCGCCTACGCTTTCTGCTTTTTCCTTATACAAAAGCCCAAGCCCCGTGTACGCTTCCGGCTGAAAGCCTTTCCCTTCTGCAATCGAGCGTTTGAACGCGGCTACGGCCTTTTCTTCTTCGCCGCTTTCTTTGTAGATGCGGCCCTGGACTGCTGAGGCTTCGGCATATCCCGGTCGCAGCTTCCGGGCGGAGTTGATCCCTTTTTGAGCCTCTTCTAGATCACCGGAATCCAAAAGCACACGGGCCAATGCCAACGAAGCTTCCGGATAAGCAGGCCGCAGTTTTAGGGCTTTGCGATATGCGGCGACTGCCTTTTCTCGGTCACTGGTTGTAAGCCGCTCAGCTTCCTGAAAGGCAAGCTCGGCTTCGTCGGATGTTTTAACAAGATCGATTTTGATCTCGCCCTTTTGGGCAGCAGTTAAAGCCTGCGACTTCTCCTTATAGCCGTCGCACCGCAGCCTGAGAGTATGTGCGCCGGCCGGTAAGGTCTTGACATCTAGCTTTCCGTCAGCGTTTGTTTTTCCATATCGCACACCGTCGATCCAAACTGTTGTATCGGGCTGGGTGTTGATGCTGATCGTCCGGAATTGCGCCGAAGCTGTTGCACTTTTTGGCTGGCCGTATGCCGATACTGCTATCATTCCGACGGCAAGAAGAATTGCGGTTTTAATACAAAGAGCTTTCATACCAGAAACAACTATGCAATTGATGCCCAGGCGAAATCAAGGGATGCCAGATTTGTTATCGCCGCAATTCGCTTGATTTTCTGCGGCTTAGATTTATAATCGAGTATTCGTGGCTGGGTAGCTCAGCTGGTTAGAGCGCGGGATTCATAACCCCGAGGTCGAGTGTTCAAGTCACTCTCCAGCCACCATTAAAATCAATGGGTTACGGCAGATTGGCAACTGCCGTTTTTCTTTTCGTAACCACCTCGTGACTAAAATGGCTTTTGGCATCGAGTTTCTCTACCGCTCTGCGTCCTGCTTCTCCTGACGCATGAACATAGATCATCGTTGTTTTGAGATCGGCATGACCCATTATCTCCATGAGCGTATAGGCATCCGTTCCGGCATCGGCTAGACGTGTAGCAAAGGTATGGCGTAGATCATGAAACCGAAGGTTCTCAATCTCGGCTGAAACAACCGCTCCGCGAAAGCCCTTTTTGATGTCCGTCAGTCTTCCTACCGTTTTTGGGCTAGGAAAAACGTAGTTGCTCAAAATGCGTGGCAATGATTGCAGGAGTTCCCGGATCGTAGCGTTCATAGGAACGAGACGTTCCTTACTCGCTTTGGTTTTGCGAATAATCAGCTGTCCGCGTTGAAAATCCACATCTTGCCATTTCAAGCTAAAGATTTCGCCCCGCCTCAAACCAGTATTGAGAGCGACGATTACGATAGCTCGAATTAGGCCATTTCGCTCCAATGTAGTTAAAAGTGCAACTTCTTCCTCGTCGGAAAGCACCCTTAACCGTCTGTTGTTTGGCTTGAACTTCCGAACCCGAAACACCGGGTTTGAGTCGATCAGTTCCGCGTCCACGGCCAGAGAGAGTGTTTTAGAAAGAACCCGCAAGTGGTTGTTAACAGTCGCCAAACTACGTGGACGTTCCTTTTTCTCCTCGTCCGTTCCATACACAATTGGCTTTGCCAAGAACCACTGTTTGAACTCCTCAATTACCGGCGGAGTTAACTGCCGTACTGTCTTTCCTCGAAAATAGGAAACCAGCAGACGGCATATATACACATCGTTTGAAAACGATTTCTTATTTGCCTCCGAGTACGGTAAGAATGTTTCCACCACAAAATTTTCAAAGAGCTTATCAGGTTTTGCTTCAAAGCCGTAAGCCTGCTGGAACACCTGATTCATGATCACAGCTTCGGCTTGTTCGGCTTCCTTTTTTGTTCTGGCGAATTTCAGTGTCTTAACAATTCGTTCGCCGTTGTAATAAAAGTCACTGACCCATTTGCCAGTGTCCTTTCTTTTTCTAACTGTCATTACTACCCCCTTCTCACGCCGTGTGTGAAGTTGGCACTTCTATTTTAGTCCAACTTCAGTAGTTTTCGATAACGTGAGTCTTGTTCTTTTTTTCCTTTCGGTGCTTTTTTCTCAATCGTCAGCGGTGACAATTTGACGGACGCTTTTCTTTTGCCTGAAAGGTCATGCTTGCCGATCAAAACAAGTTCATCCCGATCAAACTGATATTCACGCCCCGGTCTATAAAATGGAACCCTGCCTTCTCGAACCCAGCGATAGAGGGTTGACGGCGTTACATCAAAGAATTCGCATGTCTCGGCAAAATTCAACCTTTGTCCGGCCTCCTTTTCGGGTTTCTTTTGGTTGGGTTCTGTGGACGTGCCTAGTCGTCGCAAGAAGCCGAGCAGCCCCGTCAAACCAAAAGCCTTAACTTTGTCCTGATGTTCGATAGGAATTTCAGATTGGATTTTGGAGTTTATAAGTGGAAGTTTCTTTTGATTGGAAACAACGACGATCACATGATCAAAGCCATCGGCCAGACATTTGAGAATATTTGTGATCTCGTAGTCAGTGGTAGTTACCGAGACCTCGCAGGCGATCCTCAGATTATCCTTTTCAAGAGAAACATCTATACGGCCAGTGCCGTCTGCTATCCCCTGCTCGACTGTTACCCTAAAACCATAAGTCTCAGCAACTCGTTTAATGACGCCCTGTAATTCCTGATGGTGCTGACCCGCTCTTCCGAAGTTTTGTTTCGGCTCAATGAGAATGGGTGGTAACGGGGTTTTTGTTTCAATCTCGTTAGTTGTGCCTTTGATGGTTTCCGTTGATAATTGAACATCTGGAGCCGCGTGATCTTCCGTTCTTGGAACTTGAATCTTGTTATCGTTTTGGTTCTCGCTTGCCACTCTGGGTGTGGCATACGCCTGACGACTCCGCGTAATCACTTCGTTTTTTTGCCGAAGGGCAACGGTGGAATCAATGGGCGTTATCGGGAAAGTTTCGAGATTGAAGTCAAAGCGGTTTTGTTCCAACCTGCAAACGGCTTCGCCAATGCCAAGATTCTGCAATGCCGAAGCGTCAAAGCTCGAAAAGCCTTTGGCGAAGCGATCGGCATCGGAATCGCCGAGACGAAAACATATCCGCGTATAGCAATTGGACATTACGCTTTCGGCAACCTCCTGGCTTCGGCCTTGCAGTTGGCGGTATTCCTGATGACTCAATGTCAGGGCGATATTGTATTTGCGAATACCGGAGAGAATCCCCTCGATGCTCGGAACGACGAAATTGTGAAATTCGTCTATGTAAACGGCAAAGAATGGCCGATGCGTGGTTTCTTGTCGGCTCAGAGCTATCTGGTGAAGTTTTGTGACAAGGAGCGTGCCTAAGAAGTGAGAATTTTCGAGTCCGATAATTCCTTGCGAAAGTTTTATCAGCAGGATTTTTTTGTGATCCATTATCTCGCGGAAGTTGAGTTTGCTTGTCTTTTGACAGACTATATTGCGGATGAGCTTTTGCCGTAGAAAAGCATCGAGACGTATCAGAATAGAAGCTTGCGGTTTTCCGCCAATCAAAGGAAATTCATTAAGCCAGAAATAACGGACAGACTCGTCAGCGACGGATTGCAGAAACTCGGTGCGAAATTCCTTTTCGACTAAGAACCTCTTGAGATCAAGCAGCGTTCCTCCGCGAGTGCTTTCAAGGATCGCCAAAACCGCGTTTGCTAGGACCGCATCCATGACATCACCCCAGCTTGTAGACATTCGCTTAAAGGCTGCCACGAGATCGGATGAGATAAGAGTCTTTTCGAGATCGGTATGAGCCTGAAAAATATTGAAGCCAATTGGGTAGTCGCTATCAGCCGGATCGAAAAGCACGATATCGCCGATTCGGTTCTCAGGGATAAACTCACAAACTGCGTCGATCAGATCGCCGTGCGGATCGATTACGCAGACACCTTCTCCGGCTTCAATATCCTGTCTGATGAGCTGCAAAATTAAGGTCGTTTTCCCCGAACCGGTGCTGCCGACCAAATGAGTGTGTCGTGTTCGTTGACTCTTGGATAGTGTCGCAAGACGCGTTTGACCATCATGTATATTCTTTCCCAGAACGAGGCTGTGGCCGAGGGCAATAGCCGGAAGTGGTTTTGTTTGTGCATCGGAGCGGTTTAGTTTTTCGATTCTGACTGACGAAGAAGGCAGATGAAACAGTGAGGCTAGTTCTGAGGTATTTAGAAGCATACCGCTTCGATAGCTGGTTCGGCTTAGGATAGATAGCCGGTGATCATTTTCGGAATAGCCGTCATTGCTAAGAGCTATCAGTTCATTACCGGAAGGGTCGTTAAATGAGCGAAGATTGCCGCCGATCTGCCGGACGATCTCCCACGCCCTCTCAAAACACGGTGCTTGAGTCATGATTCGGATCGTTAATGCAAACAAAGGCGAGGAAAGTTTGGTTTTGAGAAAAGCCGAGAGATTTGGGCTTCGATCTTGCAGAAGTTTGTGGTGATCTGTATTTGCCTGAATCTTTAGAAGCTCGTCAGACCAAGCGCCCCTTGTTGGTTGAAAGAGAATCTGAAAAACAGCTTTCTCAGCATGGCCAAGCGTTGCACACGAACTAAGAAGACCTGCGAGAGGATCAGGATTGAAAGACCGGAATAAGCGGAGCGGCAATGTAAAACTTTTTGCGAGTCCAAAGTCTGCGAGAGCCGTTGGCTGTGCATTACTAATTTCCGACGCAAGAAACCCTTTTCGTTCGATGATCGATACGGCTAGGAAAATGGCCTTCAACTGACTCTTAAGGTAATTCGCAAAGTCAGGAGAGCAGGCCAATTGGATTGAGATCGAATCGGAGTTTGCAAAAACCTCGAATGCAATTAGTCCTTTGAAATTCCCAAGACTCAGAAGAAATTGTTCGCAAACAGAAGGTATTACATCGAGTTCACGGGGCAGCTTTAGTTGTAATTCCGTAACCTTACTTGTCCTGTAAAAAGATTTGGGTTTGACGGCGGGGTTTGTGACTGGAGGTAGTTGTTGCCTCTTGCTAAGAGTCACATTGTTTCGCGAAAGAAGGCCTCTAATGCCGCCGCCTATTCTGGCATCGTCAGCGATTGATTTTGGCAAGTATTTCTCGCAAGTGACCGCAGAGAACGGAGGCTCAAGATCGACAGCAAAGTCCCATAGATTCCAACCACGGCATCGGTTTTCCCAAGCTTTGAAAGCTTCATACCATAGTGTGCCGTTTTGGATCATCGTTAAACTCGTTTCAACTCATTCTGCTACGCGGCTTTTAGCCGTAGAATTCTCTCAGTAAAGGTTGTTGCTCGTTTGCGGTCAAAGGCCTTACTCCGCGTTGAGCAAGCATGTTTGTTGCTTCAAGAACGCTCTCTCTGATCGCCTGTTCCAATGCGAAATACAGATCGGTTCTATAAAAAGTCTGTGGCGAAATAATCCTTTCGGCCAGAACACCGACAAAAGGTATTTGAAACAAAACCAAAGACAAACGACCCGGCATTGAGCAATAGCGCCATGAAACTAACAATCCCGTACCAGCCCGAACGCCGCTGATAAAACAAACAGCGTCACGGAAGCGAATTATCAGATAAACACGACGACTAGATAACAGATGCCATTCAAGCCGCGAAACTCTTGAGAGCTGTATGCCGATGATTTGCCTTGTGGCAAACACCTCTTCGATCAAGGTATAAAGTTCGAGCGGTGTTACCGGATAGCGGTCGAAGTAAAGCTCGTGCGTTCGATAGACAGGATTTGAATTGACCGTAGTTATACTTAGCCATCGAATTGCCTGATACGATTTTCTAAATGGCTCAATAAACAGAAAGCGAAAACCCGACCGGACCAAACGCCTCAGTAAGGAATTTCGTGGCAGAAGATTACGACCGAGCCATGAGAGACCATACACCATTAGCACTACGAAAAGCACAATAGGCAGGCATCCCAAAATCGCTGCTGAAAGATCGTTCATGGCATTTTGGGTGAGCGGTTGTAGGCTTCGGTCAACATATGCTCGACATATGTATAAGCTTCGGGAAAGTTAGACGCGGGTTTGTCGAAATGCAGCTTGAACCATCTGTCATTCGGAGTAAGAAGCTGCATGCAGCGACCGTGCTTGTGTTTGAGAACAAATTGCGGCGGATCATATAGATATACTTCCGCAACCTGGGGCTGACGCTGGACGATCCGCCCCTGAACGTGCGATCTGATCATCCCCCGATGATCGTGTACAAGAAACCTTCCCGAATAACAGACACAGCCATTAGCACGTTCGCATCGCCAATCTGCTGGTCCGGCAAAAGTCTCGACATAATTCAGTACTCGATCTAAGAACTTACCCATCGCTCTCTATTCCTTTGAGCAAACGGCACAATCCGCGCGCCGCTTTACAACTCCGGTTCTTTCAGGGGTTGTGCCTGTTAGATCGGCTTCACGCCAGTTGAAAGGCGGCAGATTTCCCCATCCCATCAACGCACGGTGTGCAAAGAAAACGGTATAGGCCGAGGCCATAAAGCAGGCTGAAATGATAGCGGAAGCACACCACATGATGTTTTTTGGATCAAGGTTCGGCAATGCACACCAAAGACATGGTTCGAGTTTTGACGCATTCTGAAGAAACGCCTGACAACGCATCCCGTCTCTCGACAGCATCGTAAAGACCGCCGGAACTGAGCGCCGCCGAGCCTCACGGACAACTTGCAGACGGCATTCGTTGTTATCGACACCCGCCACAAAAATATCTGCCGGTAACGGATACTTTTCGAGGGCATCCTCAAAGCTCAAACCAATGCCTGTGATCGAAGAACCTCCGGCAGCTTGAGCGGCCAGATTCTTTGCAAGAGCGATACCCTTAAGCTGTCCAATGTCCTCAGTTCCGAAAAACTGACGCGATAGATTTGTTCTGTCCACACGGTCATGGTCGATGGCCGTGATCGAACGGGCGCCGCTTCGAGTGAGACCTACCCCGGCCCAGCTATTAAGCCCCCCGCCGCCAACAAGCACGATCCTGGCCTGTTCTAAAAGTGTTTGGTTGTGAGCCGGAATGTCTTCATGACGCGCGTATAGATCGTGTTCGTCGGGTTGAGTTTCTTTGCATTCCTCAGAACGAAAAACTTCTATCGGGGTTTCCGTTTCCAAAAGCTCAGTTGGAAATTCGGGAATCTTATCACCGTTGTCCGCTACTACCTTTGAAATATCTTTGATTGTTTTTGCTTCAACTTTCATGTCTTCATTTCTCCTTAACTGCCCAATCGATAAATATTTTCCAAACTTGATACACACTCGATCCCCGCCCCTTCGACTTGAACAGCGACCTTCCCGCTCTCTACCGCAGTTCCCCAAAACCTTATGTATCTGTCTTTGACCATGATTGCGGAGACAAGATCAGCCGAATAATCTTTTAGCCAATCGGCGTGTTGGTTTATATCTATTCCGCTTGGGTGTGTCGCCCCCGCTCCCATGCCGGGATGAGAGTGTACCCAGAGGCCAAAATACGTTTCCGTTTCTGCCATTGCGATTAGGGCTTGTCCTAATCTGTTAGAATCGGCTTTGACACCACTTGCACTTGCCACTCCGGTAACGTCAAACAGGGCTTCAATTTGAATTACACCGTTTGTCTTGCGAGCAGCACCGACGATCATTCTTTCGGCTGGAAAGAGCGATTGACGCATCTGAAACAGCAACGCGGCTGGCAGCACTATTTCTGCAGGAACAGACGAAAGAACAGCAATCTTCGATTTTTCAGGTAGGAGTATTTTCCTAAATCCCGCCGATTCCGGTGTGCCGTTTAAATCGAGTGCGGTAACGATCCCGAATTCCTGCTTAATCCTTTGCTTTGCGGCAAAAAGCAGATTCAATGACTGCATCGCTATCTCCCAGGCGTCAATAGAATTAGAGATAGCCCCGGTTCTCAGCAAATTGGCAGTTTGTTCAAACTGCTCGTTGAGAAGTTTCAATGTTGACTCTGCCCCGACACTATCTATTGAGAGGTAGTGTTTCCGCATTGCGGCATCGATGTTTGTCAGATTGTCGATAGCCAGATGCAGTTCATGCACCGGATAAAGATCGGATGAGCGCTCTGCCAGAGTTGCAAGGCTTTTCCTTGTTTCCAACCGCAGAGAACGGCAGAGATTTTTTAAGATCGGTTTTGCGTTGGAATGTGAAACCCCGCTCACTATATGCACGGCTAACCTCGGTATTCTTTTTATCTTTTCTAACATTCTTTTCCTCCCTATTGTGACCATTCCGTTCAGCCGTTAAACGATTCATCAAGGACCCGTTCAAAATACAGGATCGCTTCATCAACGTTTTGCGGAGAACGCCTCCAGTGAAGACGAAACCAGTCCGTTCCGATCCCGACCTGCTGAAAACAGGCACGATGCCTATGGCGACGAATTTCCTTCGGCGGATTGTGGATAAATGCCGCAATACGTCCCCGACTTTCCACTTCGATCCTACCTGTAAAGCGTCTTGTGCCGACCTGATATTGGCCTTCGTATATCTCAAGTCCTCGATCTCGTCTTCTTGTCCAACCGCGTTCGTCCCATGCTCCCCTGTCGGGCGGGCGTATGGTTGCGGCTTTCACAGGCACAACCCGTACGACTGCAACCCGGCCTGGAACTATCTGCGTTACCCTCGACGGACGTACGACATAAGCCTCCGCACTAGGCGTAACCACAATCGGGTTAGTTAGTCTGATCAGCGTTGTCATCTTGTTACAAATTTCAAAGTGTTAAATGCCGGCAATTGACCGTTCCGAGCCGCATGCCGGGCTATGGCCTTGATGTGAAGGGAACTCCGAAGCGACATCATCGCCCGGCTTCAACATCGGATTTTGTTGCAAATATCTTTTGACCATCCGCTACGGCCTGGTACAGATCGTCGTTAAATCCAAAGGCGCCGCCTTCGGGTTTGTTTAGCTGAAAGCCGTTTAAGTTAAGTTGTGCCAAAACATCGCGCGGCTTTGTCCCCGGCAAAATTTGTACATCTTTGTATTCGCGGCTTCCGTCTGTCCCTGCAACCGAAATTATTATCTGCTTCATTTTTTTTCCTCCTGTTTCTGAAAAGTCATGGAAAGAAAGGCATTGACTTTTGTTCCATAACCATTACAATTTTGGACATAGGAGCGTCTTAATGTCCTTAAAAGATTGCGGAATTTCTAAAAAGAAATTCTTTAATTTTTCCGTAAAAGTTCTTGATATATTTCGGAACCATTATGGAGCGAAATGCCCACGATTGTATCGAGTTTGATGGATTCACTTTGAACCCAAAAGATCGCCTTCTTTTCAAAAAGAAAAGACGCATAAACCTTGACGGCAAAGGGTTTGATATTCTGGTTTATCTTGCAAAACGGCCAAATGTTTTTTTAACGAACCAAGATTTATTAAATGGTGTCTGGAAAACCGATGCGTTCGTCGAAGAAAGCAATGTTACGACTTATATCAGCAAGATCAGAGACGCTTTGGGCGATAACGATCTAAAAAACCCGAAATATATCGAAACTGTACATGGACATAAAGGATATCGGTTCATCGCTCGAAAAGTCTTAGGTGTGCCTTGTAATTCGGAAGAATTCTTGACGGACTTCCAGCCCGTTAAAACCGAAGGAAGTTTTCAAATCGAATCCCATAAATTTGTCCCGATTTTTTTGGACTCCGATTGTTACGAACAGATCCAGTCCGATCCGCAACAGACCATTTGGGCAGAACATAAACAAATACTTAAGGATGAGGGGACTATAAACATTCTACCGACCGGAGTTGGCGTCTGGCACATTCGAGAAGCACTTGCTTTTACCACTCTGACGGATTTGGCTATATGGAGACTTAAGACATATCACGAAATAATTGAGGAACGTCATGCCATCTGCAACCGGACTCAGGAAATACTGTCAACGTTAGCACCAAATAAAAAAGACCCCTTTTATGTTTTTCGTGGAAAACCCGGGTATGTCCTTTCGTTAATGGTGCTGGGTTCGGCGCTTTGGGAAGCACCACAGGAGTTTAGGAACGCGCTAAAATTGCTTTGCTGTTTAACGCCGCTTCAAGTTAAGGACTCGGATGCGGAGGTGCGCGATCAGGCAATTCGTTTGGAAACTGAGTTTTTAAAAAGTGAATGCCACTTTCCAGATATTGTCGAATTCGGCCTGTCGGGTAACAACATCGGCTTTGCGAGTTGGGCCGGTGTGTCGTATCACGAACTTTCCGATCAACGTTACAGCCTTCAAGACCGCATAGTAGAATTTGAGATTGCGGTACAAGGTCTCTGGTGGTTCGCCTCTTGCATAAAAGAAACTTGCTTGTCAATAAATTCGAAGTCTAAATCGAGATTAAAAGAGCAGATCGATGTGATGATTCGCCAGTTCGCAAAGCTGAAAAATATTGGTGCAACCGAGCCGACTCCTCAACGCACAATGTGCGAAGCGATTTTGGCAACAAGCCGCCTCGAAAACCTCTTGGACGATACGGTTAAACTTTACAACCAACTGTGAATATTTGAAACTTATTTTTAACACTAAAGAGAATTGTTATGGTCACCATTGAAAACCCTGTTCTCGTCGTCATCGACATGCAAAATGGCTTTTTGGGGAGTCGTTCGCATCATATTATCCCGAGCGTTGTGCGCCTTGTTGAGGAATGTAAAAAACGGAACGTCCCGACTGTTTTTACCCGCTTCCACAATCTGGAGCACAGTCCGTATGAAAAATTGATCGGTTGGACGCGTCTTCGATCAGCGCCGGAAACCGATTTGGCGGACGAGCTTGTTCCATTCGCTCAAACGGTGATCGACAAAGAAATCTACAGCACTTTCATTTCCGAGTTCAACGATCTGGTAGCCGCAAATCACTGGAAAACTTTCATACTGTGCGGCGTTGCCACAGAGAGTTGCATTATGAAGACTGCCGTTGATGCATTCGAGCGGCAATTAACTCCGCTAGTGGTCTCAGATGCTTGCACGAGCCACGCGGGTGAAGAAGTGCATATGGCCGGTTTAATGATATTGGGTCGATTTATCGGAAAAGATCAATTAGTTACCACTGACCAGCTTCTCACAATGCTCGACGCAAATCATGCGAGCAAAAGCGGTTAAGCTCGGCGAGGAGTGGTATAATTAGGGGATACTCAATACTTGATTATTAATCTCTCACACATGTCCGAAATAAAAGGACAACGCCTCAAGAAATATACCCGTGAAGCCCCCGAAAACTTGCCGTCGCGTCGGATCACTCCCCGATCTATCGAAATAATAGACATTGTTCACCGTTACAAATTCATCCCGACCTCTTCGATCGTTCGTCTTATCGACGGCGATATACGAACTACGGAACGCCACCTGCAAAACCTTTATCATCAAGGACTGATCAACCGCTTTGCATTTCCCTCGACCTACTACCCTACGGAATTCAATTACTACCTGGACGACCGCGCCGCTTTGAATCTTCTCATTGACGGCGGGCTTGATGCCGATAAACTAGATTACGAAAGCGTCCGCAATAACCGCGAAAAACAGTACGCCGCGATCACAATGGGACGGGAAATGGTAAAAATGCAGGGCAGATTGATGCACTTGCACCACGAGCTTATGGTCTCACGCTTTCACTATATGATAGAAAAAGCGTGTAATAAATCCGGCAATAGGGTGAAATTGTTGGGCTTTTATCAAGGCTCTCAGCTTTGGAACGATGTAGAGGTCTACAGGGTTACGGCTAACCATAAAGGCACTCTGACCGAGACTGACGAAATGGAAAAACTACCGCACCGCCCGGACGCATTCTTTGGTTTGCACTTCCCGGATCGCAACGGTGAGGATCAAACACAGTTTTTCTTTTACGAAGCCGACCGGAAAACTACTTCTATAAAGAAAATGCAAAAGAAACTCCGCGCTCACTTCCACTACATAGTGAAGCAGAAAAAACACTCTCAGGATTACGGTGTAAAAAGAATACGAGCAGTATTGGTTGAATCGCTCGACGGCCACTGGACAAACACACTCCGAACAACGGCAAGGCATCCAATCGTTTCAGGAAACAAGCCTAGTCCCCTCTTTTGGTTCACTCCATCCGACCTGGCCTTTGAGAAACTAATATCCGTAAAGATAAAAGGCGTAGAAAAACAGATTCCCATCTTTCTCGAAAAACCGGAATCGATTTTTGAAAATATTTGGGCGACCCCGGCTGACAATGACGAGCAGCCCGTGCTTCAATCATTAGTCGACTAAATCAATGAGCGGAAATTTTAAATGTTCAGTTTGCCGACGAGCGTTTTCTAGCTTTGCTATGCTTCGAGAGCATTCCCGTGAACACCAAAAACAGACAAGGCACTGCAGCAACTGTGGAGCAAATTTCCCGAAACAAGCTTTTCATAGATGCTAATAAATAAGTCCGTAGTTCGGATTTTGCAAACCATCCCTTCCATTATTGAACAGACATTTGACCAAAAGTAGTATATTATTAACGATTGTCTGACTACCTTACAGAATCCGTGTAAGTATTGTTATGCCAGTAATTTAGACTGTATTATATGATATACTGCCTTAGATAGAAAGAGTCTGAAAAGACACACTCAGGAGGAAAAAATGATGGAAATCGCACATGGTTCAAAAAAAGATGATTCCCCCAAAAGTTTAAAGATAAATCAAATTATATTGTACGGAGCGCCTATCGTACTTATTATCCTGGCGGGTGCTATAAAGTTTTTCGAATTTGGAAGCAATACTTGGATCATTGCATATGGGTTAATTTTTGTGATGAGCCTAGTTATCTTTCTTGCCTTATCTAAAGGTGTTGAAAACAGATAGTTTACTGAAAGTGTTTATCCAAACACTTTCTTTTTTCTTAGCTTGATAAGTTAATGGATTGGTCATCTCTCCAACCCGAAAATCAAAATTACTATAATATAGCTGCGCTTGTCATCGCCATTTGTTTGGGTGGGATCGGGGCGTTTTCTAATGCAGCGTTTGATTCAAAGAGAAATTATGATGCGATAAAGCTTTTCAATGAGATAATTACGAGGAGTTATCTGGCCCAAGCCGGTTATTTCGTTGGCATTACTTTACTGGTAACAAAAAGCAAGCCCATGGGGCTATTGGGTATGATTAACCCAGTGCTTGCAATTGCAATGTTTCTTGTGTTTTTGGGCAGCAATCGCTGGACAAAAAGCAATAACAAAGACGCTCGAATAATGAATAAAATAAATTGTGAAAAGAACGCTGAAGACTGCCAAAAATTCAAATGTAAACCGACTACTAATCTTTGCAAAAAAGAACTAGATTGGATTGCTATACGAAAAATTGTTGGCGGGCATTACATTGCGGCGCTTATTATACTAATCATTAATATGCTAATTTCACTCTCTCCAATTACTAGATGAGCATACATCCGGCAGTGTCAAAAAACCCTTCAGAAATCCAGGCTCTTAATCCCCTATTTTTACTACACTCCCCTACCCCGAATTGTCATGTCGAAAAACTAATGTTTATTGACATTTTTTTGTTGATTGCAGTTGCCTGACGTGACGGGGAAATCCTCGTCAAATGGTATGTAGTCACTACGAGAACAACAAACCCGTGTAATCATCGGTGGGTTGATTAAACATGTCCTCGGCGTTTTCGTGTCAGTTTGAAGGGCTCACGACTAATTTTTATAAGGCAATTGTTGGACGATTTGGATGTTTTAGATTTTCATAAACCGCTGGAGGGAACAATTACATCATCTAGTTCATGCTTATGTCGAATCAGTTTTATATCAAAAACATTTCGCCGCACTTTTTCCTTGGCGTCTATGATTTTCGGCTGCTTGGGATCCAACGCACTGCCGCCTCTTGCCAAATCTTCGTTTACAATCAAGCGATATTTTCCTTCACCAACGCGCAATTCATAATGGCCGTTCTTGTCAGTGGTGGCGACACTTAGGCATTTTTTACAATCAACTCTTTGAAAAACCAAAGCCTGCCAAGCGGGTGTAAATACCTTGCCTGTCTCCGGTTCAGTTGTTCGCACATCACCTTCAATCGTCACAAGACTCGCATTAATATCTCCTTCACATGAAGACTCGTTTACGCCGATAAAAAAGAAACTTGTCGAAATTAGCAAAACTATAGGTACTAGAAATGTGATTTTGGTCATTTGGGGTCTCCTCTACTACAAATTACCAATCCTTTGCGGGAATATCGCTAACCTGATTTTTCCAGTATAGTATACGCCGTTGTTCGTTTGCGATAATCCCGCCCTTGCCCTTCTGGTTACGATCAGGTATTCCGTTTTTCATTTTCGCCGTGCCAAACCATAGTTGAGATCGTCCATCAGCACCAACTTCGGCTAAATAGCTTGCGCGCAGTAGATCGCCGTTTGCGTACCGCATATCGTTAACCTTGTTTTCTATAGGTCCGGTACGGTCATTTCCGGACAATACATCTTTTTGAGGATCTGGATAAAGATGAAGAACCTCGTGTACAAAAGCGTAATTCGTGAACGACGACAGCGCCTGGGAATCACCGCTTAGCCGGTCAAAGTCCTTAAAATCCACAACAATCACATCACCTAGCTGCGGCGTATTTGGAAGGGCTCGGGCAAACGGAACTTTTGAATCGTCATTTCGAGGGTAAACAGATATTGTGCGCTTCTCATCTTGTATGGCCGCTGTTAAGTCTTTTGTCGCATCCTTTACTTTTTGCGAAACATTAGACGTATCAAGCCGAATTGTTCCAGTTTTGTCAATTGTAACACACCCATCGCAGTCATATACATGATTTAACCAGGCCAGCAGTTTTTTCTGTTCTTCCGGGGTTAATGCATCAACCTCTTTTCCGTCCTTTTTGATTTTTCCGATCTTTATTTTCTCCCCCGTGGGGTCCGTAAATTTCAGTGGATTATTACGTACGTAAACATAAAGGTTCCAACTAGTCGGATCACCTGTGCTAGTGTCGTTGAGAAAGTTATCTGGACTCGAAAAGCGTCCAAAACCAGCGGAAAAATATCTCGCCTGAGCAAAATCGAGATCAGTTTCCCTATCCCTCTCATAACCAGTAAATTGTTTCCTAACCGAGTCCGGCATGTAATCTGTATGCCCTGCACGTTGGTTTGTGACGATTTCCTCACCAAACGGATGATAGTCGTGTCTTGAAATCACATTGCCATCGCGGTCGGTATTGACGCGCGGACTTCCCAAATGATCACTGGTAAGATAAGAAACTTTCGCATTCTCTATAGAAGCTACAGTCGCCGAATATTCCGCGACAAGCTTTCCAGCAATGTCATAGACAAAGATCGTGGTTCCTCCATCGGATGGAGCAACTTTCTTTATACGTCTACCATCTCCATCGTAATAATACTCGCCGAGAATTCCGCTAACGTTCGAAGCCTTAACCTGTTTATTCTCGCCATCATATACATACGATTGCCCGCCCGCGTCGGTCAGTGTATTACCCGCAGCATCATAATTCCAACCGACCGACGTGATCCTATTGTCGTTCGGACTGATCGACGGATTTGTAACAGGCAGATTTGCGAAGGACAGAGGCATAGTAGTATTCGACTGATCGAACCGCCTGTTGCCGTAACGGTCATAGTCGAATGTCTGCTGCCACGTTCCCTCCTGTAAGTCTGTATTTTCAACTGCGCTCTTCACCCGGTTCAGCGAGTCATATGTGTAAGTCTGAACAGCAGTGAAGGCGACCGGTTCGCAAAAAACGCCAAAGGGACACGGCAATTCAGGAACCGTGATCGTCTGACTCAGAATATTGCCGTTGTTGTTCGTCGTGCCGTAGGAATAATTGAGCTTTAAGAAATTCGACGTGCCTTGTGTGGTTCCCAATTTGATCTCCGTAGGCTGTAAACGATTGTTGAAGACGGTCGATTCCCAACGCCCGTTGCCTAGCTGCATGGAGACAACCGCTCCGGCTGCGTTGTAGGTAAATGAGTCCGCGTAACGCCAAAATCCGGTGTTTGCGTTCCTCTTGCTCTGCACGATGGCCAGATCGCCGTTGTTGTCCAACACATTTTTCACAACCCGGCCCGACGGGAATGTCTCCTCAATCAACACCCCGGCGAGGTTGTAGGTGTAGCCCATAGTGTAACCCCCCGCTGCGCCGCCCGCCGTTGTCTGCTTGCTCGCTGTCATACGCCCTAAGATGTCGAAACTTGTGTATTCCGTTGTCGAGACGGCGGACGTAACTTTCGTCAGCTTGCCTTTAGCGTTTGGAATATTGTCATAAAAGTAACTGACATCCGGGGTATTCGGTTCAGCGGTCTCGCCGCTCGCTGAGGCACAAGTTGTATTGCCGAGCGCACTTGTCCCGACCGTTTTGTAACAGCGTTTGTTTAGACGATTTAAATTATCGTAATCGTAAATCGTCTTTACGCCTCTTGCGTCCCATTTCGTTTTTACGTTGTCGTTTGAGTCATATGTAAATTTTATTATCCCGGATTCGGGATTCTCTGCTTGTTTGAGGCGTGACAGAGCGTCGTAGGTGAACGTTCTCGTCTGTGAGCAATTGCCTCCCGAAGTCCCGCATTGCGTCCCGCTGCCATTCTGTGTAACTGTGAGCAGGTTGTTCAATACGTCGTAAGTGTAATTTGTAGGCTGGTAAGGACTCGAAATGTCCCCAAGCAATCCCGTAGAACTGCTCAGATCAGGTTCGTCAATTCGTGTAAGATGCCCCAAAGCACTCGTAACACTCCGTCTTAACTTACCTGCCTGATCCTTTACGGTTGTCACCGTACCTTTTGTGCCGCCCGTCGCAACGCTGTAAATCGTCTCGACAAATGCACCATCTGGCGATGTCACTTTCAAAAGTCGCCCGTTTGCCGGATCGTATGTATTGGTCGTCCATTCGAGTGTCGAACTGCATTGCGGGTTCGAGGGCAGCGTACAGTAAGGATTCGATATCCGTTTCACCCTGCCTTGAGCGTCATACTCCGTATCGACGAATATATCTCCCGATTGACCGTCCAGTGATTGGGTTCTGACCGTGCGTCCGAGACCATCGTGCCTTGTGTAACCTTCCTTCCAACTATTCGCGTCAATCTGTGATTTTACTTTCACAAACCTCTGAGTTGAAGGATATTGTCCTAACGAATTCGGCTGGCCGTACTCGGTAATTGTTTGATGGTCGTTCGGTGCAGTCACCAATGTCGGACGACGCAACTGGTCTTCGTAATCCATTGTCGTCGTCTGTCCGTTTATGTCCGTACTGCTGACGGGCAATCCGGTGAAATAGTCGTATGTTGTAGAAGTATGAAATCCCGTCGCGGAACCATTGCCACCCGGAGCGGCCGAGGTTGTATGCGTCGGATATGCAAACGTGCATATACCGCCAGGAGAGTTTACGAAATTGTCCGTGTAACTGATCTCCGATTGATTGCCATTCGCATCAGTCGTTCTCACGGGACTACCGAGAAAATTAAACGCCACGCTCGTCGCGACGAATGCACTGCTATCGCTCACATCATGCCAATTTATGATTGAAGTAGGTAGCCCGCGAATACTAGTCCCCGGATCGCTCCATCCCGGCAAGTCGCACGCTGGCGCATCAGGCGTATTGTAGTTCTCGTCATAAACTATTTTCGATTTGGCTTTGGTTGCGCCCGAACCGTCCTTGACAAGAACCTGCGTCGGCAACTTGATCAGATTTAGCTCATAATACGCTTCTCTTACTGTCTCGGAAGAATATTCTGTGTCAGTCGTCAAATACTTTGTTTCCGTGATTCGCGCAGGCGTGCCAGCGGGCGTCGGGAAAGGCGTCGTTGCCTCGATGGAGGGCGTCTGGGTGCCTGACGCCGCTGGCAAAGAATTGCCGTCCCATACGCCTGAATAATTAAATTCGTTCTTAGTTTTTACATTCAAAGGCGAGCCAACATCGTTCTCGATGTCGTATGCAAAACTCGTCATTGCGTTTACTCCGTCGTTGCCGTCATAAGTCGTTGTCTGTGTGCTGGAAACACGCGCATTTCGCCGAACAACGGGTGATAAAGGGTTAGTAGGGTCTTGGATTACGACATTTGTCGGTGTTGTCTCCCAATTTGTTAGAGTTCGTTGAACAATATGTCTTGGAATTCCAGATGAAAAAACACGGGTCTCATATGTCTTGCCGGCCAACACGCTGTCGTATCCCCACATCAACCCGCCATACTGAAAGACAGCAATTGGTGAATCGCAATTAGGCTTATGTCCGCGAAACATATAGTTGTCCGTCTGTGTTCCGTCCGGGGCGATAACGGTGGTTCGGTAATTGTTGTCCGAAACTGCCGAGAAATACTGTGAGGTTAGGGGCTGTGGATCGCTGTCGCTTTCATAAACGCGGCTTACAGTCACACCGCGATTCGCCTTTTGATATCCGGTCCCAAGACCAGCCAATGACGCTACCGAATCGTACTCAAACTTTTCATGCCCACCCGCCGGATAGCGAATGATCTCTATCTCGCCGAATGGATTGTATTCGAATTCATATTTTGCTCCATTTGGCAGCTTGATATCCGTGAGAACCATTGGATTAAATTTACTGGTTGGATCGACATTCAGATCATCATAATCAAGCTCCCAGTTATCCTTTCTCACATAGAGAAAGTTACTGCTATAGCTAGTACACGCAACGTCTATTGATGAATTGGCAAACAGGACAGGAGTCGGGTAGGGTGACGGGGTATGATGACTGCCGTCTTGGGCGCCTACATAGTGCAGGGCATAAGGTGTTGGACGAGGTGCAAAAGAATTCCCAAGTCGTTTCCATTTGACGACATAAGGGGTTAGAGGATTGATGCCTGGAAGTATAAATTCCTGGGTTAACTCTTCGTCTGTTCCATTAGTCAAAAACTTCGGGGTTTCCAGCGGAATCATTATAGGAAATTTTCTTCCCAATTGGTCTGTCCATGATCCATTAGGATAACCACTCTCAGGCTCATTGAACTGGGCATAATTGCCGTTCACGTCCGTAAGCCTTACTGCCTTTTGAATCGCTCTCTCATTCCAACCATGAGGCACCCATTGCGGATCAAAATCGTAGTAAGAACCGTCGGGCAGATATAGGCGACATAATATTGGTCCGAGATTAGGGTTACTATTCCGTACATATTTGATACCTGATCCGTCCGAAGCATAAAAGGTTCCTTCCCAGCCGGTGGCTGGTAGAGGCTTTGGCTCATCCTCTGCTCTTAACTCGTGCGATCCACCACCCGGAAGAAAAACAGTGATCCTTCGAATATAATATGCTTGGTTGCCATTTGATGCGGGCCGGCCTTCATTGTCGAATAGGTTAGTGGAACCAGTAAATTCTATGTAAGGCTGGGCTAAGCTGCTTGTCCATCCAGCTGCGGCACTTTCCGAGTAGATACCATAGACCCAACTATAACCGGTCGGGTAGCCGTTGCTGCCGGGAACGCTGTGTTCATGTTCAAACCGCCAAACTTTTGAAGAATAACTAAGGCCTAGCGGCAAATCGAAGCCGCGCCCCGGATAATTTCCAAGCGGAAGATCGAATTCCATTCCAAGCGTCGAGGGATTGACCCTTCCAGATGAACGAAGTGTTTGATCGGCTGTATTCTTAGTTGACTGTTGCCCAAACCCAAAACTAATGATGCCCAGAACCAACGTTAACGATAAAATTATCCTTTTCATACGATCCTCAATATTTCTGTCAAACAATAAGCACCGGCTCTCTAACTATCTTCTGTAAAATGCCGGAACGGGGATGTCTCCGCCTCTCCCCCAATTCTCGAATCGAGTCTCATCCAGAGCGCCGAGTTTAGAACTTTGGCGGATATACCAATAAGCAGGTGGATTCCTTTCTAGAGTCGCAGCCACACGCCAGACGGCAATATCCACAATACCGTCGCCGTCATAATCATTAGGAACCGGCGTATCAGTAGAAATGCCATACCAAGCAGCTTCCATCTGGCTGTTTGAACTTTTAATGATCCGCCAAGAAGCATCACTGGGTCTGAAAACAGCGAAGTCGTCCTTGCCATCACCGTCGTAATCAGCGCAGACGGGCTTATCGCCCGGCATAAAGCCCGTTGATATCGGAGGCTGTTCCTGCCCGTTAAAACTGCTTTTCCATGTAAAGGTGTTGTTTGAATCACGCCAGACGGCTAAGTCAGCTTTACCGTCGCCGTCATAATCGGCTGGAACTGGCTTAGCGTCACTTGCTCCATAGGGTATGTCTATTGTCGATCCGTTTGAGCTGTATTTTATCCTCCATGAGTTCCCCGCAGATTGACGGGCCGCCAAGTCTGTCTTTCCGTCCCCATCAAAGTCGCCGACCGCAGGGGTATTGAGTCCCGAAAGATTGAACACAACCTCACTCATGGCTCCACTGGAGGAACCGTTTATATGCCAAGTATAGGCAGAGCTGCCACTTGGGGGAGGTCGATACACACAAAAATCCGTTTTACCATCGCCGTCAAAATCTCCCTGAGCCGGTTTGTCGATGCTTAGACCCCATTGAAAACCTGTCTCAGCCGAACCCGGCCCTCCTTTGACATACCAGTACCCATTAGAAGGCCGCCATACGGCAAGATCGTCCGGTGGAATTTCATTTACGTTCTTGTCAACCACACTAAGAAGTCTCGAACCGGCGTAGATGTATTCTTTGCTCAACTGCGGCTCTAGCGATGGCGTCGGTGACGATACCGCGAACGGGTTCCAACTGCTCGGAGCATCTTTTTGAATTTCCTTGCCGAACCATCCTGTTCTTTTACCGGACATCGGATCGGTTCGCGGCAGCCAACCGTTTTTTGCCAGGACTCCAAGACAGAGAAGCAGAATAAAGAAACCCGCTGCCCCCTTGCCCCAATGCCTCTTGACGTAAGAGCCTTTGCCTTTTTGTTCAGGTTCATTCAGAAGCCCTTCGATCGCTGATAGGCTAAGCGATGGGTGGTCACTTAACTGACTTTTCCTTTGTTTCTTGTTTTTGATGGACATACATTCTCCGTTTCAGGACAAACGAGAATGTACTTGTTTCGAGTGGCCGGGAAGTGCCGTAGGGAAATCCCTCAGTATTCCGTGAGAGATTTCGATTCGCTCAATTCAGAAGCCGTCTTAGTTACAGAATCAACGAAACAACAAACTCGTTCCGATATAGCTTATGAAAATTCTCAAACCTGCTTGTTAAACTAATACCAATCTTTTTACACCCATTCGAATGTGCAAGTCAAATTCACTTCTCTGTATTTTCAATAATTGCATTGACCGATATTATTTCACATCTAATTCCACTCGTTCACTCACCGTATCCAGAATTTTCTTCAAGCGTAGTCTACCCTTAAGAATTAAATAGAATAATGTCAGAAAACTGTAGTTTTTTGACGTACACTGAATCGGCTTGACGCCTACACACCGGCGACAGGTTACAGCATTCACCCGGAATTCGGTAGTGACGATGGTCTATGCGATACTTTATGATTTAAGTATTACGAACTTTAAGGGGATTATATTATAGTTTTTGAGATTCGATCTTAATTGGATCGGCCTGGACCTGTTAATTTAAACTTCACGCAAATGAGAATATTCTTAAGCCATAGTAGCCGCAACAAGCCGTTAATTCGTGAGGTAAAGCGATATCTTCCGGAACATATATATAGCTGGATTGATGAAAAAGATCTCCTCATTGGTGATGATCTTGAAAAGACTTTGAAAGAGACCATTGAGACGGCATCAGATTTTGTGGTCATTCTTATTGACAGTTTTTCGGTCAACTCTCCTTGGGTAAAGAAGGAGCTTTCATGGGCCCTGTCTCGGGAAGAGGAATTGAAACGCGTATTTGTTCTTCCCATTGTCTTGGAAAGAGAGGCATGGGAACAACTGGAGCCTTCAGAATTTCAAAAACGAAAATATCTTTCGTGCTTCGATTACGATGAAAATAGTATAAGAAACTTAGCTTCACAGTTGATCGCAGAATTATTTGCCGCGTTAAGTAGGGATCTCGAATCAAAAAGGAATCCAGTCCTGGAGGATGATGTATCCTTACGTCTCTTGGACGATGCGGATCGATTTATTGCGAACGTTGCTAAGCAAATTAGACTACTTGTTTATTCTCACCGAAGAAGCAATCCTCTGGAAGTTGACGACTTATTTTTGAAACTAAAAGGAATGAGTATTATAAGCTCACTTTCGGAGGAGCAATTTAATCAGCTCTTGATTAGGCTTAGACAGCAAGGCTATCTTTCTGGGCTTGTTTATTCGGGCCAAAGCATCTACATAAACGAGGAGCATTACAATTGGAAAGTCAGTTTAAACGTTTCAGCAAAAAAGAAAATCGCAAATAAAGCCCTTACATTTATTAATTCGGGAGACACGATAGCTCTTGATGCCGGATCCACAACCTTGGAACTAGCAAAATATCTTAGCCAAGGAATTAAAATGCGGGTTTGGGATAGTCTCAGGCTTGTAACCAACTCGGTCTCCGCAGCAAATGAACTACTAACAACCCTCGCAGAAATGGGGGCTAGCGATTCAAACCAGACTCTACAGGTCTACATTGTTGGAGGTCGAATAAGAGCAAATACTTTAGCGTCTGTCGATTTAGATACGAATCTAGAGAACCATACATCTTTCGGAAGAATGTTAGAAAAATTAGGCGGTGCAGATATTTGTTTTGTTGGCACAAATGGCATCACTAAAGAAGATGGATTTTCAACACATGTTAATAGCGAAACCAAGTCAAAATCAGAAATCTTAAAGTACTCGACCCGTCGGTTCGTCCTTACAGACTCATCGAAATTCGGAATAAAAGAAGAAGTCAGCTTTGCCACTTTTGACGACGGAATTACGATCATCACAGACCGGAATCCGCAACATGCTATAATTGAGGAAATTGAAAGGTTCATTGCACCCACGCCCTCCAGAATAGTATTTGTCTAATTAACTTCACCCAAATGGGAAGAATCCTAATCATTTGCCTCAATTCCGCGATTGATCAGATCGTCGAAATCCAAAACTGGCACGAAGGAAGTGTAATGAGGTCATCCAAATGTTCAATGTGGATGTCCGGCAAAGGATTTAATTCGGCGAGGGCACTATCCAAACTAAAGGACATCGAGGTTGACGTCATTGCAGTTGTTGGATCTGAGTCGCGCAAATTCTTTGAAGCTGAAATTGGAAATAATTCAACAACATTCCTCTTTTCAACGCCCGGCTATTCACGGACCAACATTACGTTGACTTTACCCGATGGCTCTCTGATCGCGCACATCCAGACACAGGGCTTTATTCTTAGTTCTCGCGGCGTAATTGAAGAAGTATTAGAAAAGGTACGGCTTATAGGATCAAATACGGATATAGTCATTTTATCGGGCAGTTTGCCCCAAGGCCTTAATAAAGATACATATGAATTTTTGATTCGAGAATTAAAAATTCAGAAGAAACGGGTGTTGTTTGATTCAAGCGGAGAAGAACTCTTAAGTGGCCTTCAGGCTGGTCCATTTTTTATCAAACCGAATCTAGAAGAATTCGAGTTCTTACTTGGCCGAAAGGTACATGCTGAGGACCTGCAATCTGTTGCAAGTGATTTACGATCGTTGAAGAGACTTGACGCCCAATATATTGCGCTAACCTTAGGAAAAGACGGGTTACTATTCTATGACGTGCGCGCCGACAAGATTTATTATGGAAACCTCATTTTAGAGTCCGAGTATAAATCTGTAAACGAAATAGGTTGTGGAGACTCCTTCATGGCAGGATTTGCTTACGGTTTGGCTCGCAACAAATCGGTCCTTAAAGCGGTCGAATCTGGAATTAGATTCGGGGCTGCAAATCTATTTGCGGACGGACCCGGCGAAATAAATCTAAGCTCTATAACGGACGAAACCAGATTTGAGTGGCGAAGTTTAGCCTGACAATCATCATGCATAGACATCGCATTTTCGCAGTACTGAAAATCCGAGCAGGTGATAAAACACAAGGAAATTACCGTTTGATTTACGGCAAATATAAACAAGGAAGCTGGAAAACGATGCTGAGTTTATTGACGGGTTTCAGTATGCTCATTATTATTCACTCATGTTCACTAATGTACCCTCATGCGGGTAGGAATCTACGCCCGCGTATCGACCCACGACCAGCAAACTCTTCCGATGCAGCTAAAGCAGATGCGGGAATATATTGAAAACCGGAAGTGGAAGCTTGCGGTTGAATTTCAGGAAATCGGCTCTGGTGCAAAAACACGTCCTAAGCGTGAGGAGCTTTTGAAAATGGCACGGCGACGAGAGATCGATGCAATACTGGTTTGGAAGCTGGATCGGTTTGGCCGGAGTCTGGTTGATCTTGTCACGAGTTTAAATGAGCTTCGCAATCTCGAAGTGGTTTTCGTATCGTTGACTGAATCCCTTGACTTCTCTACCCCATCGGGTAGAGCAATGGCCGGAATGCTTTCTACCTTTGCCGAATTCGAACGGGACATTATCCGTGAACGTGTTAAGGCTGGAATCGCAAATGCGAGGGAAAACGGCAAACCGCACGGACGCCCAAAAACAGCAGCGCTAAAGAAAGATCGGATTCGGCAGATGAAGATTGACGGACTAAACAACTCGCAAATCGCGCGGCAATTAAAGATCAGCCGTGCGTCGGTAATAAATCTCCTAAAATAACTGGCTTGTTCTTGCCAGCACCGTTGACAATTTTTGCCATTGGTCTATGCTTACTGCGAAAGGAGCATTATGCCAATCGCAACAATAAACATCTCTATCCCGGATAAGATGAAAACCGATGTCGAAGAAATCATAGCGACCGAAGGTTACGGCAGCACAAGCGAGTTTTTCCGAGACCTTATACGCCATTATCTCCGGCAACGAGAAGGAAAAAAGCTTGAGTCCCTGCTTTTGGAAGGCCTGAACAGCGGCAAAGCTACGCCGTTTACAAGGGCCGATTTTGAAGTAATCAAACAACGAGGGATCACGCGTCTAAAAACTAAATCCGCGACAAAATGACGCTTCGAGTCTTTAAGCGTCCTCAAGCAGTAAGCGACATTGAAGAATGCTTTGTATACATAGCCAAAGACAATATCGAAATTGGAATCGGTTTTCTCGCCGCCATCGAAAGCAGTCTGAAACAACTCGTTAAATTTCCTCATCTTGGAAAGAGCCGGAGGTTTCAACACAAGCAGTTTAGCGAAGTGAGAATGCTGCGTGTCAAGGGATTTGAACACTATCTCATTTTTTATCGCGTTACGGAAAATACGATTGAAGTGATCCGTGTCCTACAGGGTTCAAGAGACATCGATAATTTGTTTAGTTAATACCCACAAAAAAGGAGGCCTATCTGCCTTTAATGATCTTTGCTATATTGCATATAAGTAATCAGCAAAAACATATGAACAAATTAACCTACGAACCAATCGTCGATACCTTTCCCCCTTCATACACGGTTGAAGATCTCCGAAGTCTTTATATCAAGCTACAGCCTTTGTTTTCGGAAGAACAAAGGGAAGAAAAGATCATTCAGATAAAGGATCAATAAATAAAAGAAAGAGGCTGTCCGAAAGGGCGGCCTCTTTTTGTTTACTGTGTAATGATCTTCCGTCTATGCTCATCAACGCTGTCCCCCACTTGATGGGTACAGCAGATGATGCAAAACTCACATTCATTGCATTCCGCACTCTCTACGTCATCACGGCAGCAATGGCCGCAAACGAATGAGTCGGTGTCAAAAGTCATAAGCGCGTACGGCACTTCTTCCTGTTTACCCTTACGCCAAACTCGGATTTCAACTTCTCCGTTAAACTGCCGGTCGATTATGACTTCGATATCTTCATAACTCACGCTAAAAATATCTCTGTCGCGCCAACCGCATTCCGGTTCTGCGTCATTGCTGGTAATGATTTCCGATTTGTACGGACTAACATCCGCTCTGCAAGCTGGGCATTCATCATCACAGGTAGCAGTCCAAATGTCTTCCCACTCGATCCCCGGATTTACTGGGCAGTCATCATGACAGTAATAGTTGGTGTATTCAATCTCATCTTCGCCTTGAACAATTTCTTCAAGATAGCAGCTTGATTCGCCTATCGAGTCTTTGGTGTTCATTTTTTTACCCTCCCACATTTGTTTGAACTTCACTCGATGATGTGACGTGATGTTTGGTCAACGGTGGGTCGTATTCGTCGGCGATTCCGCCCGGAGCGTCGTTTTGAAGCATGTGGAGCCATACGATATTGCTAAGCCGTTCAAACCTTGCTTTCAAATCGTCGAACTCAGATCGCGTTACCACTCCCCTACCAACCGGTGCAGATTCGTTTTCGGTAACATTGCCATTTTGTTGCGGGTTTGGTTTTCCGTTTTGTTCCAAAACCCGCTCCGAACTGTATGGCTGAATGCCATACGCACAGGCAAGCAGATGAGAAGAATCTTTTGCAGACACTTCATTGAGCCGCGAAAAGAAATCAATTACTCCCCCGCCTTTCAATTTGCAGCCGTTGCCGAAACAATTGAATCGGTTTGTGTTGATGTTTACGGTAAAGCTCTTTTCCTTTTTGCATTTCGGACACGTTCCCCTGCACTCGCCATCGAATGTCGGTTCCGAAAGTTGTACTCCCCAATCCCGTGCAACGTTCGCCACTGAAAGTGCCGAACGCAAAATAGCGAAATCCACATATAACCCGTTCATATCGATTTTTGAGCGCAGCTCTGCTACGTCTAGTTTTTGCATAGATCACTAATCCTCCTGTTTGTTTTGTTGCAGAGGAATCGTAGCAAGAATCTATCGATCTGTGAATATCTGCCTTACCCGATAATGTATGATGAGATAACTACCCTCGGACAATTCATTCCCCGATTCTAACCAGAGGCTTACGGTAGGGCTGAAACCTCCGGGTAAAGCGTATGCCCAACACGCTATTGAATCGGACGCGATCAGCGATTTTCGCCCTACTCGCTGGCAATGCGTTTAGGATAATTTTTTTTGTCCGAGGGTGGCCTTAGGAAAAGTTTAGGCGAAGCCGTTGGGCAAACTTTTCACTCTCCCCTACCTCAAAAATCAAAACTCGTAAAAGCGGTAAAACTGATTCTCATTTTTTTCGATCAGGATACGGAATTTATCGAGTCACATGGAAGAACTTTTTCTGACCAGATAACAAGAAACCGCAACCACAAATCTTCATCCCCTCCCCTCTGACAAAAAAAGAAATGTCGTCTTGACGTGTTATAATAAATGCACCAACCAAGTTTTTCCACAACCCCGAAATACAAATTAGAAATTAACCTGAACTGTGTAGCGAGTCGTGTCCCACCTGTGTCCTCGACGTGTAGCCAGTAGTGTCCTTACTGTGTAGTGAGTCGTGTCCTCGACGTGTAGCCAGTAGTGTCCATATGTGTAGCCAGTAGTGTCCAAAACACGCGAAATGAGCTGTAAACACAGGCCAATCGCAAACAGAACCAATAAGAACTTATTTTAAGAACAACAACAAGTAAGATGATCGGCCGAGTTCAAAGCAGGCGAGTCGAAAATCGAAATTGTTGTTGCTAATAATTTTCTAAATCTCTCCAAACTAAAAATGTCAGTCGAACTAATCCCATTAAAACCAGATCAGCACAAGGTAACATTTGTGCCAAAGACGACAACCGACCTGCCGTTTTTCAATCTGACTTATCGCCGCAAAGACATTCCGAAAGCCGTTAAGTACGAAGGCATCGATCCAGCCGGACACCCGATCAGTTGGCAGGTGTTTCACAACGCAAACACCGAGGTCGGCCATGCCGGAGTTGAGGCTCACGAAGTTTGGTACATGCTAATCAAACCGGGCATCGATTCGAGCCGAAAGAATGACGGAACTATTCCGCAAATCATCCCTCTTGGCGGGATGCGTCATTGTCTCAGAATGGTCGGTTGGAGTGAAGGCGGACATCAAGCCCGCGAGTTGATTAAGTGTCTGACCCAGATTGCATTTGCCGGGTGCGTCGCCGATTTGTGGTTTCCGACAGGCGAGATCGATGACGAGGGGAAAGAGAAGTTTTTACAGATCAAAGCCCGCTTCTCGCGTATGTCGGTTTATGCAATAGGGGAGCATCATCTAACTGCCGACGAACTCAAGAATCAGCAATTCGATTTTGATCTTGAAGATCAGCTTTACATTCGCCTCGATCCTATTGAAGTTCAAATGCAGCAGCTTCAGGCACAGCAGCACCGGCTGATCGACAATGAATATATGTTTTCGGTTAAACCGATTGCTCGAAGATGGTATGAACTTCTCGCAGGCAAGATATACGGAACTCTAAAATACAAAGCACCGTTTTTTGAGATAAGATATTCATGGTATATCAAACACCACCACACTCTAAAAAAGTTCTACAGTCTGAAACGAGTAACCGCTCAGATGAATCGCGTTATCAAAGATCATCTTGACTCTGGTTTTCTTACACGAGTCGAATACCGAAAAATTAAAGAACCGGATCAGGAGTTGGATTTCTCAATTCGGTATTTTGTCGGCACTGCCGCGAAAGAATCCATTAACCGGATTCAAGGCCATATTTCAAACCGTCGCAAAAAGGAACTCGCCGTTCACGTTTCAGTAAAGGAATCCCAAAACGCAAGAATTGACGAAATTAGCGAGGTTTCAACCGAAGGCGGTATCGATCTACCCTTAAAGGCTAAAGTCGCGAAAGCGACCCCGAATTTTGACGCTGGGACAAATCCTGAGAGTAGGGGAGCCATAGTTATGGCGCTAACAACTCTTGAAACCCATTTACTACCCCAACAAAGAGATTTGTTAACCTACTTAACCACCGATTTTTTGATAACGGAATCGAAAGCCTACGAGCTTCTCATGAAGTACCCATTCGAGCGAGTAGATATCCAAATTCGAGCCTTCGGATTCCGGGACCTCAAGGCCAAGAACAAGGCAGGCTTTTTAATCAATGCGGTAGAACAGAATTATGCGTTACCCGACAAATTTCAGAATCACCTTCTGGCAATAAAGTTGGAAAAGGAACAGGCCGAGAGAGAAGCCGAGGCGGAGCTAAGGCACCAGCAAGAAGAAGCAGCGATTGCCGCTTGCACAATTTGCGATGATCGAGGACATCGCAACGTCAAGCTTCCGCAAAACCCGATCTACAAAGCCCTGCATATATGCAGTCACGACCACGAGATCGAATCAAAGTTTGAAGACTGGCAATAAACAAAAACTTGACCAAAAACCACAGACAAAAGAGCGCGACTTCCGTGCTCTTTTTGCTTTTCACCAAAGCTAAGATTTAGAGGAAACTCGCACATACGATACGACCATATAGTATGTGTAACTAGCTCGTGCTAAACGCCCTGTTTACTAGCCCCGCCCTTGCCAGCTTACCGCAGGCTGCCCTTGTCGCCTCGCCGCTCGCTCGAATTAGTAGCCACTAATTCTCATCTTACCGATACCTCATCAAACTAATTTGATGAGGGCGAGACGAGGCGACTTCGCTTTTGCCCGACAAC
>JBJXHF010000065.1:0-42689 GCA_046160805.1 Pyrinomonadaceae bacterium
CCGGCGGCGAGATAGATGCGGGCGAGGTCGAGTGTTTTTTGTCTCAACACTTCCGGGTTTTGCGGCAGGGTGATCGCGTGGAGGTTTACGATGCAGTAAAACGATTCGTATTCGTCCTGCAGAGCTACCCAATTGCGAAGCGCTCCTAGATAGTTGCCGATATGAAGCTCGCCGGTCGGCTGCGCGCCGCTGAAAATGCGTTTTTTCATACTAAATCGACAAAATGTAAAGTAAGCCGTAAAGGAAAGGCGTGATGATGAGGCGAAAAACGCCGATGTAGATCAAAAACATCAGGATAAGAAATCCGTATTGCTCGAACATATTGAGAATCGGCTCGGCGCTTGGCGGCAGAAAAGTCGCGAGAATTTTACTGCCGTCGAGCGGCGGAAACGGCAACAGGTTGAAGACAAAGAGAGACAGATTCAGCATCATTAGATTACCGACAAATATCGCGATTGGGTTTTTTGCACTGCCGAAAAAATCCATTACGGTAAAGCCCTGCGTAAGCATTATTTTTGCTGCGACTATGCCGATAGCCAGCAGTATCAAATTCGCCAGAACGCCGGCGATTGAGACCATCACATTGCCCCAAGTGTAATTTGTCCATTTTCGCGGATTTACGGGTGTGGGTTTTCCCCAGCCTATCAGTGGTATGGAGCCGAGCGCGCCGCCGACAGACCCAAAAATAAACGAAATTATTGGGATTACAAGCGTGCCTATCGGATCGGTGTGAGCGACTGGATTCAGAGTCACGCGGCCGAGCATGTAGGCCGTATCGTCACCGAATTTGTACGACATCCAGGCGTGGCCGGCTTCGTGGCAGGAGATCGCGAGCAGCAACACCACCATGTATATGATCAGATGACTAACTAAATTTAGAACGTCGATATCGCCCATATCAAAAGCCTGTAACAATTAATTTCCCGGCATTTCATTGTCTTGGCAGCTAAATTGTGCCATTCTTTTATTACAAAATAAAATCCGCGTTTTGGGTTCGTGTTTTATGAAGAAGCATATAGTCTGCATTGCCAGCGAACATAAAGGTACGGAGTTTCTGGAAGAAGCGAAACGCGCCGAATGGCATGTCACGCTTGTTACCAGAAAAAACCTGCTCGATTATGATTGGGGCTGGCAGACGATAGACGACGTGAGCCCGGTAGAACCGGAAGCGACGCAGATGGATTATGTCAGAGCCGTTACGAATATTGCCGGGTCGCAAGGCATTGATCGTATCGTTGGGCTTGACGAATTTGACGTTTTGACTGCTGCGATGGCACGCGAGCATCTCAATTTGCCGGGGATGAGCCAATCGCATGCGGTCAGGTTTCGTGACAAATTGACGATGCGGAATATTGCTTATCAGGCGGGAATTCCGTGTCCTGAGTTTATCGGTGCGTTCAACATGGACGAGATCACGGAGTTTCTCGCGAGTGTTCCTGCACCGTGGGTCGTAAAACCGAGGCACGAAGTTTCGGCATTCGGGATAAGAAAATGCGAGACGGCGCAGGATGTATGGGATGTGCTGACCGATCTCGACAACCGACATAACTGGCGAGATCATCCGTCGCAATTTCTCATCGAACGGTTTGTCGAAGGCCGCGTTTTTCACGTTGATTCTGTAACCAACGGTGGAAAAGTTGTGGCCTGCGGCGTCAGCCAATACGGTACCACGCCGTTTAAAGTGTCGCATTACGGCGGCGTCTTTACGTCGTCGATCGTGCCTTATCGTGCTAAGGAACGAAAAGAACTCGAAACGCTAAATCGAGCATTGTTAATGGCGTTTAAGTATGACCAAGGCGTTTCGCACGCCGAGTTTTTGCAATGCGACGAGACCGGCGAGTTTTATTTGCTTGAAGTCGCTTGTCGAGTCGGCGGAGCATACATTGCCAACGTCCTCGAACACGCCTGCGGCTTCAATCTCTGGCGCGAATGGGCAAAACTCGAGACAGCTACGGACGAAAAACCCTTTCGGCTTCCCGAACTAAGAAAGGATTTCGCCGGCATCGCGCTTGCGCTCGCAAATGTCGATGAACCAGACACGTCTCATTACACCGACGCAGAGATCGTTTACAAAGTCAATAAAACCAAACACGTCGGGCTGATATTTCGCTCCGAAAAACAGAAACGCATCGATGAACTTATCAATCTTTACACCGAGCGGATCACCAATGACTTTCTCGCGGTCGCGCCGGTCAAAATGCGTTACGATGACTGATTTCACAGGCCTGCCTGCCATTCTTTACCACGAGCTTAATCAGTATTTTCCGGACCTGTTGAAGTTTGAATCGACGCTTGAAATGGAAGCGTCTGATCTTTACAAAAAGATCAAGCCCGATGTCGAACGGATAATGAATGCGGTGGTAGTCGAGGCTATGTCAGAACCACCTGCGTTAGGAGGCGGCAAAGAAGATTGTGAATCAGCGACGCCCACTATTACCGGCGACTTTGACTGCGGATCAGCGATATTGCCGCCCGCTTACACAGTCGGTTCTGACATTCGTGCTCTTGCATGGAACGTGGAACGCGGCATTCGGTTTGACGGTATTGTCAATGCGCTCAAAAATAATGAGAGTCTTAAAGATAAAGACATTCTACTGCTGACCGAGCTCGATCACGGCATGGCGCGAAGCGGCAACCGGTTTGTGGCGCCGGAACTGGCTCAGGAATTGAAATTAAATTACGCGTTTGCGCCTGTTTATATTCCGCTGCAAAAGGGAAGCGGCGTCGAGGCCGAGATGGAAGGAGAGAACACCTTGTCGATCCACGGGTTGGCGATGATGTCGCCGTGGCCAGTGAAAAACGTCCACGCCGTGCCGCTGCCAAACGGCAAGGACAAAATGTGGGGCAAGGAAAAACGATTGGGCTGGCTGCGGGCATTGATCGCCGACATTGAGCATGCTTCGGGCACTTTTCGTGCTGTGACGATTCATCTCGATGTTCACTGCTCACGCGAACATCGTCGAAGGCAAATGCGGATAATACTCGATCATCTCGACACGCTGTCTCCGCTGCCGACGTTGATCGGCGGCGATTGGAACACGACAACATTCAACGCTCAAAATGCCACGCATGCAATACTCGGTTACTGGCGGCGAGTGATGATGGGTGTGAAAAATGTTGCGAAGAATCACTTTCCGCATCCTGACCGCTATTTCGAACGCGGGCTGTTCAGCGATCTGGAATCTCGCGGTTTTGAATACAAAACCCTCAACGAAACTGGCGTAGGAACGCTGCACTATCACATCGAGAGCATAGAGAAAAACACAAATCTTCGCGATTGGGTTCCGGAATGGTGCTTTAGGTTTATCTTTTGGGCAGCCGGACGTGTCGGTGGAAATGTTTCTGTTCGATTGGACTGGTTTGCAGGGAAAGATATACAACTTGCTACGGGATCGAAACCAGAAACTATCACAGATCTCGTTGATTCGAACGGCATTCCTTTGTCTGACCACGACGCTGTCACAGTCGATATTTCTCTTCGGAATAACTAATAACTAATAACAAAGAATTATCAGTTTTTAGTTATCAGTTTTCAGTTATTCCGAAGGTCTATTTTGCAGCCGGTTGACCTTAGAGGTAGAATTTTATTGGAGAACACTAATGGAAGTAGCTTTTTGCCAGACGCTCAGTTTTAATGCTGACACTTTTGAGTACGAATCAGTCGCGCAGGACAACGGGAATGCGACGGTTATCAAATTTCCGGTTGATGAGAAAAAATACAGTCCCGGCGATGTTGTCGTTGTTGTCTCGGGCGAAGGCGACATCAATTTTCACGGCATCATCGGCAAGATCGAGGATGGCTACGCATTCGCCTACGACCCGAAAGGCTCGCTATTGCCGGCCGGCGTCCAGTAAAATCACGAAATAAGAATTACGAATTACGAATTACGGATTGAAACGGCGGAGTAGTATTTGATAACTCGGGATTCGTAATTTATAATTCGTAATTCGTAATTGTGTCCCGGGGATGTAGCTCAGCTGGGAGAGCGCTGCGTTCGCAATGCAGAGGTCAGGAGTTCGATCCTCCTCATCTCCACCAATTTACTCACCACAAAGGCACGAAGGACACAAAGTATAAGATTTGCTTTGAGTTCTTTGTGCCTTTGTGGTGAATAATCTTCAGGCACCCGCTTGCGCAGGTTGGTTCTGACTTATAATGCGTCCAACCGGATAAAAACCAACTCTCTGCGTTAGATAATACCGCGAGTTCTGGTAAAAGAACTCGAGTCGTGCACGCTGGTTTCGAGCGAAGGCCGGGTCTAGGAGGCGACGGTCGAATTCTTCCTGTAGCTTTGGGTCGTCGGCGAGCATTTTGATTGCAAGTTTTTCGAGGATGTAGTTTTCGCCGTATTCTTTTTGTTCAAAAACGGAATTGAAAAATCCCCAGTGAACGAATGAGTCCGGTCCGGCAGGTTCGAGTAGATGAATTGCAACGTTCGCTGCTTCCTGATCCATTGCGACAATTACAGAACCTGCCGCGTACATGCGTAGCTCCTTTATCACAATGGGCTTGCAAGTGACCGTTATTCTGTTTTCAAAAGAATTTGCCGCCCATTTTGGTTCTGTGAGTTTGTAGCTTTCCACATCGAATTTTCTCGGCTTTTTCAGTCGAGTGAACGCGACGCCGTGCAGTTGTAACACTTCTATCACATCTTTATACTGCGGCGGTATGATGTAGTAGAGCGGCGGTGCGACCGATACGGCGACCTTGCCCTCGTCAAATTTCGGGATTGTGTATTCCTTTGGCGTTGTTCCATAGACGATCTTTTTTCCACCGGAGATCTGGCTGTCCTCAACCGTGTACTCGACGCCTTTCAGGTTAAAGGGCGTCGATTTGTCCGTTAGCTCCACTTTCAACGGAAACCGGCGTTTTTCATCGTAAGTTTTGCCTCGCTCGACCGTTTGCGTATCGGCGATAACGTTTGCGGCGAAAAGACTGTTCTTTGCATTGCCGACTTCCTCGATCGTGTAACGCAGAATGTCGTAAGTGGCGCGAACTCGTGACTTGTACGGTTTGTAAACATGCGTCTCGATCAGCAGGCCGGCGCGGTTTCGAATCGGCGTATAACCGGTTGAAAATCTGGGTGTTGAAGGACCTATCGCAATGCCTTCGGTGATCTCGCGGCCCACCAGATCAAAATAAGTCGTCGTCACATTGCCTTCGCCCTGGACCTTTTTCACTACATTTTGATCGAAGTGCTCGCTCATCCAGGCCCTGATCGACGGATTAACATCCTGAAAATGCGCATAGTCGTAAGTGATGTTGTACTGGAAATCGGCTCCGTTCGATACATGGCAGTCGATAAAAATGTCGGGCCGCCATTCGTTCCAGAGCTTAAGCCACGCACGCGTTTCCGGCGCGTCCGTCTTCATATAATCGCGGTTGAGATTGAGATTGGTAGCGTTCGTGCGAAAACCCATTTCGTCGGGTCCGTTTTGGTTGATCCGCATATAGGGGCTGCGGTTTTCGTGCCCGTCAACGCTGTAGATCACTTGAAAAAGTATCACGACGTTTTCCAATAGATCCCTACGAGTTTTTGTGATCGCAATGTCGCGAAAAAGCGCGAGGCCCGCGTCTTTGCCGTCGATCTCACCGGCATGGATTCCGGCTTGGACTAAGACGACAGCTTTGCCTGCGCTCCTCGCCAATCGAGGTGAAAACGTGCCGCCTGACGCTGCGATCAGCAACGGCAGATCGCGGCCCTCGCCGCTCTTGCCGTAAGTCGTGTATCGGATCACACCGCCTGATGCTGCCGTGAGTTTTTTACAGTAGGCGATCGTCTCGTCATATGTCGAAGTTTTTTTGTAACCGGTCTTTTCGGCCACTGTCTGCCAACGAGGCGGAACTGGACCCATCTCGCTTTGGGTATATGTCTGTTTTGCAAGAACAACGAATAAAAGAACAACAATGACTGCTAACTTCATATGACGAGATTATACGACTAATTGGGATTTGTCAGAATGATGATCTTTAGCGAGAGCAAATATTCCGAGCGTCGTGACAAATGCTAAACCCGCAGCGACAGTCACGCCGTAGAATGCGTATGTATAGTCGCCGCCGTTTTGATCGGCGAGATATCCGGTGATGCGTCCGCCGATGGCTGCCCCAGTGACCTCGATCAAAGTGATAAGGCCAAGGATCTTGCCGATATCGCGGCGTCCGAAAAGATCGACGGCAAGGCGTTGTAGTAGCACGAAAGTCCCGCCGTATCCGAGTGCAAAGGGCAGCAAAAACAGCAAAGAATTACTTGCTGTCAATCCGAGCAGAACAAGCGATGCGAGAAACATCAACGCAGAACAAGCGACGATCACTTTCACCGCCCGGAATTTATCGCTCAAAGCACCGGCGAGAAACTTGCCGCCGATGCTAACCGCAAAAAGCGCGGATTGCGCAAACGCTGCCGTTTCCGCAGAGACGCCGATCTTTGGCGTTTGGAGATAGAGAATAAATTGCTGGCTGGTGACGAAGATCGGGTAGAACACCAAAGCAGCACACAGGCCGAAAACCCAGAATAGCGGTGTTCTGACTGCTTGCGATAATGACAAACCGTCAATTGTGATTTCCGTTTTATGGGACGTATAGGACTTATTCGACCTATGTGTCCTATTTTCCGGCTCTTTCACGAAAAACAGAATCGTCGGAAACAGCACCAGCCAAACAAGAACACTGATAGCAAGCATCGCCGTTCGCCAGCCGTAGTTCGCGATCATAGGAGCAGCAACGAGCGGTATTAAAAAACCGCCGAAACTCGTGCCGGTAAGAACGATTCCCAGCGCAGTGCCGCGTCCTGCGTTGAACCAACTCGATACCAGCACCACGCACGGCGCGACACCGATGAAACCGAGCGACGCTCCCATAAAAAATCGTGCAAAATAAACTGTCTCCGCGTCGTATGCTAAAGCATGTATAACGAGCCCGCCGCCAAGCAGCGCACAACCGACGATCATCAAAGGCTTGAGTCGAACTATCGTGATCAGCCAACCGCCGATCAGCGAAAAAACACCCGACAACAGGAACGTAATATTCGCGCAGTTGGCGATAAAGCTCTCGGCACGCAACGCATCGATCGCGCCGATAGCAACAAACTCTTCTCTTATCGGCTTATAAAACGGAGGCAGCCCGCCGATCGCCAGTCCGTTGCTAACGACAAGCGAAAGCGTCGCAACGACAACTATCACCCAACCGTAAGAGGCATTGCTGCGGTCAGGATTTTCCATTTCGAGTGTACTTAGAGATGTATGTCGGTGCTTTGATCGCCGGGTCTAATTTATCATCCGCGACTGGTTGCGACGAGGTCAAGTTGAGAGGCAGCACGCCAGCCCATACATCCATCGAATAGTCTTCTTCATCGTCAATCGGAGGGCCGGTGCGAATTTTTGCAGAGGCTTCGGTGATCGGCAGGCGCAGGACAGTCGTGGCTTTTAGCTCTAGTTCCGTCGGCCAGCGGATTTCGGGCCAGCGTCCGGGAATGATGTGCTCGGTAAAGGCTTCGAGGGCTTTATTTTTCTCGTCGGGTTCAATCACCATCTCCGCCTTGCCGAGAATCACGACCGAGCGATAGTTTACCGAATGGTGAAATGCAGAGCGAGCGAGCACAAGTCCGTCGATAAAGGTCACAGTCACGCAGACGTCTATGCCTTTCGATAGATTTTTTAACATGCGGCTTGCCGACGAGCCATGAATGTAAACGTCATCGCCGACACGCGCAAAGCCGGTCGGGATCACATACGGCTGACCGTCAACAGCAAAGCCGACGTGACAAATGAAAGCTTCGTCGAGGATCGAGTTGATCGTCTCGCGTTCAAAATGGCCGCGCTTTGGAAGGCGTTTGAGGCGTGTGCGTTTTGTAGATAAGACTGATTTGACCATAAAAAACAAAAAAGATGCAGGTCAAATGCCTGCGTATGAATAGAGCCAAACTTTGTCGAACAAAATTGACTATTCGTAATAAGTGATTATTCTTTCTTCGAAGTACTGATACCTTATTTGCCCTGGAAAAATAGAATTGGTGGCAGATTGGCCCCATCGAATCCAGTTTTTCCTCTCATCATACTGTTTGTCGCCGTAAGTAAGTTCGTGCCAGTATTTCGGTTTCTTTAAATTGTTAACGGTAAATTTTGTTCCGTTTAGAGCAAAGTTCAGTCCATAATTATAAGTCGTTTCCCAAGTTCGTTTCTTGCTATCTTCAATCAGTTCTCGAAGTAAATGGTTACCAGCCGAAAACTCCGAAGTTGTTGTTCTGCGCACCGAATTGTCTGAACAAATCTCAAATTCAAGTTCAATGTTTAAACTCGAATCCTTTTCTTTCTTTATTGAGAAATTAGGACAAAGGTCATTTTCCGGCAACTTGTCGGTTTGAGCTGCAAAAGACGCCCTAAGATTTGGGGCAGGTTTTCCTTTCGAATCAAAATAGCTTACAGATGCCGTGTAAGTATTGCCTACCCAATTGAAAGAAGTTCTTTCTTCGCCATCGCCGTAAACGGACGTTTGAATAAGCCTTCCCTTAGTGTCAAATACATCGGTTCCAAGCAAGTGAGGTTCCCAAGTTACATTCTGGCCTTTAAAAACTAAATAGGTTCTTTGAAACACGACTGATTTTATCTTGCCCAATAACTTTTCATCTTCGGACAGATTTTTTGAAGCTTGGGCAGCGCACAAATCCGCCAATAGAAAAATGATTCCTAATAGCGCAAACGTCCAAATTATGTGCCTAAATTTCACGAGAAGATAATATCACCATTTTGGACAATCTCACATTTTATTTTGCGTCCATCCAGTTGTCGCCGCCGCCGATTTCGACGATGATCGGCACGTCCAGCTTTGCGGCGGATTCCATTTCACGTTTGATAATAACCTTGGCGGCCTCGACCTCGGATTCCGGAGCCTCGAACAAAAGCTCGTCGTGGACTTGCATTATCATTTTTGTTTCCAGCTTTTCGCGCTTTAACGCATTGGCGACCCGGATCATTGCGATCTTGACGATGTCGCTGGCGGTGCCCTGGATCGGCATGTTTATGGCTTCGCGTTCCGCGCGGGAGCGCACCGTGTAGTTGCGGTCGTTGATCGACGGGAAATAACGTCGGCGGCCAAAAAGGGAAGTGACGTAGCCTTTTTTTCGGGCTTCTTCCGGTGTGCGGTCCATGTATTCGCGAATGCCTTTGTAGGTTGCGAAGTAATCGTCGATCACTTTACGGGCCTCGGCGCGAGAGATGCCGACGCGTGAGCTGAGGCCGAAAGCTTCGACGGCGTAGGCTATGCCGAAGTTAACTACTTTTGCGAGGCGGCGTTTCTCCTTGATCTCTTTTTCGGTCTTAGCTCCAAAAACGAGCTTTGCGGTTTGGGCGTGAATGTCCTCGTTGTTTTTGAACGCTTCGAGCATTCGAGCGTCTTGCGTGATATGAGCTAGAATACGCAATTCGAGCTGCGAATAATCTGCGGAGATCAGTTTATTGCCTTTTTCGGGAATGAACGCTTTGCGGATGCGCTGGCCGAGTTCGGTGCGGACAGGGATGTTTTGCAGATTCGGCTCGGTCGAGCTTAAGCGGCCTGTGGCAGCAACGGTTTGGTTAAGACAGCCGTGAATCCTGCCGTCGGATCCGATCATCTTCGGCAAAGCGTCGGCGTAGGTCGCCAGCAGCTTGTCAAGTTCACGATAATCTATGATGTGCTGCGCGATCTCGTACGTTTCGGCCAGCTCGACTAGCACGTCGTGGCTTGTCGATACCTGGCCTGTTGCGGTTTTGCGTCCCGTTTCAATATTCAATTCGCCAAAAATCTCGCCGACTTGCTTTGGCGAGCCGATATTGAATTCTCGACCGGCGATTTTTGTGATCTTGTCCTTTAGTATTTCAAGCTCTTTCGTTATAAATGCCGAAAATGTTTTGAGGCTTTCGCCATCGACTTTCATTCCCGTAAGTTCTATGTCGGCGAGTATAGGAATGAGCGGCAATTCGATCTCAGCATAGACTTTTTCAAGCTCGGCTTCTCTTATTTTGTTCCTCAAGATTGGAGTAAGCCGTGCAATAAAATCGGCATTTTCGGTCACTCGAAATACTGCTTCATCGAAATTGTCCGGTGCAGTATGCGCTGCATCAGCGTCGGCATAAACCTGAGCAAGAAACGGAACAGGATAAGTCGCGCGTGTCGAATCGAGCAGGTATGCGGCGACGAGAATGTCGTCTTTGACGGATTCAGGCCAAATGCCAAGACCAAGCAGCGGGCCGAGATTCCGCTTTTCGTCATAGGCGGATTTTTCGAGAAAACCGTTTGTAAGAATGTCTTTTAGCGGCGTTTTTGCAGCGTCGCTGTCTCCAGTGAAATTTTCGAGATCGATGTAAAACGCTTCACCATTGCCGAGGCCGATCGCGACGCCAAGCGGCGGGTCTTTGCTGAAGCAACTTGCCTTTTCATTTGTATTTGCGTCGTTTACCAAAAAACTCCATTGATCAATCTCGAATAATCGCCTGACCAATTTGTCGAGGCCATCACGGTCATTAATAACGGCGTATTTTGGCGCCGCGGCTGTTGCGGGAATATTTTGCTGGGTATCAAACAAGCCACCTGACGATGGAGGACCGCTGAATGACGCAGTTGCAACGGCGGCCTCGCCGGCAAACTCCTTTGTCAACGCGGTGAACTCAAGCTCTCGGAAAAGTTCGTATGCTTTTTGGCGGTTTGGGTCGCAATGTTCGAGTTCCTTTAGGTCGAGCTTGATCGGCACAGTCGTATGGATAGTCGCCAGCTCAAGCGATTGTTTGATAATGTCCTGATTGTTTTGCAGGCTTTCGCGATAGGTTTTGTGGGTGATCTTCTCGGCATTTTCCATCGCGGCGAGCGCGGAGCCGTGTTCGAGGACGAGTTTGAGAGCGCCTTTTGCGCCGATTCCGGGCGCACCGGGAATGTTATCGACCGAATCGCCCATCAGGCCGAGCAGATCGACGATTTTGTCCGGCGGCACGCCGAATTTGTTTTTTACCCACGCTTCGTCGCACCACTCGACGGGCGGGACGGGCACCTTTCGTTTCATATTCTGCGAGTTATTCCGCATCGCAATGACGTGCGGATCGCGGACAAGCTGGCAGAGGTCCTTGTCGTTCGACACGATCACCGCCTGCATATCTTTTTCTGCGATCTCAAGTGCGAATGTGCCGATCACATCGTCGGCCTCGTAACCGTCCAAGCGCATTATCGGGATGCAAAATGCTTCGCAAACTTGCTCGATGTATGGAAGCTGGCTCGTAAGATCGTCCGGCATAGCATCGCGGTTTGCTTTATATGCAGCAAATGAATCATGGCGAAATGTCGGCACCATCGTGTCAAAAACCGCCGCGATATACTCCGGCCTTTCGTCCTTGATCAGCTTGCGGAGCATATTTGTAAAGACAAAAACAGCCTGCGTCACCTGCCCTTTGCTGTTGCGCAACGGCTCCTGCTTCATGCCCATCGGAGCAAAGAAGGCACGATAAATATGCGACATCGCATCTATTAGAAAGACTCTTTTCATCTTTATTGAATGATAGATAAAGCGGTTTCCAGATACAAGTTACGTCATAACGCCGCCGTTACAAATCGCGATTGTTTGACACAAAAAATGCCGTGAGATATTCTTTACGTTCGCCTTGTGGCGAGTGAAGTGATGTTTGTTGGCGATTATTTTGTTTTGACCGGTTCGTCTAGGGGTTAGGACACCGCCCTTTCACGGCGGCAACACGGGTTCAAATCCCGTACCGGTTACCATCTTTTATTGTTAATCTTGCATCATATTAGTTAACCTGAATTCGCTCCGCATACGAGCGAATTTTTTATTTTGGCCTTGATATGCTTAAAAATGTTCTAAACGTAATTGTTATCGCGATTTGCGTAATTTCGGGAGCAGTTGCGCAGTCGCCTGTTATTACCGGCGTTACGGCTGCATCGACCGATGCCGACACCATAGTTGTCATACCGTTTACAAATAAAGCCTCGACCTCGGAATCGAATTGGATCGGCGAGAGCTTTGCCGAGTCGTTGTCCGACCTGCTTAGCAACAAGGGCATAAATGTGCTCTCGAATCAGGAGAGAAAGTTTGTTCAGCAGGAATTGGGAATTCCAAACGTTTCGGTTCCGTCGATCGCTACGTCGGTGAAGGTCGGTATCCATGCTAAAGCATCGCTCGTCGTCATCGGCGATTATCAACTGCTGCCTGAGACGGACGGGCGTGCTCCAAGCGTAGTAGTCAACGCTCGCATCATAAAGGTCAAAGGCGGAATCGTGAGCGAGGATTTTCCTGATCAGCGTAAACTTGGATTTAATTTTAGCGATGCCTTGGGCAACCTTCAAAAAATTCAGGGACAATTAGCTTGGGAAATTCTTTATCGGATTGATAAATCATATTACAAAGTACATAAGGACGGTTTTCCCTGGGCGGTAAACGATCTGATCCGTGACGCCGAATCAAAGGTGCCGCCGCGCGCGAGCGAAGCGTTTGTCAAAGCCATTTCGGTTTCGTCATCAAATCCAGCGGCAAAAGAAAACTATCTAAAGAACGCCATCAGGATCTATGCCGATGCCAAAACCGGCGAGACGTATTCTGACGCCGCTCTCGAATTAGGTCACCTATATCTGTCGCAGCGAAAGTCAAATGACGCGGCGGCGGCATTTGAGCAAGTCATTAACTCATATCAGCAATGCCGCGAGCGCGCCAAATCTGACGGCAAGCCGGGCCGCTGCGATGAGGACGGTTATGCCGAGGCGGCTTTTTATGACGGATTGATTCAGTTGCAGCTTAATAATCTCGAAAAAGCAATGGCCGTATTAAAGCCTTTGGCGGACGACTTGAAATTGACGAGCGTCAACAACGTTCTCGGCGCTATCTCGATACAAGCGGCTCGTGCCGAAAAGAAAAATGCCTCCAAGTCTGCGGCGATGGTAAACGACGCCGTTGAGCTGTTGAAAAGGGCAAACGAATCGGCGCCGGATGACGCGGACATTAGATTTAACTACGCCACGGCTTTGTTTATAAGCGGAAACATGCTCTCGGCGGCCGCTCAATTGAGATCATCCATTGCCGGCAATCCGCGTGACGGCGATGCGTATTTTATGCTTGCCAAGGCTCTGCAGGAATTGAACGATCCGCAAGCGGTGCTAATCGACAACGAGGCTCGCAATTATTTGCAATTCAATAACCGCTATGCGACGTTGCAGACCGAATGGGATAAATCGAAAACCGTCAACGGCATCCCGATGCGTGTCGCACAGCCGCAACGCAAGGATTTTCTCTCAGTCATCCTGACCCGCAAACGCGGTGCTGCCGCGCCGCTGCCAAAGATCGACGATACTCAGGCCCTGATAGCAAAAGCTCGAGGCTTCTATAAAAACGGCCAGGACGACGAGGCAATGGAAGTGCTCCGCCGCGTCCTCGCCAGTGAGCCGGCAAATGCCGAAACTTTTTTGCTGCTGGGCAAAATATATCTTCGCCGAGGCGACATCGAACAGGCGATCAGCTCGTTCAAGACTTCGGTGTTTTGGGACAACAGACTTATCGATGCACACGTTTCGCTGGGAAAGATATACATCGAAAAAAGCGACTGCCTACAAGCGAAAAACTACGCTGTTTCGGCTATTGGGATCGACTCGGAAAATCAGGATGCGATAGCCCTGCAGCGTCTGTCCGAGCGATGCTCCAAATAGTGCGCCGCTACAGTTCAAAGTTCCGGGTTCAAAGTTCCAAGTTGTAAATCGTTTCCAATTCCAAATAATTTATTACAGAAAACGTCCGCTTTATTGGGCGTTTTTTATTTTATCCGACTTGGAACTTTGAACTCGGAACTCGCAACTCATTCTCTGGCACGCTATATGCAATACACATCTGCGGCCAGCTTGGTCACGGGATCAAGACCCCGCCGCCATCACTACTCCGAGCGCGGTTTGCCACTGTGCTTGAACACCTTCCGAGCGTTCCTTCAGTTGTCCTTCCTATAAAAAGCCCGACCCAAAAGGTCGGGCTTTTCCTCGTTTTATACCTGTATTTGCCGTAATTACAGCGAAATAAGGAAAATTCGTTCAATCTGATTCAGTCGCACTTCGTTTTGTTCTTTCGTAATAGTGCAGTCTGACCGAATTTTCATCTGTAGATCGGCAAAATGACAGAATTTGTCACGCGTGAGATGACGTTAATTGTCGTTTCAGCTGTTTAGGCAATCATTTTGACTGGAGCGGCGAGCATCCTGCTCGCCAGGTCGCGAAGCGATCTTGTGAACGCATTCGCGTTAAGGCAAGCAGGATGCTTGCCGCTCCAGTCATGTTAAACTACGGCAATGAAATTCCCGCAATTGGGAAAACTCTTGCCGTCATGGAAAAACATCTTGTTGGCCGTTCTCGCGGCGGCGTTGCTCATTCTTTCTTTCCCTGATTTCGAATACTGGTTTCACGCGTGGTTCGCGCTCGTGCCGCTGATGTGGGCCGTCGAACGTGAAACAAGTTTGCAGAAGCCCCCACGGAGTAAGAGCACTTCTTCGGTCGTTGCCCGGTCATTCGTCCTCGGCTGGATATTTGGAACGATATTCTTTTTCGGCACATGCTGGTGGCTGACCTACGCGCCGATCCACTACGCCGGATTCCCACCGGTTCTCGCATATTTTCTGCTGTTTTGCGTGACGGCTGCTGCAGGATTATTTCCCGGTATCTTTGCAGCGATATTGTCGTTGTTGCTGCGACGTTTTGGATCAACGGCATTTCTCGCCGCGCCGTTTGTTTGGGTCGCATGTGAGTTTGCGAGGTATTGGATCACGGGAAATAACTGGAATGCGATTGCCTATTCGCAGGCATTTATTGAGTTATGGCTGGTTCCCGGCGTGTGGACGGCGGCCATTGGTGGTGTTTTGTTTCCAACTGGGATAATTGTTTTTGCGAACGTCATCATCGTTCGTACTCTACTCCGCCTCATTGCCAACGAAGACTGGAGATGGAAGGTAAAAAGGTGTCTTGTCGAATGGACAGTCGTATTTATATTGTACCTAACCGCGTCGGCTTGGTGGTTTGTTTATGCGCCGCAAATTGGAATGTCGAAGCGTATTCATGAGGTAATTGCGGTCCAACCAAACGTTCCGATGAGCGGTCTCGATTCACAGAAGTGGAAACAACTTCGTCAGAGACATATCGACCTTGCCGAAACCGCGGTAAAAAATCGTCTAACGACGGACGACACTCTGCCAATGACCGTCATACTCCCCGAATCACCAATGAATTTCATGTATTCAGACGACCGCGAGTTTCAGCAATTCATCAGTGATTTTGCGCGCAGAAACAACGTCAATGTTCTTTTCAATTCGGCTGAGCCAGATAGAACGACTGGAAAGTATTTCAATTCTGCGGTGATGGTTGGACCCGACGGAAGACAAATAGCGGCGTATGATAAGATTTACCTGCTTCCATTTGGAGAGGCTGTGCCATGGTTTCTCGAAGGATTGGTGCCCGGTTTCGTCGGGAATTTTGCTTACGGCGGTGAATATGATCTATTGCCAGTAGGCGACGCGAAGGCAGGTGTAATGATCTGTTTTGAATCGCATTTCGGCGCACTGAGCCGTGAGTATGTTCGCAACGGTGCGGACGTGATCATCGAAATGACAAACGACGGCTATCTCGGCCCGACGCCAGTGCTGCGACAGCACTTAGCGAATGCCGTTTTTCGTGCAGTCGAAACCAGTCGTCCGGTATTGCGAGCCACAAATGTTGGAATTACCCAACGTATTAATCCACATGGAGATATTTGTGATTCATTGATTAAATGCGGACCTGACCCGTACACAGAAGGGGTAAGCGTTTGGAGCGTCTCAAAATCCGACGGCTCGCAGACGTTTTATGTTCGGTATGGCGATTGGTTTGCGTGGCTCTGTAGTTTGGTTACGCTGATGCTGTTGATCGCCAGTTTTCGCCCAAAACTATCAACTACAAACTAACAACTATCCACTGAATGAAATCGATTTCTTACAGTGGATAGTTGTTAGTTGATAGTGGATAGTTAAAGAAGATGGAACTCACAGACCTGCAAACAAAACACGAATCGACACGAAACAAAGTTGCCCAACTTGGGAGGTTTCTTTGACGCGGCTGCTAAGCAAACCGAATTAGAAAAACTTGAACAGCAAATATCCCAGCCTGGGTTTTGGGATGATCAGGAGCATGCTCAAAAGACGGTGCAGCAGCGGAGCCGGATTGAGAAGGCTTTGGAGCGGCAGAGGGCGTTTGAGACTTCGGTTTCGGACGCTGAGGTTTTGTTTGAATTTGCGGCTGAAGATGCGGATTCTGCGAATGAACTGCAAATTCTCATAGACAAACTTGAAAAAGAAGTTGAGGCGGCTGAGATCGAAAGTCTTTTGTCGGGCGAGACCGATCTAAATAACGCGATCTGCTCTATACAATCGGGTGCGGGCGGGACAGACGCGCAGGATTTTGCGCAGATGCTGTTGCGGATGTATCTGCGTTGGGCGGAGAAAAAAGGTTTTAAGGCCGAGGTGCTTGACGAACAGGCGGGCGGCGAGGCGGGCATAAAGTCGGCGACGTTTCGCGTCGAAGGCGATTATGCTTACGGACTGCTTTCGGCCGAAGCGGGCGTGCATCGGCTTGTGCGGCTTTCGCCGTTCAACTCGGGCGGAAGCCGCGAGACTTCGTTTGCGTCGATGTTCGTATCGCCGGAGATCGATGAAAATATCGAGGTCAACATTGATGACAAAGACCTGCGTGTTGATACATACAGGTCGTCGGGTGCCGGCGGACAGCACGTCAATGTTACCGACAGCGCCGTAAGAATTACTCATATTCCCAGCAATATTGTTGTAACATGTCAGAATCAGCGTTCGCAGATCCAAAATCGCGCTGTTGCGATGCAGGTCCTGCGGTCGAAGCTCTACGAGCTCGAGCTAGAAAAACGCCGCGAAGGCGCCGCTGAGCTCGAAGCCGGCAAGATGGACATCTCGTTCGGTTCGCAAATTCGCAATTACGTCCTGCATCCTTACAGACTCGTAAAAGACACGCGAACGAAGCACGAAACCTCGGATGTAGATGCCGTTCTTGATGGTGAAATTGATGAATTTATTCAGGAGTATCTTGTTTCGAAGAAAGTGAACAGTGAACAACGAACAGTGAACAGTGGAAGGAACTAAACCGGCAAGAGAATCACCCCTACGAGATAAAAGCTACGCTTTTGGCGTGCGGATAGTGCGGCTGAGCCAGTTCTTGATTCGTGAACACAAAGAATACGTCTTAAGTAAGCAAATTTTGAGGTCTGGAACTGCTATTGGAGCGTTAGTTCGCGAAGCTGAGTATGGAATATCAAAGCCTGACTTCCGGAATAAAATGTCTATTGCTTTAAAAGAGGCGAATGAAACAGAATACTGGCTGTCTATCCTCAAGGATACTGACTACATTAACGAAAAGATGTTCCGAAGTCTTTATGTAGATTGCGTTGAATTGATTAAAATATTAATTGCAACAGTAAAAACTACTCAGAAGTAGATCACTATTCACTATTCACTATTCACTGTTCGTTATTCACTGTGAAAATCTGTCCTACATGCAATGAGATTTATAAGGACGACGACATAAATTTTTGTCTCGCGGACGGGACTACTTTGCTCAAGAAAAAGGGGCCGAAGTCGGTGAAGCATTCGCATTGGAATGATGTTGTTGCGGTGATTTTGGCGGCGGTTGCGGTGCTTGTATTTTTGTGTTTGGTGACGAGCAGCACCGATGACCGTTCGCTGATCTCGACCGGCGGCGGGCAGGCAGGCACAAAAAATTGGGTCGGCTTTGTCGGGGCGAATATTGCCGCGATCTTTTTCAGCACGTTTGGCTGGACGGCTTATCTTATTCCGGTTTTGATCGGTATAATTGCGTGGCGCGTTTATCAATCGGATACGCTTGTTCCGAGGGCTTCGCGTGTCGCCGGGTTCGTCTTTTTTGCAGTTTCTCTTTCGGGCTTGATCGCTCTTTTGGGCGGCTACGGCGCGATTGTCGGCGAGGCTGCGGCTCAAACCACGGCACATTTTATCGGGTCGATTGGGGCCGGCATTCTGCTGTTTGCCATTTTTTTAAGCTCTATAATTTTAATAACGAATGTCACGCTCGCCGGATTTTTAAGCAATTTTGACTTTGCCGGTGAGAATATAAAAATGCGCGTTGACGAATGGCGTGCAAAGCGCCGCGAAGAACGATCCCCCGAAATCGCTGCCGCGAAAAATCGAGCAGAAAAGAGAAAGAAGCAACGCGAGAAAGTTGAAAAGGTTGATGAAGCGATCCCGCCGACAATTGCTGTTGCGGAAGTTGCTGCGATGGCTGCGGCGGCCGCCGCCGGACGCAGCGAGCCGTTGTTTGCTGACGACGATAGATTTGGTTCGATACCGACAGTCGATACAGGTGAGAAATCTTACGAAACACAAAAGGTAGTCGAGCCTGAGATCGAAAAACCACCGGTCGAAGCAAAAGTTGAAACTGAGAACGCTGACGATACAAAGACCGACGACGGAGCAGACGAAGAATCTTCGGTACCAGCCGCCGCGCAGAATTTTGACAATTACAAACTGCCCGATTCAACTCTGTTAAGCGAAGTCCCAAAGCCGCTTACGCATAAAGAATCGGAGCTGCGTGAAACCGCGACCCTGCTTGCGCAAAAAGCAGCGGAATTCAATGTTCCCGGCAAGGTAATGCACATTGCGCCCGGGCCGATCGTGACAACGTTTGAATTCAAGCCAGACGCGGGCGTCAAATACTCGCGCGTGACGGGACTTGTTGACGATCTTTGCTTAGCTTTAAAAGCTCCCTCGATACGCATCGACCGCATTCCCGGTAAATCGCACGTCGGTATCGAAGTGCCGAATCAAAAACGTGAGGTTATATTCCTTCGCGAAGTTATCGAATCGCCAATTTTTAAGAAATCAGATTCGCTATTGACACTGGGGCTGGGCAAGACGATCAACGGCGACAAATATGTTGCCGATCTGACAAAGATGCCGCATCTTTTGATCGCCGGCGCGACCGGCGCGGGAAAATCTGTCGGCGTCAACACGCTTGTGATGTCGATTCTCTATAAAGCCAAGCCGGATGAAGTGAAATTCATCATGGTCGATCCGAAGCGGCTAGAACTTGGGCTGTATGCCGACATTCCGCATCTTGCGACACCTATTATCACTGATCCGAAACGAGCTGCGGTCTCGCTTCGCTGGGCGGTGGTCGAGATGGAGCGCCGGTACAAAGACCTCGCCGGATACGGCGTTCGCAATATCGCCGGCTATAATGAAAAAGCGAAACAGTTGAACGCCGACGAGCAATGGGATGACAACGGCGAGCCGCATCGCATTTTGCCCTACATCGTTATTATCATCGACGAGCTTGCCGATCTGATGATGGTCAGCGGCAAGGAAGTCGAGGAATCGATCACGCGGCTCGCACAGATGGCTCGCGCGGTTGGCATTCACCTCGTGCTTGCGACGCAGCGGCCATCGGTCGATGTCATTACGGGATTGATAAAGGCGAATTTTCCATCGCGTATTTCGTTCCGCGTGTCGAGCAAGGTCGATTCGCGAACGATCATTGACGCGAACGGCGCCGAGAGTTTGCTCGGCAGCGGCGACATGTTATTTTTGCCGCCGGGCAATTCACTCGTGACGCGCGTTCACGGAGCGTTTGTCAACGAGGCCGAGATCAAGGAGGTCGTTGATCACGTTAAGGGCCATAACGGACAAATTTTCCGGCCCGAATACGATACGACTATTACCAAAACCGAAGAAGAACTCGACGATAGCGGCGATCTGCCCGGACGCCGCGACCCGCTGTTCGACGACGCGCTAAAATGCGTCGTCCAGGCCAAACGCGGCTCGACTTCGCTTCTCCAACGCCATCTCCGCATCGGTTACGGCCGCGCCGCCGCCATTCTCGACGCAATGGTCCGCGAAGGCTACATTGGCGAAATGGACGGCTCAACCCGCGCCCGGCCAGTGCTCGCGAAAGCATACGAAGATTTGCAGGACATCGAGGAAGGCGCGTTGGGTGATGATCAGTAAGCAGTAAGCAGTCAGAACCGGGTGCGGTAGCGACCGGATTCTTAACGCAGAGATCGCGGAGTACGCAGAGTAACTAGTGCGCTGTTGGAAAGATGTGCCGTACCATTTTTATATTGATCGTATTTTCCTTGTTGACCGGATGTTCATCGCGAGTTGTTTATGAGCAGCAGACGTCCGCCGCTGCAACACAGAACACCATAAACATAAATACGGCGTCGGCCCAAGAGCTTGAACAGCTTCCGCATATCGGCCGTAAAACCGCAGAAAAGATAATCCAATTTCGCGAAGAAAACGTTACGTTCCGACGCGTTGAGCACATTATGCAAATTCGCGGCATAAGCGAAAAGCGCTTTCTTAAAATCCAACCATTCCTAAAGGCCGAATAGCCATCGAGTCTGATGAGCGAAGATCGTCCACGTCCTAACTTTAACCGCTATCCGATGCTCTGGCTTGCGGCATGTTTTGCGTTGGGTATTTTACTTGGCTTTGTTTCATCAAGTGAAACATTCTGGCCGATGATCTTTGTGGGCACATTTGGGGTGTTGGCGTTATTAAGCCGCGAACATTGGGTTGCCACGTTTTTTATATTACTTGCATTTGTATCAGCAGGGTTTGTGTCGTTTCAGTGTGAGATGAAACGAAACAGCTCGCCGAGCCGGTTGAAGGGTTTGTATGACAACGGCACGATTCGTTCGGGTGATCCGGTCGAGGTTGAAGGTGTTTTGACCGGACGGCCTGAGCCTTCCGTTGACGGGGAATTTCTCACGCTGCGATCTGAAGAGATCACATATCGCGGCAACGAAATCAAAGTGTCGGGCGATGTCAGACTATTCCTGCTTGTGATCGAGCAGGAAACGGCGACCGATCTCAAATCTGAAATTTCAAATCTGAAATACGGTTCTCGAATTCGGGTCGCATATAAATTGGAACGCGAGGACCAGTTTCTTAATCCCGGCGTCATTAAAAAACGAGAAATTCTCGACCGTCTCGGCGTTGACGCGACCGGCTCGATCAAGAGTCAACTGCTGGTAGAAAAACTGGCCGACGAAAGCGTCTTTCTCCCGTTGGCTTGGGTTTATGATCAGCGCGCGCGGTTGATCGACGATTTCAGAAATAATCTCAGCCATCCAACAGCGGGCGTTATGATCGCGTCGCTGCTTGGCGATAAATACTTTCTGGATAAAGACACAGCCGATCTGTTTCGCGACGGCGGCACGTTTCATATACTCGTCATTTCGGGGCTGCATATCACATTTCTTGGCGGGTTTCTACTATTACTCCTGCGGTGGGTGACGCGAAATCGCTGGACACTATTCATTGTCACCACGCTTGTTTTGTGGGCTTATACATTAGCTGTCGGAGCCGATGTGCCGGTTGTGCGTGCGGCAGTTATGTTTACGGTTGTTTCGTTTTCTTATGTGATTTACCGGCAGGGAAGTTTGCTGAATCCGCTCGGCGTGTGCGCATTTGTACTTCTTGTTTGGCGACCGTCCGATCTATTCAATCCTTCGTTTCAACTTACGTTCATCAGCGTTGCGGCAATCATTGGGTTTGCATATCCGCTGTTGAATAAACTGCAAAAAATCGGCAAGTGGAATCCATCAGCTCAAACACCTTTTCCTCCGAATGTACCCGATTGGCTAAAACGATTGTGCGAGACGTTGTATTGGAATTCAGACGCCTGGAAATTTGAATCAAAGCGAAACATCTGGACGGCAAATCTCTTCAAATCGCAATTTGCTGCGAAGCGAGTAGCGGGCGCGTTACAGACCTTTTTGCGATATATCATTGAAGCCTCTCTTGTCTCTCTCATCGTTCAGATATGGATGCTGCCTTTGTTGGTTGTTTACTTCCATCGAATTTCTGTTGTCTCTATCTTGCTGAACCTCTGGGTTGGATTTTTTATCGCACTTGAAAGTTTCGCCGCTGTTATCGGAGCATTGGCCGGTCATTTTAGCAGCTTGCTTGCCGCATCGTTTTTCGCATCTGCCGAAGTATTCAATTGGCTGATGCTCGTCGTCCCGCGCATTTTCTCCGACAACGGCTGGGCAAGTTTTCGACTTCCGGCTTATTCAGGTTTTGGCCGCGCGGTTTATTTTTTGTATTTTCTCCCGATCTTGCTTATTGCCTTTGCCGTCAATCGATGGAAACCCTTCGACTTGAAGCAAAGTTTATGGCCGATGAAAGGAAGCGTTTTGTATCCAGTTGTTTCGCTGCTGATTCTACTCATCGTGCTGATCGCTTTTCATCCGTTCAGTGCTCCGCGAGGAGACGGACGACTGCAATTCGATTTCCTTGACGTTGGGCAAGGTGATTCTGCTTTGGTAACGTTTCCTGACGGCAAGACAATGTTAATCGACGGCGGCGGCCGGTTTAGATATAAAACGAAATCTGACGAAGATGCCGAGCCTTTTGAGCGTGACACTCGCGGCATCGGCGAGGCTGTTGTGTCCGAGTTTCTATGGCATCGCGGGCTTTCACGGATTGATCACATTTTGGCGACGCACGCTGATGCAGATCACATTCAGGGATTAATTGACGTGGCTAAAAACTTCAGTATCGGCTCGGCGGTTTTTGGAAGGACGCCGATGAACGATCCTGATTTTGCAGCTCTGGCAGAAGTTTTACGGACGCGTGAAATTCCGACCGAAGCAATTTCTCGCGGTGACCGGTTGAAATTTGGAGACGTGATAGTCGAGGTGCTTTATCCGACTGCGAGCGACGATCCAAACGCCGTTTCCGACAACGATGATTCGGTAGTACTTCGATTCATTTATGGCAGCCGTACATTCTTGATGACAGGCGACATCTAAGAACAAGCTGAATCTACGCTGTTGAGCAACGGCGGTACGCTCGCCGCAGATATTATCAAAGTTGCTCATCACGGCAGCAGAACCTCTTCGATACAGCAATTCATCGATTCGGTTGCAGCAAAATACGCGGTGATCTCAGTCGGGAAACATTCGCCGTTCGGTCACCCTCATCCGGAAGTTTTAGAACGATGGAAAGCGAGCGGCGCAAGTGTAATGACGACGGGCGAGCGTGGTACGATCTCAATTTCTACTGACGGCCGCGATGTGGAGATTAAGACATTTATGCCTTGAAATCGAATCTAATAAAACATGCGGTTCAAACCGAATGCCCATTTCCAGGAAGTACCATCCTTTACATACACGGACGTGGCGTATATCGGCAGGGAAGGAATTTTCTGGCCGCCGCAGGAGCCTTCCGCTGTCCACGTAGAGGACAATATACTTACTGTCGGCGAAACTGACGTTCTCGCACTGTCTAGCATATTGACGCTCTGAGCGTTACAGGCTTCGCCGGTCCAGTCCTTTAGCGCGTCGGCCTTGTTCGCGAAATAAGTGCCAAATATATTTACGAACGAAATGTCGTTTGCCGTCAGGGCTTCGAGCGTTTTTAGATCGTGCGCTTTCCAGGCTTCCCAGATCGCTTTTTCGCCGGTAATCAGAGCCGTGGTGACGGGGTCGGCAGCGGGCTTGGATTCGTCGGTGTTTGAGTTTGGCTCAACTGCGTCCTGCTTTTTGACCGGAGATGCCGGTGTGTTATTCGACGGCTTCTTTGGGTCGATAATGGGAACTTCGCCATGATAAACGGCCTGCCACTTTTCATCTTTTCTGACGAGGACGGTAGCGACACGAACATCGGCCGGCAAAGTTACACCGCCGCATTTTGCATCCTGCGTTGCTTTGTATGTTACGAGAGCTACGTCTGCGCTTAGGGCGGTCATTCGATCTTCGGACATAGAGAAGCTGTTGACCTCACAAGACGGATCGCTGATCCGTTTAACGATCTCAGCCTTTGGAATCTTGCCTTTATCGCTTACGCTGAAAGCATTGTCGGCCAGATATTCTTCAAAGTATTTTCCGTCTTTGGCCTTCCATGCTTCCCAAGCCTTAGATTCGAGAGCCATTAGCGCTGCTTTTGAAGGCGGTTCGGAAGCCGGTTTAGCGGCTGTGTTTGCATTCGTGACGGTTACTGATGGTTTATTTTCAGCGGCGCCTCCACATGCATAAGCAATAGCCGAAACCGAAATAATTAGAGCGATGAGGCTGGCTCGTTTCATATATTCTCCTAAAAAATGAAAAGCCGCGACTCGGTAAAGAATCGCGGCTTTTTTTCAGCCTTAGCAGTTTCGAGTTTACATACCCGGCGTTTCGAAAAGGAATGCCAACTTCCAGTCGGCACCTTCTTTTACGTAAACAGCAGTGCCCCAGAGAGCGCCGTTCTTTTGCCCGTCGCATGTGCCATCGGCGGTGCCTTTGTGATCGAAGATCTCGATAGTCGGTGACAGAGCCGTTGCAAAGCCGTCGGTCACGCTGACCTTCGTAACGCCTGTGCACTTTGCGGCGTCGGTCCATTCTTTGATAACGTCCGCTTTGGTCCCAAACCATTTGCCCGCGGGATCAACGAACGCGAGAGTGGCAGTCGTATTTGCCTCGAACCACTTTGCATCCTTGTTCTTCCAGGCTTCCCAACCCGCCTGATGGAGTTTCGTGAGAGCATCGGTATTCGGGCCTGCAACAGGTTTAGCCGGAGCCGGAGCGGTGTTTGCCGCTTTGTCGTCCTTTTTAGCCTCGTCCTTTTTGGGCTCTTCTTTCTTCGCTACTTCGTCCTTCTTAGGCTCGGCCTTTTTAACCTCTTCTTTCTTAGCTACGTCCTTGCCTGCGTCGGCTTTCTTGCCGGTATCCTTCTTGGCAATCTCGTCATTAACATCGGCAACAGCCTCTGCCTTGGCGTCGGACTTGGCACCGCCCTTTGGCATGATAATTTCTGTTTCACCGTGCCAGGCCGCCTGCCATTTGTCTCCGTTGCGGACCCAAAGGGTCGCCGCGCGCGCCGGTTTCATATCGACCATTTTGCCGCCTTCGCTGCATTTGCCGGTCGAGTCGTTTTTGTAAGAGAAGGCATAGGTGTCATTGTCAACCTTCGACATTTGCGGCTCGCTCAGCTTAACGCCGTCGGTCAGCTCGCATTTAGCCGTCTTGATCATTGCGATCACCCCTGCCTTGTTCATGTGCTCTTTGCCCATCGACATTATCATCTTATCGGACAGCAAGGTCTCGAAATACGAGCTGTCGCCTTTCGAATAAGCTTCGTTAGCCGCTTTCTCCAGGCCGAGCAGGATATCGGTCGTCGGAGCGGCCGCAACCGGTTTGGCGGTGTTTGTGTTCGTGGTGTTGGCGGGCTTGTTCTCAACCGTGCCGCCGCACCCGGTAAAGGAAACTGCAAGCGCAGCTATCAATAGATATATACAGACTTTTTTCATTTGTTTTCTCCTCAAAGTATTAGAATAAAAAAACAGAAGCCCGAGGGTTTTTCAAAATGTGGAAAAACCTGTCGAGCGTTCCTTCGTCGTCCTAATTGTGTATAGTTTTAACATTACTACAACATCTTGTCAAGCAAAAAATGCATGCGTTTTAATGCAGTGTCTTATTTTTGCAAACTTCATCAAGCGTTGCCCCGCAGCGGTGTTTGAGGAAATCGTCGATTTCCTCCTTGCTCATGCCTTTTTCTTTGGCAACCCGCATGAATTCCTTGATCGCCTGCTCCAGTTCCAGAAGCATTCCCTTCATGATTTCTTTGTGTTCTTTGGACGGCGACATTGGGTATTGTGTGCCAGTCGGCTTTTGCGCTAATGATAAGCCAACTAAAGTTGGAACTCAAAACGCCTAATGCTTGAAATGTCTAATGCCGGTGAATGCCATCGTGATGCCGTGCTCATTCGCGGCGGCAATCGATTCGTCGTCCTTGATTGAGCCGCCGGGCTGGATGATCGCCGAGACTCCAAACTTTGCGGCCTCGTCAACGTTGTCGCGGAAAGGAAAAAAAGCGTCTGAAGCGAGAACCGAGCCTTTCAGGTCATGGTTAAATCTTTCTGCACGCATCGTCGCAATTCGCACAGAATCTACACGGTTCATCTGCCCCGCGCCGACGCCGAGTGTTTGGTGTTCGTTGGCAAAGACGATGGCGTTAGATTTAACGTGTTTACAAACCGTCCAGGCGAAGAGCAGCGTTTTGATCTCGTCGTCGGTTGGCAGTCGGTCGGTGACGATGTTGAGATCGGCTGCCGTTAATTGGTGTGTGTCTTTTTCCTGAACCAAGAAACCACCTGATATCTGTTTATACTCAAGGTTGGCACTAGGGGCGGAAACGCGATTGTTAAGGAGCGTGCCGTCTGCCAAGCGCTCCTCTTCGCCCAATGCACGCTCGTTAACACTCGCGTTTCCGCCCGTAAGCACACGGAGATTCTTTTTGGTTTTGAAGATTGCCAGAGCCTTGTCGTCGTAATCTGGAGCGACAATAACCTCGGAAAATACCTCGATAACGGCATTTGCAGCGGCCGCATCAACTTTGCGGTTAAATGCGACAATGCCTCCGAAGGCTGAGACAGGATCGGTCGCCAGTGCTCTCTTGTAAGCTTCCTCATTGGTCGAGCCCATGCCGACGCCGGAGGGATTAGTGTGCTTTATTATTGTTACGGCGAGTTCGTCAAAGTCCTGAACGAGGTTCCACGCGGCATCGGCATCGACGTAATTGTTGAACGACATTTCCTTGCCGTGAAGCTGTTCGGCGTTCGCGATGCCGCTGTTGTGAGTTTTATATAGCGCTGCCTTTTGATGGGGATTCTCGCCGTAGCGAAGGTCGGTGACTTTGGCGAATTGAATGGTCGAATGCGCGGACAGAAACCCAGTTGCTACCGCTCCCGGTTCTGACAGCAACGTCGATATCGCCAGGTCGTAGCTTGCCGTGCGGGTATAGGCGAGCGCTGCGAGTTTTGTTCTGGTTTCGAGGGAAAGCGAGCCGCTGTTTTTCTTTAGCTCGTCGATTATCTCTGGGTACAGATATGTGTCGGTGACGACCGCGACGTCGCGCCAGTTTTTTGCGGCCGAGCGGATCATTGCCGGACCGCCGATGTCGATATTTTCGACGGCTTCTTCGAGAGTGACGCCTTCTTTTGCGATGGTTTCTTCAAATGGATAGAGGTTTACCACAACGAGATCGATTGGCTCGATGCCGTGTTCTCGCATTGAGGCAAGATGTTCTTCGTTGTCACGGAGTGCCAGAAACGCGCCGTGTATTTTCGGGTGCAGAGTTTTAACACGGCCGTCCATCATTTCCGGGAAACCTGTGATGTCGGACACATCGGTGATTGTAAAACCGCTTTCACGCAGAGCTTTTGCCGTGCCGCCGGTTGAGATAATCTCAACTCCGAATTCGGCAAGGACAACCGCAAGTTCGTTGAGTCCGGTTTTATCGGAAACACTGATCAGCGCTCGCTTTATTTTTTTCAAGTCAGTCATATTCATACGGGCGGAAACGCGAGTGTAAACGAGTGTGCAGATGGCGAAGAAGACCGCTTGGCCGACCGCACGTTCCTTAACAGTCGCGTTTCCGCCCGTAGTCGAAAGCAGGCAACTAAAAAAAGCGGCCTGTTCGACCGCCTCACTGATATACTTCTATAATTAGCCGTTGAATCGATCACAGCCGGAGAACCTTCGTGCTCACCCAATCTTTAGAAAAAGAACCGTCCTAAAAACAAAAGGCTTAGCACAAAGACGAGTGCGTATATAACAATTTTGATAAGACTCATAAAATCCTCTATCCTAAAAGCGAGCCTCGGCAACGCCAAAGTGCAAAAAGTCATTCTATTCCCGCTCTTTGCCCAATGTCAAAAACTTTTCGATCATTTTTACCGATTTTTGCCGCCTTGCTGTTGATTTTACAGCTTTTTAGCAACTCGACCGCCCAAAGTCTGTCTGCAACGGTGACGATTAATCCTTCTACTCCGAGTATCGCTTTTGTAGAAGGTAAATTTTGGTGGGGGCCGTCAATTCAGATGCGGGAGCTCTTTTCAATGACACCAGATGACCCAGGCAAGCGACACCGCAATTTCTCGTTTATGCTCGATTACGCCGGCATTGCAACACTCGGCGAACGCATATCCGGCGTTTCGCTCATGCGGGCCGATGGGACGCAGGTAAAATTCCGCCGTTTGATGGCAGGCGAATACTTGGCCGAAGACGACTTCGAAGGGTTTTCCTATACAATCGACCTTACGCCGCTCAAAGAACCTCGAGCCGCTGCTCACATCTCATGGCTTACAGACGAGGGCGGCATACTGTTTTTTCCCGACATGTTACCGTTAGCCAAAATATCTTCGGTCGAGGTGAAAAAAGGGACAGACGTCATTACTACTTATAATCGCTTTGATCCTCTTCAATTGCGTAATACCTTGGATTTGATTTATGGCCCGAATCGGCTGAAATACGGCCTCGTCGCCTATTACGGTTCGGATTCGCGAATAAAACAGGTCGTTTCGGGGAGTACTGATCTGACCGTTAGAATTGGCGGCAAATGGAAGTTTAGCGATGAGACGGCAAGAAAGATGTCCATCGAGATACTCAGTAACTATGAACGATTCTATGGATCGTCTCCATTGTTGCCCATTGATATTACCGTCAAACCATTTCCTGTCAAGGTTAGCGTCGGAACCTACGAAGCGGATACTCGCGGAAATTATGTCACGATCGTTTCATCTGACATGCCTTTCGAATCTGAATCTGTGCAGCGGCTTCATGAAATATTACGTCACGAGATATTTCACCTGTGGATACCGAACGGCGTGAATTTGAGTGGGAATTTTGATTGGTTCTATGAGGGTTTTGCGTTGTATCAATCGCTCAAGCTCGGCGTCGCCGTCAATCGTATTCGATTTGATGACTATCTCTATACACTTTCGCGCGCGTATGACCTCGACAGAGCACAGACGCAAAAAATCTCGCTGATCGATGTTTCGAGGAACCGCTGGGTCGGCAGTAATAATACGCGAGTGTATGCTCGCGGGATGTTGGTCGCTTTTTTGTGTGATCTTGCATTGCTTGAGAAGTCGAAAGGGAAGCGGTCGGTTGCCGACTTGCTGCGGCAGTTATATGAGCGTCACCGGCCACCAAATAGTGAAACGGACGGTAACACGGCGGTTCTCGCTTTGCTTCGATCTCACCGCGAACTGGCGCCGATTCTCGATAGAAACATAACTGGCTCGGAGAGTATCGAATGGAATGATCTTTTAAAGGGCGCAGGACTGGAGGCCGAGCAAAAAGGTCAAATGACAAAACTGAAAGTAACCGCAAAACCGTCGGGCAGGCAAAAGGATTTGTTGGACAAGTTGGGTTATAATAATTGGCGAAAGTTGGTTTCGAAATGATGATGAGTTCACGGTTCTTTTTACTTGCAGGATTAGTATTTGCGGCTGCTGCGCAGATCGGCTGCAGCTTGTCCGGCATGGAATTGTTTGGGCCGACCGATACGGCGACGGTTATTGCAAAGACGGCGTGGATTCGCACTTCTTATTCGGTCGTGGCGGCCGATCTGCTTGAGGTGAAGCGGAACGATCGGCTGGATGTTATAGATCAGGTTGATTTTGAAAAGGTTCCTTGGTACCGCGTGCGGGCACACGACGAAGCGCTGACCGAAGGGTGGATCGAGGCGCAGAATATCATTACGAGCGAGACGCTTGCCAAGTCGAAAAAGCTTGCCGAGGATTTTCAGAATCGTTCGCCGCAGGCCGCAGGCAGTATTCGCGCCGCGTCGAATCTGCGCTCCGCGCCGGACATGAGCCCGGAGAACGTTTTCTTTAAGCTTTCCAACGGCTCGACATTTGAGATCATGGCGTGGAAGTTTGTCCCGAAACAAGAAGTTCCTGACGTTGACGATGCCCCCAAAGGCCAGCAGAAAACGGGCAAACGATCCCGGAACGAAGAGATCGAGGCGGCCAAGGAAGGCGAGCCGGAAAAGATCGACGATAAATACGACATTTGGTATCAGGTGCGGATCGACCCTTCGGTTTCGCCGGCGCCGGCGGGCTGGATATTCGGGCGGCAGGTCGAGCTTCAGGTGCCGAGCGACATCGTTTTTTTTCAGCACAACAATCGCAAGTTCGTCACCTGGCAGCGGCTTGACGCCGACTCGGCAAACAAGGTCGGCTCGGGTGACAAAACGCTTGCACCGGGAAGCTGGGTCGTGTTGTCAAGGAGCAATTATTCAAAACCGATAGACGGCGTCGAGCCTGATTTCGACGCGATCCTTGTCCTTGCCTTCGATAAATACGACCAGAGTTACTACACGGCGTGGCGTTCGTCTCCCGGCATGGAAGTCTGGGGCATGCTGCCCTTGGTTGTTGACGGCAAAGGCGATAACAAGACTTTCACCGTTACGGTGCGCAATCCGTCGTCCGGAGCGATGGAAGAAAAACGGTTTGTCGTCTTCAAAGATAAAAACCGAATGAAAATAACGCCGCCGACTGACATCGCCCATTATCAAACCAAAGAGATCAAAGCGCGATGACCGACGCAGACGAAAATCCTTTTCCTGAGCCGGTCGAGATCGAGATAACGGATTCGCTCGATCTGCATTCTTTTGCTCCGCGCGATATACGTGCGGTTGTCGAGGCTTATCTCGAAGAAGCACACAAGCTTGGGTTTCCCGTTGTGAGAATCGTTCACGGCAAAGGCGTTGGTGTCCAGCGTGAGATCGTCAGAAAAACCCTTTCCGAAATTGATTTTGTTAAATCGTTTAAGAACGCGCCTGAGTTTTCGGGCAGTTGGGGAGCGACGATTGTTCAGCTTGACGTTTAACGCTCGTCTATCACATCCGCCCACATCTCGTCTTTAACGGTCGTTTCGGGGCCAACCAATTCGATAAGTCTAGCCTGTTCCGCGATCAGTTTTTCTGCGGCGTTGAGCTGTGCGGCGAGTTGCTGGGACTTGCGTTCGAGAGTCTGAAGATATTTTTTGCGCTCGCGATGTACCCTGTCTAGATAAAACAAGTACGCAAACTGCAGTCCGGCAATGCCGGTCAAAACAAGCGAGAGGCCGATCAGGAAGTACAGAAGCATAATCTCACGAGATCACAGGTCTTTTCTAGGATTATACTCTTGACCTGCCGCAGAGGAAAAGTAAAAATCTACTTATAGACCGAATTTCGCGCTAAGGATTTATGCCTAATGTTATTTTTGACTCAACCTCAGACATGCCAAAGTTTGACCGGCGTGAGTTTCTCGTAACTTCGATCTTTGCCGCGGGCACATTTGCCTTTGCGGTGACGCCGGTTCAGGCGCAGACTCGGATCGTAACTGACGCCAAAGGCCTGACAGTCGGCGAGGTAAAAATACCTGTCCCCGACGGCCAGATTCCTGCCTATCGCGCCATGCCCGACAAAAAGGGCGGCAAATTTCCGGTCGTGATGGTCGTGCACGAGATTTTCGGCGTGCACGAATGGATACAGGATATTTGCCGCCGGTTTGCAAAGCTCGGTTACATGGCGGTCGCTCCTGCATTGTACGCGAGGGTTGGCGAGATCAATGAACTTAAAGATTCACAAGAGATTAACCGTGAGATCTTTTCAAAAATTCCCGACACGCAATCCATGACCGATCTCGATGCAACAGTCGCCTGGGCCGCGAAAAACGGCGGCGATGCGAAGAAACTTTCGATCACAGGGTTTTGCTGGGGCGGACGCATCACTTGGCTTTATTCAGCGCATAATCCAAAAGTCAAAGCCGGAGCCGCGTGGTATGGCCGTGTTGTCCCGACGCCGAATTCACCCGTCAACGCTCTACAGCCGACGACGCCAATCGATCACGCTAAAAAATTAAAAGTGCCGGTCATCGGCTTCTACGGCGGGCAGGACAAGGGAATTCCGCTCGAAGGCGTCGAGCGAATGAGAGCCGAGCTTGCAAAAGGCAAGTCAGGCTCTCAGATAGTTACCTATCTGGATGCCGAGCACGGTTTTCATGCCGATTACAGGCCGGCCTACAATAAACAAGCGTCGGACGATGCCTGGAAAGAACTTTTGGCTTGGTTCAAGAATCACGGAGCGGCCTAAGAGTTCCAAGTTCAAAGTTCCAAGTTCCGAGTTGAAGATAATTCGGAAATTGGAACTCGGAACTTTGAACTTCAAACTAATTTACATGAATATACCTAACTTAAAACTCAAATACACACTCCTGTGCGACGACGTGCGCATCGAGATGGGCAACAAGATCTCTCTGATGGGGATTTTTCAAAACATCATGGTCGAAAAGCTGCCCGTTTCGCTTATAAAATTTGCCGTAATCAATCACTGGGAAGGGCAGGGAAATCACGAGACCGAAATTCGCGTCCTCTCGCCCGACAAAGCCAACCTCGTCGTCACATCGCAGCCGACGCGCATCGAACTTGCCGAGGGCGGATTCACGGATAACGTCAGCTTTTTTGTAAACGTCGTTTTCCCGAACGCCGGAACCTACTGGATACAAACCATCGCAAACACAGTCGTCCTCGACGAGATGCCGCTCATAGTAACCGACACAAACAACATCGAAGCCATGCGCCCGGCAGAGGAAATTACGGAAACGATAAATTGATAATGAAAAATCTTTTCTTGTTGGTTTGTTCCGTTCCGGAACAGGCGGAACAAGGTGGAACGCTTAAAAGCGCTTAAAAATTGTAATACAAGTCGCAGGCCTGATCGCAGCCTCCACTTCGGAGGCCGACAACTCCGTTGTAGCATCGACTGATCGTCCCTTTGGCGGCGACATAGATCATCGCTTTCGCCCAACCGCCGGAGGTGCGTACCTGCGTAGCATCTCCACTAACGGCAATCGTGATGCCGTTACTTGCTGCACCATCCACAACCAACTTAGCGGTGTCAGTTTGTGGTCCCGCCCCGATGCTGACGTTGCCGGAATCGGTGAGAATCATTTCGTAGTTTGACGGAAAGGAAGTGTTTCCAAATGGACTTATGGTGCGGAAGAAGACCAGGCCTCCGTTAGTTTGGCCGATCCCGAATTGTTGGCCCGCACTATTTGCCTCCCAGCCCAAGGCCGAAGCGTTTTGCATGGACAGCGAGCCCGCCCATTGGGCGTTAGTCCACGGCGCTCCGCCGCTCAGGGCTAAACGAGTGCTCGGTGTTGTGGTGCCGATGCCCACGTTGCCGTTTGTCGTAACGGTCATTTGAGCTCCGCCATTGTTCGTAAAAAATGCAAGCGGGTGATTAGACTTTGTGCCGTACCAACCGGTTGGTCCACCGATTATCGAGCTCACATACGACCCAACCGTAACAGTGCCGTCGGTTTGCGTAAAGCCATAACCAGGTCCTGTCGAAACCGCCAGCTTTGATTGTGGAGCAGCCGTTCCGATGCCGACATTGCCTTTGACGATCAAATCAGTCTTTGCCGGATTGGCGAAGGAGTAATCGTCAGAAACCAGAATGCCACCCGCTTTGAGGCCGGAAGAGCTGAGTGTGGTCGGAGAGTTAAAAAGCCCCAAATACCGGTTTTGTTCTCCCGAAAGGGCCGAGGTAAAAAGGGCCGGGCTGGTGCCGGCTTCAAGGGTCAGATTACCTCTAACATCGAGCTTGCTCGCGGGATTCGTCGTTCCGATGCCGACATTGCCTCCGAATAGACCATTTCCGCTGATGTTGAAGTTCGAGGTTGGCTGGAGCGTCGCCTGATTGCGAATGAAGCTGTTGGAGGTGTTGGTCACGTACTCGCTTGCGTTTACGCCGCCGAGCTGGTTTGAATTGAGCGCAACATCGGCGACCGCGGCCGACAGCGTCCGGACGGAATAGGGCGCCGAAGCGATCTGTTCACGCGGGCTGAGCGTTGTGTAGCTGTCGCCGGAGTTACGCCGCACGGCGATCTCGAGCCATCGGTTAGCGCCGCTAAGTGCATTTGACCCGAAATCCAGCCTTGCACTAAATATGCCCTGAGCGGCAGTGACAGGAACATCCATGATCGTCGAGCCGATCTGGACGCCGCCGCTTAATGAATCAAACAGCTTAAACTGCAATTGAAAATTGCCGTTAGCAGGACTGCCTGCATCGACAAGACGGCCCTGATAGCTGAATGCCGTCGTTTGAGCACCAGCGGCGAGCGAGAAAAAAGAAATCAATATTGAAATGTAAAATAGCTGTTTCAAGTTCGTGGTTATCACAAGTTTTCTCCTGTACAACAAAATTCAGATTCGATGAGACGAATCTTAAAACGGATTGACGGGATAAGTCAAAGAAAATGATTGCATTGCGGCGCAGCAGCAACAGAAAAGGCCGGCTGAAAACTTAGTTTTCAGCCGGCCTTTTTAATTGTTACTTCGCTCCTACGGTTTATTGTTCGGCGATCAGATCGACGGTGAACAGTTGGCCGGTGACGCTGACCGTTAGCGGGGTGAAGGTGTAGCGCCGCGAGTTGACGGTGAGCGTGTAGGTTTGGCCGACGCGGAGGTCGCCGAAGCGGTAGGCGCCGAAGCCGTCGGAGATGACGGTTCGGTTGCGGGTTTGGCCTGTCTGATCGATCAGCACGACGCGGGAGTTTGGGACGCCTTGTCCGGTTGAGGTGAGAAGGCGTCCGCTGATCTCGGCTTGGTTTGGCGCGGCTGCGGAGAGCTCGACTTGTCCGTCGGTGGACAGCGTTCGCGGCGTGCCTTCGTTGAGCATTATACGTTCCCAGGTGAGCGGTGAGATCGTGCCCGGTGCACCGACGGCGGTGAACTTGAGGTTCAGAAGGACGCCGTTGCTGCTAATCGGTGTCGGGCCGTAAACGGCGACTCGCAGCAAGCCCGGCGTGTCCATATTTGCCACAGCCGCAAGGCTGCCGCTGACCGTGTTCGCCAGCTCGACTGGATTTGCCTGAGGCTGTATGACCGTCGGGTCGTATCTAAGGTCGAACTCGTAAGAGATGATTCCCTTATTCGCGACATTCTGGACACCGACAGGTATGACCACTTCATAGTCCGCAGGCGTCACCAAATGTGGTGCGATAACGGAGGCCGATCTTTGCGGTCCGTCGCCGACGCGTGCGGGACGGAACGGCGAAGGATCGCCCCAGTTGCCCGAAACGTCGCCCATCAACAGAGCAGAGTAATCTTCGCCAGCGATGCTCGAAGTTATCGTCGCGTGCGTGTTACTCGCCGGAGTGAATAACCAGTTGCCTGACGATCCAGCTCCGGGAAGGTTGACAGAGTAACGAGCGATCAACGCCGCATCGAAGGACGATACGCCGCCGACGCCGCTGACATCGGCTACGGTCTGCTGTGCCGGATCGAAACTGATCGCATTGACGGCAAATTGTGCGGTCATAGCCGCGTCAAACGAACTGATCGATCCGTTTACTCCGCCGCTCTTGGACGGCGTGATCGTATAAGAGCCGGAACCGAATCCAGTCAGCGAATATGTGCCTGAGCCGCCGGTCGTATCAGTGACCGTCGGGCTGCCCGAGGCGGTGATCAGAACGCCCGGAACATATCGGATCGCAGGCCCTGGAGCCCGAGCGTTGCCGTACGTCACCGTTCCGCCTATCACAGCCGGTGCAGTCGGCGTCGCCGTTGCGGTTGGAGTAAACGTCTCGGTCGCCGTTGGCGTCGGTGTGTCTGTCGCCGTATTTGTCGCAGTCGGCGTGAATGTCTCCGTCGCAGTTGGCGTCGGTGTGTCTGTCGCCGTGTTTGTAGCTGTCGGCGTGAATGTCTCCGTAGCAGTTGGTGTCGGAGTATCTGTCGCCGTATTTGTCGCTGTCGGCGTAAACGTTTCCGTTGCTGTTGGAGTCGGAGTATCTGTTGCTGTATTTGTTGCAGTCGGCGTAAACGTCTCTGTCGCAGTTGGCGTTGGAGTGTCAGTCGCCGTATTCGTAGCTGTCGGCGTAAACGTTTCCGTTGCTGTTGGAGTCGGAGTATGTGTTGCTGTATTTGTTGCCGTCGGCGTGAACGTTTCCGTAGCAGTCGGTGTCGGAGTAAACGTTTCCGTGGCAGTAGCCGTTGGGGTAAACGTCTCTGTCGCAGTTGCCGTCGGCGTGAACGTTTCCGTAGCCGTTGCCGTCGGTGTAAACGTTTCCGTCGCAGTCGGCGTCGGGGTATCGGTTGACGTGTTTGTTGCCGTTGGCGTAAACGTTTCCGTAGCCGTCGGCGTCGGTGTGTCGGTTGCCGTGTTTGTTGCAGTCGGTGTAAACGTCTCGGTGGCTGTCGGCGTCGGAGTATATGTTTCCGTCGCTGTTGCCGTTGGCGTGAACGTCTCTGTAGCAGTCGCCGTTGGCGTATCCGTTGCCGTTGCAGTCGGTGTGAAGGTCTCGGTCGCTGTCGCTGTCGGCGTATGCGTGGCCGTTGCCGTCGCGGTATTTGTAGGCGTCAGGCAGACACTGTAACTCGAGTAGTGAACGTTGCCGTTGAACACTCTCGGCGTAAAGCTTTGACCGAAAGGATATGCCTTGCCGGTGCCTTCCTTGATCTCGATATTTACGTCGCTTGCGTAAACGTCGCCGACGTTCGTTCCCGCTGTGTAATTCATCGATCCCGCAGCAGTCGTGTACGTGATGTAAAACGCATACGTCTGTCCTGCCGGTATCGTCACGTTTACGGGGATCGGAATCGCGGTTGCTTGTCCGCCGGTCGCGACGATGCCGCTGTAAGTTCCGATCAGCGTCCATGCTCCCGAGTCAGTCTCAAAACCGACGTGCGTGCCGGCCTTGTAGTAAATGGCAAGAGGCTCGTTGTTATTTAAATTCTCATCAAACGAATCGATCACCACGGAATTTATCGCGGTGATGTCGAACATATTACCGTTATTCCCCGCTCCGCCTTCAAAAGTGGTCGTCAATGTGGCCGGTGAACAAAGCGGCGTCGAAGTCGGCGTCGAAGTCGGTGTAAACGTTTCAGTCGCAGTCGCCGTCGGCGTGAATGTTTCTGTCGCCGTCGATGTCGGAGTATCCGTCGCAGTGTTCGTCGCCGTCGGCGTAAACGTCTCCGTTGCTGTCGGCGTCGGAGTGTAAGTTTCCGTTGCAGTTGCAGTCGGAGTGAATGTCTCCGTCGCAGTACCCGTCGGCGTAAACGTTTCGGTTGCCGTAGCAGTCGGGGTGAAGGTTTCTGTTGCCGTCGCTGTCGGTGTAAATGTTTCCGTCGCAGTGGCAGTAGGTGTAAACGTCTCGGTTGCCGTCGGTGTCGGAGTGTCTGTCGACGTATTCGTAGCTGTCGGTGTAAACGTTTCAGTCGCCGTCGGGGTCGGAGTATCAGTCGCCGTATTTGTTGCAGTCGGCGTGAATGTCTCCGTCGCAGTCGGCGTCGGTGTGTCTGTCGCGGTATTTGTCGCCGTCGGCGTGAACGTCTCCGTGGCAGTTGGTGTCGGAGTATAAGTTTCCGTCGCAGTGGCCGTCGGTGTAAACGTCTCCGTTGCAGTAGCCGTCGGTGTAAACGTTTCCGTAGCCGTTGCAGTCGGAGTAAATGTCTCCGTTGCTGTCGCGGTCGGGGTAAACGTCTCAGTTGCGGTCGGCGTCGGCGTGTAGGTCTCCGTCGCTGTTGGCGTCGGAGTATCGGTCGCCGTATTCGTAGCTGTCGGCGTGAATGTCTCCGTCGCAGTCGGCGTTGGCGTGTCCGTTGCAGTATTTGTCGCTGTCGGCGTAAACGTCTCAGTCGCTGTAGGTGTTGGAGTGAATGTTTCCGTTGCGGTAGCCGTCGGCGTAAACGTCTCGGTTGCAGTTGCAGTCGGAGTAAATGTTTCCGTTGCGGTAGCCGTCGGCGTATCCGTCGCGGTTGGTGTAAAGGTCTCAGTTGCCGTCGCAGTCGGTGTAAAGGTCTCGGTCGCTGTCGGCGTTGGAGTGAAAGTTTCCGTAGCTGTCGCAGTCGGAGTAAACGTCTCGGTTGCAGTCGCAGTCGGAGTAAACGTTTCAGTAGCTGTAGCCGTCGGCGTGAACGTCTCAGTCGCTGTCGCGGTCGGAGTAAATGTTTCCGTCGCTGTAGCCGTCGGGGTATCTGTCGCGGTCGGAGTAAACGTTTCAGTTGCCGTTGCCGTAGGCGTAAACGTCTCGGTCGCCGTTGCGGTAGGCGTGAATGTCTCGGTTGCTGTAGCGGTCGGAGTAAATGTTTCGGTAGCTGTCGGCGTCGGAGTATAAGTTTCCGTCGCCGTCGCAGTTGGCGTGAAAGTTTCCGTTGCCGTAGCCGTCGGCGTGAATGTCTCGGTTGCTGTAGCAGTTGGTGTAAACGTCTCCGTCGCTGTCGCTGTTGGCGTAAAGGTTTCCGTTGCAGTTGCAGTCGGTGTAAACGTCTCGGTCGCGGTCGGTGTCGGAGTGTCCGTCGCCGTGTTTGTCGCTGTCGGCGTCGGCGTGTCCGTTGCAGTATTTGTCGCTGTCGGCGTAAACGTCTCTGTCGCCGTTGGAGTTGGCGTATAAGTTTCGGTAGCCGTCGCGGTCGGCGTGAATGTTTCCGTTGCCGTAGCCGTCGGCGTAAACGTCTCGGTTGCAGTTGCAGTCGGAGTAAATGTTTCAGTCGCCGTTGCAGTTGGTGTAAACGTTTCAGTTGCCGTAGCAGTTGGCGTAAACGTTTCCGTCGCAGTCGCGGTTGGCGTGAACGTCTCGGTTGCAGTCGCAGTCGGAGTAAATGTCTCAGTAGCCGTAGCGGTCGGAGTAAATGTTTCAGTCGCCGTTGCGGTTGGAGTGAATGTTTCAGTGGCCGTAGGTGTTGGAGTATAAGTTTCCGTCGCCGTTGCGGTTGGCGTATCTGTTGCCGTTGGTGTAAAGGTTTCGGTCGCCGTCGCCGTCGGTGTGAAGGTTTCAGTCGCCGTAGCTGTCGGCGTATCTGTTGCAGTTGGCGTGAATGTTTCCGTCGCTGTTGCTGTAGGCGTAAACGTCTCGGTAGCCGTAGCTGTTGGTGTAAACGTCTCGGTCGCTGTCGGCGTTGGAGTATATGTTTCCGTCGCAGTCGCCGTCGGCGTGAACGTTTCAGTTGCTGTTGCCGTCGGGGTGAATGTTTCCGTTGCGGTCGCCGTTGGTGTAAAGGTTTCGGTCGCCGTCGCCGTCGGTGTGAAGGTTTCAGTCGCCGTTGCCGTTGGCGTGAACGTTTCAGTTGCTGTTGCTGTCGGGGTGAATGTTTCGGTTGCGGTCGCCGTCGGCGTGTAGGTTTCTGTTGCCGTGGGCGTTGGAGTATCCGTAGATGTCGGCGTAAATGTTTCCGTCGCGGTTGCCGTTGGCGTGAATGTTTCAGTTGCCGTCGCGGTTGGCGTAAACGTCTCCGTGGCCGTTGCGGTCGGTGTGTAGGTTTCCGTCGCCGTTGGCGTAGGCGTGTCTGTCGGTGTATCCGTTGCGGTTGCGGTCGGAGTAAACGTTTCGGTCGCTGTTGCAGTCGGTGTAAAAGTTTCCGTAGCCGTTGCCGTCGGTGTGAATGTTTCGGTTGCCGTCGCTGTCGGTGTATCGGTTGGAGTATCAGTTGGCGTTGGCGTAAATGTTTCGGTTGCGGTCGCTGTCGGCGTAAATGTCTCGGTCGCTGTCGGCGTCGGTGTGTCTGTCGGCGTATCCGTTGCTGTTGCGGTCGGCGTCGGCGTGTGCGTTTCCGTCGCGGTGGATGTCGCAGTCGCGGTCGAAGTAAATGTCGCCGTTGAGGTAGCTGTCGCGGTCGGAGCGGTCGAAGAGCCGATCAGGAAAAAGCCAAGCGAGGTCGTCGCGTTCGAAGTTATTGATGTGCCCGCTACGATCGTCGGGCCGCCGATGGAATCGTAGGTTCCGGTTTGCGTTGCCGATTTGCCGACAAGATCTCCAGCCACGACCGAGGAATCGGAAAGCCTGACCGCTGAATTTGTAAAGCTTGTTCCGGCGGTTATGGCTGCCTGCCAGTAGCGGTCGGTGTTTAGGAAATAGATTCCGGGCCCGGCCGATCCGCCGGCGTTGGCGTCGAAAACTTCTGCTCTGATCGTCAGAGTGCTCGCGGAAGTTGTCGTCGGATTGACCAGATCGAACGGATTATAACCGCCCTTGCCGACAGGGAATACATACGTGCTGCCCGTAACCAAACTCGCGGGAAGTGTTCGCGCGATCGGCCCGTTGATATACGACGCTGCAGATGCGCTCGAGATCGCTCCGGCGGCTGTGTTTGTAACTGAAAGAAGATTGGTGCCCGTGGTTGCCACAACGCCGTCTGTGAGATTAAGCGTGCCGGCAACTGATGCCGCTGCGTTGAGCGTAATGCCGGTGCTGGTGTTATTTACGGTAAGGCTGTTAAATGCCGTGCTCGTCGTGCCTCCGATTGCCTGCGCGGCCGAACCGTTGAATACCACGGCGCCGCTGCCCGGCGTGAATGTAGCCGTATCCTTAGTCCAATTTCCACCGACGGTGAAAATCGGAATGCCCGCTCCTCCGCTCGGCCTAAGAGTGCCGCCATTTAGCGTTACGTTGCCAGCTACATTGACCGTAGGCGCGCCGGTTCCCGACGAGAAATTCAGTTCACCGGCATCTACGGTTAAGTTGCCGCCGATATTTACCGTCGGTGAAGTAGTCGCCGCCAGACGATAAGAACCGCCGGTTGTGGCTAAGATCTGCAGGTTGCCGGTGACGGAAGTAAGATTGCCGCCGGCGCTGTTATTTCCTGTTGCCGTATTGATGATGAGATTGGCGAATGCAACCGCCGTCGATGGGAATGTGACTCCGCCGCCGGTTCTCCATTCATATATGCTGGTGCTGCCGAAATTCCTTGTTGTTCCGGGCACTACGGCACCGACTGACTGAATGTATTTTGCACCGTTATTGATATTAAAAGTGCCGGCCGCAGCCGCACTGGTGCTGTTCGTCGTAGTCGAACCGTTTGCGATCGTCAACGTGCCAAATGTTGTGACAGCGCTTCCGGCGAGCGACTGGGTCGTGCCGTCAAATATTACGGTGCTTGTACTTGCGGTAAAAGTTGCCGAGTTAGACCAGTCTCCAGTTAACGAAAGTGTGCTGGAGCTGCCGTTCAGCGTTCCACCGGAGACAGTTACCGTTCCATTGATCTGATGAGAAAAACCGGCTCCGAGATTCAGCACAGTGTTGGCCGAGCCGTTGACAGTAAGTGCTCCGGCCGTCACATCATCAGTAAAAGTTGCAGTCGAGGTGCCGCTTTTTGTCTCGGCGACAGCTCCTGTCGTTGATAAGCCGGCAATACTCTGCGCCGCACCACCGTTAATGGCGATCGGCGAACTACCCGCCGTAAATGTGCCGCCATTGTTAATGAAATTGCCGCCAAAGGTAAAGGCAAAATTGTTCGTTGACAGGCTAGCCCCGCTGTTAATTGTTAAGGGAACAGAGGTGCTGAAAACTTTGGCAATGTTGGCGGTAATCGTGCCGGTACCGTCAATAACTACGCCGCCGGTTGCCGCGAAAGTATCCAGCCATTCTTCCGAACTTGCCGTCCTTGCCGTTGTCGTATTGTATTTCAGAGTCGCAGCCGATCCGTATGTAACTACGCCCGTTGTAACGGCAACGGTCGCCGTTCCTTCCATTGAAAGCACGCCGCCAACCGTCGGCGTAGTTGCAACTGTCTTAACGCCGCCACCCGCAAGAGTGAGATTGTTGAAGCTTAGTGCCGGAAATGTCTGTGCGCCGGCATTCGTGTATGCAACTGTTCCGGTGCTCGGCGTAAATGTTCCGCTGGCGCCGCTGAAAACTGTTCCGGCACCGCTAAAGTTCAGTGTGGTCAAAAGACCGCCGTTGAGTGTTCCGTTTGTGCGTGTCCATGTGCCTGTGAATGTGTGTGTGCGGCCGCTGCCGAGATTGATCGTGCCGCCTGAACCGTTGATGGTCAGGCCGCCGCCATTTACATTGCCGGTAAGCGTCGCAGCGCCGCCTGACTTGGTCATCGAGACCGTGCCGGTTGTCGTGAAGCCCGCAATATTGTTCGCGGCAACTCCTCCACTGAGAATTACGTCATTTGCACCAAAGTTGAGCGTTCCTCCGCCAGTGACAGTGAGGTCATCCTGAATCGCCAACGCGCCGCTCGAACCCGCCGTGCCCGTTCCGCTAAATATTAAATTCTGGTACGTCATTCCATGGTCGATGGTCGGCGACGTATTTTTATACTCAATAGTGCTTCCGGAATTAATGGTCCTGGTTTCAAAGCTCGCGTAATTGCCGCTAAAGAGTGACGCGTCGACCAGCAATGTGTCTGTGAGCGAGAGCGTGTTGGTGCCGCTTCCGGTTACGAGGAAACCCGCGGGATCAAATATTCCGGTCGCAACTGACAGAATGCCGTCCGGTGAAGTGTTTGAACCGAGCGTCAATGTTTGGCCCGCCGTCAGGCTTTGGGTGATGTTGTTGAGGCCGGAACCTGAAAGCTCTCCACCGGTCGTTTTTGAGCTTCCGGTATATGTGACGTTATATATGCCCGCACCTTGCGGCGTTCCCGTCATTGTTCCGGCGGTTACGGCGACGCTCGACGTTGAAGCCATCGATAAACTCGTTCCCGTCGCGAATGTGCCTGCCGTAAGATTCAAAGTTCCAGAATTCAAGACAGAAGCCGCAGCAGCGAGCGTTTTTGTTCCGCCACCGCTGATCGTCAAAATTCCATAAGTGCCTCCGCAAGCATTCTGCGAGCTTGCACTGCCGTAGTTCACTGTTCCACCCGCGCCGCTCGTAATCGTTCCGCCACAAGTTGCCGGGCCGTTTACAGCCAATGTTGTCGTGCCATTTGAGATCGGTGCTGTCGAGCCGATGTCGAGCGTTCCGGAAACAGTTACGTTCGAGCTGAAGGTCTTTGTGCCTGTGCCGCTTGTTGTCAGGTTGTTGAATGTCGTAACGGTGTTGAGCGTTTGTGCCGCTCCGCCGAAGTTTACGGTTCCAGTTCCGGGGGTAAAATTCGTACCTGTGCCTGCCCATG
>JBJXHF010000066.1:0-54883 GCA_046160805.1 Pyrinomonadaceae bacterium
GGCTCGCAACATACAACCATCACCGTCCGCACGATTCGCTGGGAGGCATGCCTCCCAGCGAATATCTCACAAAACATAACCCGGATTACTCCAGTTTAAACTGGCGCTAAGAAGGGGAGGTTTACAACGAGAGCACTCAGGAAATAAGGTAAAATTGTGTTTATGGATGATAAGTACAACATTAGCAAAAGCAAAAAGCCGGAGACTAAGGCGGAGATTTTGCAGCACGAGATTGAAGAGTTGGTAAAGCGGCGGGATAGGGAAACGAGCCTGGCGGCTAAGCAGACGATCAATGCAGAGATCACGAAGCTGTTTGCGCAGTATGAGAGACTGAAGCTGTGAGCACTGAACAGTGAATAGTGAATAGTGAATAGTGAATAGTGAATAGTGAATAGTGAATAGTGAATAGTGAATAGTGAATAGTGAATAGTGAATAGTGAATAGTGAATAGTGAATAGTAAATCGTAACTTGCCTCTTTTTTCCTTTATCCGTTATTCTTTAATTTGGCTTCAGGCTCCGCACAAGGTTTGGGTTGTGAACTCCGCTAGGCGAGGAATCGAGCAACGGCAGCAATTTCGACCTGTGTTGCGATCAAGTCTGGAGCCATCTCTTTTCAATGCACAGTGCAGAATGCACAATGCACAATAAAAAAAAGCAGAATGCGGAGTTTGGGTATGCTCCGCATTCTGCATTTGAAACTGGCGGAAAGGGTGGGATTCGAACCCACGGAACCCGTTAAGGCTCACAGCATTTCCAATGCTGCCAATTCAACCACTCTTGCACCTTTCCGGCTATTCAGAGTGTAAATAATTACCGAGAAAGTTTCAAAAGAAGTGGTGATCTTTCTAATTAACGTTCGTGGATGGTAGTTATTCGTTCTTAGTTATCAGCTATCCGTTATTCCGGAATAACTGAAAACTGATAACTGAGAACTGATAATTTCATATTTCAAGAATATCTTCAGCCTTCCCATTTGGTTTGGCTTCGCCGACGACGGCGGGTTCTTCGTCGCCTGCGAGCCAGCTATAGACGAAGCCGGCGAGCAGCGCTCCCAGTATCGGCGCGATCCAGAACATCCATAGCTGTGACAATGCCCATCCTTGCACGAAGACGGCGGGGCCGGTGCTGCGGGCCGGGTTTACCGACGTGTTCGTTATGGGAATCGAGATCAGGTGGATCAGTGTTAGAGCGAAGCCGATGGCGATGGGGGCGAAACCTTTCGGCGCGCGGCCGTGGGTTGAGCCGAGGATGACGATGAGGAAGAAGAATGTCATCACGACTTCGGCGACGAAGCAGGCCATGGCTTCGTAACGCGCGGGCGAGTGGTCGGCGAAACCGTTCGAGGCGAAACCGGCGCTGAGCGCAAATCCGGCTTTGCCGCTGGCGATGATATACAAAATGCCGGCGGCGCTGACCGCGCCTAAAACCTGGGCGATGATGTAAGGGAGAATTTCGTTAGCCGGAAATCGTTTGCCCGCCCAGAGGCCGAGCGTGACTGCCGGGTTTAAGTGGCAGCCCGAAATATGTCCGATGGCATAAGCCATCGTCAAAACCGTAAGCCCAAACGCCAGCGAAATGCCGACGTTGCCAGCCTGCGAGCCCGCGAGCACGGCCGTCCCACAGCCGCCGAGCACGAGCCAAAGCGTTCCAATAAACTCTGCCGATAACCTTTTTGTAATGGGCATATGACCTCCTTCGTCGTGAATTACGAATTAGGAATTACGAGACTACAACTAACAAATCGGTAATTTGAAATTCGTAATTTGAAATTTGAAATTTAATCGACTGGCGGAGAGGGTGGGATTCGAACCCACGGTACCCGTAAAGGTACAGCAATTTTCGAGACTGCCCGATTCAACCACTCTCGCACCTCTCCGCGCGAACGTTTAATTCTAATGTTTTAGTCGGCGGTTGTTCAAGTTCACGCCTGGAAGCATCCACAACTTTTTTAACGCGGATTAGGCGGATCGAAGCGGATTAAGGCGGATATATAAAATTTAAATCCGCGCTAATCCGCCTAATCCGCTCAATCCGCGTTGAAAAAGTGTCTCTACTGGTTCGCGGCTTTTCGTCTGGCTTTGAAGAATTCCTGCATCAGGGCACGGCATTCTTTGGCGAGGACGCCGCTTTTTATTTCGATCTGGTGATTTAGTTCGGTGGTGTTGCAGATCTGGAAGAGCGTTTCGACCGCTCCGAAACGCTCGTCGTGAGCGCCGAAGACTAGTTTTGCGATGCGCGCATTTACGAGCGCTCCGGCGCACATCGCGCACGGCTCGATTGTTGTGTAAACAGTTGCTCCGGTGAGGCGATAATTTTTCATTCGGAGCGCGGCAGTGCGGAGCGCGAGGATTTCGGCGTGCGCAGTCGGGTCGTTGTCCGTGATCGTGCGGTTGGACGCAGTCGCGAGTATTCTACCCATTGCGTCAACGACGATCGCGCCGACAGGGACTTCGCCGATCTTGACTGCGTCGCGGGCAATATGAATCGCACGCCACATCCAGTTTTCGTCCTGTTCTGACATTGAATTTGAGTTTGTAAATCTTATCTTTGTGGTCTTTGCGTCTTTGCGTGAAATCTCCTCACGCAAAGACGCTAAGAACGCAAAGTTTCAGAATGCTGCAACTTTAATTCACTAAATGAGTTTACCGAAATCGCCAAAATCTTGCATCACGGCACTCAAAATGTTAAACATTAAGTGCAGAAGTTTTTGCCCCCTTCGAGCTTAAATCGTGAAAAACGCTATGAATGACGACGTTCGCGCCCGTTTGCAGACGAGCGATCCGGACATACATATTACCAATGTTCCGCAGTCGTTCCGCGCGTTTGCCGAAGAAGTTCACAAACGCGCGCAGAAGCCGCGAAGCACGCCGGTCACGATCGCTCAAAAATTGCTGCCCGCCGAATTCAACATGGCGATGGTGCATTTTTACCGCGGCGAGATCCAGCGGTCGAACGTCTGGCGCGGACGGCTCGATGCGACGACAAATTGGGCGGTCATCACGGCCGGAGCTACGCTGTCGTTCGTCTTCAGCTCGTCCGAAAATCCGCATTTTGCGATACCGATAAACTCGATTCTCGTCTCGATCTTTTTGTTTATGGAGGCGCGGCGGTATCGTTATTACGAGGTGTGGGCAAATCGGGTTCGCGTGCTTGAGACGGGTTATTTTGGACCGATGCTTTCGCACAGAACCATCCCGCCGGATAAGGAATGGGCGGAACATCTCGCGTCCGATCTGATCACGCCGCATTTTACGATCAGCGAGTGGGAAGCGGTCGGTCGGCGGCTGCGGTCGAATTATCTTTGGATATTCATATTGCTCGCGCTGTCGTGGACATTGAAAATTTACATCCATCCCGTGCCGATACCGACGTTGACGGAAGCCGAACGAAAAGCTTTTTGGGATGTAGTGTTTCAACGGGCGCAGGTCGGCCTTGCTCCGGGTTGGCTGGTGGTGCTGCTCGGAGCGATCTTTAACCTGGCAATCTTTTTTGTGGCGTTCAGCACGTTAAAATTAAAAGACGCTTCGAGCGAAGTTCTGCCGCAGGAGAGTTTTGAGTGGCACCCTCTCAAACAGGTTTCCGATTGGGCCGAGAGTAGTCTCAAGAGACGCAACACGATCCGGCGTTCCAAAAAAGCGCGCCAGCGTATGCGATCTATCCATAAAACTGAAATTTAAAGGAGTTATATTATTTTATGCCGATTGATATAGATGAGCGCGGACAGGCGCTTGAAAACGAATATTTTCGCCGCAAGGAACAGGAACTGATAGACAAGATGAAGGCCAAGCTCGCCGAAGAGGAATCGAAGAGCCTCGATATCAAATGCCCGAAATGCGACGGCACGCTGGTTGAAACCGATTTTGAAAAGATCAAGATCGACGTTTGTGACAAATGCACTGGAGTGTGGCTCGATGCCGGCGAGCTAACTCAAATTGCCGAGAAAGACGAAAAAACCGGTTGGTTTGGCAAGGTGTTGAATTAATGCAGAAAATTTTGAAACTCTTAGTTCTTTTTGTATTCATTTTGATCGTTTTGGCGGCCGGATGTTTCGCGCAAGATGATGGAGAAAACGCAACCGTTGTTAATGACAAACCGGCCGCTCGAAAACTGCTCGGGAAACATAGGCTGTCTCTACAATGGGTCAGTTGGGATTATTTCGGCACAGCGACGGTTACAAACGAAAAGTGTTTCTCGCAGAAATCGAGCAAGAAAAAGACGGAACGGTGTTATAGATTAAGAGGCAAACAATCAGGTCGCGGCAACACCGACTTTGTAACTGTAAACGGTTTGATATTGGCGATCGATGCCAAAGAGTTTCTCTTTCGCGGTGAAATAAAAACGCAGGTCAGTCACATCAACAACGGCAAGCCGTGTGTTCGGTCCGGCGATTTTACATTCAGGATCACCGGCAACAGACGATACTGGCGACTCAAAGAAATGGATAATCCATGCGATCCGGTGGCGGATTACGTCGATATCTATTTTCGGTAAAAGATTTTTCACCACAAAGGCACAAAGGACACAAAGTAAATAAAAATCTTTCTTTGTGTCATTTGTGCCTTTGTGGTTAATCTTAATCATGCTTAATTTTGCCATCGAAACAGCCCGCGATGCCGGACAGCTCCTGCTCGAAAAATTTGACCGAAATATAAAAGTTTCAAAAAAAGGCGACATCAATCTCGTAACTGAGGCCGATCTCGCTTCCGAAGCTCTCATCATCGAGCGGATCAAATCGTATTATCCGAAACACTCGATACTCGCAGAGGAATCGGGAAATGCCGTGACGTTTGGCGGCGAAAATACTTGGAAATGGATCATTGATCCGCTGGACGGCACGACGAATTATGCACACGGCTATCCGTGTTTTTGCGTCACGCTCGCGCTCGAACACGACGGCGAAGTCGTCATCGGCGTAACGCATGACCCGACGCGCAATGAGCTTTTTGCAGCCGAGCGAGGCCGCGGTGCGAGCATGAACAACAAACCAATTCGTGTTTCCGAAACTGAAGATCTGGCTGATGCTCTCACCGTCACCGGCTTTCCTTACGACTTTAAGAGTCGCGAGAATTTCGCTCGGCATCTGACAGAATTTTTGTTGAATTCTCGCGGCGTCAGGCGCGACGGCTCGGCCGCGATAGATATGGCGTATGTGGCTTGCGGACGTTTTGACGGTTTCTGGGAAGAAGGCCTGAATCCGTGGGACATCGCCGCGGGCGTTTTGCTTATCGAGGAAGCAGGCGGGCAGATAAGCGGTTACGACGGCTCGAAATTCAGTATATACAAACCGCCTATCCTTGCCAGCAACGGTTTTATTCACTCGCAAATGATGAGCATTCTTCGATAAGTTTGAAAAGTAACGCTAGCGTCATGGGAAAAGCTTGTAAATGTCTTTTCGATTTACAAAACGGGCAAGAAGGACCGTTTCATTTTCGAAGAAAAATCCCAGCCTATAATCTCCGACTCTTATTCGATAAGCGGTTTTATGACCTTGCAGTTTTTTGATGCCTGGGACCTTAGCCAACGAGTCGGTATTTTCCATTAACTCGATTACTTTCTTTAAAGCTGATCTAACAGACTTTCCTGGTATTTCATCCAAATCCCTGGAAAATCTCTTCAAAAATTCAACCTTCATTACGCAGACAACTTTTTCATAATTTCGCTACGGCTTACTTTTTTTGATTTGTCGGCGCTTTTTAACAATTTCAGCATTCCAAAGTCTTCTATTTCCTCTGTTGTCAATGTCGAAGCTCCAATTCGGAGCTTTTTGAGCAAATCTTTAAGGAAGCGGAATTCGTCGTCGCTTTTTGGGGTAACTACTATGGCTTTCATAAGTCAAAATATACGAAAAAAGGAGCGTGAGTTCAATTACTATTTTGAAATCGATTTTGCTACAGGCGCGGTGTTCACCCAATTGCCGGAAACTTCGCCCATGAGCAGAGCTTCGTAGTCCTGGCCCTTGACGTTCGATGTGACTGACGCGTAGGTTCTGTTCGCGGGCGTGAATATCCATGTTGCGGTTGAGCCGGAGCCTGGAAGACCGGCGGCGTAACGGGCGATCTGGCCTGCGTCGAATGATGACAATGTGCCGTTGCCGCTGACATCTGCGACGATTAATTGGTTGCCTGTCAAAGCGTTGACACCGGCGACATGTTGAGAGACCCTTGCAGCATCAAAAGATGTTAAAGACGCACCAACGCTGCCGGTCTTTGTAGGCGTGACGGTGTAGGAACCAGCGCCAAAGCCCGTAAGAGAATAATTGCCGCCGGGGAAATCGCTCGTTGTCGAGACATTCGGAGTGCCAGTGCCGCTTAGCAGAACATTTGAAACGAAGCGCGGCGTTGGGCTTCCGATGGCGTTGCCGTATGTGATTATTCCGCTGACCGAAGGCGCATTGATTCGCGCAATTGAGACGTCGTTGCCGTCGCCGCCTAGATAAGTTATTTGAAACTGCGTGTCGAGCGCTCCAAAGATCGAACCCTCAGGCAAATTCAGAAAGGTGCCGTTGATCGCGTCAGAGCCGTCATTATTTAAAATGACAAAGGTGTCGCCGACAGCAGGCACAAAACCATTCCAGGGAATCGGCGCAAGCACAGCGTTGTCGAGGATGACGACGCCGGCGACATTTAGTTGGTCGTGCCCGTTCGCACCGGGCGACGTGCCGCCGATCTTGCAGACATATGCGCCGTTCGCGGTGAAATTGATTCCGCTGCTGATGTTCAAAACACCGGTTGGTGAATTCAGCGTGCCCGCGCTGATCACGCCTGATTTAACCGTCGTTGCTCCGACCGTTCCGGTGCCGCCAAAGCCGCTTAGGCCCGGCGTGCCCGTCGCTGTCGGTGCAGGTCCCTGAATAGCGACCCCGCTGTTCGGGATGTTTGCGTCAACAATAAAAATGCCGTCATTCAGCGATATGTCACCACTGTATCCGGCAGCCGCAATGATTGCACCCGCGCCTATTCCGTTCTTTATAATCGAACCTGAGCCCGAGATCAGGCCGATGCCTGTGATACCCGCGCCGTCTATTGTCAATGTTGAACTGCCGACTGAAAGTATCACTATCGTGGCCGTCGCTCCGATATCGGCGAGAAATGTTTGCGCACCGCTGAGAGTTATTGCGAAATTAAATGTTTGTAAGCCGCTCGTGACCGTTAATCCGTTCGTCAGGCGAATGGGATTGCCGCCAAACGCATAAGTGCCGCCTTCGACCGTGATCGAGCTAAAACTCGTAAAGATAAAGAAATTGTTGTTATTCGACTGCTGGGCGGCGGCCGCCGGAAATACAAGATCGTCGCCCGAGACCGGAGCAACGTCAGTTGACCAGTTCGCAGCGGTGTTCCAGTTGGCGTCAGCTGCGCCACCATCCCATGTTTTTGTGGCGGAGTAGGCCTTAATGGACAAAAACAGAAACAAAATGACAGATAAATATTTTCGCATCGCAAAAAACTCTAAGTTGCACAAGCCTGCGCGTAAGCAAGGGCGATACACTCAACGTTGCGTGATCCGCCCTTACTAACATGCGGGCTTGCGCACGATCCTCCAGCTAAACAGTAATTAAGACACTCCAAATTTACCACAAATGTGACCTGCGAACCATCTATATGCTAACCTTAAATCTTCGTTAATTTACCTATGTCGTGGTTCAAGCGTGACAAGCCGAATATAGAAGAACAGGAGGCGGACGAAGAGCAAACCGTCAAGACCGAAGGCATTTTCGTCAAATGCCCCGAGTGCGACAACGCGCTTTACAAACGCGAATTGACAGATTCGCACGAAGTCTGCACACATTGCGGTTATCATTTTCGGTACCCTTCAAAAGACAGGTTGAAAGACCTGTTTGACGACGGCAAGTATAAAGAGCTGGACGCAGAAATTACGTCCGCTGACCCGCTCAAATTCAAAGATTCAAAACCGTACAAAGACCGCATCGAACAGGCGAAGGAAGTTTCCGGCCTGCCCGAAGCGATCATTACCGGCAAAGGCAAAGTCGGCGGACATCTTGTTTTTGCAGGTGCGATGGATATGTCGTTTATCGGCGGCTCGATGGGCTCGGCGGTCGGCGAGAAAATCACACGGTTGATCGAACGAGCGATTCCAGATCACGGCGCAGTCATCATCTATTCAGCCTCAGGCGGCGCGCGCATGCAGGAAGGCACGCTTTCGCTGATGCAGATGGGCAAAATTTCCGCCGCGCTTTCACGCCTTCACGATGCTCGTCTGCCTTTCATCTCCATTCTTACCGATCCGACAACCGGCGGCGTCACCGCGAGCTTTGCAATGCTCGGCGACGTTATTCTCGCCGAACCAAAAGCCCTCATCGGCTTCGCCGGCCCGCGTGTCATCGAACAAACCATCCGCCAAAAGCTGCCAAAAGGCTTTCAACGCAGCGAGTTCCTGCTCGAGCACGGCATGGTCGATATGGTCATCGACCGCCGCGAAACGCGCGATGCGGTCATTCGGATTCTGAATTTTATGATGAACAAAGAAATCTCAGTTTGACCGCTCTCATGGATTTCGCGGAATCGACGCAATATCTTTATTCTCTCGGCAACGAAGTTTCCGCGATGAAGCTTGGCCTTGAGAATATTCGCAAACTACTTGCCGCTCTTGGAAATCCTCAGAATAGTTATCTGAAAATTCAGATCGCCGGAACGAACGGCAAAGGCTCGGTCTGCGCGTTTCTCGATTCGATTTGCAATACAGCCGGCATTCGCACGGGAACTTTTATATCGCCGCATCTTGTTTCAATCACCGAAAGAATTAGGATAAACGGCCGCGACATTAGCGAAGAGAATTTCGCAAAACACGCAACCGTTGTCCGCGAAACAGTTGAGAGGTTGCTTGCGAAAGGTGATCTAGAATATCTTCCAACTTTTTTTGAACAGATAACCGCGATTGCGTTAGTTGCTTTTGCGGAAGCTAATGTCGAGCTTGCGATTCTTGAAACAGGTTTAGGCGGGCGGCTTGACGCAACTACTGCGGCGAATGCAGAGATAGCGGCGATTACAAAAATCGATCTCGATCATCAGGAATATCTGGGTGATACGCTTACGGAAATCGCTTTAGAAAAAGCAGCGATTATTCGATCTGGTTCAAAGGTAGTCGCAATTCATCAGTCACGCGAGGCCGAGCAAGCTATCGGTGGGCGATGTCGAGAGATGGGTGTCGATCCGATCTGGACTCCAGAATCTATCGAGATTAAGAATGTGCCGGAAATTCTTCCGGCGTTATATGGTTCGATAAAGACGTCCAAGAATTCATACATGGGATTGGAATTTTGGGATATGCTTGGAAAACACCAATTTGAAAATGCGGCCATTGCGATTGAAGTAGCCGAGTTACTTAACGATTATAACTTTGTCATTTCGGCCGATCGCATCTCGATTGGCCTTATGAATGCACGACATCCAGGCCGGCTCGAATTTATCGGCAACATATTGCTCGACGGAGCTCACAACATCGGCGGAACAAAAGCCCTCGCAGCATATCTCGCTGAATTCGAGAAGCGGCCAATCACGATTATTTTCGGAGCGATGCGCGGCAAAGATATTGCTGAGATAGCAAAGATATTATTTCCGATGACGGCTCGTATCGTGCTGACTGAGCCAAGTAATTCGAGAGCGTTAACATGCGAAGAATTGCTCAAAAATTTGCCGGACGACATGTCTCGGAAGAATAATTTTGTCAGCAGCAGCGTTGCGAATGCGATTGAGATCGCTAAAACTGTGACGCCGGATGATAATATTATTCTCGTTACAGGTTCGCTATATTTGGTTGGAGAAGTGAAAAAGATTTTGGGATCTCAAATTTGAGATTTCAAATTTAAGATAGTTCCATGCACAAATTAGTTTTGATACGCCACGGCGAAAGTCAGTGGAATAGGGAAAATCGTTTTACGGGTTGGAAAGATGTCGATCTTTCGGAGCAGGGAATTGCGGAAGCTCACGCGGCGGGGAAATTGTTGAAGGACGATGGTTATGTTTTTGATGAAGCATATACGTCGGTCTTAAAACGCGCGATTCGCACACTTTGGATCATTCTCGATGAGATGGATCTGATGTGGATTCCGGTCACCAATTCCTGGCTGCTGAACGAGCGGCATTACGGTGCTTTGCAGGGGTTGAATAAGGCTGAGACGGCGGCGCAGTATGGTGAGGAGCAGGTTTTGATCTGGCGTCGCAGTTACGACATTCCGCCGGGTGCACTTGAGGAGTTGGATGAGCGCTGGCTGGGGAAAGATCCGAGATATTCATCTATAGAAATCGGCAAATTTCCGAAAGCCGAAGCCTTGAAACAAACTGTTGAGCGCGTCATTCCATATTTTCAAACAGAGATCATGCCAAAGATACAGGCAGGTAGGCGCATTTTGATCGCGGCTCACGGCAACTCGCTTCGTGCGCTGGTAAAATATCTGGATTCGATCTCGGATGAAGACATTATAAAGTACAATATCCCGACCGGCATTCCGCTGGTGTTCGAACTTGATGAAACTATGAAGCCGACGAAAAGCTACTATCTTGGTGACGCCGAAGCTATAAAAGAGGCTCAGGAGGCAGTTGCGAATCAAGGCAAGTCAAAATAAGGCAAAAGTAAAAAGTAAAAAGGCAAAATTAAGAATCGCATTTCTTATTTTGCCTTTTCCCTTTTTACTTTTTACTTTTGAGTGAATGTCCTGGCAAAAAGCCCTCTTCATTATTCTGATCCTGTTCTGTCTCAGCCCGTATGGCTCGCCGGCGATCGCGTTGACGCTTGGGTTGGTGCTTGCTTTGACGCTTGGCAATCCGTTTCCCGAACTGGCCGGTAAACCGACAACTTATTTGCTCCAGGCATCGGTCGTTATGCTTGGTTTTGGAATGAATCTGGCCGCCGTTTATAATGCCGGCAAGAGCGGCATTCTTTTTATAGTCGGTGTCGTTTCAGGCGCGCTTCTGCTGGGGTTTATTTTCGGAAAGTTTCTCAAGACATCTTCTCGGATAACGACGCTCATTTCGACAGGAACGGCGATATGCGGCGGGAGCGCCATCGCCGCGGTTGGCCCTGCGATCAAGGCCGAGAATGACGAGATGTCGGTGTCGCTCGGCACGATCTTTGTCCTCAATGCAGTTGCTTTGTTCGTATTTCCGTTGATCGGTCACGAGATCGCGATGTCGCAAAATCAGTTCGGCATGTGGTCTGCGATAGCGATCCAGGACACAAGTTCGGTTGTCGGAGCTTCATCGGCTTATGGAACTGAGGCGTTGGCAATAGCGGCGACCGTAAAACTTGCTCGGGCGCTGTGGATCGCACCGCTCGCGTTGGCTCTGGCATTTATCTATCGCGAGAAAGACGCAAAGGCAAAGATCGCGATTCCGTGGTTCATATTTTTATTTGTGTTGGCGGCCGCGATCAGAACATTTGCTCCGCCGAGCATTTTCCCAAGCATCTTTGACGGACTCGTAAATCTGGCTAAAGCGGGATTCACCGTAACACTTTTTCTAATAGGCGTAAGCCTTTCGAGAGGGATGTTGAAGAAGGTCGGTGCCCGGCCATTTTTGCTCGGAGCCATTCTTTGGGTCATCATCGCTTCCGTCTCACTGTGGGCCGTTTTGCATCTGGTAGAATGAGGTTATGCAAAGCGAAGATCCCGATGTCATCGTCGAGCTGAAATCCAAAACGCGCGGCGTTGTCAACCCTTCGCTCGTCCGTTGGATAGCATTTGTTGTGATCACGGTTTCGCTCGTCGTATGCACGGTGCTGTGCATCCTGGCGATATGGAAATTTACCGAATCAGATGCCGTTTGGCGTGCCATCGCCACATTTATCGTCGTCAGCATCGCAACGGCTATATTCACAGTCGTAAATGAAAAACTTGGCTAAGTATGTGCTTGTTTCGATAACGTCTACCCAAATCGATTTACTTCCATTTAAATTTTTGCTCAAAATGCTGTAATCTTTATATCTTTGCTGCATTTTGGCTGACGCGACCGAACAAGCAGCAGTTTCGATTTTTATTTCTACTTAAAAAGGAGCCGTTCGCACGAATCGGGCATTATCGATTTGCGTAAATATCTAAAATTTATCGTCCTGTTCCTGGTGATGGTCGTCATCCTGTATTTTTTTGGACGAAATCTCGATTGGGCAGAGGTGCGTGCCGGCCTTGCGAAGGCGGATAAGTTTTACCTGGGCTTAGCTTTCGTCGGAATCTGCGTTGGCTACTTTATCCGCTCCGTGCGTTGGCAGGTGCTGCTCAAGCCGATTTCCGACTCGCGGATCGTTGATCTTTTTGCAACGACTACGGTTGGCTTTGCGGCAATTTTGATCGTCGGCCGCGCGGGTGAGATCGTGCGACCGATGTGGCTGCCGATGCGCGACAACCGCATCAGGCCGAGTGCTGCTCTTGTAACCATCGTGATCGAGCGAATTCTCGATCTTGCGTCTCTCATGGCGTTCTTTTCGGTCAGCCTGATCTGGTTTCAAACGCCCCCTGAACACGCAGAGCAGTTTGCCTACGTAAAGTACGCCGGGAATGTGATGGGCGCTGTGATCCTGGCGAGCATAATTGCTTTGGTGATCTATCATCGTTTTTCGCGGCCGATAATAGGTTTTTTTGAACGGCTGACCGACCGTAAGTTCGTCCCATTTCGACTGCGTTACATTCTTCTTAGAGTCCTCAAAAATCTGGCGTCTTCGCTCGACATCCTCAAGAGCCCGATGGGCATTTTTCTGTCGATCTTTTGGACCGTGGTGCTTTGGTTGTGTATCGCCATCCCGACGTGGCTGATATTGCTCGCTTTCGATCTAACTTCGGACAGCGGAACGCGGCTGGAAGTGACCTTTCTTAGTTCCACTTTTGTTATGGGTGTCGCGACACTCAGCTCTCTGACTCCAACACCTGGAGGAGCAGCCGGTGCGTTTCATGCGGCGACGGCCTTCAGCCTGATCCTTCTCGGTGTCGCAAAGGAGCAGGCGGCCGCGGTTTCGATAATGATGCACCTGATCTATTTCGCGCCCGCGCTGCTCTTCGGTTTATACTATTTGTTCCATGGCGACATCAGCGTCGAGAAGTTTCGAAGCTTGCTCTCGAGCGAGAACGCCGAACGCGAGATCGAGACCGACTCTCCCGATTTTGTGCGCGAAAATTAGATTCTGGTCTTAACTGACCACCGACCACTGACTACTGACCACTGTTTATGCGTTGTCCGTTTTGTTCACATATCGAGGATAAGGTCGTCGATTCGCGGGAAGCGAAGGACGGCGATTCGATTCGCCGACGCCGCGAGTGTCTCGGATGCGGGAGGCGATTTACCTCTTACGAGCGGATCGACGAAATCCCATACATGGTCGTCAAAAAGGACGGCAAACGCGAAAGCTGGGACCGCAACAAGGTGCTCGCAGGGTTGCTGCGGGCATCGGAGAAACGGCCGATCTCGACCGTGCAACTCGAAAAGATCGCCGACGAGGTTGAGAAAAACGTTCAGGATTCGCTCGACCGCGAGCTTGGGACGAGCGACATCGGCAAGACTATAATGCGGCGTTTAAAATCTCTGGACAAGGTCGCATATGTGCGTTTTGCTTCCGTGTATTTAGAATTCGCTGATGTGTCCGAATTTATGACAGAATTAAAGGATCTCGTTCGCTCACGAGAGAGAAAGTTGAGAAAAGTAAAAAGTAAAAAGTAAAAAGTCAAAATTATGCCTACAGACAGCGATAAAAGAAAATATGAACGCAAGGAGCTTACTGCCGAAGCAGCGCTGGAATTTTCTTCCGGAAAGTACGATACCCGCGTCAGCGAGATCGGCCTCGGCGGCTGCTATGTCGATTCGATAGCGAGTGTCGTCGAGGGCGAGGCGATCGCGCTTACGATTTCCAGTTCGGGCGAGTCGCAAAGGTTCACCGGCGAGATTGCTTATGTTCTGCCGAACTTTGGTTTTGGCATTCGCTTCACCGAGCTTACCGAAGAAAACATTGCGTTTCTTCATAAAATTATCGACTGACATCGCGATCTTCAAACACTTCCGCCGACGGCCTCAGTTTTGTCCTTTCGTATTTATTCTTTAACATAGAAGTTTATGGTTGAGATCGAAGAATTTCCCATTTCTCTCGCGGATTCAGAAGTTGTTGAGCCAATGGTTCAGATCCCGCCTGAGCTGCCGGTTCTGCCTTTGCGGGACATTGTTATTTACCCGTTTATGATCGTCCCGCTTTTTGTGTCGCGCGACAGGTCGATCCGCGCCGTCGAGCAGGGGTTAAAGGAAGACAGGATGATCCTGCTTGTCTCGCAAAAAGACGTGAATAAGGAAGAGCCTGAGCAGGACGATCTCTACACCGTCGGCACGGTCGCGATCATTATGCGTATGCTCAAGCTGCCGGATGGGCGAATACGAATTCTTATACAAGGGCTTTCGCGGTGCCGCGTCGATTCCGTTGCAGGGAAAGGCGAGTATGTTAAGGCAGGCGTTACGCCGATCTCTGAGCCGCTGGCGCCGGAAAATTCGCTTGAGGTGGAAGCATTGGTCCGCAACGTCCGCGGCTCGATGGAGCGAGCCACGAGCCTTGGGAAAAATATCTCGCCGGAAGTTCTTGCGATCATCGCCAATCTCGATGACGCAGGACGCCTGGCGGATCTTTCCGCGTCTAATCTCGACTTAAAGGTCGAAGACGGCCAGAGCGTTTTGGATATAGACGATCCGGTGCCGCGGCTTCGGCGCGTGAACGATCTTTTGAGCAAAGAGATCGATGTTTTGACTGTTCAGCAGGAAATCAATACGCAGGCGCGCGCCGACATCGACCGATCGCAACGCGAGTATTTTCTTCGCCAGCAGTTGAAGGCGATACAGGCTGAGCTTGGCGAGGGAAATGAGCTTTACGAGGAGATCGAGCAGTATCGCGACAAGATTCTGAAAGCCAAGATGCCTGAGAACGCCGAGGAAGAATCACTGAGGCAGTTGAAGAAACTCGAGCGAATGCATCCCGACACGGCTGAGACGGCGACGCTTCGCAATTGGCTTGACATAATGATCGACCTGCCTTGGTCTAAGGCGTCGAAAGACAATCTGAATCTGAAGAAGGCCGAAAAGATTCTAGACGACGACCATTTCGGCCTCGAACGCGTCAAAGAGCGCATAGTCGAGTCGCTCGCGGTGCGAAAGCTGCGCGAAAAGCCCAAAGGCTCGATCCTGTGTCTCGTCGGTCCGCCGGGCGTTGGAAAAACATCTCTTGGGCGGTCTGTTGCTCGTGCTCTAAACCGCAAATTCATACGCCTTTCACTCGGCGGCATGCACGATGAGGCCGAAATTCGAGGGCATCGACGAACATACGTCGGAGCGATGCCGGGCCGCATTATTCAGGCGATACAGCAGGCCGGAACGAACAATCCGCTGATAATGCTCGACGAGATCGACAAGGTCGGTGCAGACTTTCGCGGCGACCCGTCGAGCGCTCTTCTCGAAGTGCTCGATCCCGAGCAGAATTCGACATTTCGCGACAACTATCTAAACATTACATTCGACCTTTCCAATGTGATGTTTATGACGACGGCGAATGTGCTCGACACGATCCAGGCGGCGCTGCGCGACAGGATGGAGATCATTTCGCTCTCCGGCTACACGGAGGAAGAAAAGCTCGAGATCGCAAGGCGTCATTTGATACCGAAACAGGTCGAGGAAAACGGTTTAGAAAAAGGCGACGTCAAATTTGACCGAAAGGCGCTCACAAAGATCATTTCGGAATACACGCAGGAAGCCGGTTTGCGACAACTCGAACGCGAGATCGGCAAGGTGTGCCGTAAGATTGCCAGAAAAAAGGCAGAGCTAAACGGTGAATTCGAGCCGGTAAAAGTTGGAACGGAAGATATAAAGTCGTATCTTCGCGTGTCGCGCATATTTAACGAGGGCGCCTTGAAAAAGGATCAGATCGGTATTGTAACCGGCCTTGCCTGGACGGCTGTCGGCGGCGACATACTCTTTATCGAAGCATTGAAAACAAAAGGAAAAGGCAAACTTCTTCTCACCGGACAGCTTGGCGAGGTGATGCAGGAATCGGCTCAGGCGGCATTCTCTTATGCAAAGGCACGGTCGAAGGATCTTGGTATTGACGAGACCGTTACCGAGAACTACGACATTCACATCCATCTGCCCGAAGGAGCGATACCAAAGGACGGGCCGAGCGCGGGCATAACGATGGCGACGGCGCTTGTTTCAGTTTTGGCGCAGCGGCCGGTCAGGAAAGATGTGGCGATGACGGGTGAGATCACTTTACGCGGCAACGTGTTACCCGTGGGCGGCGTCAAAGAGAAGCTGCTTGCTGCGAGACGCGCGAAGATCAAAACGGTGATTCTGCCGGAGCCGAACAAGCGTGATCTCGAGGATCTTCCACAGGAAGTTCGCGACGATTTAACGTTTATATTTGTCGAGAACGTGCGACAGGTTTTCGATGTCGCACTAAGGCCGAGCATTTTGCCGGTTGAAAAGCCGAAAGCTAAGGCTTCAAAGGCTGCGTAGCAGTATTTACAACCCTTAATTCTTTGACATATGCCCTCTCAAATGATACTTTTTAAGGTTAAAGTTCCATATATTTTGGTTTAAGTCAGGATGTGGAACTTTATGAATTTGAAGGCGTTAGAGTTATTAATGAAATTTAGCATTTATAAAGTTTTAGGTTTTACAGCGTTAGTATTTTGTCTATTTTGCTCGTTTGTGAGCGCCCAAACACCGGAAGAAGTTATAAAGACGCAGAATGCGGTCAATAAGATTCTTCTGGATTCCGGCATTTCGTTTAAAGAAGGTTTGCTTGCTTATGAGGACAAGCGGTTTTCCGACGCGGGCGAAAAATTCAATAAATCGGTTGAGGTTCTGATTTACTCTAACCTTATACAAGATCGTAAGCTCAAGCTTCAGGGCTGCTACGACAAGCTCATCGAGACAATTTACCGAATTGAATTTCCGTCGAATAACGGTTTGCCGCAAGTTAGCAATCTTGCTCAGACGTGCAATTGGAACAATCTCGGTGCGGCACTGAGCATCGATAACAACCTTTCCGAAAGGATCGCAAATCTCGCAAAAAGCCAGGTCGCAAGACCATCCGGAATTTCATCCACAGCGGTCGCGGTTAACACTGCAAGCGGGCCGAATGCTACGCAGGTAGGATTTGACACGCAGGAATTTGTACCGGCAATTGGAGATGAACTTGCGCGGCTTGAGCTCACTCCTGTTGAAAAGGACATTGAAAACAATCCAGTTGCTCAGGAGCAGTATCAATATATCCAGTATGCGGTCGCCAATAAGTCGCTCGGGTTTGCCTTTCAGGTTCATCCGATGATCCAGCAATACATAAACTACTATCGCGGGCGCGGGCAGAAGACGATGGAAGTCGGGCTTTACCGTTCGGGAATGTTCATGCTGATGGCGCGCCGCATCTTTAAGGAAGAGGGCATCCCGGAAAACGTCGCCTGGCTCGGCCAGGTTGAGAGTGCATGGAAGCCAAGCGCGATGTCGCATATGGCTGCGTCAGGTTTGTGGCAGTTTATCCCGGGAACCGGTGCGAGATACGGTCTGCGCAGAACGGCGTATGTCGATGAGCGAAACAGCTTTGACGAGGCCACGCGTGCGTCGGCGCGATATCTGAAGTTTCTCTACAACCGTTACGGCAACTGGGAACTCGCGATCGCAGGTTATAACTGCGGCGAGGGAAATGTAGATAAAGCGATCCGGCGGGCAGGTGTTTCAAATTTCTGGGCAGCCTATCCTTTCCTTCCGCAAGAAACACGTAATTACGTGCCAAACATCCTGGCGACGATCTTGATCGCAAATAACCCGAACCAGTATGGTTTCGGCCATATCAGGCCTGCTGCTCCGCTGCGCTATGACCGCATCAGGATACCGGCTTCGACAAATCTGAGCCTGATTGCTCAGGCATCGGACACGACAGTTCAGTATTTGCGTTACTTAAACCCGCATCTTCGCAGCAATTCGACGCCGCCTGAGCCTTACGTGATTAACGTCCCGTCCGGGCGTGCAAATCAGATTGTCGCCCTTTTTCGCCGCCTACCGGCTTCGCAGATCAATAATACAAATCTTGCAAACTCGTCATCCGGCGAGACCTGGCAGAATATCTCGAACCGAACCGGCGTCAGCATGAACGATCTCATGGCCGCAAATCCCGGCATGACATTGCCGCGAGGTAAGGTCTTTGTTCCTGTAACCGGCAATAACGTTAAGACTATTGCTTATTCGCGTCCGACAAATATCCCTGCTTCGGTAGTCGCGAACAATGTGCGTGTTGTTAAGGCAAAGGCAGGCGACACCGTTTCTAAGGTTGCTCAACGCAACCGCGTGGACGCAACTGAATTGGCGAAATACAATGGTTTGCTGCCAAATACGGTTTTGACCGCCGGACGCGAGATCAAGATACCAGGCAATTAACCTTTGCCAGAGTTATCGCAAGTAAAGCCGGGTTTTGCGACCCGGCTTTTTATAATGGAGCTATCATTATGCAATTTAGCTAAATAGCTGTTGGCTATTAGCTAGCTGTTAAAAGGTTATTGATGAAATCGTACGAAATACCAGAATTCGGGATAGACAATCTTCGCATAACCGAACGCGAGATGCCTCGGCCAGCGGCGGATGAGGTCCTTGTCAAATTCCATGCGGTGTCGTTGAATTACCGCGACGTGATGGTTGCGAACGGCATGTATAATCCGCGCATGAAGCTGCCTGCGGTGCCGTTTTCTGACGGTGCGGGCGAGGTCGTTGAAGTTGGCGCAAATGTTACGAAATGGAAGATCGGCGACCGCGTGTGCCCAACCGTTATTTCCGGCTGGATAAACGGCGAACCGACGGCTGAGAAATCGAAGACGGCAATTGGTGCCGGAAATTTCGACGGCGTACTCCGTGAGTTCGGTGCGTTCACTGAAGAGTCTGTTGTTGCGGTTCCGGAAACGTTGTTTTTTGAGGAAGCCGCTACACTTCCGTGTGCTGCTTTGACTGCATGGAACGCACTTGTTGTTTCGGGCAAGATCAAGGCCGGTGATACTGTTTTGACACTTGGCACGGGCGGCGTTTCCATATTTGCGGTGCAGTTTGCAAAGTTGTTTGGTGCAAAAGTTATTGCGACATCGAGCAGCAATGAAAAGCTTGATCGAGTGAAGCAATTGGGCGCCGATGAAACGATCAATTATCGCGAAACCGTGGATTGGGACAAAGCTGTGATCGAGTTGACCGGCGGACGAGGCGTCGATCATGTGATCGAGGTCGGCGGTATGGGAACATTGGAGAAGTCGGTGAAAGCGGTTCGCGTCGGCGGGCATATCGCTTTGATCGGCGCTCTCAATGTTTCGGGCGAATTCAATCCGATACCGATCTTTATGAAGGGAATCCGCGTGCAGGGAATTTTTATCGGCTCGCGGACGATGTTTGAAGAAATGAATGCAAAAATCGAGGTAACAGGTTTAAAACCTGTGATCGACCGCGTTTTTGAATTCGACCAAGCCAAAGAGGCTTTGAAATACATGGAAAGCGGCTCGCATTTTGGGAAGGTCGTGGTAAGGATTTGACGGAGCGAGGACACTCTTGTCCTCATGGACGCCGCTTCGGCGTCCAGACGAAGTTTCGGCGGAGGAACCGCCGATGAGGACAAGAGTGTCCTCGCTCCCTCGGATTGGAAAAAAATTTAGAGAATCGGTAGAATTATTTCGTATTAATAATTATGTTAGGAGAAAAAATGGCACATTTTGCAAAGGAAGCGACAGACACGAATTTTGAAACGGACGTTCTTGGAGCGGACAAGCCGGTTTTGGTGGATTTTTGGGCCGAATGGTGCGGGCCTTGCCGCATGATCGCCCCGACGGTCGAGGCTATCGCGGAGGAATATAAGGATAAGGCCGGCGTCTATAAGATGAACGTTGACGAAAATATGAGCGTCCCGCAGCAGTTCGGCATCCGCGGCATCCCGACGCTGATTCTCTTCAAAAGCGGCAAAGAACAGGAACGCATAGTAGGCGCCGTCACCCGCGAAGCAATCGCCAAGGTTATAGAGAAATATGTGTAATTAGGATAGGAACAACTAGTTAGAGTAAGGCCGGAAGATTTATTCCGGCCTTTTTAATTTTTGTTATAATGGTAACCATAGAGGTGAATTCGATGCGTCTGAGAGCGGTTATTCTGGTGCTGTTGTTTGGATTAGGAAGTTCTTTTTCTGCTTTTTCGCAGGATGGCAAGCCGGGTGAAAAGGAAGAGGTAATTCGTGTCGATACTCAGTTGGTCGACGTTCCGGTTGCGGTCGTTACTGCTGCCGGCAGGCCTGTGAGAGGGTTAAAGGCTTCGAATTTTGTTGTAACTGAAGACGGCAAGCGGCAGGAGATCACTGAATTTTCGACGACCTCCGAGCCGTTCGAGGTCGCTTTGCTGCTCGATACGTCAGGCTCGACACGGGCCGATCTGCGGCTTATTCAGAGCGCTGCGCAGTATTTTATTGCGTCCTTGCGGCCGGGCGATCGGGTTGCGATTGTGGCGTATGATACGGAGACGAGGGACGATCGGCCTTTTGCGATAAATGACTTGGCCAGCCCTTTGACCAGCGACCGCAGACTGTTGAGAACCGCCATCGACAATATTCGAACGAGCAACGGCACGCCTTATTATGATTCGCTGCTGCAGGTGGTCACCGAAGTCTTTCGCGATGCGCCAAAGGAAGAGTTTCGCGGCCGGCGGGCGCTTGTTGCATTTACCGACGGCGTCGATTCGACAAGCTCGGCGGATTTCTCGGCAGCGAAGGAGCTGCTTGACGAGGCGGGCATTATTTCTTTTTTTATTCAGGTTGAAACGCGTGATTTTTTCGAAGAGGGACTGCTCGGTAATTGTCAACTGGCTACAAAATTCTCGTCTGCTCAGATCAGGCGTTATTACAGAAGTATTGGTGCAAAGGGAAATGTCGAAAAGGCCGCGAGCTTCTGTGATCTCGGAGAGTTTGAGCGGCTCGCCATCAGCAAACGACTTTACGAAATCGCCGACACCGAAATGAACGACATGGCAAAGAGGTCGGGCGGTAAGGTCTTTCCTGTGAACGATCTCACCGAGGCCCGCGACGCGTTTAAAGGCGTCGCCGAGGAGATCGGCACTAAATACTCGATAGGATACTATTCGACAAATGAAAAACGCGACGGCACGCATCGCAAGATAAAGGTCGAGATTAAAGGCTTACCTCCCGGTGCAAAGGTGCGGACTCGCGAAGGCTATACTGCGCCGCTTGAATAAGTTTCCTTCTTTAAAATTAAGTGAGACGGCAGAGCGAGTTGCCCTGCCGCCTCATAGACATTGCTCGATACAACAGGCTAATTCAGCATCCAGGCCGCGGAAGGAGTATCACAAGCGCTCACCGGGCAGAGGCCCCATTGAACGGCCTTTAGCGTGCCGGTCTGCGATAACAAAGCGTAAAAAATGCTTTGGCCCTGTGTAGGACTTCCGCGCCATACGGCAAAGTCGGTCTTTCCGTCTCCGTCATAATCGCCCGGCACGGACACATCTCCTGCGAGACCCCATTGTTGAGCAATAAACCCACCGGTGCGAGTCAGGACGTAGTAGAATCTTTGACTATTGGTTGTCCTCCGAACGCAAAAGTCGGTCTTGCCGTCTCCGTCGTAATCGCCCGCGACCGGAAGATCAGTGTCAAATCCCCAGTCGATAAATTCTACTCCGCCGTCGCCCGAGCGCCGCATGACGAACTGCCCCTTTCCGGGATTGGCCGGATCTTCGCGCTGTATGCAAACATCGGCTTTTGCGTCGCCGTCAAAATCGCCGATATACGGGGAAATAGTTGTGGCAGTGCCAAAGCCCCATTGGATTCCGTTCAGAGCGCCCGTAATGCTACTGTTGTAATAAAAAACGCAAGGGCCTGCGGTCGATCCCGTCGGGCAGCGATAAACGGCCGAGTCCGCTTTGCCGTCGCCATCGTAGTCGGCGACGACCGCCGGATTATCATTAGGCAAGCCAAAAGGGTCGAAGGTTATGGTGCTGTCCAGGCTCCGAAACACCCAAAAACCCGACTCGCCGCCCGTATTCGGTCGCCAGATAGCAATGTCCGATTTATTGTCGCCGTCAAAATCTTCCGGGATAAGCGTGTCGAACTGCGCAAGGCCGAATTCATAAGCAGTAACGCCGGCGGGCTGCTGTGAAAAGCCGTCATAGTTGTACCACACGATGTTGTTGACAACTCTTCGGGTTATCGAGTAGTCCGTTCTGGCGTCGCCGTCAAAATCGACTACATTTTGAGGGATTGCCTGCGCCGCACCGCAAAAAATAACAATAATCGAGAAAAATGCAAAAAACGCATGAACCACTTTACGCGCTCTATTGTCCGACTCTTCTAAAAACATATATCCTCCTTGTCAGTTCAACAAGATAAATTTTACTTTAACTAATAAAAAATCTATTCTGTTTTTGCCTCAATGTCAACAAAACCAACCCTCTGTTGACTTGAAGAACAAAGCTATCCAAATTACGACATTAAAAGATTTGGATGATTCATGACAAAATTAGTTGTATGGCATCGAAATTCAGACGCATTTGCCTGATGGTTCTCGACAGTGCCGGGATCGGTGAAATGCCGGATGCTGCCGATTGGGGCGACGCAGGAGCCGACACGCTCGGGCATATTTTGGAATCGCGACATGTTGATCTGCCGAATCTGCAAGCGATGGGCCTCGGCAATATCGCGCCGCTCATGGGCCTCGGCGCCGTTGAGCGCCCAACCGGCTCATACGGCAAATGCACGCTCAAATCCGACGGCAAAGATACGACCACCGGACATTGGGAAATGGCAGGCATCATTCTCAAGAAAGGTTTCCCGACGTTTCCCGACGGATTTCCACCTCGGATCATCGACGAGTTTGTCTTGCAGACAAACGTTCCCGGTGTGCTCGGCAATGTCCCCGCGAGTGGCACTGAAATTATTAAAGAACTCGGCGAAGAGCACGTCGACACCGGCAAGCCGATCGTTTATACATCGGCCGACAGCGTTTTCCAGATCGCGGCACATGAAGAAGTTGTTCCGCTCGAACGCCTTTATGAGATGTGCAAGATCGCGAGGAATATTCTTCGCGGCGATGACGAGGTCGCACGCGTAATCGCCAGGCCTTTTCTCGGCGAATTTTCGACAGATTTCAAACGTACCGAAAACCGTCACGATTACGCCGTGCCGCCGCCGAGGAATTTGCTCCCGCAGCTCAAAGACGCCGGTTGCGACGTCGTCTGCATCGGCAAGATCGCCTCGATCTATGACGGTATCGGCGTGACCGAAGATCTGACGGCAAAGAACAACGACCAGACGATAGATCAAACCATTAACGCTCTGAACGCAGAATCTCACGGGTTGATATTCTGCAATCTAGTCGATTTCGACATGCTCTACGGCCACCGCCGTGACACCGAAGGCTACGCAAAAGCGCTCGAACATTTCGACACCCGGTTGCCCGAAATTATAAACGCGCTAAACACCGACGACCTCCTCATAATGACCGCCGATCACGGCAACGACCCAACCAAAGAAGGCTCCGACCACACGCGCGAGTATGTCCCGCTTCTCGTTTACGGCAAAACCACCACGCCCGGCGTCTGCCTCGGAACACGCCAATCGCTCTCGGATATCGGTCAAACAATCGCAGAGAATTTTGGCGTGAGAATCGCTGATGGCACTAGTTTTCTACAGAATTTTTGATGTTGTGAAAAAACCTAACATGAGAACTGAGAAAGAGCATTGCTCTAATTGCGGAAAATCTGGGATGAGGATTATTCACGTCAGTCGAAACTACAGCCGAGGCTCCGAACTCTTGGTGATCGAAAATGTTCCTGTAATTTCCTGTCCAGTTTGCGGCGAAAGTTATTTGACCGCTGCGACACTTCGAGAGCTTGATAAAATAAAACGCAACCGCTCAAAAGTCGCGTCAACACGCCCAAGCCGCCGAGACAAATCTGGGGACAAATCCGTATGTTCCTTCCTGCAATTCACGGATAGCAGGCTTTGAATAGTTTATTTTTACGTCTTTCATTACCGCATTGTATCCAAAACAAATTTCTTAAACTGCGGTACTGAGATGATTGTTGTCTGAACTAATTTCTTGGCTTCTACGAAATCTTTGTCGCCTGTTATCAAGTAGTCCGCTTCGGAGCTGAGAGCACATTCGAGGAAGATCGCGTCTTTCTGGTCACGTGGAAAATCAATGGTTATTTCCGGTTCGATGATAGAGACGCACTCCTCAAATATGTCGCTCCAATCTTGCAAAAGCGATGGCGGCAGGCGGAACTTTTTTCGAGCGAGAACTTCGGTGTATTCTTTGACAATAGCTGGAGTCGCGATCCAATCAAAATCGTCATTCGATGAGATGGCAAGAATTATCGCTTCGGGCGTCCGGTCTTTGAATGCGGCGGAAACAATGACACCTGTATCAATAATAACTCTTATCATCTGCCGGATCGATGAGCCTCGACCTCGCGCAGAATTTCCTCTTCGGTTAAGTTGCGAATTTCGGGCAACGACTGCGTTTTTTTGAACAAGGTTTTGAGTTTTCGAACCCGATCGGATCGACAGCCGTTCGCCGATTTGCTCACGACGACCTCAACGTGGTCGCCGACACCGAACGGCACGTCAGACAAAATTACTTGCCTTGTGTCGGAAATAACGGAATGTGTCTTGTATGCTTTCATAAAATTTCCTAAGCAGTATTATTTTTACATCAATTGTAAAAAACCACCAAGATAATTTTCTAGCGGGCGAAGCGGTAGCCGAGCAGTGAGAAAGGAATATAGCTGACCATGCTCGCCGCTACAAACCACATTGGCTGGCCCGGCAGCGCTACAAAAAAGTTCAGGATGCCGCCGATTGTGAGTATTACGCCGACGATCAGTGCGAGCGTCGGGCCGCTGCTCCATCGCCGGCCCATTTTTGTCGCGATAAATCCGCCTGTGAAAGAACCAAGAATATAAGAGATAAGAACGATGACAAACGCCATTGTCGGTAAGTTTGCCATGAATTCCCTGAACTTGGCCGGGTCGCCGGTGATGTCTGAAGTAGGAGGCGGAACAACAATCGAATTCAGCATCTGCACGATCATTATTACTCCTCCGGCGGCGATCATCGCTACAACAACTGCAAGTATTTTTCTGCCCATTTTGATTCTCCCTTTAATGGTTGAGATCACTCGAACGCTCATTTTTAAACCGAAAAGGACATCCAAGTCAAGACCGCCGGTAAAAACTAATTTGCAATTTACTCAAATTAGTGCATCATAGAGATGTTAATCCTTCTCTCGCGTGCAAAAAAAACACGCGCTTCGTCTTTAACGATTTTTGGATAAGTTTGAGAGCAGGCCGGTTAGATAACGAGAAGTCGCTCTCAGTAGTTTTGAGTATCCGAGATCGTTGCCCTCGCATTAGATAATTTCAACCGCAAGTCCAATCGATTCGACACTTCTTTAGAATTCCCGAAAAGGGAAAAGGTAAAAATATAAAATGTCAATGAAACTTTACGTAGGAAATCTTTCCTTCAACACAACCAATCAGGATCTGAACGACCTCTTCGGAGCGATTGGAGCCGTCGAATCAACAAACATCATCGAAGATCGTGAAACGGGACGCTCACGCGGATTTGCCTTTGTCGAAATGCAGTCGCAGGCTGATGGCGAAACGGCCATTGCTCAACTGAACGGCAAAGAAATCGATGGACGCGAGCTTAAAGTCAACGAAGCCAAACCGCAGGAAAAACGCGGCGGCTTTGGCGGCGGCGGCGGTGGACGCGGCAACCGCGGTGGCGGCGGCGGTGGTTATGGCGGCGGTGGTGGTGGCGGCTACGGCGGCGGAAGCTACTAATTTCTGCTTTTGAATTAGTGCAAATTATTCAACTGCCCCGATTACAAATCGGGGCAGTTGTCTATTTAAACACCGTTTTTCAGATGAAACGTGCTAAGATAGCATTATGTCATACAGCCCGCTAGCTATTAAACGTCGTCAAGTGCTTGGCGATCTCTACACATTGTGCGACTCCGTCGAAGCCGTGCCTGTCCATCTGGACAATGCCGACGGTGAAAAGATCGGCTTTGCCGACGAAAGTCTCGGGCATTATGCCGATGCTTACCTTTTCCACCTGCCCGAAGACGTTTGCAAAAAACTCTCGACGGGTCACTATATCTACTCGTTCGATTACGACCACTCCGATCCTGAAGCGGTCGGTAGAAACGCTCGCATAAAGCTCAACTACATTTTCCTCACCGGCCGCAAACTACCCGAAGCCGTTAGCCGCACCTCTAAAAAGGCGGCTGCCGCCCTGGCAGCGCTCGGTGCTCAAGCTATAGTTGAAACGTAAGCGAGAACTTTCTTATCCTTACGGTTCCTTAAGAGAAACAAGCACTTTGAATATCTCGAGCATTGCAACAGTGTCGAGTTCGCAGTATTCGAGAAGGTCATTAAATATTTGCTGACGCTCCGCGTCACTCATACTATTCCACGTTGCGGCTCGGAACCATTTTATCGTTGCCGCAAGGCCGTCGTTTATTCCCAGATCGGTATACGAGAGCGATGGAACCAGAACAGGCAAAACCTTCTTTATAGAAGTTTTGCCTTTGAATTGCGGATGAATGTATAGATCGTCTGCGAAGATGTTCATCAGGTCGCAGGTTTTATAGTTTACTTCACTAAAGAATTCGGCCAGGTCCGGAAACATCTCAGCCATCTCGTCGTTACGGCCTTTTTCAAAAGCTTCGTACCAAACAAAAACAGTGCCGATGCCGCCGCTCATGGCGTTGCGCAGATGCTCGGCGACGGCTCGCGGCGGATCGTCATGGCCCCGTGAAAGGTATTCGCTGTGCCGCACTTCGCCGCCGGGACGGTCTATAGTGTGCAGCGAATACTGAAAGCACATCTGCTGAAACGGTTTGACGCCCTCGAACTGCGGGATAGCATAGGCAAAGGTTTCGTAATCGAGAAAGTGCAGCGGATATTTCCACTCGCATACTCGACGGGCGATCTCATCGCGGTCAATCGTGATCGCACCGGTTTTCGCGGCGTCAACCTGCCTTCTTTGTTTGTCCGATAGAGAAAAGTCTTCGGGCACGTCCCGTATGTCGATGACACCGTCCGATAGAAGCTTTCGCCGTTTGTCGTGTTTTAGATACGAAATATCAAAGACCGTATATTCCGGCAATTCGGGGAAATGCAGTTTGATAAAACGGCAGTCGAGCTTATTCGCAATGCAATAATCAACCAGCGACGGAACCGGAACCGTCATCAGATAATCGAAGGCCTTTTTTATTTGATCCTCAGTGTCAGCGAGTTTCTTATCAACCTTTTCGGTGATATCTGTTACGGTAAACAACTGCTCGACGTCGATGTCTCCGCGACGGACATATGCGCCGTTCATTGTAATAAGATGAGTTCGGCCAACTCGCGAGCCTGAGCGTTCAGCAGCTATTTTCTGAAAAGCAACGTCGTCGTAATGCTCCGGCTTTGGCTGTGTTGACGATTTGATCTCGAAAATTTCGATCTCGCCAGAAAGTTTATCAGTAACTACAACGTCGCTTCGAGTCAACAACTTATCGGTTTGAAAAGTGCGTTGAAAATCGACGGCGATCTCATCGTTCGCCTGAAACCGCTCCAATTTACGGACAAGGTTTTCCACCGCGTAACCCTGCTGACGTAGATGTTCGTGCTCAAGTGTGATCGGCTCGGCAACAAGCAGCGGTTCGCGCACCGACAGCCAAAATTCCGCCGGGCATTTTAAATAATCGAGATACGCGGTCTTTGTCAGACGAAAGTCCATTTTTGATTTTGGCTGCATTTATTATTTGGTCCCTGCTCGTGTTATTTTACGCCGAAGTGAAAAATAAATCATTCAGAGGCATGCATGAAATTAGCCACGAATTGCACTAATAACACGAATTATTTTTTTTCCGATTAGTGTAATTCGTGTAATTCGTGGCAAAATTCTTGGATGCTTATCTACGAGATCACCGCGACAGTCGATGCCGGCATCGCCGCAGAATATGAAAAATACATGACCGAGCAGCATATTCCCGACCTGCTGGCGACAGGCCATTTTGCCGCCGCTTTTTTCGCAAAGAAGGGCTCACAATATCGTATTGCTTATCATGCCGATTCGCAGCAGCAACTTGATGACTATCTTGCAAATGACGCCGAGCGCCTGCGAGCTGAGTTTGCTGAACAGTTTCCTGAAGGCATAGAAATAGCGAGGCAAAATCTTGAGATCATAGCTCTATTTTCAGGAACCGAACGAGAGGCCTAATTCTTTCTTTAACTCGACTGTTTGCCGGCCGCACGCTCGTTCACACTCGCGTTTCCGCCCGTATGTTAACCTAGTCATATGCTCATTCTTGGCATAGAAAGCTCGTGCGATGAGACGGCTGCGGCAGTTGTCCGCGACGGCCGCGAGATTTTATCGTCCGTGATCGCGTCGCAGATCGAGATGCACAAACCGTGGGGCGGCGTTGTTCCGGAGCTTGCCTCGCGCGAGCATCTGGAGAAGATTGAGCCTATTGTTACCGAGGGGCTAGAACGCGCGGCGGTCGGTCTTTCCGATATAGACGCGATTGCCGTCACGCAAGGCCCTGGATTGGTCGGCTCGCTGCTGGTCGGCGTTTGCTATGCCAAGTCGCTTGCCTATTCGCTCGATATACCATTTATCGGCGTAAATCATATCGAAGGACATGTCTATTCGGTCGCCTTTGAAAATCCGCCGATTGAATATCCGGCACTTGCTCTGATTGTTTCCGGCGGCCATACAAATATCTTTCACGTACCCGAAGAAGGTTCGTATAAGGTCGTTTCACGAACGCGCGACGACGCGGCCGGCGAAGCATTCGACAAGGTCGCGAAAATGCTCGGGCTTGGTTATCCGGGCGGCCCGTTGATCGAGAGACTGGCGAAAGACGGTGATATGTCAAAGATCAAATTTACAACAGCAAAAATTTCCGATGGGCGGCCAGACTTGAGCTTCAGCGGATTAAAAACCGCTGTGGCTCGACACCTGCGAGAGAACAACATCGAAATATCAAAAAACAGTGACGAGCCATCTCAGGAAATCAAAGATATTGCCGCGAGCTTTCAAACATCTGTGATCAAAGCACTCGTCGGAACTTTGGAGAAGCTTGCGATTCAGCTACAGCCAAAAACCCTGATCGTCGCCGGCGGCGTTGCTTGTAATCAGGCACTGCGCAACGACGCAGAAGCCGCTGCGAGGAAACTGAAAGTGCCGGTATATTTTCCTTCAAAGCATCTCTCGACCGACAACGCCGCGATGATCGCCGCCGCGGGATATTATCATTTGAAAAACGGTGAAAAGTCCGACCTTCAAATGACAGCCGACATCACGATGCGGCTTCAAAATCTCGAAAATGAAGACTCTGAATTACGAAAGCGCAAAGTTCATTACCGCTTATAAATCTAAAGTCTTACCGCGCGGGCGAGCGTGAAGACGTTCACTTTTACGGCACCGCTTTTCTTTAGTGCTTTGGCGCAAGACGAAGCAGTTGCTCCTGATGTGAGAACGTCATCAACTAGTAAGATGTTTTTCCCGTCAATTAGTTTTGGCCTCGCGGCCTTGAACGCATTTTTCACTGACAATTCGCGCGCTTTTTGATCCATTCCAACTCGGTGAATCGGCGTATGAACTTTTCGCGCTAAGCTGTGCGCGTCAACCGGAATTCCTGTTGATCGTGAAAGAGCTCCCGCTATAATCTCGGCTTGGTTAAAACCGCGCTCGATGCGACGGCGGGCTGACAACGGTATCGGAACGATCAAATCTGTGCTATTCAAAATGTCTAAATTTAAGGTCGATATAGTTGTCTTGAGCCGCAGAGTTAGTGAAGGGGTATTTTTCAGGCTCACAATCGCTGCGGCCAAGGCGCTTTCATAAACACCACAAGCCAAAGCTTTATCATAATAGTGATCGTCGCATTTGCGGCAGAAGACAGGAATGGGCGCGGCTTTTTCTCCGAGATAAGCTCCGCATTTATCGCAGAGCATTTCGGTAAGGTCAAAGAAACGCGTCGCTTGCCAGCATTTGCTGCAGGCGACGCCGTCGCTGTGTTTTTCGACTTGTGAGCCGCAGACGCGGCATTCTTGTGGATAGATTAGTGAGAAAAGGGAATTTCCAATCGCATCGAACATCCCTCAAAACTTACTCTTCGTCGAGCAAACCTTTTTCGAGCAACTCCTGGCAATCGAGACAATAGCGTGCCCAAGGAATTGCGGCAAGACGCTTTGCGTTGATGTCCTTGTCGCAGTTCAGGCAGGAGCCGTACTCTTTATCTTCGACACGGAGGATAGCCTCGTCGATTAGCGTGAGATGCTTGGTTTCGTTCTCAGAAACGGCGAGCATCACATTCTTTGAATAATTTCTGACGGCCAGATCGACCGGATCGGGCGTTTCCGCGTCATCGACCGACAAATCGTTGCCGTTAAGTTTTACAATGATTAAGTTGCGCTCGGCGAGCAGCTTGTCTCTTATTTCTTTCTGTTCCTTTTTATTCATTTCTGGTACGGAAAACCCTTTATAATCGTATAACCTCTATATAATTGCTCAAGTAATACGACACGAGCCATCTCGTGCGTAAAAGTAAGAAACGATAAGGATAACCTATCGTTGGCACGGCTTGCAACCGCAGACGAGACCCCTTCAGCCCCGCCGATAATAAACGCCACTTCCTTGTATCCGGCGTTCTGCCATTTTTCAATTTCCTTTGCCATTTCAGGAGACGAGATCGAGCGTCCTCCAATATCCAGGAGACAGGCAAAGGTGCTATGATTCAGTTTCTCCAGAATTCGTTTGCCTTCGATTTCTTTGTTTTCATGCGGCAGGGAATCCTTGATCTCAACAATCTCGCATTTCACAAAATGTGACAGTCGCCCCAGATAATCATCCTGCAACGCGCGGTAGTTCTTATCCCTCGTCTTCCCAACCCAAATAAACCGGAATTTCATCGTTTCATAATATCACTCCGCTCCTTACGACCGGCAACGGCGTAGCCTTTCGCGTTTTGGGCAATTTATGCTAAAGTTTGCGTGTCTTTTTTCCATCACGCATGAACACTCTTTACTACGGCGACAATCTGAATATCCTGCGGCGCTACATCGACAAAGAGTCTGTCGATCTCGTATATCTCGATCCGCCGTTCAATTCCAACCGCAATTACAATGTTCTGTTCAAAGACGAGAGCGGGCTTGAGGCCGATTCGCAGATAATGGCTTTCGAAGACACTTGGCATTGGAAAGGAGCCGCCGCGACCTACGACGATCTTATCCTTGAGGGCGACAAGGTTTCGGAAATGCTTCAGGCGTTTCGCTCGTTCATCGGCGAAAACCAGATGATGGCATATCTCGTGATGATGGCCGTCCGTCTAAAGGAACTCCACCGCGTCCTAAAGCCGACCGCGAAGTGCTATTCTTAGACGAAATAGAAATTTTTGATTATGAATAAAGATGAAGTACTTAATGCTCTTCAGGTAGAAGTCGAAGGCTATAATAAAATTGTCGCAACCGATAGTGGGGAGTGGATTGTCAAAGGTTTTATCGACATCTACAAGAACATCTACACAATTTCGATTGACACCAAAGTTGTCTCAAAAGTCATTGAATTACTTCTGATCCCGGCATTTGAAGCGTTTGCAATAAAATATGATTTGACTCTCGAACTTGCGCCGCAACAGAATTTCTATCCTGACTTAACATTCATTTCCAATAAGTCCGGAGAGAAATTTGCGGTTGATATTAAGAGCACCTTTAAGGACGCCAGTAATAAAATCAAGAGCATGACTCTTGGTGCTTTCACCGGATATTTCCGCAATCGAGAAAGTACGAAGAACACTAAGTATTCTTATGGACAATATTCAGGGCACTTTGTTTTGGGTGTTGTTTATTCTCAGGCATATGAGAATCCAAATGAAAAAACAATCTACTCCATAGACGAACTTGATAAAATCGTATCGGTAATAAAAGATTTCAAATTCTTTGTTCAGCCAAAATATAAAATCGCATCTGCAAGTCCAGGAAGTGGTAACACGAAAAACATTGGATCAACGAATAGCATGGATAGGCTTATGAATGGGGAAGGCGTGTTTTCTGCATTAGGTGAGGAAGTTTATGATGATTACTGGATGTATTATCTTACCAACGATATGGCCAAGGCATTAGAGATTCCCCGCCCGTACACCAATTTGAAATCTTACTTGGAGTACAAAGAACGCGGAATGGACATTCTTTCAGAACACAAAGAAGAAATTAAAAACCTCGACGAAGAGGAAGTTCCAACTGACGAAGAAAGCGAATAATGAATATGCGAGTAATCGTTCCACCAATAAAAAGTCAAGGGATTAAGACCAAGTTGGTGCCGTGGATTAAGGCACTGGTTCCCAATTCTCAAGGACGGTGGATAGAACCCTTTCTTGGAACCGGCGTCGTAGCTTTCAACTCAGGGTTTAAGACTGCTCTTCTAAACGATGCTAATCCGCATCTAATCCGTTTCTATCGTGGGATTCAATCCGGCGAAATTACTCCGCATTCCGTACGGTCATATCTTGAACGCGAAGGAAGCCTTTTGCGGAAAGCTGACAACGACGGTTACGCACATTACCTGTTGGTAAGGTCACGGTTCAATGAAACTTTTTCGTCCTACGATTTCCTGTTTCTTTCACGCGCTGGTTTCAACGGTATGATGCGGTTCGGAGGTAAAGGAAATTGGAACATCCCGTTCTGTAAGAAGCCCGAACGGTTTAGCCAGTCCTACATAACAAAAATAGTTAATCAAGTAGATGCGGTTTCCAAGATAATAAAACCCGAGCCAGAATGGACTTTCGTTAACGGTTACTTTGAGGATGTAATCTCCTGCGCGAATGAGGAAGATATTATTTATTGCGATCCACCGTATTTCGGACGGCACGTTGATTACTATAACGGCTGGAAAGACTACGACGAGGAAAAGCTATTTGAACTATTGAGTAGGACAAAGGCAAAGTTTGTTCTGTCGACATGGCATCATAATGACTGGCGGAAAAACGATATGATTGGAAGATTCTGGCACAACTTCAATATTGTTACGAAAGACCACTTTTACCATGCGGGTGCGAATGTTGAAAACAGACGAACGATAGTGGAAGCTCTCGTTTGCAACTTTGAACCAGAGGGCATTGACTTACACAATCACGGACAATTACAAACAAAACAGGTGGAACAGTTAGCTTTTGGATTTACGGTTTAACGAAGCCGCGTCCGCCGGATTCTTTACATCCGACCATTTCGGCAAGTTCCCGCGAGTTCAGATACTAACTATTGAACAAATCCTCGCCGGCAAAACCGTCCAAATGCCCCAAACCCTCGACCGAACACTCAAACAGGCCGAAAAAATTGAGGCTGGAAGTGACGTGCAAGGAGGGCTGAAATTTGAATGAGCGGATCACCTAGTCGAAAAAAGATTGTGCTAGTCCCACTCGATGCCGAGACAACCGACAAAATTAAGGCGGCCCAACGGCCTTTCGTTAATATTCCAGCGGTCAATCATCTAGAGGAATGCGCGGAGTACTCTAGGTTGATTCGCGACGAAGAGTTTTGTGCACAGTTTAAGAACACCAAACTTGGCGTACCCATCAAAGCCCTTGACTTCGACTGGTACGGTCAGCCGCGTGAATTAATAACCATAATCTTACAACGGGCTATTTTGGGGACCGAGTCGTTTGTTAACTGCATTGTTCTACAGGAAACAGTTCAACGTAATCTAACGAATGAGAAAACGCGAAATTATTTTCTCAATCCCTTTTCTCTTAGAGGTCAAGGGACGGCTGATAATTATTACAACAAACTCCCTGCCCTAGTTGACCCCAACTACCGTCTGGCAGATTGCGACTCGATTCTGTGGGAGGAGGTCCAATCCTTTTACAAAACGACAAGAAATCCAATATTTCATGGCAACCATATAAATAGTGACGATCCAACCGTACTGCAACCTCATTTTGATCTGATTCGACGGCTGTTTCTTTGGATGGATACTTGGTTTGTGGATCGAGTCGGCACTATCATGCCGATTGATATCAAGCGTTATTGGTCATAAACTAGTTCCTGCCGAATTACGACAAAGCCGACAAGACTCTTGAGTGCAATATTAGCGGTTCTTTCTATCAATCCTCACTTGTGATGCGGACGCCGTTGCCGTCGCGGGTGTGTTTTTGTTTTCTTCCTTTTGAATCTAACGAATATCAGATGACCGGTTTGCCGCGTTCGTCTTCTTCTTCTTCGATGAAGATCTCGCGACCATAGGTTTTCAGCGCTTGCGGCTGTGCCGCTCTATTTGCGGAAAAGCTGTGCTTTTCCGATAATCATCTAAAACTCTTGCGGCTAGGCCGCCGCCCAAAGGTAAGTGTTCCAAATTTCAAGAGACAATCCTGCTTATTATTTGACATCGGTTACGCACAACCGTCTTCCGATATTTCAGACCGATATCATAAAGCAAATTGTCGCTGAAGCCTTCGATGAGGCCCGAAGATCGGCGCAGATTATGATATTTGCGTATGTGATTATGCCTGATCACGCACATTTACTTACTGACAACGCACGAACTATCAAGGACGTTCTACGATTCTTGAACGGCATTTCAGCAAAACGAATAATCGATCATCTGAAGTCCGAGGGTCATGAAACCTCGTTGGCTAAGCTCCGCATTCAGGAAAGAGAAAATCGTCACAAGCACTCGGTCTATGAGCATCACCCGAACGCATTGAGGGTAACAGGCGAAGACGCATTCATGCAAAAAGTTAATTACATTCATCTGAACCCCGTCAGAGCCGGACTCGTTGAACATCCGGATGAATATCTTTACTCAAGTGCGAGGCAGTGGCTTGGCAAGACTCTCGAAAACGAACCCCTGTTGACTGACCACAAGACTCTAAGATGGCGTTAGTCGGCGGCATAGCCGCAGAGTTTATTAATGCATCTCGGAAAAGCAGAGCTTTTCCGCAAATAGACAGGCCGAGCCTACAGAAAAATGCCTTGCGGCTACGCCGTCGTCTACTCTGCATCTTCATTAGCGCCGGTAATCCGCACTCCGTTGCCGTCGCGGGTATGTTTTTGTTTTCTTCCTTTTGAATCGAACGAATACCAGATGACCGGTTTGCCGCGTTCGTCTTCTTGTTCGACGAAGATCTCATGGCCGTAGTCGTTTAGGGCGTGTTTAAGGCTGTTCAGCGAAGCTCTTGTCTCGCGGGCATTGGGCAGGCGCTTTCTTATCTTTTTTATGCCGCCGCGGCTCGCGGTGACCGCTGTGCGCAGGTCGAGGATGAGGACGTTTTCCTCGACGAACGGGTAAGGGAAGCGAAGCGTGTGCTCAAGCTCTATGCCGTTCTCGCGGAAAAAGGGCTGCGAACGTACGACGCGGTTCGAGCGTGCGTGGCGGGCCCGCACGAGCACGGCGTTCGGCGTGTCCGGATGCGCCGGCCTGAGGCCGATCGTGCGAGACGATTGTTCGTAGAGCAGAAACATCGCCTCCGGCTCACCCATTTTTCGAAACGTATCTACGTCAAAAGTGATCTCGCCGTCCGGATTAATCGAGCATCGTATCGCTTCCGGAATACGCCGTGTCGCGACGCCTCCAAATTCTTTCCAGTCTCTTCTTGGCATGATGTTGCAAGTATGGCACAGATTTGCGAGGATGTCAAGAGCGAGATAAAAATTTTCCCCGCGAATAACGCGAATATGCGCGAAACAGAAAACACGTAAGATTTATTCGTTTTGTTCGCGTTATTCGCGGGCAAAAAAAACACTGCTGCCGACCGTTCCGACCAAGCCGCCAACGCCGCCGAGGTTGGATCACTTTTGTGACGTGCGTAAATTTTTTTCAGTAACCTAACGCACCGAAACGGTGACCTTTGAGGCTAAAAGGCGGCACCTAGCGGGGGTTAAAGCGAAAGTTTGTCGACCATCCGTGAGTTGCGCCGCAAAAAAGCCCGCAATTTGCTGGGCTATTTTGCATTGTGCATTGTGAATTGTGCATTGAACCTAGATATCTTGCGGGATCTCGACGCGGCGGGCGTCGCGCCAGAGGCGGGCTAGGTCATAGAACTCGCGGGCTTCGCCGTTGAAGATGTGGACGATAAAATCGCCGTAGTCGAGCAAGACCCACTCGGCTGAATTGTAGCCTTCAACGCGGACCGCACGCGTTTGGAGTTGCTTCTTTAGCTGCTCGTTTATCTCGTCGGCGATAGCCTGAACCTGCCGCTGGTTTGAGCCCGTGGCGATTATAAAAAATTCAGTAAAGCTGGCTATCTCGCGCAGGTCGAGAGCGATCATGTCAAACGCCTTTTTGTCGGCGGCGCATTGGATAGCGAGTTGGACTTCGGGGTCGAGTTCGGCGAAGGGCGTGGGCGTTGCGGCTAACTCTATTTTGACCGCTTCGCGTTGAAGCGATCGTTCCTGGGTTTCTTCCATCATTTATAAATCTGATATTTTTCGATGTAATTTGCAACCTCAACGGGCACATCTTCGCGCCAGGATGTAACATCGTTGCGGATTCGATGACGAATCGTGGTTGCAGAGATGTCCACGTTGACTGCGTCGGTTATGAAGATTTGATTATTGATCTTTGATTTTTGATCTTTGAAATCAGGGTCTTTGCGTTTATGCGTCTTTGCGTTAAAAATTTCTCGCAAATCGACGATTCTCGACCGAATCTCATCAGTGACGTGCGAAAAATCGATCTCAGTGCCCGGTCGCGTAACAACAATATGATTCGACAATGACAATACCTTTTCCCATTCGCGCCACGCCGTGATCTCCATCCACGAGTCGGCACCCATGACAAAAAATATCTCATCGTCTCGCCGTTCGTCGTTCAATCTCGTTAACGTCTCGACCGAGTAAGGGCGTTCGGGCATTTCGATCTCCATCTTCGAGACGCTGATCTTCGGTTCGTTTTGCGTGATAAGACAAAGCATCGCAAATCGATCATAAGCTGAGGTCGGCGTATTACGCATTTTGTGCGGCGCGTGAAAGGCCGGAACGAAGACGAACTCATCAAGCTCAAATTGATCGAGCAGCGAATGCGCAATCGCTAAATGCCCGCGATGAACCGGGTCGAATGATCCTCCGTAAAATGCTATGCGTGTCATAAGATTTTGCCACAGAGAACACAGAGGGCACAGAGGGATGAACTATGGAATCCTGCTTTTCTCAGCGATCTCTGTGTTCTCTGTGGCTAACTCTATTATTGCTTTAGAGACAGCGTTGACCAATTCTTTGACGCCTACGTTTGTAACGGACGAGATGGCGAAAAACGCTTTCCTGTCCTTCTTAGCCTTTTCCTTCAAAGTTTCCAATCGTTCGGGTTCGTCAAGCGCGTCTGTTTTCGTGGCGACCACGATCTGCGGCCGAGAAGCGAGTTCGGCGTCGTAATTTGCGAGCTCGCGGTTTATGATCGCGTAATCCGAGACCGGATCGCGGCCTGACAGCGAAGAGACATCAACGAGATGCAGAATGAGCTTTGTCCGCTCGACGTGCCTCAGAAATCTGTGGCCTAGGCCGGCTCCGGTTGACGCGCCTTCGATCAAGCCCGGAATGTCGGCGACGACGAAGGTCTTAAAATCGCCCATGTCAACCACGCCTAGATTCGGTTCGAGCGTTGTGAAAGGGTAATCGGCGATCTTCGGTTTGGCGGCGGAGATGACCGAGATGAGCGTTGACTTTCCGGCGTTCGGAAAACCGACGAGACCGACATCAGCGATCAATTTTAATTCAAGCTGCAGCTCTTTTTCGCCGCCGGGACGGCCTGTGTAATGATATTTCGGAGCGCGTTGCGTAGGCGTTGCAAAATGCGAATTTCCCCAGCCGCCTTTGCCGCCTTTTGCTGCTAGGTAACGCTGTTCAGGTTCAGTGAAATCGAACAGCAGATCGTTAGTTTCAGGGTCTAATACCTGAGTGCCGACCGGCACTCGGACAACTGCGTCTTCACCGTCTTTGCCGGAACGGTTCGAGCCTTCACCGTGACGGCCGCGTTCGGCTTTGTGCTCAGGGTTGTAGCGAAGGTGCAAAAGCGTGTTAAGCCCCTCGGACGACTCGATAAAAACACTGCCTCCAACTCCGCCGTCGCCGCCGGAAGGCCCGCCGCGCGGGACAAATTTCTCGCGGCGAAATGCCGTCACGCCGTCGCCGCCGTTGCCTGCTTTTACCTTGATTTTGACGCGGTCGAGAAACATATCGAATCTTGATTCTAGATTTTGCATCGCAGATTGGCAAAACGAAACATTTCCTATTTAAAGCCGTAACTTGTATGATTTTGATTTCAGTTATAATTAAGCCATGCCGTTTTTTGAAGCAATAAGATTAGCTTTTGCATCGATCCTTGGTCATAAACTACGGTCGTTTTTGACGCTGCTCGGGGTGATTTTCGGCGTGGCGACGGTGATTGTCGTTGTTTCGCTGGTTGAAGGTTTTAACGCGTACGTCGATGAGAAGATCGCGAATATTGGAACAAATGCGTTTAGCGTGCAGCGATATTCGATTGAAGATTATTCGAGCGTCGAGGTTCTGAATGCCGCGCGGAGGCGTAATAAGGATGTCGATCTCGACGACCTGCAGGCATTGAAAAATCACGGTGGTTTTATTAAGGATGCAGGCGGCAAAGCGGCTTCAATGGCAGATGTTAAATTTGGCGGACAGTCGTTATTGAATATTCAGCTCAAGGCGACGACGCCGAATATCGAGGAAATCGAGAAGATCGAAACAAAACAAGGGCGCTATTTCATAAACGCCGAGGAAGAATCTAAAAAACTTGTATGCTATATCGGTTCCGAAACGGCTGATAAACTTTTTCCGACTGGCAATGCGCTTGGGCAATTAATAAAGATCGACGGGCGACCGTTTCAGGTGATCGGCGTCGGCAAAGAACTTGGGTCCGCTTTCGGGCAGACGCGGGATATGTATGTCACGATGCCGCTTTCGACGTTTCTTTCGATCTACGGCGTGAGGCGGTCGATCTCGATCTCGGTAACATCGACGAATCCGAATTCTTATGAAGATGCAATTGAAGAAGCTCGCACGCTGATGCGTGTCCGCAGAAAACTTGAGCCGTCGGACAAGGATAACTTCGGGATCGTGACGCCGAGCGCGATAAACGAGCTGCGTGACAATATCTTTGGGACGATCCAGATCGCTGCGATTGGCGTTACGTCGATCTCATTGATCGTTGGCGGCATCGTAATCATGAACATCATGCTCGTCAGCGTCACGGAAAGGACAAAGGAGATCGGCATCCGCAAGAGCATCGGAGCGAAGCAGGGCGACATCTTGAGACAGTTTCTGGCCGAATCGACATCGCTTGCTCTGCTGGGCGGCGCCATAGGCGTAACGATCGCTTATCTGATAGCAAAACTCGTCGAGGTGGTGGCATCGGTGCCGACCGCTCTGCCATTGATGTGGACGGCAATAGCGTTAATCGTATCGAGCACTGTCGGGCTTGTTTCAGGCGTTTATCCGGCTTGGAAGGCCGCTAGGCTCGATCCAATTGAGGCCTTGAGAGCGGACTAAAAAATGCGGTTCTTTCGTTCAAAATTCTACGAGAATATGTTGATGGCGCTTGATACGCTGCGGCATCACAAAGTGCGCTCGTTCTTGACGATTCTAGGAGTCGTGGTCGGCACCGTGACGGTGATCGTTATCGCCGCGTTTGTAGCCGGTATCGACTCGCGCGTTTCAAAGGAGATCGAGTCGTTCGGCACGAATTCGATCTATGCCTTTAAATTCGATCCGGGCTTTAACTTCAATCCCTCGGCGGAAGAGAGATCGCGGCCGCCGCTGAAAGGTGAAGACGCCGACGCGATCAGAGCAGAATGCGTGAACTGCGATTATGTATCGCCGTTTATGTCGCCGGTCGATTTTATCAGCGGGCCTTTTGTCGATAGGGTGAACGTTCGCAACAAAGAGATCGAGATGACAAACGCCACGGTGCAGGGCGCGTCGTCCGACTATTTTCAAATGGGCGTTACCAACCTCGCGGAAGGACGGTATTTTACGGCAGACGAAGAAACGAGACGCGCAAACATCGCTGTTATTGGCGTCGATGTTGGCAACACGCTGTTTCCATACTCGAACGCGCTCGACAGGGACATACAGATCGAAGGCCGCAATTACCGCATCATCGGCGTTTTGAAAGAGCGAGAGATATTCATGATCGGCGCCGAAGATCCGAACAACGAAAACAAGGCCGTTTATCTGCCTTTTAAGACCATACAGCAGCTTTATCCGGCCAACGAAGACTGTTTCATCATGGCGACAGCAAAGCCGGGAAAGATGAATGAGGCTCTTGAAGAGATAAAGAGTATCCTGCGTAAGTCGAGAAAAGTTCCTTCGGGAAAGCCCGACAATTTTGGCGTGCAAACCTCCGACCAGATAATCCAAAGCTTCGGGGCGATAACGAGCGGGATTTTTCTGCTCATGGTCGCTATTTCAAGCGTCGGCCTTCTGATCGGCGGCATCGGCGTGATGAACGTCATGCTCGTGTCGGTCACCGAACGCACAAAAGAGATCGGCGTCCGAAAAGCCATCGGCGCGCGAAGCATCGACATAATTACACAATTCCTGATCGAGGCCGCGACGCTGACAGGCCTGGGCGGACTGATCGGGATAGTGCTCGGCGTGCTGCTTTCGTTGGTTATCAAAATGATAATGCCGACTTATATTCCTCTCTGGGCTCCGATTGCAGGTTTTGTTGTTTCAGTCGGTTTGGGGTTGATCTTTGGTCTTTTACCTGCATGGAAAGCGGCGAGATTGAATCCGATCGACGCGCTGAGATACGAGTAGAATAAAGGGCTAATTTTAGCCACTAATGCACGAATATATCACGTATTCGTGCATTCGTGGCTGACATAAAAAAAACAAAAGCGTCGTCCCGATTGCTCGATTCGACGCTTCTATTTTTATTCTCTATCCAAGACTCCGAAGAGTTTGAAAAGAGTGGCGGTTGACCATGTACAACGTTCAAACCGCCGGATTTGTATTCCGAAGAAACTCTGCGGGGAGTTAAGTCTCCGGTCAGCATCCAAAATTGAATAAATTCAAGTTTGTTTGTGCTCGAAGAGCACGATGCCGTTAGGTTTTTGTTGTGGTGGCTTTTCCTCCACCGCCGGTTACGTTCCCGGCAAACGAGGCTCATGTCCCGAAGGACTTGAGCGGCGTCACACCCGATTTGGCTGATCATTTCCAAGAGGGCGTTGTCCGTTTTTATCCGAACAACTCGGGTAAGCTCGAAAGCAAACCCGCGTGAAGCCTTTCGGCTTCGGATCAGGCGATCATGGACAGCGGCTTTCCGCTCCTTCTGTCCGCGAACGATGCGTCACCGCAAACGTTCCACTTCCTGAAGCCGGTCAAAATGCCCGTAAGCAATCTCGACTATGAAGCTATCTTACACCCTAAAAAACCAATGTCAAGTATAAAATACTTTAACTTTCACCCTTATTTTAAGGGCTTTCTGTGGAAATCTTGTGGATAACCGAGCGTCTGTCCTGTGGATAAAAATGTGGAAAATCCGGCAAGTTTTTTTAGCTCAGAAGTTATCAGAATTGACCCTATTTTGCACCATTAAACATGGTTTGCAAATTAAAGAAAAATCACCTAAAAATTTTTTTTGGGAAGCGAAAAATACCGGAGGTTATTAGGTCAATTTTATTTCTTAGCTCGTGATTCGATTGTGCGTTCCCAACGTATTAACCGTCTAATCTTTTACTCCCGCCGAGCGAAGGCGTGTCGCTCCAACGGATACCAACAGTGCGGGAATGATTTCGTTTCCGTCAATGAGATCGGCGATCCCTTGTTCGATAATTTCCTCGCCCGTCTTCATTAGATTTATTATAAACAAAAGGCCTGCTTCATTTGAAATTTACTTGCAAAGAGCCAACATTCGGAGTATGCTGATTGCGAATTGCGTTTTCAGGCCGATCTTATTTGCTCTGCAGGTGATCCCACAAGATCCTTCTGACGAGTGTGAATTGTGCATTTCAAAAAACACAAAAGGAGGTAAGTATATGTTACGCATACCGTCACGCACCATCGTTACTGTGTTGATATTGTTCGCTTTTGCTACTATTGCCGTGAATGCCAATCGGAGCGGCAGAGCAGAGGCGGAGCAGGCGTCGGCGCTTGCACCGGTGCCGGTGTCTTTGCCTAATGTGACTGTACAACCGGGATCTGTTGTCACGATTCCCATAACGGCGGGAGATCTTACCGGACGCGGGGCGTTTTCGTATGACGTTCACATCGCTTTCGATCCGGCGGTCATACGACCTGCGGCACCTGCATTCGATGCGATCGGCACAATAAGCGAAAGAATGTCAATACTAACCAATGAGAACCCTGCCGGGATCCTGATAATCTCAGCCTATCTTACCGGGCCGCCACTTACAGGATCCGGAACTCTGTTAAATCTCAAATTCACAGTTGTGGGAACGCCCGGACAGTCATCGGCATTGAGGTTTGAAAGCTGGCGGACGGGGAGCAGTCAGGGATTTTTTTTCAACGAAGGCGATCCCGACAGCACGACGACTAACGGCAGTGTCACGGTCGGCGGAGCATCGATCTCAGGAACTGTCAGATATGGCAGCGCCGCCGCATTGCCGATCTCGGGTGCTACTGTTTGTTTGGGTTTTTCGACGCCGCCTGTTTGCACAGGCACCGATCAAGCCGGACGTTATACATTGCCGGTAACCGGTGCAGGTCCTTTCCAATTGCAGGTGACGAAGACGTTGGGACAGAACGGCATCAGTTCGAATGATGCAGCGCGCATAGCGCAGCATGTCGCGGGAGTGCTTACATTACCGGACAACAATCGAAGGGTTGCAGCCGATGTCACTAACAACGGAGCACTCTCGTCAACCGACGCTGCACAGATCGCTCGATTTGTGACAGGGCTTGGGCCGCCAATCGGCATGACGAATCAGTGGAGATTCTTCAGACCACCCGGCCCGACATTCCCGATTGGATCGCAGCCGAACTCATGCGAAGCCGGCCAAACAGACTGCGATTTTGTCGGCCTGTTGATAGGTGAGGTCTCGGGTAATTGGGCCAATCGTTAGTAACCGAGGTTTAGGATTGAATTAATGAAAATGAGGCCGTCTAAAAAAAGACGGCCTCATTTTGTTTTGGGTACTTAAAGATTGCCTTGATAAGGCAAGTCGGATTAAACCGTTATACGGCTTTTGCGACGAGCTCAGGTGAGCCTTCAGAGTAAACGCTGATGAATTTGCCTTTTTGGCCTTTGTTCTCAAATTTGACAAAACCTTCGATCAAGCTAAAAAGCGTGTCGTCGGTGCCTTTGCCGACGTTGTTGCCAGGCTTCCATTTGGTACCGCGCTGACGAGCGATGATATTGCCGCCGAGCACATGCTCGCCGCCGAATTTTTTGAGTCCGAGCCGCTGAGCATTCGAATCGCGGCCGTTTCTGGATGAACCTACACCTTTTTTATGTGCCATATTTCGATTTTGGATTTGGGATTTTGGATTTTGGATTTGTTAATCCGCAATACGCAGTCCGCAATCCGTAATTGTCCTAAATCTTTTCAATCTTGATCTCTGTAAACCCTTGCCGGTGACCTTGTTTGCGTTTGTATTGCTTGCGGCGTTTCTTTTTGAAGACGATGATCTTGTCCCCCTTGCCGTGGCCGACGATGGTTGCATTGACCGTTGCAGTGCCGACTTTGGCGTCTTTGCCCTCGCCGACAAGCAACGCGTCAATCGAGACCTTTTGGCCTTCCTTTTCACTAATAGTCGGCACGCGAAGCGTCTGTCCACCCTCAACAGCAAATTGCTTTCCGCCCGTTTTAATAATTGCGTAACTCATTATGCTCGCTCCTGACGGCAAAAGTTTTGCCAGTCGAAAAACTCAAATTATACGTAAAATGGAAGGGCAGGTCAATTGCAAATGGCAGGTTTTTGCGTAAGTCCGCATGTTAGTAAGGGCGGTACACGCGGGAGCCTGTGTGTACCGGCCTTGCTAACGTGCGGGCTTGTGCATTTTATGCGACTGCTGAATTCGACCAGTTCATGGCGGCCTTTTTGGCGGCCAGAATGTCGATCTTTTCGATCTTTGGCGGCTCGGCGAGTAGTTCGGCGGCCTTTGCCATTAAGGCTTCGGCGACTTTGCCGTTGAGGTGTGCGTCGCGGCCTTCATCGGCGGCAAAGGTGTCGAAAATGCCGAACGTGTTTTTGCTAAACTTCACCGCGTACCAAGTGCAGGTCAGCGGTTCGTCGTTTACGAGATCGAGCCCGGCGTTCAAAAAGGCTTCAACCTCAGCTTCTTTTCCCGGCTTTGCGACCAGTTTTACTGCTAAACCTTTTGTCATTATTCTTGCCTCCTAATTGTCGTTATTTCTGAGAGCGAACCGAACTAATTTATTTTATGCCCCGCAAGTTTGGAACGCAAATAGATCGATTTTTTTATAATGGGTCAGCGTGAATTTTTTTGGCGAATCGCATGAAGAACTTTCATTTTAGCCACGAATGCACGAATACGGATTCTTATTCGTTTATTCGTGGCTAAAGAATTCAAACGGACGAACTCATCACCCTTTTTATATGACCAAAAATAAAAAGGACGAGATCAAACCCGTCCTTAACAAATCTTAATCAATTTACAATCTATTCCGCTTTGCCGGCTGCTTTTAATTGTTCCGCTTCGGGTCGCGGGGCGGCGAGGCCTTCGTTGTTTTCGCGCCAGAGGCTGGAGACGAGAAGCTCGCGGATGAATGTCATTTCCTTTGGAAGGCGGTCGTAGAGTTTGAAGAAAAGCTCGTCGTGCATCGAGATCTCTTTGATCCACGTGTCGCGGTCAACGTTCATTACGGCGTCGAATTGCTCGCGACTGAAATCGAGGCCTCGCCAGTCTAAGTCCTCGTACTTTGGCATCCATCCTAGCGGCGTTTCGACGCTGGCGGCCTCGCCTCGAGCACGCTCGACTACCCATTTCAAAACGCGCATGTTGTCGCTGAAACCGGGCCACGCGAACTTGCCGTCTTTGTCCTTGCGGAACCAGTTGACGATGAACATTCGCGGCGGATTTGGGATGTTGCGTCCGAAGTCGAGCCAGTGGCTGAAATAATCGCCCATGTGATAGCCGCAGAAGGGCAGCATCGCAAAAGGATCGCGGCGGACATCGCCAATATTGCCGAACGCGGCGGCGGTCATTTCGGAACCGATCGTGGCGGCGGAATAGACGCCGAATGTCCAGTTGAACGATTGCATCACGAGCGGCACGACGCTGTTACGGCGTCCCCCGAACATAAACGCCGAGACTGGCACGCCTTCAGGGTTGTTGAAGTTTTCATCAGTTACGGGGCACTGTGTTATCGGCGCCGTAAAACGTGCGTTCGCATGCGCGGCCTTGGCTTCCGATTTCGGAGTCCAGTCGTTGCCCTGCCAGTCGATGGCGTGTGCGGGCGGCTCGCCGTCCATGCCTTCCCACCAGACGTCGCCGTCGTCGGTGAGGCCGACGTTGGTGAAGATCGTGTTTTCCTTGATCGATTCCATCGCGTTGCGATTGGTTTCGTAATTCGTGCCCGGAGCGACGCCAAAGAAGCCGTTCTCGGGGTTGATCGCGCGCAGCTTGCCGTTTTCGTCGGGCTTGATCCACGCGATGTCGTCGCCGACGGTCGTGATTTCCCAGCCGTCTTCGACAAATTCCTTTGGCGGAATGAGCATCGCAAAATTCGTCTTGCCGCAGGCCGAAGGGAACGCGGCGCAGACATAATCTTTACGTCCGTCGGGCGATTTCACGCCGACGATAAGCATATGCTCGGCGAGCCAACCCTGATCGCGTCCAAGCGTCGAAGCGATACGCAGAGCAAGGCATTTTTTGCCGAGCAAAGCGTTGCCGCCATAGCCCGATCCATAGCTAACAATTGAATTTTCTTCCGGATAGTGGACGATATACTTGTCTTTCGGATCCGGCGAGCAAGGCCACGCGACATCTTTCTGGCCGTCGGCCAAAGGCATTCCGACCGAATGCAGACACTTTGTAAATTCGCCGTCGCCGAGAGCTTCGAGAGCCTGATTGCCCATGCGGGTCATGATCTTCATATTGACCGCGACATACGGCGAATCGGAAAGCTGCACTCCGAATTGCGAGATCGGCGAGCCCAACGGCCCCATGCAAAACGGCACGACATACATCGTGCGCCCACGCATCGTGCCGTCGAATTTGGGCTTTAGCATAGCCTTCATCTCGGCCGGAGCCATCCAGTTATTAGTCGGTCCGGCGTCGCCTTTACTCTTTGAACAAATGTAAGTGCGGTCCTCAACACGAGCCACATCCGAAGGGTGCGAGCGCGCGAGAAACGAATTCGGCCGCTTGTCAGGATTGAGTTTGATGAACGTGCCCGCAGCGACCATTTCCTCGCACAAACGGTCGTATTCCGCCTGCGAACCGTCGCACCAATAAACGCTGTCGGGCTTACAAAGCGCCGCCATCTCGGTCACAAACTCGATCAGCCCTGCGTTGGTTACATTTTTAGGTGTATTAATATCTGCCATTTTTTCTAAAATTCTCCAAAGAACATTGTAATTGAACGCTAGTCGAAATTGAATAAACGAGTAATAAGACTCGTTTTTTGAAGATATTCGAGTAGCTTATCACAGCATTGGAATGCCGCGAAAGCGACCGGTAACAGAAAACTACCTCTGTTCGCCGCCTTTTTGTAGTTGAGTTACACGATTTTGCCGCTTACTTACCGCTTTTCTGCCTTTAGGTTTACGTTGTTTATCGAGCAGTTGCGAAAAAGTTCCATTCATTATCTGTTGTTATCCGCATAACCGTTTTCCAGTCGTTTTTGCCCGCGAATTACGCGAATAAAACGAATGGTAGAGGTCGATTTTGAATTCGCGCTGATTCGCGTTATTCGCGGGCAAAAAAATATTCACCGCACTTGACAATAAATTGCATGTATGATACAGATATTCACATGAACAATGAAAAATCGAAAGGCCGCTGGCAATCGTATCCGGGAATGCCGAACCGCGTCGGCACAGGCGACACTCCGCGTGTCACATTGAACCACCGAAAAGTATTCCTGCTCAACCGCAAGGCCTGCGAAGCTCTCGGTTCGCCGCCGGCGGTCGAGCTGCTCTACGACGAAGACACGCGCACCATCGGCCTCGCTCCGCGCGACGCCCGAACGCTGAGCGCGTTCAAACTAAAAGGCAAAGAAACGCAAAAAAAATACACCTACCGCATAATCCACGCCGCGCCGTTTTGCAAACACTTCAACATAACCCCGCGCGGCACGCTGCTCTTCACAAACATCGACATGGACAACGAAGGCACACTCTTACTTGAACTAAACACCGCCGTCGCCGTCGGGCGTGGGTTTAGGTAACCTATTAGGCCTTTTCGACTAGAGGTTTTTTTAAGCGGTTGACCGCTGGCTTGCGAGGCGGGAACGAAACGGTCTTTCGACCTGATGCTTTCTGGCGTTTGCGGGCGTCGGCGACTATGGCATCGATATCGTAATTGAATTTAGCCGCCTGTGCGTCTCGAATTCGCCGCACTTCTTCAACAATTTCATCCTTCCACATAATATTCCTCACCTAACAATCCGTCGGGAGTGCAAATCACCGGCGGATCGAAACCGGCATCAAGACATTTGCGATCTATCGCCCGTTTCATCGAAGCATTGGCGATATGCTTCATATTCCATGTTACCAAATAATCCATCGCGTTGGCTGCTGCAATTGCAATGTGAAGCGAATCCTTCTCAGCTTTTACCGGAAGTGGGCCGCGATCAACAAGCTGCTTTGAAAGCTGCACTGCCGCATCGCTGATCTCTAAAACCGGAATACCTTTTAACAGTTCCAAACGTTTTTGCGCCATCTCCGCATCGCCGTCACCACATTCGTCCAGCACAAACTGTGAAATAAAAAGCTCATAGTTCTCTCGATCGCGTTCCCACCATTCACGTGTGGTAGCAAAGGAAGATGGGCCGATTTGATGGAAGGGCATTCAGGAGCGATCTACTCAGAGCATTCATACTCTCGCCGGATGCTTTCCGAAACGAAGATTCAAAGTTTGTTGAGTGTATCTATAGGCCTGAAGATGAAATTAATCGAAGAGTTTTCCGAACAGTTAGACAGATAGAGGGTGATTACCAATATTTGTACCAAGAGCTAAGAAGACCGGACGCGGACGATGTCTATATCTATTTGAACAACATCCAAGAAACTGCCAAGAACCAAAATCGGGAGAGCACTGACCTCCCTTGTCCGATTATGAACTATTTGACAACTGATTTTCTGAATGATCTCATTAATCAAATTGCGCAGAATACGCAGACTTCGTCGAGTGAAAAAGTTCTGACTGGTTCTGCCGCGATGTAGTAAATTCCCTCACTAAATCATTTAATTATCTACAGTTCTAGGATTAACACTTATCGAGTTTGTCTTCGATACTGACTAAGAGTATGGGCGACGACGGTGGTGATTATTATTGCCCCGCCGAGGAGTGCCCAGTTTGAGGGTTTTTCGCCGAGGATGAGGAAGACCCAGACGGGGTTTAGGAGGGGTTCGATAAAGCCGATGATTGACGACACGAGGATTTTGGTGTGTTAAACTTAGGGTATTATGAACACAACGCTGGATGCGATTTATGAGAGTGGAATTTTTAAGCCTGTGTCTGGTGTGCCGGTAGAATTGAAAGAGCACGAGCGTGTTAGGATCACGATTATCACTGACGAAGACACCGATCTCGAAGCCGAATTTGCCGCTTGGGAAGCGGCGAGTGATGAGGACATGCTGGCCGTTGAGCAAAAGCTTGAGGAAATCAGCTAATGGCTCGCGGCGACGTTCTTCTGGTAAGTTTGCCGGCTTCGGGCGGACGCGAACAAAGCGGCAGGCGGCCTGCCGTCGCAGTTCAGACAGACATCGCAGGCGAACCGATGTTGATGGTCGCTCCGATCACTTCTAATCTAAAAGCGTTGAGATTTAATTTTGCTGTTCAGATAGAACCTTCCTCAGAAAACGGCTTGTCACAAACTTCTGTCGTTCTGGTTTTTCAAATGCGGGCGATGGATAGTCTCGAATATTGAAGAGAATCGGGCGGCTTGCCGAAAGTGATATGCGGCGAGTGGACGATGAAATCTGGAAAATGCTCAAAGACTGATAAACCTGCGTAAGATTGCATGTAATTAAGGGCGGTTCATTCAAAGTTGAGTGTTCCGCCCTTATTACTAACGTGCGGGCTTGCGCACTGCTTTGTTACGGTACTGCTCGAGGGTGTGTGCGGCGACGGTTGTGATTATTATTGCGCCGCCGAGGAGTGCCCAGCTTGAAGGTTGTTCGCCCACGAATAGGAATACCCAAACTGGATTGAGCAGCGGTTCGATGAAGCCGATTATGCTGGCGTCGAGGGATCGGACGCCGGAGGCGATGGCTTTGGTGAAGAGGAGGTAGGCTATGCCGATCTGGCAGACGCCGAGGAAGAGGATGGCGAAGATGTCTTTTACACCGATTGAGCCGATTTGGGAAGAGAAGTTTGGCGCGACTAGCGGGAGCATTAGGATGACGATCAGCACGTTGCCGTAGAAGACGGAAAGTGCGGGATTTCGGTTGGCAAGCGAGCGTGGGTGGCGGAGGAAGATGAAATAGAGGCCGAAGAACAGGCCTGAGAGAAGTGCGGCGATGTTGCCGGTGATGGCTGCGGTGTCGAATTGGCCGACGAAGAAGAGGCTCATTCCGATGAGGCAAACGAAGACGGTGATGAGGTCTGCGAAACGGAATTTTTCCTTTAGCACAAATGGCGCGAGCAGCAGGATGTAGATCGGCGCGGTGTATTGAAGAAAGATGGCGTTTGCGGCGGTTGTGTTTTTGTTGGCGTAAACGAAACAGGTCAGCGTGCCCGCGTAGAGAAACGAAGTCAGTATCGTAAACCTGTCGAGCCTCAGTCCTTTTTTATATGTAAACAGCGCAACCGTTATCGCCGCAAAGAGCGAGCGGCCGAGGTTCACGGAAAATGCGTCGAGCGTTGTGAGCTTGATGAAAAGTCCGCCGGTGCTCCAGATGGTGACGGCGATCAGGACGAACGCGATCGGGGGGAAAGGTGTTTTGTTGTCCACTGAGAGATTTTTACCACAAAGGCACAAAGAACACTAAGAAAAACAAATAACTCCTTTGTGTACTTCGTGCCTTTGTGGTGTAAATATCTTTACTCGCCTGATGCGGCGGAGGCTATGGTTTCTCTTAGTACTTTTGCCGAAGTGGTCGCAGGTTCAAGCTCAAGTTCTTCGACGTTGCCGCGCACCTTTTTGCCGAAGACGGCGTTCCAGGGCGGGATAACGACCGTCACATTGCCAAAAGCTTCTGCCTGGCAGGCGAGACGTAAGAAAGGTTTTTCGTCGTCCGGTTGGTTGTAGCCGAAGACTTTCATCGCGCGGCGCTCGCGCGGCGCGACGTCCGAAAGTTTTTCGCGGCCGCCGAGGACGCCGACCCAGCAGGTGCCGCATGCGGCGGATGTGCATTCGATTGGAACAGGGCCTTCCCAACAGCGTTCGTCTGCTTCCTGCCACGGGTGCGAGCGGTCTTTTTGCGAGGCGGATGCGATCTCTTCGGCGGCGAGGACGGGGAATTTGCCGGCGGAGTTTATGCCGGAGAAAGCGACGGAGAATTTTTTGTCGATGGTTTTGAGAAAGCCGAAGACTCCTTGCGAATCGTCTTTTTTGCGGGCGGCGATCACCGCGTCGGGCGATTTGGACAAAACGCCAGTTGGTTTTTCGACTTCACCGGAAGCGGCTCGGAAAGCGTCGATGCCGACTTGATTTAGCGTCGCTAGGCCGACAGTGGCGATTGCGTTGACGAGTGTGCGTTCGACCGTCAGCTTTTTCGCAACGCGAATCGAGACGTTCTTTATCAGCTCTGTTAGATCAGGCTCGCCGCCGTTGAACTCGTCGAATTCCTTTTCGATCTTGCGTTTTACTGTAGTCCAGTACCGATGTCCGTATAGAAAATGATGTGAAGTATCAATTTGGTTCTTCAATCCCAAATCACCTTTTAAGGCAAAGCCTAGCAGCGTTGCTTCGCGGTCATCGGAAGCCTCGATGTGCCGCACGAGATCGAGCGGGTAAAAGCGAAACCATATTTGAACGGCTTCGCGGTCAACCTCGTGAATGCATTCAAGCATCTCTTCGATAGCCGCGAGCCAGTCGGCTTCCTTGAATTTTGATAAATATGTTGCGAGATCGGGTGATGTATTGCTCATTATGAAAATTAAACCGCCTTTTTATCGAAAAGAGAAAGTTTACAAGATATTTCTGTTTATGCAACGACTCGGCTTGACATTAGGGCATTGAATTTAGATAATTTGGAGTTTCGGACTTTTGCGGTTCGTTTTGCTGAGCGGTTAGTTTCTAACTGCGAGGCTGTTGTTTGAGAATTGAAACAGGAATTGTTGCGTAAAATGCGTCCATCACAGGCCGTTGGCGAATGATCTTTTCTTTTGTGCCACGCTACAGCAAAGTGTCAATTCTTGAGAGCTAAATAATTATTAGTAATTCATTCAGCGAGAGCTGCTTGAGCTAACTGCCGGAAATATTTTCGGCAAGAGTCAGGTAAGACGTTAGTTTTGTCTTTTGAATAAGTTATGCCGACGATCAACCAATTAGTTCGCAAAGGGCGTCAGGCCGTGAAATATAAAACGGCGAGCCCGGCTTTGCAGGCCAATCCGCAGAAGCGCGGCGTGTGTACGCGTGTTTATACTTCGACGCCGAAGAAGCCGAATTCGGCTCTTCGCAAAGTCGCCCGCGTACGTCTGACCAATCAGATCGAAGTTACAACCTATATTCCCGGCATCGGGCATAACCTGCAGGAACACTCGATCGTGATGATCCGCGGCGGACGCGTGAAGGATTTGCCGGGTGTTCGTTATCACGTTATTCGCGGAACGCTGGACGCTTCGGGCGTTGCGAACCGTAACCAATCGCGGTCGAAATACGGAGCGAAGAGACCGAAGGGAGCGAAGTAGTTAGCTGATTCCAGATTCCAAATTCCAGATTAGGAAGCGAATTTGAAATCTGAAATCTGACATCTGAAATCGGAAATCTGGAATTTCATTATGCCGAGAAGAAGAGTAGCAGGAAAAAGAGAGGTTCTTCCCGATCCGATCTACAACAGCATCGCCGTGACTAAGTTCATCAACGGGTTGATGTGGGCTGGGAAAAAGTCTATCGCCGAGCAGTTATTTTATAAGGCGATGACAAAGTTGGGCGAAAAGGCGAATGATGAGCCGTTAAAGGTTTTCAAGGCCGCTCTAGATAGTGTCGCTCCGACCCTTGAGGTCAAATCGCGGCGTATCGGCGGTGCGACTTATCAGGTGCCGCTCGAAGTTACCCGTGATCGGAGAAACACTTTGGCGATCCGCTGGATCGTGACAAATGCGAGAGGCCGCAGCGAAAAAACGATGGAAGACCGACTGGTCGGCGAACTGCTCGATTCGGCAAACGGCCGAGGCGGCGCGATGAAGAAGAAGGAAGACGTCCACCGTATGGCGGAAGCGAACAAGGCTTTTGCGCATTATAGATTTTAAGAATAGGACGTATGAGTCCTATAGGACATATAAGTCCTATATGTATGGCACAGATCAGCTTAGACAAATTCAGAAACATCGGCATCATGGCTCATATCGACGCGGGTAAGACCACGGCGACGGAGCGCATTTTGTATTACACGGGTGTTTCGCACAAGATCGGCGAAGTTCACGAGGGAACGGCGACGATGGATTGGATGGAGCAGGAGCAGGAGCGCGGAATTACGATCACTTCGGCCGCGACGACCTGTTTTTGGACGCGAAATAACACCGAGCACCGCATTAATATAATAGACACACCGGGACACGTTGACTTCACGATGGAAGTCGAGCGGTCCCTTCGAGTTTTAGACGGAGCGGTCTGCGTTTTTGACGGCGTTGCGGGTGTTGAGCCGCAGTCGGAAACCGTTTGGCGTCAGGCTGATAAGTACGGCGTGCCGCGTATCTGCTTTATCAATAAGCTGGATCGCTCAGGCGCTTCGTTCGATCGCTCATTCGATTCGATCCTTAAGCGGCTCGGTGCAAATGCGGTCGCGATGCAAATCCCGATCGGATTGGAAGATAAGTTCAAGGGCGTTGTCGATCTGGTCACCATGAAAGCATTCGTCTGGAGCGACGAAGCAAAAGGCGCTAACTACGAGACTCTGGAAATTCCGTCCGACCTCGTCGATGCGGCAAAAGAAGCTCGCGAAAAGCTGGTCGAAGCGGTTTCCGCCATTGATGACGACCTGATGGCTAAGTATCTCGAAGGCGAAGAGATCTCAGAGGCTGAAATTCGCAAGGCCCTTCGTGCAGGAACATTGGCGATGAAGATCGTGCCGGTTTTTACGGGCTCTGCTTTTAAGAACAAGGGCGTGCAGACGCTGCTTGACGGCGTTGTTGATTACCTTCCCAGCCCGCTTGACATCCCGGCTATCGAAGGTATTAATCCAAAGAATGACGAGACCGAATCGCGTGCAGCTGATCCAAAAGCTCCGTTCTCAGGCCTCGTGTTCAAGCTTATGGCCGACAAGCATCTCGGCCAACTCGCATTTGTAAGAATCTATTCGGGTACGATCAAATCAGGCTCGTACGTCACCAACACAATCAAGGACTCCAAAGAACGTGTCGGTCGTTTAATGTTGATGCACGCCAACAAGCGTGAAGACGTTGAATCGGCTTCGGCGGGCGAGATCGTTGCTATCGGCGGTATGAAAAATACCACGACTGGTGACACCGTTGCCGACGAGACGAAACCAATTATTCTTGAATCGATGGACTTTCCGGATCCCGTCGTTCGGGTCGCCGTCGAGCCGAAAACGCGTGCCGATCAAGACAAAATGGGCATCGCGCTCAACCGGCTTGCACAGGAAGACCCGAGTTTTCAGGTTTCGACCGATCATGAGACCGGTCAAACGATCATCGCCGGAATGGGCGAGCTTCATCTTGAGATCATCGTTGACCGCATGAAGCGCGAATTCGGCGTCGAAGCAAACGTCGGCAAGCCGCAGGTTGCGTACCGCGAAACGATCACAACGAGCGCGCCGGGCAAAGAGATCTTCAAGAAGCAGTCGGGCGGCCGCGGTCAGTTCGGCCACGTCGAACTCGAGATCGAACCGGCGCCGAACGAAGGGTTTGTCTTCGAAGACAAGATCACCGGCGGCTCTATTCCCCGTCAGTTTATCAAACCCGTTTCCGAAGGCATTCGCGATGCAATGCGTCGCGGCTTTTTGGCGGGTTACGAGCTGGTTGACATAAAAGCTCGCCTTGTATTCGGTTCGTATCATGAAGTCGATTCGGATGAGCGTTCATTCCACATCGCAGGTTCGCTCGCGTTTCAGGACGCACTGAAGAAGGCAAAGCCCGTTCTGCTCGAACCTATCATGCGCATTGAAGTTGTCACGCCCGAAGAATATATGGGGGCTGTCAACGGCGACCTTAACCGCCGACGCGGCCAGATCGACAAAATGGAACCGCGTCCGGGAAATGTTTCGGTGGTAACTGCTTTTGTGCCGTTGTCGGAGATGTTTGGTTACACGACGGATCTTCGATCGTCAACGCAGGGACGCGCGACATCGAGTATGCATTTTGAACGTTACGCCGAGGCGCCGAAGCACGTTGCCGAGGAGATTATTGCGAAGGTTAAAGGGGCAAGTAATTAAACTTTTTAGAATTTCAAATTTCAGATTCCAAATTTGGGATAAAACTGAGGAGAAGCAATGAGCAAGGAAAAATTTGATCGCAGCAAGCCGCACGTGAACATTGGGACTATTGGTCACGTGGATCACGGCAAGACGACATTGACGGCGGCAATTACAAAGGTGATGTCGAAGCATAACGCTAAGA
>JBJXHF010000067.1:0-48494 GCA_046160805.1 Pyrinomonadaceae bacterium
CGAGCGTGCGGCTTCATCAGCGAATGCACGCTCGTTCACACTCGCGTTTCCGCCCGTAGCCATTGAGCCCTCACTTACGTGCGGGCTACGGACACACTCGCGATTTACCGGAAATTTTTTATCAGAACCGCTTTTTTGGTTTGATAGCCGCGAGCCAAGTAGAGGCGTTGGCCGTCGGTTGAGAAGGCGAAGTTGTAGATGTCGCCGCTTTGGAAATCGGTGAGCGGACGCGGCGCTTCGCCGTTGATCGGCTGCGTCAGGATGTTCCCAACCAAATTTGAAGAAACTATATATGCGAGCGACTTGCCGTCGGGCGTCCAGCGGGCGCCGATGTTGAGGATCGGGTTGTCTTGTGTTTGAAATGCGGCGGTGGTCTTGCCGGTTTCGACTGAGATGACAAGAATCGTCTTCCAATAGTTGGAAACACATGATACAGATGCGCCGTCGGGCGAGATATGCGGCGTGACGCATTGCTCGTCAGTTAGTTTTACCGGGTCGCTACCGTCCGATGAGATTTTCCACAATGACGATCTTTCAATGCCGGCTATATGAGCTCTTGAGTCATAGACAATCCACTTGCCGTCCGGCGAGATCGTGCTGTCGATCTCCCAGCTTTCGCCAAAGGTGAGTTGTTGCAGGCCGCTGCCGTCCGCTTTGACTCGGTAAAGGTGACTCCAGCCGTCACGCTTGGCAGAAAAAACAAAGAAGCTGCCGTCGGGCGGCGAGCGAAGCTCTTCGATCGCGGGCGGATCGGTGGTCAGTTGTTTGCGGCTCGATCCATCGGAATTAATTGTCCAGATGCTAAAACCATCGCCATTGCGGGTCAGATAGGCAACGCGGCCGTCATTGAGCGGAGAAATGCCGCCGCGTCCGTCTGCAAAACCGTTTGTGATTTGCACGACATCGCGCCCGCTTGCGCCTGTTTCCATCGACCATATCTGCGACAGGCGGTTGAATGGCACGGCGAGAACTTCATCCTTGTCGGTCACGCCGAGACTGTTATAGTCGTAGCGGTTGCCGTCATTTGTTAACCGCCGCGTGGTGCCGTCGGGGATCGAAAGATAGTAAACCTGGTCGCGGCGAGTCGAATATGCCTCGCTCGCTTTCGTCCCGATGAAAACCAACCCTTGTGAGTCGCGTGTCCATGCCATGCGAAAGAAATTGTCCCATTTTTCATTGGAAAACAGTCTGGTTTCGCCGCTGATCGTGTCCGTGCCTACGATCAAGCCGTTGCCTTCGTGAGGATTGTCGAGATCTACGACGCCGTAAGCAATCGTTTTGCCGTCGGGTGACCAGGCTCCGCCGCCGTAAAGCGCCTTTCGGTCGTTTTTTGTAAAGGCCGCGAGAGTTCGTTCGCGCGCGCCGTCACTAGAGGCAATTATTATCCTTGACCCGTCGCTGTCGCCGCGAGTAAAAACCATTTCACTCCCGTCGGGCGAAAATGACGGCATTGTGGCAATCTTCGACAAAATTTTTGTCTGCACGCCGCCGAATACGGGCACGCGGTAAAGCGAGTTCGGAAGATGCCCATTATCATCCGCCACAAAATAAATGAATTGCGAATCAGGAGTGAAACTCATGCCCCCAAACTTGTCGCTGACGGGCGCGATTATTTGGTGACGCCCCGCCTGCCCGGTTTGCTGGACAAAAAGGCGCGACTTGTCACCGTCGCGCGAAGTATAAGCAAAGAAATTGCCGTCGGGAGAGATGGTTGCGTTGTTGACGTCCTCGCCGTCGGTCAAATTCATAAAGACGATATCGCTTTTAGCCGTGGCCTGTGCCGAGTTTGACTGTGAACGGAACAGGAAAAAGCCAAACGCGCCTGTCAAAAGCAATGAAAAAACAATCGCGGCTGCATAGATGCGGCGTTTGGGCAGATCGGCTCCGATGAGCGGAGCCGGCGGCTCGCTTGCCGCCCTTATGACCGGCTCAGGTTCTGCCTCTTGCCAATCGGCGACGGCGATGACATTTCCGTGACGTTCGACACGAAGCGGACGCAGGTTCGTACTTACAAAAGGCGTTTCGGTTTGGGCGCTTTGGACGTTGGTTAAATCGGGCACACTGCTTTCCGGTGGTAAACCGTTCGAGCTTTCGGACACTGTTACCTCGCCGTTGAAACGATAGCCGCGCCGCCGCAGGGTTTCGATATATGGATGGCCGTTCTGCAGCTTGCCGAGCGTTTTGCGCAGGATGTGAAGATATTGGGCGAGGTTCGATTCTTCAACGATCGAATCTGCCCAGATGGCATCCATCAATTCGTCCTTGCTGAGGATCTTGCCGCGATGCTCTACGAGGACGAGCAGCGTCTCGACGGCCTTTGGCGCGAGAGGAATTTCCTCATAATTCCGCGAAAGCATTAAATGCGCGGCATCGAGGCGAAATTCTTCAAACTCGTAAATCTTGTTATTGCTTGATTTACCCATCTTCAAATTAAATTCAGGATAATTTAAATCTAAATCCAAAGACATCTTTTGCACACTCCGATAATTTTGTTTGCGGAGCGGACAAAACCGGCAAGCGTGACCGGCCTGATTTCAACGATGAGGCTATTGTAGCGCAAAACAACAAAAAAAGCGCGAGCTTTCTTTCTAATGGATTTTGTTCGCTCCACGCCATAAAAAATTTGGAGGATTTCGTTATGAAATGTCTAAGCAAAAAAGATGTTGTCCTGTCAGCACTTTTTTCGATTCTATTTTTACTCGGTGTCGTAATGGTCAACGCGCAATCGACTGAATTCACGTATCAGGGCAGGCTGCTCGACAGCAGTTTGCCGCCGACCGGCAGTTACGATTTTCAATTCGCCTTGTGGGACACGCTTGCAAACGGCACACAGGTCGGTACGACGCAGACCGTTTCGGGCGTCGCGGTCACCGGCGGCATATTCAGCGTCAAGCTCGATTTCGGGCCGACTGCATTTGCCGACGGCAGTGCGCGATTCCTGGAGATTGAAGTAAAACCCGCAGCGGGCGGCACGTTTACGACGTTAGCTCCGCGTCAATCGCTTACGAGCGCACCGCACTCCATCAGGAGCCTTTCGACTGCGGCGGCTGATTCCCTTTCCGCACAATGCGTAAGCTGCGTCACAACCGGGCAAATTCAAAGCCTTGACGGTGCGCAGATCACAGGGACGATTCCTGTAGCAAGCATTCCGCCGGGAAGCGATAACTATATACAGAATACTTCCGTGCCTCGCAATTTGAGAAAAGACGGCGGGCAGCCGGCGGCCAGTCTCAACATCGGGGGCAACGCCACGGTCGGCAGCATGGACGTTAATGGCCCGATCTCAATGACGGCGATCGCCAAGCCCGGTGCGGCGCCAGCCGGACAAGGCCGAATCTACTTTGACAGCACCGCCAGCAAAATCAAGGTATCTGAAAACGGCGGGGCGTTCGTGGATCTGGTAGGAGCGGGCGGCGTCAGCGGCAGCGGCGCGGTAGATGCGATCCCGCTATGGAGCGCAGGCACTACGCTCGGCAATTCTTTGATATCGCAAGTAGGCGGCACTGATGTTAATTTGCCCGCTTTTGTTAACCTTGCGGCAACCGCATCCGGCAACAACATCAGATTCGGCACACCAAACAGTGGGACCGGCATGAGCATCCAGGGGCCGACGACGAGAGCAGACGTGAGGCTTGATACCAACACCCTGAGGCTCGCAGTCGGCGCGGCAGGCGGCCCTCCGGGAAATGGGATCGGTATAGATGCAACAACGGTTTCATTGCCGGCTTTTGTCAATCTGGCGGCAACTGCCTCCGGAAACAACATCGCATTCGGCTCGCCCAACAGCGGAACCGGCATGACGATTTCCGGCCCGTCGGCGAGGGCCGATCTGAGACTCGACACCACAACGCTCAGATTGGCTAACGGTCTAGGAGGCGTTGGCCCTCCCGGAAATGGAATCGCCATCTTAACTAACGGCAATGTCGGCATCGGGACGACTAACCCGACAACAACCTTGCAGGTTAGCGGCACTTTGAAGACGAGTATTCTACAGATCACCGCCGGATCGGACTTGGCGGAAAATTTTGAAGTCAGTGGAACAGTCAAGCCCGGAATGATCGTTGCCATCAACCCGAATAACCCCGAAAAGCTTGTTCTGGCACGAGGCGCATACAATCGCAGAGTCGCCGGGATAGTCAGCGGTGCTAACAATTTGTCCGCCGGAATGGTTCTGCCGAATCTGGATCAGAATGCTGCTTCGCTGCCGGTCGCCCTTTCCGGCCGCGTGTGGGTTTATGCCGACGCGACAACAAATCCGATCATCGCCGGTGATTTACTAACGAGCTCTGCAACTGCTGGTTACGCGATGAAAGTGACAAATTTTAAACGCGCAAACGGAGCGGTCATCGGAAAGGCTCTGACCGGACTGAAAGGCGGCAAGGGCTTGGTTTTGGTTCTTGTCAATCTGCAATAGTTCGACGAAAAAGGAGGAATGAAATGATTTTCAAAAGAAAAACAACTCGTCGGATTTTTTTAGGTTCGTGCCTGATGTTATTCATCGGTGCGATTCTATTCGCCTTAAGCTCAGACGCGAAGAAGACAGGAAAATTTGAAGAAGAGCAGTCAAAACGAGCCGAAGGACTTCGGTTCCGCCGTTTATCTTTGCAGGACGAGCACGGCCGCATTGACCCTGACGGGCTTCGAAAGGCTCGAAGTCACATTGAAGAAATGAAAAGAGTTCAGCCGGCGCGCCAGTTGCAGCAGAACGACTTGATCGCGGAAGCCGGAGTGTTTCCAGATTCATGGTCGTGGCTTGGGCCGGGCAATGTAGGCGGGCGTGTTCGTGCAATCTCGATACATCCGGCTAACGCCAATGACATTTTGATCGGCAGCGTTTCGGGCGGCATTTGGCGCACGTTTAATGGCGGCGGCTCGTGGTTTCCGATCAACGATTTTATGGTGAATCTCGGGATCACGACGATTGCGCGCAACCCAACCAATGCCAATAATCTCTATGCCGGGACGGGCGAAAGCTTCGGCACCGTAAACTCTTCTGAATTTGGCGATTTCGTACAAGGTGCGGGCATCTTTCGCTCCGACGACGGGGGCGCAAGCTGGAATCAATTGGCCTCCACCAACAACCCCAACTTTAACGCCGTCAATCGGGTTGCCATATCGCCGAACGGCGCGATAATTCTGGCGGCGACTAATCAGGGACTCTTTCGTTCGACTGACGGCGGCGCGAATTGGACCATTCCTGTTTTCGGCACAGTATTGGAGGTCGACTTTCACCCTACGGACAGCAATCGGGCACTTCTCGGCGGAGCAGGTTCTGCAAGATTTTCAACTGACGGCGGACAGACGTGGAGCACGGTGGCCTTCAGCCCTGCTATCAGCAATGGCGGCAGTGTTGCAACCAACGGACGTGTCGAACTGGCGTATTGGCCGATCGGCGGGCTCATTGTTTACGCTTCGGTAAATAATAATAACGGCCGCCTGTATCGCAGTGTTAACGGCGGGCAGAATTTCACCCTCGTCAATTCCGGCACGAACTATTTTCTCGGAGCAGGTAATCAAGGCTGGTATGACAACGCGCTGTGGGTTAATCCGCAGGATCCGGACTTTGTCATCGTCGGCGGAATTCACCTTTGGCAGAGTGGCGACGGCGGAACGACTCTTACACAGATCAGCGACGGCAGCGATTCCGCCCACGCCGATCATCATGCTATCGTCGCGCATCCTGGGTTCAACAACAGCACTAACCGAACGGCGTTCTTCGCCAACGACGGCGGCATTTACCGCACCGACAACGTCGGCACGGCGACAATAAACAGCGGCTGGACGGAATTGAACAACAATCTCGGCATCACGCAGTTTTATGGCGGGGCCGGAAGCACGAACGGCAATATTATCGGAGGCACGCAGGACAACGGCACATTAAGATACACCACCTTCGGCGGAACTGAACTATGGACCTCAACGGCCGGAGCAGACGGCGGATATTGCTCAGCCGATCAAACGGACACGAATTATTTTTATGGCGCCACTCAGAATTTGGGCGTTTTTCGCAGCAGCAACGCAGGATTTTCTTCGACGGCAATAAGTAGCGGAATCGGCGACGTCCCGCCGGTCCAAACAAATTTTATTGCGCCGATCCTGCTTGATCCCGGAGAACCGGAACGATTACTGGCCGGCGGATGGTCGCTGTGGCGCACAAGCAATTCACGAGCGGCGACTCCGTCGTGGACAGCGATCAAAGGCACCACGGGTGGCAACTCACCGATCAGCGCCATCACAATCTCACCGCTGAATTCGTCTTTTATCGTTGTCGGGCACAACAACGGTGACGTTTATTACACTTTCCAGGGAACGACGACGCCCGCGCCTCCGCCAAATGCCTGGATAAAAATCGACAATACACTGCCGAACAATAATTTTATTACGCGGGCTGTCATCGATACGACGCGCGCTCCGAATTGGATATATGTCACTCACGGCGGTTTCACCTCGAACAATGTTTACGTGACCAGAGATTTGGGTGCGAGCTGGATAGATGTCACGGGCGCCGGCGCAACGGGTTTGCCTGATGTACCGGTTAGAACTCTGGCGATTCATCCAAACAATCCCGACTTGCTCTACGCAGGAACGGAGGTCGGAATTTTTACATCGAATGACGCCGGAGCGACATGGGATCTGCCGAACGGCGGGCCGGCGAACGTTTCCGTTGACGAGTTGTTTTGGATGGGCGGCGATCTGATCGCCGCGACGCATGGACGCGGAATGTATAGAGCGTCAGGCGGCTATTATGTTGACTGCAATTTCAACGGCGTGCAAATCGGCACATTCAACTCGCCGTATAAAACGGTCAACGCCGCCATCAACGCCATTCCCGCAAATCGTCACACGCCGATTTGGCTCAAGCCCTGCAACTACGTCGAGCAGGTCAACACCGTCAACAATCCGAACAAGAGATTTGAAATTCGCGCGCTCGGCGACGCGACCATCACCGGCCCATAGATCATCGAGGTAACCGTTATGAAAAAATCGAAATCACTCTATCATCTTCTTCTCTTAACTCTGTGTCTCTGCGTCTCTGCGGTTGAGATTCGCTCGCAGACGGGCGGCACGTTCGATCTCTCGCATTCGGTGATCGCGACCGGCGGCGGATCGAACTCCGCCGGTGGGCAATTTCAGGTTGACGGCACTGCGGGACAAGGCGTGGCCGGAACTTCATCAACTGCATCCGTGTTTGATCTGCACGGCGGGTTTTGGTTTCAGAACCAACCAGCCGCCGCGCCGCAGATCATTGGAACGGTCACATACGGCAACGCGATCGGCTCTCCGAATCCGCGTTTCGTTTCAAACGTAACGATCACCGCAGCAGGATCGCCTAATGTCGTGGCGACTACCACAGCGCCCGGACCAAATGCTGGTCAATATACCCTCACCGGATTCGGCGCGGGTTCATACACCGTCACTCCGACCAAGACCGGCGGTGCAAACAGCATCACGTCGTTCGACGCGGCAAGGGTAGCTCAGTACGTCGCCGGCACAAGCCCTCTGAACGCCAACCAGTTGATAGTCGCCGATGTCAGCGGAAACGGCGTCGTGTCATCCTTCGACGCGGCGTTGATCGCAAAATACGCGACGGGCGGGACCGGTACCGGACAGACAGGAACCTGGAAATTTATTCCCGTAAACAGAAATTACGCATCCGTCACGACCAGCATTGCCGGTGAAGATTTCGCCGCTCTATTAATGGGCGAAGTTTCAGGGAATTGGAACAATACCGGCGCGAGGTGACGACGACCTTTTGAACGCGGATTGGGCAGATTAGGCGGATGAGAGCGGATATGACATTCAGATCCGCGCACATCCGCTGTATCCGCATAATCCGCGTTAAAAAATTGCCGTACTTCTCGCCGCCCGCATTTTATTATTGCTTTCACACCGCTACAGTAGTAAACTACGCTCGAAAAAGCACGATAATTTTCTATATAGACAAATATTGATCAAGCCTGCATTTCACCGAAGCGGTGTATGCGCTTGGAATTTGAGCATCGTTGAGGTGAATATGAAACTTTCGTCCAGATTTGGGCTGCTTGCCGTTTTTGCCCTTGCGTTACTGCTGTGCCCGATGTCCTTTGCCCAAGAAAAGGAGAACGAATGGCGTCTGGTGACGCCGGAAGAGATGGCGATGAAAGTTCCGAAGGTCGAGCCTGACGCCGATGCCGAGGCGATCTTTTGGGAAGTGCGTCTTGACGACAAGAGCGATTCGAAACTGACCTACAGCCATTATGTGCGCGTAAAGATATTTACCGAGCGCGGGCGCGAGCGGTTCAGCAAGATGGACATCCCGTTTGCGAAAGGGAAAAAGGTCGAGGGTGTTATGGCCCGCGTTATCAAGCCTGACGGAACGATGATCGAGCTGAAGCCCGAAGACATTTTCGAGCGTGAAATTGCCAAAGCCGACAAGAAAAAGGTGCTTGCAAAATCATTCGCCGTTCCCGGCATAGAACCGGGCGTCATTGTCGAATACCGTTACACCGAGAAGATAGAGGGTGATTCAGCATCGGGCGAGCGGCTGTATTTTCAACGTGATATTCCGATGCAAAAGGTTGTGTATTACGTGCGTCCGCATGCAGACACGACTTTGTCCTTCCACCCTTACAACATGGAAGACACTCGTTTCCTTGAAGGAAAAAAAGGCTTTCGTGTCGGCACGATGACTGACGTGCCGGCGCTCAAGGAAGAACCATATATGCCGCCCGACTCCGAAGTGCGGCGATGGGTTTATCTTAGGTATGTGGGTCTGGCAACGCTGTTTCAATGGAGTTTTGTAAGCGGCGGCTGGACCGAGGAATTGAAAAAACGCTCGAAGCCCAACAAAGAGGTAAAAGCAAAGGCAGCCGAGCTTACGGCCGGAGTTCAAAGCGATGAAGAAAAGGTAAGGCGCATTTATGATTTTGTTCAGAAAAACATCAAGAACGTCCATTTCGACCCGTCATACGATGAAAAGCAGATAAAAAAACTGGACGTTAAGGATGCCGACGATGCTCTAAAAAAAGGCATGGGCAACTCCTATGCGATCGACATGCTGTTTGCATCGCTCGCTCGCGCCTCGGGATTTGAAACCAACGTAATTCTCGCGGCGGACAGAAGCGACATTTTCTTCGAGCCTAGGAGATATCCGTTTCCCAACTTTATTGGAATGTCCGGCGTCGCCGTCAAGATCGGCAACGAGTGGAGATATTTCGATCCCTGTACGCCATATCATCCGTTCGGCCAAATGGAATGGCAGAAGGAAAATATGGACGCCATGCTCATCGGCGACGGCGGCTATGTTTGGAAAAAGATTCCGGTTGCCGCCTATGAATCGTCGTCCGCCAAACGGACTGCAAAACTCAATTTATCGGCCGACGGTTCGCTTGAGGGAACGGTCAGGATCGAATACAACGGCCACCAGGCGCTGTCGCGCCGCCGCGACCAGTTTCGCGATTCGCAATCGAAGCGCGAGGAGAACATTAAGGAAGACGTAACGGACCGCATCGGAAGCGCCGAGATCAGCGGGCTGACCATCGAGAATTTTGACGACAGCTCGAAACCGCTTGTTTACAACTTCACGGTCAAGGTGCCTAATTACGCGCAAAAGGCGGGCAAGCGCCTGATCGTCCAGCCCGGATTTTTTGAATACGGCTCAAGTCCCGTTTTTTCGTCGGCCACGAGAAAATATGCCATTTCCTTTCCCTATCCGTTGTCTGAAAGTGATGAGATAGACATTCAGCTGCCTAACGGCTTCGAGATCGATGCCGCAGATGCCCCGGAAGAGTTGTTCGATCCCAGCCGTATCGGCGGCCTGAAGATCACAATGGGTATTGCCCGTTCGTCGAATGTCCTGAAATATAAACGCGAATTCCATTTTGGAGGCGGCGGAAAGATTTTGTTTCCCGCGTCGGTTTACGCTCCGCTGAAAAATTTGTTCGACGCGTTTCATAAAGCCGACAGTCATGCCGTCTCGATCAAGCAAAGCGCAAAATAAGCGAATATGATCATGCGAATAACAATCTTGTGCATCGGTATTGTGCTTCTGTCTCATGCAGCATTTGCCGGCGACGTTCCGGCGTGGATGAGGCAGGCCGCGTCGGTGACTACCCGCAGCTATGAAAAGGATGTGCCTGCGGTAGTTCTGCATGACGAGCAGTTGCTCACGCTCGGAAACGACGGGAAACTTGTCACCGTCGAAAATCATGCCGTAAAAATGCTCAATGGCGAAGGGCGAAACTACGCCGTCGCGCGGGTCTTTTATTTGGTAAGCGCCGGCAAGGTGCGCGAGATCGAAGGCTGGCTTATAAGGCCGGACGGCTCGACAAAGAACTACGACAAGAAAACCATTCTCGATGTTATTTCCGACCCCGACGATGTTTATAACGAAGGCCGCCTGAAGATCATCGACGCCTCGCGCGAAGTCGAAGCCGGATATGTATTCGGCTATACAGCCGTGTTCGAAGACACGCCGCTTTTTAATCAGGACACCTGGAGTTTTCAGGGCCGGCTTCCGACTGTCGTCTCGCGTTATGCGCTTAATCTGCCCGTCGGATGGACAGCGTCGAGCGTTACTTTTAATGCGTCCGAAATAAAGCCGCAAGTTACGGGAAGCAGTTACGTTTGGGAGATGCGCGATCTCGCGCCGATCCCGCCCGAGCCGATGAGCCCGGATGTCTCGAACCTTGCTCCTCGCATTGCCGTCAATTATGCTCCCGCAAACAGCGCGCAAAACACAAACCGGACTTTTGCCGACTGGATTGATGTTTCTCGTTGGGCAACCAGCCTTAACGAACCGGAGGTTATCGTTGACGCCAATGTCACCGCAAAGGCAAAAGAGCTGACGGCAAATGCCAAGACCGAGCTTGAAATAATTCAGGCCATCGGCAGCTTTGTGCAAAATTTGCAGTACATATCGATCGACATCGGCGTAGGCCACGGCAACGGTTATCGTCCTCGCTCGTCGAGTCTGGTTTTGAGCCGCGGCTATGGCGACTGCAAGGACAAGGCAAACCTGATGCGGGCGATGTTAAAAGTCTTCAACATCGAGGCGTATCCGGTACTTGTTTTTTCGGGCGATCCGGCTTTTGTCCGCGAGCAATGGCCGAGCCCGAGGCAATTCAACCATTGCATCATCGGCGTAAAGGTCAGCGATGCTACAACCGGTGCAACTATCGTTAATCATGCGAAACTTGGAAGGCTGTTGATCTTTGATGCGACCGATTCATATACGCGGGTCGGCGACTTGCCGGATTATTTGCAGGACAGTTTGGCTTTAGTCGTCGGCGGCAATAACGGCGGCTTGTTCAAAATGCCGGTAACTCCGGCTGAAACCGATCTTCTGGAAAGAAAGATCGAAGCCAATCTAAGCGGCGTAGGACAAATGACTGGGATTATCAGGGAACGAGCCAACGGCCAGGCATCGACGGCTTTCCGAAGGGAATATCGCAGCATGTCGACCTCCGACTTTCGAAAGGCGATAGAAAGCTGGCTCTCGCGCGGGGCAAGCGGTTCAAAGTTGGAAAATGTCGAGGCAAAGGATGCGGCAACCGCTTCGAGTTTCGATCTTGACGTTAAATTTTCGTCGCCGACCTACGGACAGTTGATGCAGGAAAAGCTTTTGATTTTCAAGCCGGTTATTGTCGGACGCAGGCATTCGGCCTATCTGACCGAAAACAAACGAATCAATCCAATTGAGATCGACGCGTCTGCGATGAATGAAACGGCTGTATTTACGCTGCCCGAAGGCTTTGGCGTTGATGAGATGCCCGATGCCTTCGATCTCGATACGGCATTCGGCAAATACTCGACAAGGTATGAAATTGTCGCCGGAAAATTGGTATTTTCGCGTAAATTGAAGATGATTAGGACTATTCTCCCCGTAGAAAAGTATGCAGCCGTGAAAGATTTTTTCTCAAAGATCCGCGAAGCCGAGCAATCCACGGTCGTTCTTGTTAAAAAGTAAGATATTGAAGCCAATCTGCAGCGAGCCCTGAGTAACAAATCGTAAGCGGCTCAAAACCAAAAATATCTTGACAAAAGGCCATATTTGCTTATACTTTTGAAAGTTAAAGCAAATATGTGTAAGCGTCTGAAAATGTGCCCCATGCACAAAGCATTCTCGACGCATCTATATATATAAGGGTAAGGAGCAGGCCTGAAGTAATAAGTGTTAATACCGGTGCGTCAAAGATCTTCTCGTTATTACGGGATTAAAGGCTTTACGTTTGTTGTAATCGCCTCTGCGCTGCTGATGAGCGTGACGGCTTTTGCGGGACTTTTTGCCGCGCCTGTCTCACCTTCATCATCTATGGCGGGCGTCGTTGTTTCGCTGCCTAATACCAACTCGCCGCCGGGAGTTTTGATTATTCCGGTTACGGTCGGAGATCTGACGGGGCAAAATGTCCTGTCATGCGACTTTCAGATCACGTTTGATCCTTCGGTTGTGACGCCGGCGTCGCCGCCGTTCGATTCGACGGGGACGTTAAGCGATGGGATGTCAATCACGCCAAACCCAGGCTTTAGCGGCCACCTGATCATGAGCCTTTTTCGAGCAACTGCACTTTCGGGGTCGGGCACGCTTATAAACCTGAGGTTTAATGTCATTGGTATGCCAGGCCAGGGAACGCCGCTTGTCTTCGAGGATTACACAGATCCCGGCTCGACCCCTCATGCCGGGTTCAAATTTAATGAGGGTATGCCATTGGCAAAGCCGATAAACGGCGGCGTCACCGTGATCGCCGGCCCTACTGCCACGTCAACAAACACAAATACGCCGACCTCTACGCCGACTTTCACTCCGACGCGGACTAATACGAGTACACCGACGGCAACCTCATCGCCGTCCTCGACGCCGATCTGCGCAAATGTCTCAATGCCGAATCTGACGGCCTTGACGAACTCCGTTTTATCGGTGCCTGTCAATACATCGAATGTCGCGGGATTGGGCGCGGTTTCAGCCAGCTTTACGGTGACCTATGATCCCGGCGTTGTGACGCCGAACGGCGTGACCTTTGGACCTGTCGGAAGCTCAAACGGCGGTGGACGAACATTATCGTTCGGCAATCCCTCGCCCGGCATTCTCAACATCTCGATCTTTGGAGGCGGCGAATTTCAGGGCAGCGGAGCGTTGGTCAATCTGAATTTCAATGTTATTTCCATTCCCGGCCCTGTCGGCCAGTTGAACTTTACAACCTTTCAATACAACGCCGGGCCGCCATGCGGAACGTTGACAAACGGCAGCGTCACGGTAGTCGCCGGAACCGTCTCGGGCAGGGTGACTTACGGCAATATTACCGGCCCGCCGTCGCCGCGTTACGTGCCAAATGTGCTTGTCAGCGGTTCAGGTTCGCCTCCCGTATCGACCTTGACGAACTCGCTCGGTGCTTACTCGCTCAACGGTTTCGGGTCGGGTGCATACACGGTCTCGGCGTCGAAGACAGGCGGAGTTAACGGTTCTATATCAGGTTTCGACGCAGCGAAAATCATACAGCGTGTGGTTCAACAAGCGCCGCTTACGCCTGCGCAATTAACCGTGGCCGACGTCAGCGGAACCGGCGGCATATCGTCTTTCGACGCAACTTTGGTCGCCAGGTATATTGTTACGCTGCCGGAGACAGGCTCGACCGGAAATTGGATATTCAACCCGCTGAGTTATACGCACCAGGCGATCTTTAGCAACATCTCGAACGAGAACTTTGTTGCACTGCTAATGGGCGACGTCACGGGCAACTGGAACCATCCGAATGCGCTGCCCCGCAGCTTTCCCGGCGATGCTCAGGAGACGGAAAAAATCACGTCGGTCAGCTTGCCGTATCTAGTGACACCCGCTGAAAAAGAGTTTGTCATTCCGATCACGGTTCAGGACGCGGCGGCTTGTGGGTTCATCTCTTACGAGTTCGACCTCAGATACGATCCTGCCGTTCTGCAGCCTCAAGTTAACCCCGTCGATACCGCCGGAACAGTGAGCCGCGGCCTCATTGCAGTCGCCAATACGAAATCGCGGGGCTTGCTCAGAGTCGTCGTTTACGGCGCGATGCCGATCGACAGCGACGGCGTTCTTTTAAATCTCAAATTCACCGCCGTCGGCACGCCCGGCTCCGTTTCGTTTCTTACGTGGGAGCGAATGATCTTCAACGAAGGCGAAACGCAAACGCTCCTTTCCGATGGTCGGATAGAGATTTCTTTTACCGACGTGCCGTAAACTGCTCAGCAGCCTTCAAGACTTTTAACCCACTCCAAAAAAGAATGTTCGTAAACAAGCCAGCCCAATTTTGTCGGGGCGTTGCCTACGGTTTCAAAAGTGCCATCCTCGCACATTGCCGCGAGAGCGCGGCGGCTTAGCGGCGGGACGATTATTCTGTGTTTACGGATGAGGCGATCGATCTCTGCGAGGCGGAGTTTCGGTCGCGGCGACAAATCCAATGTTCGTTGTGTGCTTTTCATTTGTGTTATGTGTAAATATTGTTGAATTTTGAGCCGCAACAAGCGGTAAAAAGAAGTGTGGACACCGATGTCCGCATCGGAAAGTTACGTCATATTCGGAAAGTTGCGTCATATTCGGAAATCTGCGTCAAATCAAGAAAGATAGGTCATATTGAGAAACTTGCGTCATATCCGGAAAGTTGGTATTCCAATTTTCCAAAAGTTGCGCTAGCCTGATCTCACAGTCGGACGATGTGTAAGCGGCGAGGGAAGCCTCGAATCTACATTGCTCGCCCAATATCGTTCGATTGTTTTAATATATCAAATATTCGATTCATACGCAAATGTCATTTTCACAAACAGCAAAATTAAAAGCTTTCGCAATAGTAAATATTTTTGAAACCTCGCAGCCGTTCGGCGATTACGCGGCCTGCACGGTGCTGAATGACGGCGCGGGGGTTTCTTACGGCATCAGCCAGTTCACCCACAAATCGGGTTCGCTGGCGGCGGTCGTTGAGGCTTATTTAAACAACGGCGGCAAAATCGGAACGGAAATTTTGAAGACTGCATTTCCAACTCTAAAACGAAAAACGGTTTCTGCAATAAAAACATTGGCGTCTGACGAGCAATTCAAAAAGGCGCTTCGCGCCGCTGCCGTTACGCATGAGATGAAGGCGGCACAACAACAGATCACAGCAGAAAAATACTTGGAGCCTGCTTTAGAAATATGCGTGGACAAAGGATTTATTTTGCCGCTGTCGCTGGCCGTCGTTTTCGACTCACTCATTCATGGCTCGTGGAAAAAGATCAGCCGGAACGCGGGCATCCTGCCCGCGTCACAAACCGGCGAGAAAGCATGGGTCACTAATTATGTCCGAAAACGCCATGCGTGGTTGCTCAGCATTGATCGGCTAAAAACTACAAGCTATCGAACCAAATTTTTCTTAAACCAGATAGCCATAGGCAACTGGAATTTGCGGCTGCCGATATTGGTGCATGGTTTCAAATTGACTGACGCATTTTTTCCTTTAGAGGCGGAAGATGTTGAACCTCAGAAAAGCGCAGATGTAGAAAAAGGCATTCTGACTTCCGCCGGTGAAATCGTTTCGGCGACGGCTGACAAATTCGACCGCGTTGACCGCGTTGTTACTACGGTTACTTCAAGAAAAGACGCTGTGAAATCTCTTTGGACGACAGTTATCGGCACGATCTGGCAAATGCTGTGGGCAGTTTTCGGTTTTCTCGCCGGACTGCCGAAGGAAGTTTGGATACTCGTAGCCGTGGTCGCGGCGCTGCTGATGATTCTTTATCTATACAGACAGATCGAGCTTGGCCGGATAAGGGAAAAACTAAAATCTGAAATCTGAAATCTGAAATCTCAAATCTCAAATCTGATTATGAACGACACAAAGAACATTTTACTTGCATGGATCAGCTCGCTTTCGTCGGTTTTTACGGCGATAGAAACAAGGACGTGGATAACGATTGTCTCGGCGATCGTGCTGCCGATCATTTTTTTCACGATCGGCAAAACCGTCGATGTGCTGCTGCAGATATATTTTCGAGAACGAGAGCAGAGGCGGAAACACGACCGGTAGGGAATGTGCGCCTGATTGGCGGTTAGACAACAACAAAAGGAGAAATTATGAACTGGAAATTTTTTGTAAGAATGGCGCTGCCGATGGTAAGAATGGCCGGCGAGCAGTTTAAGAACGAGGACGAAAACACGACGGGCAAGGATGACATGGTCGGTATCTCACTCACGTATGCGGCAGACCTGATCGAAGCCGCGATCAACGGAACCACATTGCCGAAAGCTCCGTCGGTTTTGAAGTGAACATTGAACAGTGAAGCAATTCACCACGGAGGCACAGAGGGCACAGAGAATGGAAAAAAGTATTGCTAAGCGGGATTTTATCGCTCTCGATTTTATTCGCGGGGTGCGGAAGCGAGCCGGCAGCATTACTACCAACTACTAAAACTATGAACAAGACAATCGAACAAGCAATAGCAACTTTGCGCGCAAACGCTGCTCGCTACGCCAAGACCGAGCGTTATTACAACGGCGATCACGACCTGGCGTTTGCGACCGAGAAATTTCAGAACACTTTTGGGACGCTGTTCCGCGAATTTGCATTAAACTTATGCCCCGTTATCTGCGATGCCGTGCGCGATAAACTGCGCGTGACCGGATTTTCGCTGGAAAGCCACGGAAGTGTCAGTAGCCCGCGTGTAAACAAGGGCTCATCTGGCGAAGGTGGAGCCCTTACTTACGTGCGGGCTACTGACACGAGGCGTATCTGACATCGGAACCGAATGGGCACATTGGCAGGCGAGGTTCACAAAGAAGCGCTCAAGAATGGCGATGCATACGTGATCGTTTGGCCGAACGAAAAAGGAGAAGCGGTTTTCTATCCGAACAAAGCGACGAACATGACCATCGCGACGGACGAGGCTGCGCCAGGGCGCATCACGTGGGCGGCAAAGGTTTGGCGCACGGCGGACAAGCGCGTCAGACTCAACCTTTTTTATCCGGATCGCATCGAGAAATACATTTCAAAGGCCGACGCGGAAGGTTCGCTTCCCGAAGCGAAAGAATTTGTGCCGTTTGCTTTGAGTCCCCGCTTTAGCGGGCAAGAGCCGCCTGAAGGCGGGACTCAGAACAATCCCTTCGGCGTCGTGCCGGTTTTTCATTTTGCTAATAACGCCGATCTTGGGACGCAGGGACGTTCGGAGCTTGAGGCGGCGATGCCGGTGCAGGATGGGTTGAATAAATCGGTGCTGGATATGTTGGTGGCGATGGAGTTCGCGGCGTATCGGCAGCGTTGGGCGGCAGGGATAGAGATCGAATATGACAACGACGGCAAGCTTGTCGCACCGTTTACAGCGGGCATCGATCATCTTTGGATCAGCGAAAATCCCGAAGCGCGGTTCGGCGATTTCGAGGCCTCGGAGCTCGACCAGTTTCTGAAAGTTAAAGACAGCTTTCGCATCGACATGGCTTCGGTTACTGGGACGCCGCTACATTACTTTTTGCAGAACACGGCCGGATTTCCGAGCGGCGAGAGTTTGAAGAAGGCCGAAACGCGTTTTCTAGCAAAGGTGCGCGACCGACAGGAATCCTTCGGCCAGGTCTGGGCCGACGCGCTTGCCTTCGCACTGATGATCGAAGGCCAGGGACGCGCCGTCAGGTTGATCACCGAATGGGAAGACCCCGCACCAATGGCCGAGCGCGAATTTCTCGAAAACATCTTACTAAAGAAACAGATCGGCCTGCCCGTCGAACAAGCCCTGCTCGAAGCCGGCTACGGCGAGGCGGATGTGAAGGCGATGATTAAAAGTTCAGGAGTCGAATGAAGGCGGCGGAGTTTGAGAAGGAATTTGCTGTTCGTTGAAGAATGCCCTGACCTGTTTTCCGAAGACCAGCCGGTGAACTAGATAAAACACAAGGGCTGTAAGAGATGGAATCGCCATGACGGAAATTAATGTTAGGCGGGGCTCAGCAGAGGCGGAAAGTGTTTCTGATACCCATTGCAAAAAAAGACCAATAGAAATAGTGGTCAATAACAACACGGCCAACCATAGGCCATATGATCTGCGGAACATCAGTCCCCAAAAAGAGACTAGCAATAGGAAGAATGTCACAGTGGCAATTACCAAAACGGGAAAATAACCATGAACGATAAACCCTCTATCAACAAAATCCTCAATCACTATTACATGGGGAACAAGACATACGAGAGCTAGAGAGATCATCAGCGATTGGGCTATCAAAACTGAAGGTGGCCGCTTGATCTTGTTTTCCATGAGGATTTTACCGCGTTTATTACAACACAAAGTAACCGAAACGAGAAGAACAACAACTATGAAAAAACAAAATGAAAACACAACACAAAATATTCCGAACGGGTCGGAACCACCTGCGGTAGCGGGTGGTTTAATACAGCCGAGCGCCGACGTTCGGTCATCGACGAACGACGGTGCAGATGAAAGCATGGCTGACGAAGTTCAACCACCCGCTACCGCAGGTGGTTCTGACTTGGCACAGCTTCAGGCAGAGAACGAACAGCTAAAGGCGACGATCCGGCTCGATGCGGCTCACCGGCAGATAACGGGCGAGCTGGCAAAGGCCGGAGCGAGATCGCCGGAATTGCTCTGGGACGCGCTTGAAAAGAATCTGCAGTTTGCCGACGACGGCACTCTGCAAAACGCGGCGGCGTTGATACAAAGGCTGCGAACGGCACATCCCGAGCAGTTCGGATTTGACAGGCAAGTCGGGTCGATTGACGCGGGCGCAGGAATTACTGCCGCTCCGCAATTGACCAAGGACGCGCTGGAAAAAATGACGGCGGCAGAAATCGCGGAGCTTGATTGGAACGACGTGAGGAGCGTTTTGGCAACGTAAAGAGAGTGATGCAGTTTGAGCCTGATCGTTCTTAGCTGCGGAGCAGCGACATAACTTTAGCCCCAGGTGAAGCGGAGCGAAACCTGGGGTCAGGATGGCAAAACCGTTAGAGCCTGTGTAACAGGCGACAGAGCGATAGACGTATATTTCGCCTGTTTCACAGGCTTTGGATATTGACTGTTCTGTCACTACACATTTCGCCTTCGGCTTCATGTGTAGCTAAAGATATTTTGCCTGCTCCGCAGGCTTAAGAAGTTACGGTTTCAAACTGAACCACTTACAAACAACACGAAAGAATAATTTACACACAAAGGAGAAAAAATGGCATTAGATTTTATACCAACAGTTTGGGCGGCGAGGTTGCTTGTCGCTATGCAGAAGGCTCTCGTTTACGGGCAGGCGAATGTGGCGAACCGTGATTACGAGGGCGAGATTCGCAAGGCCGGGAACACGGTCAAGATCGCGTCTATCAGCGAAGTTACGATAGGCGACTATACGAAGGACACGGATATCAACGCGCCCGAGACGCTGACGGACGACGAGCAGACGCTGCTCGTTAACAACGCAAAGTATTTTAATTTTTACGTGGACAGCGTTGACCGCGCGCAGCAGAACGCAAATGTGCTCGATGCAGCGATGAGGCATTCGTCGTGGAAGCTGCGCGACGTGGCGGACACGTTTCTCGCGACGGCGATGGACGCCGCCGTTCCCGCAGGCAACAAGATCGGCTCGACCACAACTCCAAAAGTTCCGACAAAAGCCGACGCCTATGAGTATCTCGTCGATCTCGGCGTGCTGCTCGATGAGGCAAACGTTCCGATCGACGGCAGATTTGTCGTTGTGCCGGCTTGGTTTCACGGGCTTTTGCTAAAGGACGACCGCTTCATCCGTTCTGGGACGCAGGCCGGTGACCGAAAGCTGGCCAACGGACTGGTCGGCGAGGCCGCGGGCTTTGCGATACTCAAATCGAACAACGTTCCAAATACGACCGGGACAAAATACAAGATACTCGCGGGCCACGCAATTGCGACCGCCTACGTGGAACAGATCCTCGACGTGCAAACGTACAAACCGGAAAAACGGTTCGGCGACGCCGTCAAAGGCATCCACGTTTACGGCGCAAAAGTCGTTCGGCCAACGGCACTCGCGGTGCTGATCGCGAATAAATCATAAAAGTTACAGAGTTTTCAGAGTTGCAGAGTACCTAAGTTTTTTCTGCAACTCTGGCACTCTGTAACTCTGCAACTCTGTAACTTAAAAAAAATGGAAACACCAAAAGAAATATTAAAACGATTAACTAACTACGACACCGAGCCCAAACTTACCGAAGACGACCTTGATGGCATTTTGGCGAGAGTGGCTTTGGAGGACGGCGAAGGCCTCGCTCCCGACGACTCGGGTTGGGAGCCGACCTACGACATAAACGCCGCGGCCGCCGAAGGCTGGCTCGTCAAAGCCGCCAAAGCCTTCGCGCTAACCGAAGCCGAACCGACCCTGGGACTCGTCGTCTCAAAGGTCTTCGACAACTGCCGCGCCATGGCGCGGATCTACACCGCAAAGCGATGGGCAAGCGTGTCGATTAGGTAAGTTGGATTTAATAAGCACTTACTGAAAGGATGGCATTCTGTGTCATCCTTTCTTTTTCATCTATAATCTCAATGTGGAACTTATAAATGTGATCGGCGGCGGGCTGGCGGGCGTTGAAGCGGCTTGGCAGGCAGCGGAGTTGGGAGCGAAGGTCAGGCTGTTTGAGATGCGGCCTGTTGCTAATACGCCTGCGCACAGGACGGACAAACTGGCCGAGATCGTTTGCTCTAACTCGCTGAAAACCGATGAGCCGGGCAGCGCGCCATATCTCTTAAAAGAAGAATTAAGACGAGGCGGTTCGCTTGTTATGGAAGTGGCGGCGGCGACTCGCGTTCCGGCGGGCGCGGCCTTGTCCGTTGACCGCATAAAGTTTGCCGAGATGGTAACCGAGCGGATCGAAGCTCATCCGAGCATTGAGATCGTTCGCGAAGAGTTCACTGAAATACCGACCGGCAAGCAGTATGCTTGCCCTCCAGTCACGATCATTGCGACCGGGCCGTTGACTTCGGATGCGTTGACGCGCGAGATAATGCGCCTTACCGGCGACGATCAGCTTTATTTTTATGACGCGATAGCGCCGATCGTTGCGGCGGATTCGATTGACATGTCAATTGCGTTCAAGGCCGCGCGTTATGGTAAGGGCGGCGACGATTACATCAATTGCCCTATGTCGCCCGATGAGTATCAGGTATTTTTTGACGCACTGGTCGAGGCGAAATCGGTGCCTCTAAAAAGGTTTGAAGAAACGCACTGGTTTGAATCATGTCTTCCTATCGAAGAGATCGCCCGACGCGGCGTTGATACCTTGCGATTCGGCCCGATGAAACCGAAAGGTCTGCCTGACCCGCGAACCGGCCGCGAGCCTTATGCCTGCGTCCAACTCCGGCAGGAAAATCTGATGGCCGACGCTTATGGCTTTGTCGGTTTTCAAAATCACCTCCGCTACGGCGAGCAGGAACGCGTGCTGCGTTTGATTCCCGGTTTGCAGAATGCCGAGTTTCTGCAATTCGGGCAAATCCATCGCAATACATTTATCAACAGCCCCAAGATCCTGAATGAAAATCTATCGACACGCGCAAACCCGCTGGTTTTCTTCGCCGGCCAGATCACCGGCGTCGAAGGCTACGTCGAATCCGTCGCCACCGGCTGGCTCGCGGGCATCAACGCCGTCCGCGTCTCGCACGGTCAGGACATGCTCACCGCGCCATCCACTTCGGCAATCGGCGCCCTTTGCCGTTACGTCTCAAACGTCGAGACAAAGAATTTCCAACCGGTGAATATCACTTTCGGACTGCTCGAACCATTGCCGGTCGAACTGCGAAAAAAATACCGCAACAAACGCGAGCGGCATATGATTCAAGTTGATCGAGCGCTGAATGAATGGGATGGTTGGATCAATCAACTTAACAAATCGATAATGGAGGCTTACACATAATTCATGACCACAATTGCTCTCGTTAGAAAGAACGGCTTTGCGGCAATCGCTGCTGACACACTTACAACTTTCGGCAACCAAAAGGAAACGGCGGAAAGAGTTGTTAATCATCAAAAGCTATTCAAATTCAAGGAAAGCTATCTTGCATTTAGTGGGTGGGGCGGTTTCCAGCAGGCCTTAGAGGATTTTTTTGCGACTACGCGTGAGAAGATTCTTTTGGATTCAGTGGAAAATATATTCAGGGCTTCGTTGGTATTACATGAAGCCTTAAAAGAAAAATACTATCTGAGACCCTATGATAGTGATTCTGATACTTTCGAATCCTCCCGAGGCTTGATAATGATTGCTAATCCGCATGGGATTTTTTCGGTATCGGATTATCGATTTGTTCAGGAGCACACACGCTTCGCGGCAGACGGCAGCGGCAGTGACTACGCTCTAGGGGCAATGCACACGATTTATGACGATCCAAAGTTATCAGCAAAGGAAATTGTCGTAACGGGCGTTAACTCGGCTGCGGAATTTGATACCGGAACCGGTTTGCCCCTTACCTGTCAGACAGTTCAGCTTCGTTGATGGACCTCTTTACTATAATTTTAGCCATTTTCGCCGTCGCCATCCTTTATTCCTCGGTTGGCCACGGCGGGGCTTCGGGGTATTTGGCGGTGATGGCGATTTTTGCGGTTCCGCAAAATTTTACAAGGCCGACAGCCTTGATGCTGAATGTTTTTGTGGCGTCGGTCGCGTCGGTTCAATTTTATCGGTCGGGGAATTTTTCGTGGCGGTTGTTTTTGCCGTTTGCGGCGGCGTCGATTCCGGCGGCTTTCGTCGGAGGGATGATCGTGCTGCCGACGACTGCATATAAGTTAGTGCTCGGGTTTGTTCTGATTTTCGCGGCCGCAAGGCTCGCCTGGAAATTTGCGAGCGATGCCAAAACAAGAACGCCGCCGATCTGGTTGTGTTTGATCATTGGCGCAATTATCGGTTTGCTGTCAGGGTTGGTCGGTGTTGGCGGCGGGATTTTTCTGACGCCGATTTTGCTTTTGATGAACTGGTCCGAGACAAAACGCGCGGCTGGCGTTTCGGCATTGTTCATTTTGGTTAATTCTATTGCGGGTTTGGCCGGAAACTTTGCTCAGGTCGCAAAGCTGCCTCCAGACGTTTGGTTCTGGGTCGCGGCAGCGGTTGTCGGCGGCGTGATCGGTTCGACATTGGGCAGCAAGCGGTTCGATTCGATCACGTTGAGACGTGTTCTGGCGTTGGTGCTGCTGTTTGCAGGCGTGAAGTTAATTTTTGTGTAGGCATATTTTACTGCGATTTCGTAATCCAACTAGCGGCCAATGATTTATCGCTTTATTCTTCTTTTTTTCGTGATTTTTGCGTTTTTCGCGGTTAGCTCTGCTCAGTCGGGCAGACGCAAACCCAGTCCGACGCCGACGCCTAAAGCTATCAGTGGGCCGTCGGTCAATAATCTCCCGCAAGTCGTCAAGTCCAATCCGACTCCGATTGCAAAGCCATTAAACAAAAGCGATTCTGACGAGATCATCAAGGTTGATTCCGTGCTTGTGCCGATACCGGTTTCCGTGTTGGATGCAAACGGGCGTACCGTAACAAATTTGAAACTCGCGGATTTTGAACTGAAGATCGACGGCAAAGTTGTCGAGATCGGCGAAATGGCGCGCAGCGAAACGCCGATACGCCTCGCTATGTTGTTCGATAACTCGTCGAGCGTTTTGATCGCCCGCGATTTTGAAAAGGAAGCGGCGGTGCGATTTTTTCGCCGCGTGATCCGGCCTGAAAAAGATAAGGCGGCGTTGTTCTCAGTTGCTGACTTCACTCGGCTCGAACAGCCTATGACATCCAATATCGCTTTGCTCACGCATTCGATAGACTTGTTCGCCGAACCCAAAGGCGCAACCGCTCTGCTCGACGGAATCATCGAAGTCGCTGACTATCTCAAATCGACGAACGGCCGGCGTGTTGTCGTCATTCTCTCGGACGGCGAGGACACCTACAGCGATCTGAAAACTACTCTTGAAGCCGTGATCAAATCTCTGCAAATCAACGATTGCCAAGTTTACGTGGTAAAAACAAAAGACTTTGAAAATTACAAACGAACCGGCACGCGCGGCGGCAACGCCAACATCCGTGCGCTAACCGCCGAACGCCGCATGACCGAGATCGCCGCGCAAACCGGCGGTGCGGTTTATTCACCGATAGATGAAAAGGAAATGAACGCCGCCTTCGACCGCATTTCGGCCGAGCTTTCACAACAATATATTCTCAGCTATTACCCCGAAGACGCGGCCGAAAAGAACGGCGAGTTTCGTGAAATCTCGGTTACAGCGAAAGTAAATCCAAATTTATCTGTTCGGACACGGAAAGGTTACTATGTCCCTAAGAAAACTAAGGTTAACAATTAGTAATTATTGATTACTAATTATTAATGGATTACCGCCTTCTTCTCGTTGATGTTACAAGATTTCTTAAACCAGTTCCTTCAGCATTTGAAGTATGAGCGTAATTTGAGCCCGCATACGCTGCGGAATTATGCGAGCGATCTGGAGCAGTTTCGCGATCACTTGCTGGCGGTTGAGAAGCGTGACGATCTGCTGGTTGAAACGATCGACAGGCTGACGATACGCGAATGGATGGCGTCGCTGCATGCGGATCATAAGAAGACTTCGGTGGCGAGAAAGCTGGCGAGCCTGCGCACGTTTTTCCAGTTTCTCGTTCGGGAGGGGAAGCTTGAATCAAACCCGGCGAAGATGGTCGCGACGCCTAAGATCGAACGCAAACTACCTAATCATTTGTCTATCGAGGACGCCGTGCGGTTTATCGAAACGCCGGACATAAACACCGATCTTGGCTGCCGCGACCGGGCGATATTGGAGTTTTTATATGCGACCGGCATCCGTGTCGGCGAACTTGTAGGAATAAATCTCGCAGATGTCGATCTACGCGAGCGCATGGTGCGTGTCACCGGAAAACGCAAAAAGCAGCGAATCGTTCCGTTCGGCGAGCCTGCGGGGCAAGCTTTGGTGCGCTATCTCGAAGACACGCACGGCACGTTTTTGGAAAATTGCCCAATCACGCAGCGTGACGTCAACGCCTTGTTCTTGAATTACCAAGGCACACGGATCACGACTCGGTCGGTCGGACGAATGGTCGATAAATACATAAAATTGTGCGCCGATATCCACGACATCTCGCCGCACAGCCTGCGACATACATTTGCTACGCATCTGCTCGACAGCGGCGCCGACCTGCGCGACATACAGGAACTCCTCGGCCACGCCCGCCTCTCGACCACACAAATTTATACGCAGGTCTCGATGGAAAAGATGATTGAAGTTTATGATCGCGCGCATCCGAAGGCGTAAGAAAGATTTTACGTTTGGAACAAGACATTAAATCGCTTATCATTCAACAAAATCTTGTAATTTTCTTTACCTTAATAATATGAAAAAGATTCAGTGGTTAATCGTTGCTTTAATTACATTCTCGTCTCTCGCGTTTGCTCAGGACAAGCTGTTGACGCTTGATGATATTTTTAGTCCGGATACGAAAGTGCGTGTGCGGTTTGGCGGGATGCCGACGTTTGTGACTTGGGCGGCGGACGGGAAATCGTTCAGGCAGGTTGTGAACGGCAAGCTGATGCGTGTCGATGCGATGAACGGGCAGGCCGTGCCTTATTACGACAGCACCTCCCTCGCGGATGCGTTGACGCGCGTCGGCGTCAAGGCGGAAGAGGCCAACTCGCTGGCTAATTCGCAAGGCTTGCACTTCAATGACGGCGAGAGCGCGATACTTATAAATAATGCGAACGATCTTTGGTATTACACGGTTCAAACGCGCGTGCTCAGGCGGCTGACGAACAACAAAGACGAAGAGAAAGAGGCCGATTTCAGTCCCGACGGTAGATGGGTGAGCTTTGTTCGCGGCAATAATCTTTTTGCCGTCGATGTCGCTAGAGGCAGCGAGAAGCAACTCACACGCGATGGCCGCGAGGGTGACAAGGCGATCTACAACGGCTATCTCGACTGGATATATGAGGAAGAGCTTTACGGACGCGGGCAGAAGCGCGGCTATTGGTGGTCGCCGGATTCCAGGTATATCGCTTTTTTACGGCTGGACGAATCGCCGGTTCCGAAGTTCATTATTCCAAACGATATTCCGACCGATCAGGATGTCGAGACGACATTTTATCCGCAAGCCGGCGACCCTAATCCGCTGGTGAAGCTCGGCATTGCCGATGTCGGAAAAACGCCCACGCTTCCGAATGTCGGACGCATTCCAAAGATCGGTGAACGTCTGCCGCCCTCGCTTCGTCGTGTTGGCGATGCTGTGAAGTTTGTTGACACTTCGATCTACAAGCCGGACGACTTTCTAATCGCCCGCGTCGCGTGGATGCCGGACAGCAAATTCGTATCGTTTCAGGCGCTCAATCGCGAGCAGACCTTTCTCGATCTAAATGTCGCTTCGCTCGACGGCAAATCAAGAAAATTCCTGACCGAAGATTCACCGGCCTGGGTAGAAGTCTATGACAATCCCATTTTTATGGAAAACGGCAAAGGCGTCTGGCAATCGGCGCGCACGGGCTGGAAACATTTGTATCTCTACAACAGAAACGGCGAGATGGAGCGGCAGTTGACGAGCGGCCGATGGGAAGTGCGAAACCTCTACGGCGTTGACGAAAAAGCAGGCTTCGTTTATTTTTCCGCGACAATGGATTCGCATATTGCCGAGCAGGTTTATCGCACATCGATCAACGGCGGCCCGATCGAAAAAATTACGTCCGGCGACGGCACGCACACGGCGACTTTCAATAAAACGTTTTCGCATTTTGTTGACATGTCGAGCGATGTAAACACGCCGCCGCAGACGCGGCTTCGCGAGGCAAACGGAAATACCGTGCGCGTTATTAACGAAAACAAGGTCGATGCTCTTGCACAATACAAACTCAGCAAACCCGAGTTTCAGATCGTAAAAACGCGCGACGGTTTTGAGATGGAGGCGATGATGATCAAGCCGCCCGATTTTGACGCGTCGAAAAAATATCCGGTTATGCAATACACATACGCCGGCCCGCACGCTCCGTCGGTCGCCAACCGCTGGATGGGCAGCCGCGGAATGTGGTTTCACATGCTCGCGCAGAAAGGCTACATCGTTTGGGTCTGCGACAACCGCAGCGCCAGCGGCAAAGGCGAGGAATCCGTCTGGCCGGTTTATAAGAATCTCGGCCCGCTCGAGCTTCGCGACCTTGAAGACGGCGTCAATTATCTCAAATCTTTATCTTATGTTGACGGCTCGCGCATCGGCCTATTCGGCTGGAGCTACGGCGGATTTATGACGAGCTACGCGATGACCCACAGCACTGCCTGGAAGATCGGCATCGCCGGCGGCACGGTCTCGGACTGGCGCAATTACGATTCGATCTACACCGAACGCTACATGCTCACGCCCCAAAACAACCGCGAAGGCTACGACAAAACCTCCGTCCTCAAAGCCGCCAAAAACCTCCAAGGCAAACTCCTTTTGATACACGGCGGCAACGACGACAACGTCCACGTCCAAAACACAACCCAACTCGCCTACGAACTCCAAAAAGCCGACCGCCCGTTCGAGCTAATGCTCTACCCCACCGCCCGCCACGGCGTAACAAACCCCGCCCAGGTCAAACACTGGTACACAATGATGACGGAGTTTATCGAGAGGAATTTGTAACTATGAAATCGAGAGCCATCAGACGGCATCACGAGAAACGAATAAAGCGACGTGTCAAAAATTATTATGGCGGAGCACATCGTGATGAGCCGCGCCGGATTGGTCAAATTGCGTCCACGCGAACGCTTTGCTCTTGTTGGATGTGCGGCAATCCTCGAAAATATCTAAAAGAAATTACTATGCAGGAACGTCGAATGATCGAGAGCCGAGAGTCAACGGGTTACTATTGAAGCTGTTTAAGAGCAGATTTTAGTGCTTCAGCGTTTTTGACTAAGGCTTCGCACCCGCCATTACCTTTGCCATTCGCAAGAGCGCGATCAATTGCCGAATCTATAGAGTGTTCGTCAAGCATTTCAGCCAGCCGCATCAGAACGAACTCGTCCATTTTGTTTATCGAAACAGCCACTCCACTCGGTCGAATATCGCCCGAATCCTTGCAGTGCTCAGCCCATACGCTCTCAGCCCAGCTATCGTATCCGTCGGTCACCCAGACATGAAATCGCTCACCACTGTTCCAAATATATGTGTCGCCTCGCAAGTAAGACATATCACGCCTTTTCCAAACGTTCAGCGATCCACAACTTTACAAGAGCCTGCCTAGACACTCCGAGCCGTTGCGATTCACGATCAAGCCGATTCACTACCCATCTTGGAAAATCAATGTTTACGCGCTGCGGCACTTCGTTGATGCGCCGAGCTTTCGTCCAATCAAAGTATTCAGAGATGTCTTCGCCATTGTCGAATTTTTCATCGAGTTCTTCTGCCGTAATCATATGCCTGTCTTTCATTGTCTCTGGATCGCCTTACTGAAATAATCCGAACGATTTCGTCCCGCATGGTTACAATCGCCGTCCATAGCGTTCCGTTAATCTCGCCGATAGCGAGAAATCTATCTTCTCCATAATAGTCCGAAGGCACGTCAAAAGCGTTCGGGTCTTTCCATATTGCCTGTGCTGCCTCAAAATCGATGCCGTGTTTGATCTTGTTCGACTCACTTTTTTGCGGATCGTATTCAAAATCCATATAAATTATGCACCAGAATTATACCATAAAGCAACAATTATTCTCCTTTCCAGCCATGTATTGCTACATCGGGGTTTTCGGCTACGAATTGATCACGCGGCTTGGTGTCGATCTCGCTGCGTAATGGGCGGGTGCCGACGTTGGGTTTGAAGTTGCCGGTCTCGTCGTAGAGCCGGCGGTATTGGGCGGTGTTGCGGATTACGCCCTGGACGTAGCCTTTTGTTTCTTTGAAGGGAATGGCTTCGACGAATTCGTCTATCTCGGCGGGCAGCGTCGCACGCCATTGCGGTACCCGGCCCGGGCCGGCGTTGTAGGCGACGGCGACATATTCGATGCGGCCAAATTTTGCGAACTGGTCCTTCATATAGGCCGTGCCGAGCTCGATGTTGAGGGCAGGTTGGAAGAGAGCTTCGGCAGAGTCAACGCTCGCCGAGCTATATTTTTTTGCCATAGAGCGCGCCGTCGGCAGCAGCAACTGCATCAGGCCGTAGGCATTTGCGCTGGATGCCGCTCGCGGGTTAAAAACGGATTCCTGACGGATCAATCCGGCGACCTGATATTTGTCGAGGCCTCGATTCCCTGCCCACAATTTGATGTCGCTCCAGTTTGTCAGCGGATAAAAAATGTCCCATTCCTCGCGACCCATCTCCTCGGGAAACATCTGCGCGTAATCGGGATAGCTCTTTGCCAGAGCGAGCAGGGCATTCACGTTGTCGCCTTTCAATCTGTAATGTTTAGCGAGCGCGAGATTGATCGTCGGGCTGTTATTCGCGGTCTTTTTCGCTTCGTTCAGTTCATCAATCGCCCAATCGAACAGCCCGATGATACTAAGCTCATCGCTCTTTTCCGCTCTCGCCAGTTCTTTTTCGGTTGCAGTTTCGGCGGCGACCGTGACGGTTTTGAGATTTGCAATCGCCTTTGCAAGAGTGACGCCTTCAGGCGTTCCACTTTTGCATTTTCCCTGTGCCTTCAATGCTGTCAGCCGGTTCTGTGCGAGATAGCCATACCAGTTCGCGGAGTAACGATGAAGCACTCCGTCGTAAAGAGCGCAAGCCTCGTTAGTTTTTCCAGCCCGCTCAGAATCACGGGCGGCCCAATAACCGGCTTTGCCTCGATTCGTCGTGTCCTTGTCCGCATAACGAGCAAGATGCTCTGTGAACATCTGCGACGAAATCGCAAAATTATTGCTTTCGTGCTGCATCCACGCAATCTCAAACTGTGCCTGCGCAACCTCGATCACATTCGGAAACGCAGCAACGGCTGTGTTAAGAAAATAACCTTCTTCGGTGCGGTTCTTAGCAGCGCGAGCCGCAAGTCCGGTGTCAACAAATGTTTTCGCGACTAGCGTGCCGTTGGGAAACTTTTGCTTCATTTCGTCAGCGGTTGCTCGTGCCTCCGGCCACATTTTGGCTTTTGCGTAACCAAGAACCAATTCGCGATAACCCCGTTCTCTTTCAATGGCGGATATCGGCAATGAATTAAAGATCGTTCGTGCCTCGGCCGTTTTGCCGGTATTTGAACGTGCAATCAGATATTTCAGCTGATCCGGGAGCGAAAGCGAATTTCTTTGAACTTCGGAAATATACAGGTACGCAGCGGCAGCCCCAATGTAATCTTTGTTGGCATGAGCTGCTCTCGCCATCGCCAGCCATTCCTCGGGCGACTCGGCCTGAAAACTCACACCGAATGCCGTAAGCGTTTTTGTCGCTTCTATCGCTGCCAACGAACCTGGTGTGGTAAGGATGGTGAGCCGGTAATACCGTATCGCCTCCTGTTGTGAACCTCGCGCCTCTAATGCCTTCGCTGTGAGAAGCAACGCATCGCCATCATTTTTCTCCGTCAGTTCAACTAGAAACTCCGGAACTTCAGCCGCCCGGCCTGCTTGTATCGCAGAGTTTGCCCATGCCAGTTTTGCATCGCGGATGCGGATTGAATCTGGAAAATCCCGTACCAACTTATCCAAAGTTTTGATAGCCTCAATGTGATTTCCGGCCTTTTGCAGAGCTTGCCCACGCAGCCACAGAGCGTGATCGGCAACTTTGGTTTTCTTCTCAAAAACGTCGCTATTCAGGATCGCCGCCGCACCGGCGAAATCGTTATCTTCAAAGCGAATGTATGCACGAAGCAGCTTTGCAAGCGCGCCGGTCTTTTTCCCCGCAAACCGCGATTCCAAACCAGCAGCAAAATCCTCCGGCGGCAGCTTACCGTCGCGCGTCATCTCACGCAGCGAGCGCAAAGCCTGCTCCTCGGTCTGCTGTGCGGAACAGCCAAGAGCGAAAAGAATCGGCACAATTAACAAAGTAATGATATATCGGGTGAATACTTCTGACATTAGAGTGTTAGATGCAAAAACAAAAATTGGAGATAGGTTTTGAAAAGTATGCGCAAGGTTTATACGCTCACTCTGTCGAGCTTTGCTGCGCTGTGCCGAATCTCTTCGGCGTTCTCATTCCAATCATGAAGCATTGCCGGATTGAAGTCCGCTCCGTTAGGCCAAACGAGCGTGTGAACTTCGGGATCAATAGTTACGCTCTCAAACAACTGCAAATCCCGGAGCGGCCCATACATCCGTCCGAATAAGACAGGCGAAAAATCGATTCTCTGCGAAGTGCCGTCATCAAAAGAAACGAGCAAATTGTAAGGCCCGGTGATCTCAAATGCTTTTACTTTGTAAAACTTAAAACTCATATGTCTTCTAGCGTAACGGTTCTATCGTATGAGCCGGCTCGCCTGTCTGCATGTGAGTCCACACTTCGATCAATTCCTGCTGATGCAATTCAGCCCATGCCTCGACAAGGCGTATCTGTCGCCGTGGCATTTCGCCAGCAAGTATTTCAACAGGTTCTATCGAAAAGACGGCAATATCATCCTGATAATAAGCATGAAAATGCGGCGAGTGATGCTGCATATTCATCTCCCAATACATCCTTATTATTATACCGAAGAATCGGCTTATTTCGGGCATTCGCTTATTTTTACTGTCAACTCGCCAAACCGCTTTTTTTTCTCAGACAAAAACGTTATATCATATCAATCCAACAAAATAGTTTTAGCAAAAAATTTATATGAAGAAGTTTTTGCCCATAAGTGCGATTTATTTATTCTGTGCAGCGGGAGCACTTGCACAGCAAGTGACTCCAACGCCACCTGAGGACAATGATGTTGTCAAGATCTCGACCAACCTGATACAGATCGACGTTTCGGTGACGGACAAAAAGGGTAAGGTTATCGGCGATTTGAAATCTGACGAGATCGAGATATATGAGAATGGCGAAAAGCAAAAGATCACGAGTTTTTCGTTTGTTTCGACGGTAAAAGCGGTGGCCGAAACAACAAAGGTCATTGACAAGAATGCGATCCCGCTTCCGCCTGCAGTGCTTAGGCCGGAGCGGGTTCGGCGGACTTTCGCGCTTGTGGTTGACGATCTTTCGTTGTCGTTTGAGAGCGCGTATCAGACACGGCGGGCGTTGAAGAAGTTTGTTGACGAGCAGATGCAGCCGGGCGATCTGGTTGCGATTATACGCACTGGTGCAGGGATCGGAGCTCTGCAGCAATTTACGTCCGACAAACGCATTTTGTATGCGGCTATTGAAAAGGTGAAATGGAATTCGCAGGGCAGCGGCGGCATCAGCGCCTTTGCGCCGATCGAAGCGGCTCCTGATACATCGCTTGACTCAGATCCGTCCGAGACGCCCGACGATTCTGAGCCGACGACGAGCGGCGACGGGCAGTCGCTCGACGATTTTCGAACAAGGGTTTTCGCGACAGGAACACTCGGCGCTTTGAAATATATCGTAACCGGCATGAGCGAATTGCCGGGCCGCAAATCGGTGATCCTTTTTTCGGACGGGTTCAAACTTTTTGAAACGGACGAGAACGGCAACCAGATCGGCGGCCTCGTTTTGGATTTTCTGCAGCAGCTTGTCGATCTTGCCAATCGTTCGGCGGTCGTGTTTTACACGATAGATGCGCGCGGACTGCAATACACAGGTTTTACGGCGGTGGACAACATTTCGGATACAAGCCCCGATGCAATGAACGCCGCAAGCCAGGCGCGGCGGGACCAATTATTTGACACGCAGGAAGGCCTGAGCTATCTGGCCGTGGAAACGGGCGGACTTGCGTTAAAAAACGACAATGACCTTAGCGGCGGCGTCAAAAAAGTATTGAATGATCAGAGTTATTATCTTGTGGGTTACGAACCTGACTCCGATACATTTGACGCGGCAAAACGTAAATTCAACAAGCTTGACGTCAAGGTGCTTAGAAATGGCGCAGCCGTGCGCTACCGCAGCGGATTTTTCAACGTTGCAGATCGACCGGCAGTTGAAAAACCGGCTTCGACGCTCTCGCCCGTAGCCCAACTTGAAACCGCGCTCGTCTCGCCGTTTGCGGTGAATGGAATAAACTTGCGGCTCAATGCCCTTTTCGGCAGCGAAGAAAAGACGGGAGCGTTTGTCCGTTCCCTGCTCCACATAAATGCAAGCGATTTAAAATTCAACGACGAGAAAGACGGCACCAAAAAAGCTGTCATCGAAGTGCTGGCGATGAGCTTTGGCGACAACGGGCAGATCGTCGATCAACTGGCAAAAAATTATTCGCTAATCTTAAAGCCCGATGCTTACCGCAAGGCGATTGCCGATGGATTTGTTTATCAATTTGCATTTCCTGTCAAAAAGCCGGGTGCGTATCAATACCGCGTGGCCATCCGCGACACGCAGAACGCACGCGTCGGTTCGGCGAGTCAGTTTATCGAGGTTCCGAATCTTAAGAAAAACAAGTTGACCGTGTCGAGCATCGTGCTCCAAAATTTGACTTTAAGATCAGATCCGCTTGCCGATACGGCACTCAGGCGCGTAAAAGCTGGTTCGCTGCTGAGCTATGCTTACGCTATCTACAACGCAAAACTAAACTCGTCAAAACAGCCGCAGGTTCAAACAAAGATACGCATCTTTCGCGACGGCCAACTCGTTCTCGACGGCAAACAAAAACCGCTTGCGCTTCGCGGCCAGGTTGATATGCGGCGCCTAAAAGCGCGCGGCGGCTTGGAGATCGGCGACAAATTCCTGCCCGGCGATTACATCCTGCAGGTCATCGTCACCGACGATCTCGCCAATGGAAAGCAAAAAATCGCAACTCAATTCGTGCAGTTCGAGATAGTGGAGTAAAGACATGTTCACGATCCGCTCTGTAGAACTTACCGAGATCAACATGCCGCTTGTCCATTTTTTTGAGACGAGCTTTGGCCGGACGTATGAGCGGCGAATAATTCTCGTGCGTGTCGAAGACACGGACGGCGTCGAAGGCTGGGGCGAGGTAACGTGCGGTGAAAAGCCTTCGTATTCGGAGGAGTGGACTGATTCGGCTTGGGTGACGATTGAGAAAATTCTCGCACCGATGGTTGTCGGAAAGTCTTTTGAGCAAGCCGCTGACGTTTGGGGTGCGTTGTTAAAAGTTCATGGCCACCGAATGTCGAAAGCCTCGATCGAAACTGCCTGCTGGGACCTCGAAGCCAGGAAGCTTGGTGTTCCGCTCTGGCAGTATATTGGCGGAACGCAAAGCGAGATCGAATGTGGCGTTTCTATAGGTATTCAGAACTCGGTTGAACAGCTTTTCGAAAAGATTCAGACAGAACTCGACGCCGGTTACCGACGCATTAAGATAAAGATCAAGCCCGGATGGGACTATGACGTTATCAGGCAGGTCCGCGAACGTTTTGGTGATGTTCCTCTGATGGGTGATGCAAATTCGGCGTACACGCTTGATGACATCGAGCTGTTTAAGCGCATGGATGAATTCGGCTTGATGATGTTCGAACAGCCACTCGCACACGACGACATGCTCGACCATGCTAAATTGCAAAAAGAAATAAAAACGCCGATCTGCCTCGACGAATCGATCAGATCACCCGACGATGCGCGCAAAGCTATCGAGCTAGGAGCATGCCGCATCATAAATGTAAAGCTCGGCCGCGTCGGAGGTTTCAGTCAGGCAAAACAGATTGAAGAAATATGTCGAAATGCAAATATTCCGGTCTGGTGCGGCGGAATGCTTGAGAGCGGCATCGGCCGCGCCCACAATATAGCGATGTCAACGCTCGCCGGCTTCGCATTGCCCGGTGATGTGTCGGCGTCAAAAAGATATTGGTGTGAAGATATTATTGAGCCAGCGGTCGAGGTTTCAGCAAACGGAACGATTACCGCAACGGAAGGGCCTGGAATCGGATTTAACGTGCGGCGTGATTGGATTGAAAAGACAAAACTAAAAAGCGTGATTGTGGGAGGCTAACGTATTTCGATTCATGATTTTTCTTTTTATCACATGTTTTCTGCTCGTGAATGTTAGCTATTCGCAACCTAATGCTTCGTCTATTCCAACTCTCTCTTACGCTGAGTTGATCGCTAAACAAGACGAGTACGTTGGCAAACGAGTAAGGGTTGTCGGTTACTGGTTCATATTCTTTGAGGCCAGTGGGTTACATTCTCCTGCTGACCCGCAGCGCAAGAATGCGGCATGGGTTGACTTTGGCGACCCATGTAAAGGGTCTTATAGCAAACTCAATAAACTTGGAAAGGATTTCATTGGGGACGTGTCGGTTGTCTTTATCGGCAAACTCGAAACCGGACGGCGATACGCAAACGGCTACAGGTATAAATTCGTTGTAGATTGCGTTGAGGAGGTAAGAAAACTTCCGAACGCCAAAGACCTTTGCAACCAATTAGCCAATATCAAGAAGTTGCCGTATCGAGACCCGGCCGACACTGATCCGATTTATGAAGCACTCATTAGCGAAGCGTGCCGACGCCTATGCCTGCCTCGTCGACAAAATAACGGACACAAAGAAAATGAATGATCCGCGTGAGGCTCCGGTGTGGTCACATTATGCCGTTGGCGATACCGCAGTTTTCGTGTTGGTCAGTTCAGTTAGCGGTGACGATGACAAGCTTGAGGGAAGTTTGTTGAAAGAAATGCTTCCTCCTAAATATCGCGAGGAAACAAATGGCGTCTATGCCTACTTCAACTATGTTTCAGAACCTAAGAATCGCAAGGAATTGCAAAATTGGTGGAAAAATTGGTTGATCAAGAACAAGAAATGAGCGGTGCACGGCCACGTCATAGCAAAAGGTGAAACGATTCGTTAGGTATAAACGCAAACCCGATTTTGCGCGAGAAAAGAATAGCGGCGGCTCGACAACGGTGCTCTCATCCCCAACATCTATTAATTAATGATAAGTGATAGTGAATTTTGTGTTTCTTAGCAGCTTACGCTGGATCGCGTTACCTTTGCTTTTCGCTGCGAGTGCGGCGGCACAGGCATTGAGCGGTGTTGTCGTCGACACGCGCGGCGATGCGGTCGCCGAAGCCGAAGTGATCCTCGAAAACGGCAGCGTGGCTGACCGAACGGTGAGCGGGAAAGACGGGTCTTTTTCATTTGCGTCTTCGACAGGACGTCTATCCGTTTCAGCATCAGGTTTCGAGCGAGTAATGATACAAATCGATCGCGAACGAGCCGCGCCGCTCACAATAGTTCTGCAGCCTTCTCCTGTCACCGGCAACGTCAATGTCTCGGTCACTCGCACCGAGACGCAACAAGATAACACGGCCGCAAGTATCGCCGTTATCACGATCGAAAGCCTGGCAGTAACCGCTGCGCGAACGGTGGATGATACTGTTCGCCAAATCCCGGGCTTTCAGCTTTTCCGCCGAAGTTCGAGCCGCACGACAAATCCGACAGCGCAAGGTGCTAATCTGCGCGGACTTGCAGGCAGCGGAGCTTCGCGGACAACTGTTTTGTTTGATGGACTATCAATAAATGACGCGTTCGGCGGCTGGACATACTGGTCGCGCGTGCCTCTGATCGCGGTCGAGCAGATCGAGGTGTTTCGCGGCGGCGCTAGTTCGTTTTACGGAAGCGGCGGACTGAGCGGTGCGGTGAATATCGTTCCATTCAGCCTCACCGACGAAAAGGTGATTCTCAAAGCCGAGACATCCGTCGCGAGTCAAAACACTGCTGACTTCAGCGGGGCACTGCTCGCTTCGCGCGGCAAATGGGAAGCCGATCTGATCGGGGACATCTTCAAAACGGCAGGCTATATCCCTGTCGAGCAGGCCTCTCGCGGTAGAGTCGATACGAGGGCGTCGTCGCGGCATTCAAACTTGATCCTGAAACTTGGCCGCCGATTCAACGAAAATAATCGTGCTTTCATTCGCGGCAACCTGTTCGGCGAGCGCCGCGATAACGGCACGAGTTTGACAAACAATCGCACCTATTTTCGTCAGCTTGCGTTTGGCGCGGATCTCGCATCGCAACGCTACGGAGAATTCACGGCTCGTGCCTTCGCCGAGCGTCAGGTTTACGATCAGACTTTCTCCGCCGTGTCCGCAGATAGAGACAGCGAAACGCTGACGCGGCTGCAGCGCGTCCCGTCTAGCGCACTCGGTGCGAGCGCTCTGTGGCAAAAGAAATTCGCGCGACACTCTGTCGCGGCGTCGGCAGATATCTTGCAGACGCGGGGCTTTAGTGACGAGGTCGGATTTTTTAACGGACTCTCGACCAGTGTGAGCCGCTCCGGGGGCGAGGCTCGCGATCTCTCGCTCTTCGTTCAGGACAAGTGGGACGTGGTACCGCGTGTCACTCTAAACCTCTCGGTACGCGTTGATGAGCGACGAAACTCGGACGGCATCACGACGACGCGAACTCTCGCGACCGGAACGATTGCCGAGACACGATTTCCCGACCGAAATGATCCTTCGTTCAGCCCGCGCATTGCCGCGATCTACGATGTAAACGAAAACTTGTCGGTTTACGCCTCATTCGCGCGTTCGTTTCGGGCTCCGTCTTTGAATGAACTCTACCGCGGATTTCGTGTCGGCAATATCGTGACCGAAGCAAATGCGTTTCTCACGCCCGAGCGTGCCAACACTTTTGAAGCCGGCGGAAGTGTTACGTTTCGTGACCCCACATTCATCACGCGAGCTGGCGTTTACAGGGCTCGTGTAGTCGATCCCATAGTGAGTGTGACAATCGCGACAACCCCGACAGTTATCACGCGACAGCGGCAAAATATAGGCGAAACTCGTAGTCAAGGTTTTGAGTTCGATACGCAATTTTGGCCTACGACAACCATCAAACTAAACGCGGGTTACCTTTTCGTTGACGCGAAGATCAGCGACTTTCCCGCAAGCCCCGATCTCGACGGCAGGACACTGCCGCAGGTCGCAAGGCATAATTTCACCGCTCAGGTACTCTATGAATTTCGAACGCGCTGGAAGGTATCGACTCAACTTCGAGCTTCATCATCACAGTTTGAGGACGATCGCAACACTCTGCTGCTCGGTGGTTATTTCACGGCAGATGCTCGCGTGTCATATCAGTTTCCGTATTTTGTCGAAGCCTTTGCCGCCGTCGAGAATGTCTTCGGTTCTCGATACGACATAGGCCGCACGCCGGTCCGTACGGTCGCCGCTCCCCGATCCGTCAGGCTCGGTTTGCGTTTTAACAGCTTCAGGCGGTAGATTGTCTATTTTGAATCCAATGAGCAATAACGAACCAAACAAGATCATCTTTTCGATGGTCAAAGTTTCAAAATTTTACGACAAGAAGCCTGTCCTGAAGGATATTTATCTTTCGTTCTTTTACGGCGCGAAGATAGGCGTGCTTGGGCTGAACGGCTCGGGCAAATCTTCGCTGCTGCGGATAATTGCCGGAACGGACAAGGAATTCAACGGCGAGGTTGTTTTCTCGCAGGGTTATTCCGTTGGCTATCTAGAACAGGAACCGAAGCTGGACGAGACGAAAACGGTCAAGCAGATCGTCGAGGAAGCTGTTCAATCAACCGTCGATCTTTTGAAAGAGTACGAAGAGATAAACGCCAAGTTCGCCGAGCCGATGGATGATGACGCGATGAACGCGCTCATCGAGCGTCAGGGGGCGGTGCAGGAGAAGCTGGATCACGCTGATGCCTGGGATCTTGACTCGCGGCTTGAGATGGCGATGGATGCTTTGCGGTGTCCGCCGCCGGATACGCAGATACAAACGTTAAGCGGCGGAGAGAAACGACGCGTCGCGCTGTGCCGATTGCTGCTTCAAAAGCCGGACATTTTACTGCTTGACGAGCCGACAAATCATCTCGATGCCGAGACGGTAGCGTGGCTCGAACAGCATCTGCAAAAATATGAGGGAACGATTATAGCCGTCACGCACGACCGGTATTTTCTTGATAATATCGCAGGCTGGATACTCGAATTAGATCGCGGCGAGGGCATTCCGTTCAAGGGGAATTACTCGTCGTGGCTCGAGCAAAAAAGCGAGCGGCTCGCGCAGGAAAAGCGCGGCGAAGACAAACTGCAAAAGACGCTTGAACGCGAACTCGAATGGATTCGAATGTCGCCAAAGGGCCGTCACGCCAAATCGAAAGCCCGCATAAACGACTACGAAGCGATGGTCGCGACAGAGTCTGAAAAACGCAGCGAAACCCTGGAACTCTATATCCCGCCCGGCCCGCGTTTGGGCGACATCGTCATCGAGGCTCACGGCGTTTCGAAGGGCTACAGTGACACGATCCTTTTCGAGAATCTCGAATTCTCGCTGCCAAAAGGCGGCATCGTCGGCGTCATCGGCCCGAACGGTGCGGGCAAGACGACGCTGTTTCGCCTGATAACGGGTCAGGAAACCGCCGACTCAGGCACATTCAAGGTCGGCGACACGGTCAAGCTCGGCTACGTCGATCAATCGCGCGATTCGCTCAATGCCGAGAAGAATGTGTTCGATGAAATATCGGACGGGCTCGACAACGTGACGTTGGGAACGCGGACGATGAACGCGCGAACATACGTTTCGAAATTTAACTTTTCAGGCGCCGACCAGCAAAAATTTGTCGGCCAGCTTTCCGGCGGCGAACGCAACCGCGTCCACCTCGCCAAGATGCTCAAAACCGGCGCCAATGTCCTGCTGCTCGATGAACCGACCAATGACATCGACGTGAACACGATGCGCGCGCTCGAAGAAGCTCTCGAAAACTTCGCCGGCTGCGCCGTCGTCATCAGCCACGACCGCTGGTTCCTCGACCGCATCGCAACGCATATTCTCGCCTTCGAAGGCGACAGCCACGTCGAATATTTTGACGGCAATTACAGCGAATACGAAGAAGACCGCAAGCGAAGGCTAGGCCACGACGCCGACCAGCCGCATCGGATAAAATATCGCAGCCTGACGCGTGCTTAGACTGGAGCGCAAGCATCCTGCTTGCAATGCGACCCGTCAGAAACCGACGGGAAAATCTTTATGAAGATAAACAGAAACTTCATAATAATTGGGGTCTTTGCAATTGTTTTGGCGACACTCTCCTGCATGACTAATGCCGATTCCCATCAGCTTTCACCCGATGCCAATACATCGTCAGTTTTTGAGCTTTCACCGACAGTTGTTTCCACACCCGAAACTAAGGTGAACTCTCCGATCAGAACGATTGATTTCGAGAATTTCACCTTTCCAGAGACTAACGGGGAAGAATTTGGCGGCTTAGGGCCAACTAAATTAGTTGGTGGTAAGAATACACAAACAGGCGCAACGCTGGGAGAAATTGAGTACGGCGATGTCACTAACGATGGCATGGAAGAAGCATTGGTTGCAATTGATCCGTACGATGGCGGCAACACCTCTGCAGATATAGTCTTTGTTTATACAGTTATAAAAAGCAAGCCGAAATTGCTCTGGAGTTTTGAGAGCGGTGATCGAGCTGAGGGAGGCCGTAAAAGAGTCTATGCTGAGAATGGAGATCTCATTGTCGAGCTCTTCGGAGACAACAAATATGACAACGGCAAGTGGGATTATGACATCGCTGAAGGTAAGTTTAATGGATTATGCTGTCCCACAACTTATACGAGATTTCATTTTCACTGGAATGGGAAAAAGTTTGTTCTAAAGGGAGAACCGGAATTATTTGATTACGATTGGAGAGAACAAACAAATCGTAAGGAGTAGATTTTGCGTGAACTGGCTTTTTTTAGTGATCGTAATGTTGTTTTCCGCTTGTGCCAAGGCTCCAGAAAACTCAAATATCTCTGCTGAAATTCATCCGCCAACTCAAATCTCCGAAGCACCGCTGCCAACGTCGTCACCGATTCCTGCCATGCCAAACCTCCAGGCCGAACTCCTAGACGCCCGATATAAGACATCAGTCTCACCTATCGGCAATTTTGATTTCAAGAATTACACCTATCAGCTTCCGCGTGGGTGGCAAAATCCTGACGGGACGGCTGAGATCACTTTGACAAATGGCCGCGTCGCACCGGTGCAAGGCAAAGTCATTACAGAAGAGATGACCGACGAAGAAAAAGCCGAGGTGAAATCCGAGCGGCGCATCGGAATGTCGTATGTTACGACAAAATTTATGGACGCGACCGGCGACGGCGAGGACGAAGCTTTTGTCATCCTAAAGATTGAAACTGGCGGCTCGGCAATCCCACAGATTGTCCATGTTTTTACGTGGAAGGATGGCAAGCCTGAACTCATTTGGCCGTTCCGTACGGGCGACAGAGCGGACGGCGGGTTAAAAGACATTCGCGTCGAAAACGGATTGCTCGTCGTCGAGCTTTATGGCCAGGACCGCTTCCTCCTCGGCCAAACCGAAACCGGCAAGATCACCGACGACGAAGAACAACTCTGCTGCCCAACATATTGGACCCGCTCATTCTACAGATGGAACGGAAAGAATTTCCTAATGCAGGGCAAGCGGTTGACGTATTCGATTGCCAACTCAACCGCACCGCCGGTCGAGAATCTCGGCGACAAAGTCAACGCACCTCCGAAAGGAAAAAGATAAAAACAAGTCAAGCTGTTGAAGCCCGCTTTGCGGGCGAAATAGTGATAGCTACACGTGAAGCCGAAGGCGTAACGTGTAGTCACCGGCCAACGATAACCACAGCCTGTGAAACAGGCGACAGAAGGTTCGCAGTTCTGTCGCCTGTTTCACAGGCTCGGATTTTTTTCTGAACCTTTCCCCAGGTTTCGCTTTGCTGCACCTGGGGCTAAAGTTATTCCGCTGCTTCGCAGCTTAAGACCTTCCAGTCGATTAATAAACTTTATCATATAAAGTTCTTGACAAATTATATAACTTGACATAGTCTGGCACTAGTATGGCAAAAACAAACGCTCTGCGCGATGACGAACAGCGAATGGACGAGCCCGTTAATCTCGGCGACCGCGCGATAGATAATCTCAAATTCATCCGCGAGACGATGGAGCGCTCGACCAGCTTTACCGCAGTTCCCGGCTACGGCGGCATTCTGATGGGCGTGACCGCTGTAGTTGCCGCATATATTGCAAGCACACAGGAATATATCAGCGAAACATTAATAACCTGGTTTGTCGAAGCGTGTCTTGCTTTTGCTATCGGCCTGCTCGCGATGTGGCAAAAATCGAAGATCGCGGGCCAGTCGCTGGTCTCGGCTCCGGCGAGAATGTTCGCGCTCAGCTTTGCTCCGCCCTTGATCGCAGGCGTTATCGTTGTGCTCGGGCTTTGGAAGTATGGCCACTATTATCAGATGGCTCCGGTCTGCATGCTGGCTTACGGCGCAGCGGTCGCATGCGGCGGAGCGTTTTCGGTGCGTGTGATTCCCGTCATGGGCTGGTGCTTTATGGCTTTGGGTGCCGTTGCGTTTGTCTTACCCACAAACTACGGCAACTTGATGATGGCGCTCAGCTTCGGCGTGCTGCACATCGTTTTCGGAGCGATTATCGCTCGGAGATACGGCGGATAGGACATATGGGTCCTATGCGACCTATTCGACTTATGAGTAAAAATTTAGCAGTCAAAAGTAATGGAAAACCGCAAGGCTTGCGGATCGAGCGGGCCGCCGAAAAGGTTTCCGGCGAGCTAGACAAGGTCATCCACGAGCGAATGCGCCTCGGCATAATCAGCGCGCTCGCCGCAAACAGCAAGCTGAGCTTCACCGAGCTGCGCGATCTGCTCGCGACCTCGGACGGCAACATCAGCGTCCACGCCCGCAAACTCGAAGAGGCCGGATATGTAACCTGCGAAAAGTCGTTCAAAGGCCGCATGCCTTTGACCGAATACGCGATCACCAAAGAAGGTCGCAAGGCTCTAGAGAGGTATTTGAATCATATGGAGGCCTTGATCAAGGCGATGAAAAATGTTTGAAGAGATGCCAGAGCACAAACTAAATACTCCGGAAATGAGACTGACTTTAGTTATGCTCGCGACCGTAGCATATACATTTTCTCCGATTCTTTTCGCCGCATTTATGTTTAAGTTGCTGAATGAAGGAGCTTTTCCGACGAATGCTGATTCCATCGGTTTACCTATTGCCGGGTTCGTATTTCTATGGCTGTTATTATGGCCATTTTTCATTCTTGCCTGTTTTCTCTTTGAGAAAGTGGGGCAGCGAATCGCAAGGAACCGTGGCGTCGAACTTCGGGAACAAAACGAAACGGCAGGCGTCAAATAGCATATGACTTGCGACACATCATCACAGGAAGTAAAAACAGCACTGTATATTTATGACGGCGCCGAAGCGCCCGCAGATTATCGAGAGTTTTCAAACGAAGCTAACGCGGTTGAGGTCACCGGACCACTCGCTGACACACCGGTCTTTTGGGAAAGGCATCTTCAAAAGACAGAGAGCAAAAAATCTAAGAAGTTCGATTGGATCTTTGGCGTGACATTGCCGGTGATCTGCTTTTTTGCCGATCCGATAGTTTTCAAGAACGGCTTGGGTTCCGCTGACCTCGACGACGCTTTGCTGTCGGACTATAGGCCTTTTGCTTATTTGCTGAGCTTTATGTCAATTATGGCAATGCTTGCGTGGTTGATCTGGGGCGAACATCTGAAAGGCTTGGCAGTAATGGTTTCCGGTATTCTCGCATCGGGAGCGGCGGTATCTCTCGTTGTTGGCCTGTTTTTACTTCCTTTCAGTTTCTTCGGTCTTATTTTCTTAATTGGCATTTTAGGATTTACTCCCTTTTTTACATTCGCCGTTTTCTGGCGCAATGCGAGGCTCGCGTTTTTGGCGGCGGAGCCGCATTTCGAAAGCAGACTGTTGGTCAGAATTGTCGGGATAACAGCACTATCTGCATTAGTAATTCCAATGCTTGTTAATGCAGTTATGAAAAAAAATATTGTCGCGCACTTGCTAGAGGTTATGAATAGGTAGGCGTACAAACAATGAACGAACGAACAAAAACTGGTTTAGAGATATTGCAGGTCGCCGCGATCCTTGGCGTTCTCGGCGACGTTTTGCTGCGTGCGACGCCGTGGGGGTTAAATGTGTTGCTCTTTAACTTGGCTTTTGCGGCGGGGATGATAATGTTGCTGCGTCGTCGCGCGCCGGAATATCTGACGTGGCAGACGTCGGCATTATTTGGAGCATTGATCTTCTTCGCGTCGATGTTTGTCTGGCGCGATTCTCCTGAGCTGAGAGTTGCCGACACGTTTGCGATCGTCGCTATTCTTTCCGTGTTGTTCCTGCCAAGGATGAAAGTTGCCGCACAGGTCGCTGACGTTTTTCATTACGGCGTTGCCTTTCTCTGGTCGAGCCTTAATGCCTTCTTTGCACCGTTCGTGCTTATCGGAACCGACATCGAATGGAAAAGCCAGGCGCGCGTCGGTTGGGCAAAGCACTTGTTTTCAGCACTTCGCGGCGTCATTATTGTAACGCCGATCTTGCTTATATTCGGCGGCCTTTTCGTTGCCGCCGATGCGGTCTATCAGGGTTGGGTCGAGCGTGTTATTAACATTCCTCCCGAAACAGTCGTTTCCCACATTCTTTTGTTCTCGCTTTTTAGCTGGTTGTCCGCCGGATATCTTCGCGGAGTGATCATCAATACATCTGTACCAGTTGAAATCACTCCAGAACCTGAAACTGCCCAAGCCAAACCGAACGCAAGCCGTGTGGACGGGATGCACGCTGAGGAAGGCGAAAATTCGCCAAACCTGGCAAATAGCCTTTCGATCCTCGAACATATCAACATCTCCGATCCGCCTGATGTTAAAGAGCAAGAGGCGGAAATACAACCGGCAGAGAGTGTGCCCGAGGCCAAGGAAAGCAAGAAGAAAACATGGGACTGGGCGAACATCGACAACACAATCATGCCGTCGACCTTCACGCTCGGCGCGGTCGAGGTCGGCGTTATTCTGGGCTTGGTTAATCTGCTATTTCTCAGTTTTGTCATCGCCCAGGTGCCTTACTTGTTCGGCGGAATGGAGCTTGTCCAAAACACGCCGGATTTCAAACTGGCCGAATACGCCAGCCGTGGCTTCGGCGAGCTTGTCGCTGTATCTGCTCTTACGCTGCCAATGCTGCTGGTCGGACATTGGCTGATTCGTAAGGAAAATCCTTTCACCGAAAAGCTATTTCGCGTTCTCGCCGCAATTCAAATTGCGCTGTTATTTGTAATCATGGCTTCGGCCGCTCAGCGGCTTTTCCTGCTCACCGGCAATCTCGGCTACGGTCTCACCACCGTTCGCCTTTACCCAATGATCTTTATGACTTGGCTGCTAATAGTTTTTGTGTGGTTCGGCCTCACCGTCCTGCGCGGCGCTCGCCGACACTTTGCCTGGGGAGCTCTCTGGTCGGCATTTTTCATACTCGCCGCGACACACGTATTGAATCCAGATGCATTCATTGTCCGCACAAACATCGCGTTGATGCAGCAAGGCCGTGAATTTGACATTGAATATAATTCGACTGGCTTGAGTGCAGATGCGATCCCGGATTTTGTTGCAGCTATGTCCTATTTAAAGGCTGAAGGACAATGCTATGCAAAAGCAAGCCTTCATAGGAAATTTCGAGAATTAGGCGACGCTCGTGGCGATCTTCGTTCTTCGAATTGGTCGCGTATGTTAGCTTGGAAAGCGCTTGATGAAAACGAACCTGTTATTCATCAATTCGACGGATGTCTACCTTGGGTTAGAGAACATTTACTTATTGATCACAATCAAAACTAAGCTATAACGGCAATGTGCGAATAGAATTGACGTATTCTTCGGATTCGGTGGCATGCCAAATCAAAATCAGGTCATTGATAACCTGATTAACCGGTGCAAGTTGTGAAACGACAAAAACGCCGGGACAGGCATTGTCGATGATGAACTCGGCAAAATGCTGCGGCATGGTCTTTCGGTCGTGTGTAATGATTATTCTCTGTTCCGCTGCGGCTATTGACAACACTTCCATATCGTCAATCCCTGATAGCGAAGATTCTGTTGCCGTTTTGAAATCGATCTCGGGCACACGCCGACGGACGCCGTTGACAATATCTTCATTAAGATCGGCATCGGCTTGATAGCGGACTTTCATTCGATATTAAACGAAAGATGATTCCTTTCTTTTAACTTGAAGTCGATTGTACCAATCAGAGTATTTTGAGCGAGAATGCATTTCCATTTCGGAGAAAATTGTGCAACTCGTTTCGAGATACTCGTCAACCTCCTGCTGATGCGCAAGATAAAAAGCGACTGCACCATAGACTTCTTCAAGCGAAAGCGTGGAAAACGAGCGTTGGATGCTTTCAGGCGAAGCTCCTCGCTGGAAGGCAAAAATTATCGAATCCAGAGACACGCGGCAGCCTTTGATTCGATAAGTGGCGTCCTCTTTTTCAACATAATCGCTCATGCATACGATTTTAACACAAAACAATGCGCCGGATGCGCTAAACTTTTCATGTGAGCCGCGACTTTATCCGTGAATATCTAATATACTGCCGTGCCGAAAAGGGCTTGGCGTTCAATAGCATTGAAAGCTACCAAACCGACCTCGGTCGGCTGCGAGCCTGGATTGATAAGAACAAACTCGACCTGCTCGCTCTGACCACACAGGACCTGAGAGAGTGGCTCATCGATCTCGGAGTCGAAAACCTTTCCGAGAACTCAAAACGCCGAATAATTAGTGCCGTTCGCGGGTTTTATAAGTTTCTGATGTTTGACGGACATATATTAAACAGCCCGGCAGAGGATATCGTGGCACCGCAAAAGGGCGTTTACCTGCCGCGATTCTTAATGAGGCATGAACTTGAATTGCTGCTTGCTTCTCCTGATACCTCATCGGAAACCGGCCTTCGCGACCGTGCTATTTTGGAGCTAATGTATGCCTCAGGTTTACGGGTTTCCGAGGCCGTAAACCTTAGAATGAACGAAGTTGACATTGATGCCGGCATCGTTACAACGACCGGAAAAGGCAATAAAACACGGCGTGTTCCGGTCGGATCGAGCGCCGTTGAATGGTTGAAAAGTTATCTTGCCGTTCGCCGAAAGAAAGAAAATATTGAGATCGAGAATATGTTTGTCGGCGAAAATGGAAAACCGCTTACGCGACAGCTGATTCATTCATTTATCGTCGAATACACCAAAAAATGTGGCTTAAAAGGCGTTTCACCGCACACTTTGCGGCATTCGTTTGCAACGCACCTTGTTCAGAATAACGCCGATATACGCTCCGTTCAACAAATGCTTGGGCACGCCGATATTTCGACGACGCAGATATATACCCATATCACCAGCACACAGCTAAAGAAAAACTACGAACGCTTTCACCCGCGTGCGAAAGACGAGTAGTTATTTCCTTTACAAGCATTTAACATGTCTGCATTTCATAAATCATCGTCTTGGGGTCAGGTCCTTGGCGTGTTTGCCGGATCAACACTCGTCATAATCCTGCTGTTTTACCTTTACGATGCATTGAAACCGCCTTTTTTTACAACTAAGTCTCCCGACAATACCTATTCGGTGAATCTATATGGGCAAAAAGAGCGACCTGCCCTTTTCACAGTTGAAGTTGGGGCCGTTGTCCTTAAAAATGAACAACCATTTTGGCCATATCAGACATTGCATACAGGCGATGCGATGGATTTGTCGTTTGAATTGGGATGGCCAGATCATCGCTGGATCGGGGATAACGTTTTACAGTTTTATCGGGAAGAGAACTTTTCTGAATTAAAACTCCCAGAGAGGCTTGTCCTCGTTAACAAGACGGATAAAGTAATCCGGCAATTACGAATAACGTCGAACAACGATAAGTTTCTCGGTTTCGACCTGCCACCGGGTTCTGAAATTCGGTTGGCCGCGTCGCCACCTAGAGGGGATTATTCGGGAGTATGGATTGCGGCCAGGCTTAACGACGGTCGAATCTTTGAGAATAAGGCTATTTTTGATGTGAGCAACGTGCTCCAACCGCTTGCCTACAGGATTGTTGTTACTGATGAGGGGGTAAACATCGTACAGGATACCGTTGATGCCCCGTAGAATCGCCAACGCGTTCGCCTCCCATACCACCAAAAAACCCGCCGATTGCGACTTGCAACTTATATTTTGTTTAGTTATCATAGGAAATTTGCTATTTGACTGGAAATAGTCGGTTATGGCATCTAAATAGATCACGCATGGGTGGTCGAGCGGTCAAAGGCAACGGGCTGTAAACCCGTCGGATTAATTTCCTACGTAGGTTCAAATCCTACCCCATGCACCAGGAACAGTTGCCGGTTGTCAGATGCCAGTTGTCAGAAAGAGATTTGCTGACAACCGGCAACCGACTTCTGACAACTAGATTGTGCGGGAGTAGCTCAGTTGGTAGAGCGTCAGCCTTCCAAGCTGAATGTCGCGAGTTCGAGTCTCGTCTCCCGCTCCAAAGCTTATTTGCGAGGGTGAATTTCGAGAGAGGCCCAAGTAGCTCAGGGGTAGAGCGCATCCTTGGTAAGGATGAGGTCTCGGGTTCAAATCCCGATTTGGGCTCCAGTTTTTATTGATTTTTGAGAGGACTATAAAAAGAAGATGAGCAAGGAAAAATTTGATCGCAGCAAGCCGCACGTGAACATTGGGACTATTGGTCACGTGGATCACGGCAAGACGACATTGACGGCGGCAATTACAAAGGTGATGTCGAAGCATAACGCTAAGA
>JBJXHF010000068.1:0-95463 GCA_046160805.1 Pyrinomonadaceae bacterium
GCGTGACGCTCGCGGATGGTACGAAATACTCAAGCCGTGCGATCATAATCGCAACCGGCGTGCGGCGAAGGAAGTTAATTGTCCCGGGCGAGGAAGAACTTCGCGGACGAGGCATCTTAGAATCCGGCCTTACGGCAAAAAATGAAGTTAGTGGAAAAACCGTCCTAATAATCGGCGGAGGCGACGCGGCGCTTGAAAATGCGCTTATTTTAAGTGAAACCGCTCACAAAATTCTTGTCGTTCACCGAGGCAGGGAATTTAGATCCCGAACGGAATTTGTCCAAAAGGCGCGAGACGCACAGAAGATTGAATTTTGCCTCGACACGCAGATCACAAATATTATCGGAACAGAAGCGGTCGAGTCGGTCGAGTTAAAGCATCTAATATCAGGAGAGATTACCAGGGTTGAAGTCGATGCTGTTTTGATCCGCATTGGGGTGGAACCAAACACAGAACTTTTTCGCGGGCAGATCGAGCTTGATGAACCGGGTTACGTAATCATCGACAGCAACTGCGCGACGAGCCTTAGCGGCATATTCGCGGCCGGCGACGTTGTAAACCGCACTGCGCCGACAATTAGCGCCGCGGTAGGGCATGGAGCACTAGCCGTTAAGCACATTCACAGGAAAATTAATTTCCACAATGCGCAAACTTAGGTGTAGGATAAAACCATTATGAAAGTAAGTGCAAGAACTTCATTTTTTTCGATTATCATCGTTCTCGGATTTTTAGTTTGTGTCCCGTTCGTATCGCCGAAAAGCTTTGGCGTTAATGCTCAGAACCGAATAAGCGGCTTTGTCTTTGGCGTGAACCGCCAGCCGATGGGCGAGCTTTACGTGGAACTTGTGGACGAATACTATCGGACCGTGTCGCGGACAAAAACAAATGCATCGGGCCGCTATTCTTTCTCCGGAATGGAGGCGGGTCGTTTTACAATACGAGCCAACGCGTCGAGCTCGGTCTATGAGGATGGCGAGGCAACGACCGAGTTTCAGAATTTCACTTATGAAGACAGTAGTGGCAGAGTGCGAACGAGAGGGTATGCTAATGAGCTGGTTGATGTTCATTTGAAGCTGCGAAAGGGGATAACGGCTGCAAACGCGGCGGTCTTTGTTCAGGACGTTCCGCCTGATGCCAAAAAGCTGTATGAAAAGGCCATCGACGATCTCGACAACAAGCGTAACGCCGAGGCTTTGAACGAACTAAAAGCAGCGGTGGAGAAGTTTCCAAAATACTACGCCGCGCTTGAACGCCTTGGCACGGAGTATGTCAAACTTGCACGCCCCGAAACCTTTCAGGCCGCCGCCATACTTTTTAAAAACGCAGTTGATGTTAATCCGCGCGCATTCAAGAGTTGGTATGGCCTCGCCTACTCGCGGTATTCACTGGGTGCGTTCCCGGAAGCTGTAACGGCGATACAAAAAGCGATCGAATTGAATGGCGGCTCTTCGGATGCGGTGTTCCTTCTCGGGGTTTTGATGAAGAGTTCCAAGCGCTATGATGAGGCAGAAAAGCATTTGCTCAAAGCAAAGGAATTGGCAAAAGATACAAATCCGAGGATCAATTGGGAACTTGCCACGCTCTATGGGAATATTTTGAACAGATACGCCGACGCCGCAAGGGAGCTAAGGCTCTTTCTAAAAACCCAGCCTGATTCCAAGGATGCTGAAAAAGTAAATAAGCTGATCGCCGACTTTGAAGCCAAAGCCGCGGCGAAGTAAACCTCGCACCGATCTTTACACAAATCGGATCAAAAAAAGCCACCCGAGTTTCTCAGGTGGCTTTATTCTTATGCTTCTTTATTCAGCAATTAGAAAATGAAACGGACACCGTAACGTATCTGTCGCTTACCTTGATAAGCTGCATCAATATTGTAATACACATTACGCGTTGCGCTGGTGGGGTCACTCGCTAAAGCGACTAAAGCAGGCGAGCCCCGAAGCTGGAAGTTTCGATACGAAGTGATTAATTCGCACTGTTGACTGCCGTTACAAGCGGCTGTCTCGGCAGGAGAAATGAGCCCGAATCGATCATCTAAAGAACCAAAGTTGGCGGTGTTTATGATATTGCCGCCCTGGCCGCTGGGATTAACTCCCCTATTAACCACGATATATTGATTGAACAGGTTCAGAATGTCGGCATCCATTTTGAGGGAAAACCTTCCGTCCCTGCCAAAATTGATGCTGTGGGTAGCACTCATATTTGTCTGCGTGAATGTAGGCGTTCGGCCCAGATCACCACGCCCGTTCAAAACGATCTGCGATATATTATTTATATTGACAAACGAGGTTATCACAGTTCCGCTTTGTATGAACTGAACGATTCCGAAGTCGGTTCGGTTGTTCTTCCAAAGTCCAAACCTGTCCCAACCCAGGTCGTATGAGCCCTCAAACTTAAAGACATGAGGCCGGTCGGTGGCAAGCCTGCCGTTGTCGGGCCCGCCCGTAGCGGCGATGAAACCAGCGTGCGGCTGGTCAAAATAACGGTTTACGTTCGGGTCCGTGCGGCCCTCTTCGTCAGAGCTGGCCAATCCGCCATAGTTGCCGTAGAGACGGCTCCACGTGTAACTGGACTTAAAGTAATAATCATTGGCCAATCGTCTGTCAAATCTGAATTCAAGGGCATCATAATCACGCTGTGGTTTCGGTGAAAGCACTCCAAAAAAGTCGGACTGCTCTTTATGAAGACCCTCGCCCGGATTGCCGATGATGTAATATTCGCTGCCTTCGGAATTAGGAAATCCTGCATCTTCGATCGCGTGGGTTACTTGCTTGCGTGTGTAGCGAGCCGAAAATGTATAGAGGTTAAACAACTCGCGCTGAAATGTGAAGGTAATTTCACGCTGAGTGAACGGCTTGATATTCGGATCAATGCCGCCAACCTCGGTCAGGGGGCCGCCGCTGTTTGACGCGACTCTGAAGTCAATGTCGCAGCGGACACGCCCGATAACAGGGGTCACAGTATTGAGCGGGCATGCACCGCCGGGAATTGGCCCGCCGCCCGGCCCGAAGATCAACTCCCTGGTGAAACTATTGATAGTATCGCCTGGGAACCATTCAAAAAAGACATCGTGGAACTCGTCGCCGCCAAAGGAGCCGCGGGGCAAGGTCAGCTTGAAACGGTCAAAGAACAATCCGTAGAATGCAGTTACCTTGGTCTTTCCATCACCGGTGAGGGCATAAGCCGCTCCGAGTCTCGGCGTTATCTTGTCGCTAAAGCTAAAATTCATTCCGGGTGATCCGGCAGCATAGCTCGGAACATCTTCTTTCTCGGTCCTGAAACCAAGATTCAGCCTGAGCCGGTTAGTTACCTGCCATCCGTCCTGAACGTAGATTGCCGTATTCGAACTGGCGACGTCGCCGCGAGTTTTGAAGGTTGAGAGCCTGGCGGAACCGATAGCACTGGGTGTCCTGGGTATCGATCTTCCCGAGTAAGCTCCAACCGTAGCAGGCGGGGTTATGCCGGAACGAAGCGTGATAAGGTCGGTCGTTCCCTGGTCAACCCTGTTTGCGATCTGGCTAAGAGCATAGCCGCCCTTTAATTCATGACGGCCGCCAATGCTGAAGGAGTAGGTTGCGTCGCCTTCATACTGATCACGCGTCGTGACGTCGAATTCTGTCTTTGTAACCAACGGCACCCCGTTGCTCTCGTTAGGTAAACCCGAAGCTGCCTTCTTGCAGCCAAAACCGGTCGGATACTCTCTCGGGCTCAATGACCCTGAGGCGCAAACAACCAGAGGAGATCCAATTGGAGCGATGCCGTAGCTTCCCAGTTTTTGATTGAGGAAGTAGTGGCCAACCCTGCCCGTCACGATCAATTTGTCGGTCGCAGTGTAGGTGCCGGAGCCGTAAATGCTCATCGAATTTTGGCGACCACCTCTTTGATTCAGCGTCGCACCATCCAATATCGACGAAGAGAGCTCCGATGCATAGCTGGGAAACGGATTTTGTCCGGTTTGAGTGATCGGGTTCCAGCTAAACTTTCCGAGCAGGCTCACTTTGTTGAACAGCTGCGAGTCGAGACGGAGCAGCGTGTCTTCTTTGCGCTGCTTGAAATTGTATGTTTCAACCGGTTGATGACATCTAAACTGGTTCGGGAACGCCCCGCACAATCCGCTAGGCACCCGAAAATTGAGCGTTCGGCTCTGGGTTAAAATCTGAGGAGCATAACCCACCAAAAACCATAGACGATCGCGGAGGATCGGTCCGCTAATAGTGGCTGTCGGATTTGTTTCGTTAAATTGGAAGTATCGGTTTGAAAACCAGGATGGTTGGGTTACGCTGTTTTGGATAAGTAGTATCTGTCCAGGAATCGGCTCCATTTTCGAGCTCCTAAGTCCCAAGCCCATTTCACCGTGAAATTCATTTCCGCCGCCTCGGGTAGAGACGATAACAACGCCGCCGGTGGCACCGCCGTACTCGGCCTCAAAACCGCTGTTTTTGACCTTAACTTCCTGGACCTGTGAAAAAGGGATGTTACTGCCCGCGTCAAGAGTTCCGCTCAGAACATTGGTGACTTCCTGGCCGTCAATAACGAAAGTGTTTTCCGAGCCGCTGGCGCCATCGACCTGAAAGCCGCCACTGCGAGTTTCCTGCCCCGTTCCGGGAAGGGTGCTCAAAACACTGTTAAAATTCAACCCTTTCGGAAGCAGTTCAGCCGTTCGTGCATTGATCGTGCTTTCGACCGTCGTTTTAGTTGTATCGATAGTCGAAACGTCATCAAGATTTACTTCGACGACCGCACTGGCGCCGATGGTCATCGGGAATGAAATCGCCGTGGTGCGTCCAAGCTCGACCGTGATGTTCGTTAACGTCTTTTCGGCAAAACCTGAAACAGGCGCCGAAGTCAGCGAATACGTCCCCGGCGGCACCTGAAGCACACGTATCGACCCTTCATCATTGGTCGTCACGTTTCTTTTAAAACCGGTCGTGGTGCCCGTACTCGTAATGGTTATAGCTACCCCAGGCACAACAGCGTCTTTGTCGTCTTTAGTCGTTATCTCCAAACTTCCAGTCGTTTCCTGCGCGAAAGAGCCGATCGCGAACATGGCTACGAAGAGAATTGAAGTCAAAATAAAACGTAAATCCCTTTTCATTAGATCCTCCAAAAAAATCAATCTAAACTTCTAATATTTTGCAGCAAAAAAAATGCGAAAAATTACAAAAACGTAACCCCACCGTCGTGCCTGGATTTGCTCGGATTCAAGATACTGCAATCTTAAGCCAAATTAAGGCAATTTTAATGCCCGTTTCAAAACGCCTCGTAGTTGTTACGAATAAAGCGTTTACGGGCGGGTCGGCGCCCGAATTGCGCCGCTGGTCTCCAAAATTATGAATTCAAAAGCTAGAAAGATGAATATATCAGCACCGGACAATAAAATCAACCTCAACGGGCGGCAAAAGCGTCGTTTCCGGTAACGCGAACCAAATGCCGTGTGTCGTTGAGAGCTAGAACGCGAACATTCCGCGGCCCGCGCAGCTCGAAACGGTTGATGCCGCAATTCGAAGTGATGATCCACGGCGTGTGTTTTGTGTCTCGGTTTATTGCACCAAGCAGATGCAGTATCAGAAAACATATCGCGCCGGTATGAGAATAGATCGCAATGCGTTCGTCTGGATGAGCCCGAAGAACCTCATTGAGCTTCGCGGTTATGCGTCGGAGTAACTGGCGATAGCTTTCGCCCTCGGTGATTACATGGTTAACGTTTCTATTTACAAGTGCGTAATAGTCTTTTGGAAAGTCGCGTTTCGATTCGTCAAAAGTCAACCCTTCAAGCACGCCCACATGGCGTTCGCGAAAGGCCTCGCTCGCATTCACCGTCAAATCAAGCAATTTTCCAAGCGGCTCAGCCGTCTGCACGGCACGAAACAGATCGCTCGAATAAATTACATTGATCCCTTCTTTTGCAAGAACCTTCGCGGTCTTCTCCGCCTGTTCCAAACCCAAGTCCGAAAGCGGCGTTGGCCCATGCCCGCCAAAACGCCCCTCAGCATTCCCGGCAGACTGGCCATGTCGGATGAGGTATAGACGTGTGGGCTGAGGCATAGGAAGGATTAGACACCGACAGCCTCAGCTTTAAGCTTCTCGGTCTGGTAGTGCGTCCGCAAGGATTCGATAAATTCGTCAAGCTGGCCTTCCAGAACGAGGTCGAGTTGATGAACTGTGAGGCCGATGCGATGGTCGGAGACGCGGTTTTCCTTAAAGTTATAGGTGCGAATCTTTTCCGAGCGGTCGCCGCTCCCGACCATGGATTTGCGTTCGGCGGAAAGCTCGGCGTGCTGCTTTTGTTCCTCGATCTCTTGCAAACGAGCTCTCAAAACTCGCATGGCCTTTTCGCGGTTCTTTATCTGCGATTTCTCGTCCTGCATCGACACGACCGTGTTCGTCGGCAAATGCGTGATGCGAACGGCAGAATAAGTTGTATTTACTGACTGCCCGCCAGGCCCTGACGAGCAAAACGTGTCGATGCGAAGGTCGTTTTGATCTATCTGGATGTCAACTTCTTCAACCTCAGGCAGAATGGCGACTGTAATTGCCGACGTATGAATTCGCCCGCTCGATTCGGTTTGCGGAACGCGTTGGACGCGGTGAACACCAGACTCAAAACGCATCTTTGAATAAACGTTGTCGCCTTCGATCACTGCAGTCGCGTCTTTTATGCCGCCGACACCGGTATCAGTGATTTCGAGAACATCCATTTTCCAACCTTGCCGCTCGGCATAGCGGGCATACATCCGCAAAATTTCCGCTGCAAAAAGCGTCGCCTCGTCGCCGCCTGTTCCGGCACGGATTTCGAGAATTACGTTCTTCTCGTCGTTCGCGTCTTTTGGCAGGAGCAAAACTTTTAGCTCTTCTTCTGCATCAGGCAATTTTTCTTCTATTCCACTGATCTCAAGCGTCGCCATCTCGCGCATTTCATCGTCGTCAGCGGAGTTAAACAAATCTTTTGCACCCTGCAGATCGTCCTGCATCTTGCGAACTTCGCGATATTTTTCAACGATCTCGCCGAGGCTGCGATGCTGCTTCATCAACTTTGCATACACCGACATATCCGACATAAATTCGGGCTGTGATATCTGCTCCGTCAACTCGTCGTAGCTTTTCTCGATCTGTTCAAGTTTTTCGAACATATTAAATATTCGCCACAGAGATCACAGAGACCAGAGAGGATAAGTAGAATGGCTTAAATTTTTCTCTGTGACCTCTGTGTTCTCTGTGGCTAAAATCGTTATGCGGGTTGCGGCTCAAGTTTTAGGGATTCATCTAGCGCCCTGATTGCGACCTCGAGCTGTTCTTTGTCCGGTTCCTGCGTCGTGATGTTTTGCAGCCAGAGGCCTGGCTTAGTCATAAACTTAAAGATAGCACCCGATTCTTTTTTGGCAGCGTAGCGGATTACTTCGTAAGAAAGGCCGGCGACGAGAGGCATGAGGGCGATGCGAACAAGTAGATTCAGCCACATCGCTTCAAAATTAATAACCGAGAACAAGACGATGGCAACCAGCATAACAACCATCAAAAACGACGTGCCGCAGCGCGGATGCTGCCGTTTTTGCATAGTCGCGTTGTCCGGCGTGAGGTCGAGGCCTTTTTCCCAGGTGAATACGGTCTTGTGTTCGGCGCCGTGATACTCAAATACGCGTCGAATATCTTTTAGATATGACATCGAAAAAATCATCAGTATGAAAAATGCCATTCGAATGAGGCCGTCGATCAGATTGAAACCGACCCATAGGCCAAAAGTCTCTAGCTGAATTTTCCAGACATAGGCCTTTACCGTTTCCAGCCAGCCCGCATCAGTCGCTAAAGCAGGCGCTCCGGCCCATCCGAGACTAATGAACAGTAAATTTGTGAGAATGAGGGGCGCGACGATGAATAGCAGAATATTGAAAAGCAACGCAAAAATTATCGAGCCTACGGCAGTTGCAGACTGTCCCGCTGCTTTCGCCTTGGACTTTTCCGGCAACACTACTTTAACCGGAGCCTTGAGAAAATCTTCATTCGTTGTCCCTTCGACCAAAACCGCTTCTGTCTCAACCACTTTCTCCTTCGCCAATTCCTCTTTCGCCGCCAGATCTTCTTCGTAAATCTTCGCCGAAAAGTTCAGAGCCTTTACGCCAAGCGCCATCGACTGAATGAGCGTCGCTCCGCCGCGAAGAACAGGCGTGTTGAGCCATTTATATTTATCGCTCCACTTCGGCAGCGTTTCGGCGGTCGAAATGATCGAGCCGTCCGACCTGCGACAGGCTATCGCATACGCCGACGGCGTTCGCATCATCACGCCTTCCATCACGGCCTGACCGCCGACGATCAGGTCACGCTCCATCGCAAAAACCGTGTGCAATAATCTCAAAGCTCGCTGGTTGTTTTTCATAACTACTAATTGACGGTTGTCGAGCTGCTTTCGTTGCCCGATTGCCAAAGCCGTTGTTCACCAAATAATTAACGCCGGCCTTTTTGCGTCTGCCGATGGATGCGCACATCCACCTGTCAGCCAAGGCCGGCGTCGAATTTTGAAAAGCTAGTATCTGTTAAGCTTTAGTCTCACCTATATATAATCGCCCAGGTATTATGCGGTCGCCTCAGCTTTACTGCCGCGAGCGTAACGCTTGTTAAACCGGTCAACGCGTCCCGCCGTATCGACGAGCTTCTGCTTGCCGGTAAAAAACGGGTGACACTCTGAACAAATTTCTATATGCAGCTCGTCCTTCATCGTCGAACGCGTCTTAAACGAATGCCCGCACGCGCAGGTAACTGCAATCTCAGTGTAATTAGGATGTATTTCTGGTTTCATTGTTCTCACTTCCTTCGCCGAATATAGGCGATATGCGATAAACCGCAATCCTTAATTATACCCACAGAAGTCCAATTTGAGCAAGTTCAAAACGCAATTGAGCCAATGTCAAAAATCCAAATCATCTGTTTCATTAGTTATACAATTGACAGGCTATGAAAATCGCGCTATCAATTATTCTACGGTCGTAAACTTACGATTGTTCGCTAAAATGACACACGAAGACAAAGCCCTCGATCACAAAGATGAAAATGACACTCAATACGACGACCTATCCGAGCCCGAACGCTACGACAAAGCCATCGGCTGGGAGCCTGAATATCCGCACCAAAAACTCCTCGACGCCTACCGCAAAAACAATCCCGAAACTTTCAGCCGCGACAGCATGCGCACGACAAAGCCTGCCCGCGCGTGGCAGCGCAAATGCGCGGCAAACAAACCGAAGCAACAATTATTCGGCCACCTCTGGCGCACCGGCGAACTCGCCGTCCTCTTCGGCGAAAGCGGCGCAGGCAAATCAATCCTCGCCATCCAAATCGCCGAATCGATAGCACGAGGAAAGAGACTGGAGATGGGAGACACGAGACAAGAGACCGCCTCGAAAAATGCTCTTGTCTCTCGTCTCAGGTCTCCCGTCTCACCGGCACTGTCGGTTCTTCTCTTCGACTTCCAGCACACCGCCGAGCAGTTCGCGGAGCACTACAGTTGCCCATCGCCGATCCCCGGCAAGCTGCCCGTTTGCTATCGGTTCTCGCCAAACCTTCCAGCAAGGTCGTCGTCCGTATGAGGGCGTGGCATTTCAATTTTCACACCACACGGTTGACGCGAACGGCCTCGTGGAGCATCAAGGCGAATATCTCAATGCCGAACCCGGCATTTTCCCAAATTATGATTTTATCCGAGCGCTGAAAACTCAATTGGAAGTTGATAGCGGAACTGTCTTTAGGTATCACAGCCACGAAAACACGTACCTTAACTTTATTTACAATCAGCTTCAGCGGGAAAATGATCTTCCCGACCGTGATGAGTTATGCGCTTTTATTCAGAGCATCACACATTCAACAGAAAAATCGGATGTTGCTTGGAAAGGGACGCGAGACATGGTTGATTTATACGAACTTGTAAGACGATTTGATTATAATCCAGCCACGAATGGTTCTATCTCCCTTAAGTTCGTCTTGCCCGCTGTCCTGAATAGTTCGGATTATCTCAAACATAGATATTCAGAACCTATCTACGGTGCACAGAATGGTATTCGGAGCCTCAATTTTCATGATCAGGTTTGGGTTGAATATGACGAGAATGGTCGAGTTCGCGATCCATACAAACTTCTTCCCATGCTGTTCACCGACGAGAATGCGAATGATTACCACGCTATAATGGAAATGGACAAGATTAACGATGGCTGAGCGGCTATGACTGCTTATTGCAAGCTGCAATTTGAAGATATTCCAAATGACGCTCGCACAAATATAGAATCTGCACTTAGGAAATACTGCGAACTAGATACCCTTGCAATGGTTATGATTTACGAGGCGTGGAAATCTCTTTTACATTAGGGATGTAAAACTTGATGGCGGAATTAGCAAGGAGCTTCTAAGCCCGCGATCTTCGCGGGCTTTTTATTTGCAGGTCGCGCAGCGACTTTCTGACTGTAGCCGTGGACGGGAACAGTGAACAGTAAAAAGTGAATAGTGAATAGTGAACTGGGGGTTCTAAATTAGATCGCTCAAGATTATGACCACGATATTTTCGAGGCGGCGAAAGACTGGATCATTGGTTACGAAATGGCTACAGCCCGAGATCGATGCGGTAGCGGCGTGAATTGCGTCGGGCGTTTTGAGGTTTTGGGTTGCTCGGTATTGTGCACCGACCCGCAAAATGGAAGCGCTGATTTGAACGAGTCCGAAATCGGATCCCGTGAGCAAATGCTCATACGCGAGTCTTAATTCAGAATTGTTGTCGCGGAGGGGACGAACCAATGTTTCCAGCAAAGTGAGTTCGCTTGTTACGAGATCGATCTCACCGGAGCGGCGGGCCAGCCACAGGTCATTCAAGACCGACCAGTAGGTAGGGTTTCCTTCAACGGTGTAGATGACTGAGACGGTGTCGAGATAAGCTCGTGAGCCGGCAGGCAAAATTAATCGTCCCATGAGTCGCGCTCCGCGCGTATGTAGGCGTCGATCTCGGCCGCGCTTCGTTGCGGAATTTTCGCCCTAATCGACTCAATTACTTCCAGAGCCGACGGTTTTTCATTCGACGCTTGAACTTCGGTCTTCGCGTTTTCCAATATCATATCGGCGAGACGCCTTTGTTCCTCGGCCGGAAGCGGCATCACCTTCTCGCGGTAAATTGTTTCCACACTCTGCATAGCCCAATAGTAGCATCAACTCGGAATTTTGCAATAGAAAAGCCTCGCCGATTGCTCGGCGAGGCTTTTTGGCAAGCGGGATGCTTGCGTTCCAGTCTATTCTGCCATTGCGAGTTCTTTTTCAGGGTTCGCTTTCTTGATACCGCCGATCTGGACTAAGCTTTCGCCTTTGATGCCGGCTTTTTCCATTACCATTTCGTTGTAGAGTTTGCGCATCATTTGCATTTCTTCGGCGGCGGTTTTGGGGCCTTCCATTTCGGGTTTGTTTGGACGCGAAAGATCGACCTCGTTGAGGATCAGGCTGTGCGAAGCGTCATCCATATCGACATTCTTGCCGCGGGCAAAGACTTCGTGACGGCCCTCTTTCTTGTACCACTGGGCGACGGTCGCGTTTTGGTGCATGTGCTCGATGATGTTGCGCCAGCCGATGCCGGTGTTGTAAGCACAGAACGAAATTTCACCTTCCTGCGTGCCGTAAGGGATGATGCACATCTCGGTGCGGCGGAAGTCGTAGTTGAAAAGATCCTGGAACCACATTCCGGCGATGAAGAGAAAATTCCAAGGGTCCTGACGACGCTTTTCGATGTCTTCTGCCGTGCGGTCGGGACCGACCTTGCCGTAATCCTTTCCGCTCAGGCCGAACGATTTATCGAATTTTTTGAGGATGCCGCCGAGCGTGAGGCTTTTCGGCGCTCCGTACGGGTTGTAATTTTTGAGCAGCGCGAGACCCATCATGGCGTTCGAGAACCACTTGCCGCGGTTCGTGTCCGTGATGTGCTGCATGTCTTTGACGAGGCCCTGGATGTTCAGGAACTGCGGCACGGGCGCCATCTCTTTTGTTTCTTTGTTGACCATCACCGCCGTGCCGACGCCGCAGTTCGGGTGGCAGCCGCAGGAAACTTGTCCCCAATCGTTCTCCGGCCCGTGAACTACGTCAGCGAAATCCGCAAACGCTCCCATCAGCGAAAGAGGGAACCAGTCGCGGTTGGGCTCGGTGATTCCGACCTGGCCTTTTACGTCGTGAGCGAGGTGAGCAAGCGTGTAACGCTGCTGAAGTCTGCGTTGTTCAGTGATCAGCTCGTCACGGCCCGTGAAGCTCACCGGCTGAAACGCGATGAAGCTGATCTTCTTCGGATTCTCAAGCGCGAAGCGGATGATCGTGCCGACCTGATCGTTGTTGACGCCGTTGACCAAAGTGGTGACGAGAATGATGTCAACGCCCGCTTCGTGGAGGTTGTTGATCGCTCTTAATTTAACGTCAAACAAATTGCCAATCTGCCGGTGCGAATTAGCATCGTTGCCAATTCCGTCGAACTGCAGATAAACGAATCTCAAGCCTGCCTCGGCGGCTTCTCTACAAAATTCTTTGCTCTTGGCGAACTCGATACCGTTCGTCGCGGCCTGAACCGAGTTGTAGCCGACCTTACGAGCATATCTGATCGCGTCAAGGAAATACGGGCTCAAGGTCGGCTCGCCGCCGCTGTATTGCACCGACATCTGCCGACGCGGCTTGATCGAGATCGCGTTGTCGAGAATCTCGCTGACGTCTTCCATGCTCAGCTCGTGCACGAAACCGACTTGGTTAGCGTCCATGAAGCACGGGTCGCACATCATGTTGCAGCGGTTCGTAAGATCGACAGTGAGCACCGCTCCGCGGCCGTACTTGACCGACGACGTGCCGTGATTGTGTAGCTTTTCGTCATTGTGCGACTCGATGTCGCGGCCGGGGAAGAGCGATTCGATGTGCTGGAGGAACTTGCTATCCATCGCCATCATGTCTTCAAAATGCCCGTGTGTCGGGCAATCCTTTATCATCCAAACCTGCCCGTCACGCTCGATGATCTGCGCCTTGATCTCGCCAACTTTGTCATTGACAAGCATCGAAACTTCCTTCTCCCCGCTGAGGATCGACTCGCGCGCTTCGATCACGCAATTCGGGCAAAGGCTATCCGTCATGCGTGGAAAGCCAAGCGTCGGCTTCGTTTTTTGCCACGATTTCAGGAGCGGCTTGTCCGACCACTTCGGGATAAACGATGGATTTGGTTTGAACTGATTGACTGATTTAACGGCGCTGAAAACGCCTTTCGCTACGTATGTCAATCCCTTCTCAAAATGTTTTACAGGTCTCATAATTAATCACTATTAATCTTATAAATTTGATGCCGCTTTTTTTGCTGTGAAGAGGTCGGCTCTAGGTACCATATAGTATATAGCAACGAGCGTGCCATCATTTTAGAAACTCACATATCGTCACAACTTCAAGAGAATGAATACCTTACATGTCTTGCGTAAGACCCGGACAACATTTCCCTGACTCGCTTCTTTTTGACACATCTTATCGTCAAAAATAGAGGTATGTAACATATTGATACATTATGTTGGATGCGGAAAAGTTTTCGGTACTGGATCAAAGAAAACTCTCCCCATTATGCGCTTGTCGCGCTTAATGGACTGAGCAAAGCCAGTTCCTTAAGCGCGCCTGTCATTTTTCACATTAGTCTTTACCTGCTATACCATAAAAAACATTGGATTTATAAAAAAATAAGAAAATCCTCATTTGCACTTTACAAATGTTTAAGGTACGTGTTATGCTTTCAAACACTTCGAGGGAATTGTGAGTTGAAACAGTAGCTCACTATACAGTTTCCGAAGAGTAAATCTTACAAGTAAGTAGTTTAATGGCAATTCGTTTTGGAACATCGGGTTGGCGGGCGATTATAGCCAACGAGTTCACATTCGAGAATGTTCGGGCTGTATCCGAAGCGATTTGCAGCTATTTGACAACTCAAAATGCGAATGATGGAAATCTCTTAGTCGTCGGGCATGATTCTCGCTTTATGGGCGAAAAGTTTGCCTCCGTGGCTGCGGAAGTAGCTGCAAAGAAAGGCTTTCATGTGCTGTTATGTACTAGTCCGACGCCGACGCCGACGATATCGCACGCGATACGCAACAATAATGCGGCAGGCGGAATGAATTTTACAGCTTCGCACAATCCGCCGGAGTATCAAGGGATAAAGTTTTCAACTGCGGACGGAGCGCCAGCGTTGCCTGAGGTAACGAAGCAGATCGAAGAAGGCATCGTCAACAGATCGACAGCCGATGAGAAATCAGGTGGCAAGATTGAGGAGTTTGATCCGCGTCCGGCGTATCTGGATGATTTGAAAACTAAAATTCGATTCGACGTGATCGCGGGGGCAAAAGGCCGATACGCTTACGATGCAATATATGGCACGGGGCGCGGCTATTTAGATAGATGCCTGAGAGATCATGGCGTTGAAATCGAGACGCTGCACGATTGGCGTGATGTGACATTCGGCGGGCAGCCGCCTGAGCCGGGCGAGCAACATTTAGGCGAATTGAAAACCAAAGTGACGAGCGAAAATCTCACACTTGGGCTTGCGACTGACGGAGACGGCGATAGATTTGGAGTCATTGACAGCAACGGCGAATTTATTACGCCGAACCAGTTGATCGCGTTATTGACAGATTATTTGGCGGAGAGCCGATCGTGGACGCAAGGCGTGGCTCGCAGCGTGGCGACCTCGCACTTGGTTGACAGGGTTGCACAGGAGCGGAATTTGCCGCTTCATGAAACGCCGGTCGGCTTCAAATTCATCGGCGAATTGATAAACAGAGACGAGATCATCCTTGGCGGAGAAGAGTCCGCAGGGCTTTCGATACGGGGGCATTACCCGGAGAAGGATGGAATCTTAGCTTGTCTTTTGGCGGCCGAAGCAGTCGCGGCTCGCGGGACAAGTTTGACAGAGCAGTTAAATGAGCTTTACGCCCGCGTAGGCAAGCTCGAATCGGGCCGGATCGGCGTTAGATTGACGCCCGAAGTGGCCGAGAAATTGAAGGAAAAGCTCGCTCAGGAGCCGAACGAGATCGGCGGGCGAAGAGTTGAAAATATTAACCGCATGGACGGCGTGAAGTTCCTGTTCGAGAACAACGCCTGGATGCTAATGAGGCCGTCCGGCACCGAGCCGATGGTCAGGATATACGCCGAGAGCGAAAACGCAGACGATCTGGAGGATCTACTTGAACAAGGCCACAAATATTTATTGGGATAACACGCACGGCAGCGTTTCCACGAGCCGCAGATCGCAGCCCACTCGCAAGCGTCGCTCGATCGCCAAATCAAATGAGCGAACACGTCCGTGGTGGTTGACGTGGGTAATATTTGGCTCAATATTTGGAATGCTCATCATCTCGATCAATTTCCGTGCATTCTCGGAAATGAGCGCGGCCACCGACCAACACGGCCAGCTCTCATTGCAGATACAAAACCTAATGGACGAAAACCTCGCCCTCCAGGAAGAGATTCATACTCTGAAAACCGACCCTCGCGTCATAGGCCGCGAAGCAAAACGAATTGGAGTAAAGACGGTTGTCAGTAGTCAGTAATTAGCATTCAGAATTCAGAATTCAGGATTTTTGTTTTTTGAAAAAGTGATGGTAACGGCCCAGTGCCGTTCACAGTGTAGTGACGATTTACGATTCACTATTTACTGTTTTTAAGTTTCCCGTATGGACGAACCGATAAAGCGGAGAAGTTAGCTCGTTTGTACACTGCCCTGCCCTTTGAAAATCCGCCTTTTGCCCTACAACTCCGCGAGGCCTACAGAAAAGCCTATCTGATAATCAGCGGCCTCAAGTCACCCGAACTTGAGGCCGCACTTCTTTTAAAGGATGACGGATAAAGTGGCGGCAATGGCTGGTATTTACTTCACTCTTCATCCTTATCTCTCATCCTTTCGCTTGTTCCGTTCCGGAACAGTGGAACAGGTGGAACAACAAGCAGCATTCTTGCGTAACCTATTGACAAAAAACAGAATATCTGTAATAATATTACAGAATTGTAATATTGTTATAATTCGTTATTAAGGTATAGATTTGTATGACAGGACTTCAGTTAAGGCAATTTAGACGAAGGAACAGGCTTACTCAGCAGGATGCTGCTCGGGCGCTTGGGCTTTCGCAACCGTATCTTTCATTACTTGAGAAGGAACAGCGACCGCTCAGCGAAAAGCTAAAAAAGAAGCTCGTAAATTCGTTTCACATGCCGGCGACAGAGCTGCCGTCTAAAGCCAGTGAGCATAAGGTTGCCGATGTGTCGGACGATCAACTGACCGCCGATCTTGCGGCTTTGGGCTATCCAGGCTTCTCTCACTGGAAACCGTCGCAGCCAAAGAACCCTGCGGACGTTCTGCTGGCGGCACTAAATGCCGACAAACGTGATGCACGACTCATGGAAGCGCTTCCGTGGCTCATCCTTAAGTTTCCTGATATGAAATGGAGCGAAGTTGCTCTAACCGCAAGGATGTATGATCTTCAAAACCGCCTCGGATTTGTCGTAAGCGTTGCTCGCGGCCTGGCTGAAAACAAGCACGACAAAGCCGCCGCCGCTGCTTTGAGGCGCCGCGAAACCAACCTCGAACGCTCAATGCTTGTTCGAGAAGGAACTTTGTGCAATGAAACAATGACCAACGCCGAACGCCGTTGGCTCGCTGACAATCGGCCTGAAAGTGCAAAGCGTTGGCGTTTGCTGACCGATCTTTCGCCGCGTTATTTGGATCATTATGACGACGACTACTAACAAGCCGCCGGAGCCATGGCATTCGTTTCTTCGTGACATCGACGATTTCGTCGCCGAAGAGACATTTTTCGATCTTCTCGGCGGTTTTGTAGTTACGGTGATCTACGGTGCTTTGCGAACTACCAGAGACTTCGATGCTCTCAGCGTGATCCGGCAAGATCCACAACTCCTCGAATACGCCGGACGCGGCGGCCAACTTCACAAAAAATATAAGATCTACTTTGATCCCGTCGGTGTAGCTCCACTACCGGAAAATTACGAGGAACGACTTAACGAAATATTTCCCGGCACATACAGCAGGCTTAGGCTGTTCGCTCTCGATCCTTACGACATCGCTCTCACCAAGATCGAACGCAACACCACACGCGACCGCGAAGACGTAAAGCACCTCGCCCGCGTCGTGCCGTTCGACGTCGAAATTCTAAAACGGCGCTACACGGACGAACTGCGCGTTTACCTCGGCAACCCCGACCGCGAAGACGTTCCGCTAAAGCTGTGGGTTGAGATGATCGAAGAGGAACGCGCTTCGTAATATTTGAGATATAATAAGATATGAGATATAAGACCGATTCGTAGCCTTCGAGGTCGAGGTCGGATAGGTCGTCTTCTTCATGAAGCATATTCAGAGAATATCAGGCGTTGCGAAAATAGTCAAACGTTGCGGGAATGAGACAACTTGAATAGAAAGAGGCTGTCCGATATTTTTGGACAGCTTTTTCATTCTAGTTTCCTTTTCCCCCGGGAATTGTTCCGTATTCTCCCCGAAAATAGATCAGCGGGTCGCCGTCGCGGACGATAACGTTTTCGACCTGGCCGACAAAGATCGAATGGTCGCCGCCGTGGTATGCGAATGTTTGGCGGCATTCGAGGCTGGCTAGGGCGTCTTTCAAGACAGGAACCCCGTCGATGCCCGAAAAAAATTCGATGTCTTCAAATTTATCGGAAAACGGAGCGGCAAATCTTTCGGACGCGGACGCCTGCGATTCGCGGAGGATGTTGACGACAAAAACGCCCGATTCTTCAAACGCGTAATGGCTGAAAGTCGATTTTTCGATGCAGATCAGAACCATTGGCGGTTCGAGCGAAACTGAGCAAAAAGCGGAAACGGTAATACCGTGCAATTTTCCGGCGGCGTCCTTTGTCGAAACGACAGACACGCCGCTCGCAAATTGCGAGAGTGCATTTTTAAATTCGTCCGGGGTAACAGGCATTCGTCAGTAGCCCACAGTATCAGTAGCCCGCACGTGAGTAAGGGCTCCTCGAACATTGTAGAGCCCTTACTTTCGTGCGGGCCACTGACACACGGCTACAGAACAGCATATCGCAAAAAGACGGTTTTGATAATTAGCCGCGAATAAATGATAATTTTTCGCGATGGCCGACATTACGCAGTTTCTTGAGGAAGTCCGCCGCCAAACGGACGCGGCGTTGGAGAGAATCGTTCCCCAATCCGATGTCGAGCCGCGTCGTCTGCACGAAGCGATTCGCTGGAGCCTTTTTGCCGGTGGCAAACGAATCAGGCCTGCAGTACTGATGGCTGTCGGGCGAACATTTGGGGCGACGGAAGAAAAGCTGATTCCAACATCGGCGGCGATCGAGATGATTCACACATACTCGCTCATTCACGATGATCTGCCGTCAATGGATGACGACGATCTGCGGCGCGGAAAGGCCACATGTCACAAACAATTCGGCGAGGCAACGGCAATACTTGCAGGCGATGTTTTGCAAACGCTTGCTTTCAAAACCATTGCGGAGGATGAAACGTTAACGTCCGAAGCACGCATAAGGCTCATTTCAATCATCGCGGAGGCAGCTGGAACGCCCGACGGTATGGTTGCCGGACAGCAGCTCGACCTCGACGGCGAAGGGCGAAAGCTCGACATAGACGAAATCGAGCGCATACATCGCGGCAAAACAGGCGCGATCATTTCCGCCACGGCTGTGGCCGGAGCGATCATTGCCGGTGCGACAGCCGAAGAGCGAGAGTCAATTGAAAATTATGCTTCTAAACTCGGTCTGTTGTTCCAAGTAACCGACGACTTGCTAGATGTAACTCAACAAAGTGAAACTCTCGGCAAAACTGCCGGCAAAGACGTGTCAGCCCAAAAAGCAACCTATCCAAGCCACTTGGGAATGGAGCAAACGCTCGACTTGGTGAATAATATACACAATGAAGCTTGCGCAGCATTATCGCCGATAAATCATAATACCAGTCTACTGCGCATGCTTGCTGATCTTATTATTACCCGAACGAGATAGAAGTTTTGAGTCCCGCCTTTAGGCGGCTTCGCTGCAATGCAAGCCGCCTAAAGGCGGGACTCAAAACTATTTAGAACTCGGAAAATACGCTTTATTAGACGTTTTCTCTGCTCTTGAAGTATGGGCGAGATCTGGCGTAACAAAAACCAAACGGCGATCACGACAACCGTAATTGCTGCATCATTTACGTTCCTTTACGCGACGGTTTTGGCAAAACTTGGGCGTGACTGGTGGTCGGACGAAAATTACTCTCACGGCCTGCTCGTTCCTTTTGTAATAGCCTTCATCGTATGGAATGAATGGGCGACGCTCAAAAACGCCGCCCAAAAAGGCGCTATTTGGCTCGGCGGCTGCATCAGCATCCTGGCGATATTGCTGCTCTTTGCCGGAACGCTTGGAGCGGAGCTTTTTACGACACGCATCTCGCTTGTCATGATGCTGGCCGGCATCATTATTTATCTCTACGGAACGAAAATACTTCGGCTGCTGTGCGTGCCGTTTGCACTGTTGCTGCTTTCGATACCGATCCCGCAGATAGTATTCAATCGGATCGCGTTTCCGTTACAAATATGGGCGTCGCAGATGGCTGTATGGGGAATTCGCCTTTTCGAAGTGCCGACGGCGCGCAACGGCAATGTCATCGATATCCTGCCGCGCGGCTCGACGCAAACGATCTCGCTCGAGGTCGTCGAGGCTTGCAGCGGTATTCGTTCACTTATGACGCTTGTGACCTTGGCGTTGATTCTTGCATATTTTACGCGACGGTACGACGGCAAAGGTTTTGCCGGATTTTCGACCGCCGATTTTTGGCGAGCCGTCGTGTTGATGATCGCCGCAGTCCCGATTGCAGTGATGACAAATGCAGCCCGCGTCACAGCGACCGGCGTTTTCACTTACTACTACGGCAAACAGGCTACCGATGGCACGATCCATGAAATATCAGGTTGGTTTGTTTACGTCGCAGCGCTCGGGTTGCTGCTTGCCGCTAATTTCCTTCTACAAAAAATATTCGGCACCAACGCATCAGAACCGCCTGATACTTACTTTGAACTCCGCACTCAGCACTCCGCACTCCGCACTTCCAAAGTGCTTTTGCTGCTCGCGATACTCATTACCGGCGGCATAACCGTCAACTGGTTCTCGCTAAGCGGCGAAAGCGACATTGCTCGTCGTCCTCTTTCTGAAATGTCTGCGAACCTTGGCGAATGGCGGCAAAAAGGCGACGAGATCAAGTTTGACTCCGCCGTAGAAAATGTTCTTCGCGCAACCGATTACACGATGCGAGAATACACGATGCCCGACGGACGCATCGCTAACATTTACGTCGGTTACTATGCGTCGCAGCGGAGTGGAGCGACTTATCACAGCCCGCAAAATTGCCTGCCAGGAGCCGGTTGGGTGATGAAAGATCCGCAGGACATCGAGATCACCACATCTACCGGCCGCTCGTTCAAAGCCAACCGTTTTATTATCGAAAACGGCATCTATCGCGAAGTGATGATCTATTGGTATCAAGGGCGCGGACGCATCGAGGCGAGCGAATATCGCGACAAGATGAACACCATTTTCGACAGCATATCTCGAAGTCGAAGTGACGGCGCAATCGTTCGCGTCATGACAAGCGTCGGTTCTGACGAGCCAGCGGCCGTCCATGCCGCCGCCGAACTTTCATCTCATCTGGCTGATAATCTAACGCCCTTCGTTCCCGAATAAGGTCGCAAAACTTCCATCGTCAATCGCAAAAACTCGCCTTCGTGTGTAAAATAGAATCCTTCGTATTTCTATTTTCGGAGATCTATTAAATGTCATTAACTGTAGTGGGATCGGTAGCGTTCGACGCGCTTGAGACGCCCTTTGGCAAGCGTGATCGCGTTCTTGGCGGAGCGGCGACACATTTTTCGCTTTCGGCGAGTTTTTTCTGCAAGGTGAACGCCGTCGGAGTTGTGGGCGGCGATTTTGGCGACACCGAGTGGGATGTTTTCAAGCGTCATGCAATTAACACAGACGATATTGAGGTCGTGGCCGACGGCAAGACGTTCTTTTGGAGCGGTCGTTACGATTACGACATGAATACGGCGCACACGCTCGACACACAGCTCAATGTGTTCGAAACCTTTCAGCCAAAACTGTCGGAAAACTCAAAAAACGCGAAGCTGCTTTTTTTGGCGAATATCCTGCCGATGCTCCAAAAACAGGTCCGTGAGCAATGCGAAGCCGCGAAATTTGTGGCGATGGACACGATGAATTTTTGGATATCTTCGATGAAGGATGCCGTCATAGAAACGATTAAGGTTTGCGACTGTATTGTCATCAATGACGCCGAAGCGCGGCAGTTGACGGACGAGCCGAACATTCACAAGGCGGCGAAAAAAATAATGGATTTCGGTCTGCGGGCGCTTGTCATAAAACGCGGCGAATACGGCGCGACTTTGTTTACAAAAGAAGGCTATTTTGCCGTGCCTGCTTATCCGCTTGAGAGCGTTTTCGACCCGACCGGCGCGGGCGACACTTTTGCCGGCGGGTTTATGGGTTATCTCGCGGCACAGGACAACATCACGGATGAAGCTTTGCGGCGGGCGATGATATATGGCTCTGTGATGGCGTCGTTTAATGTCGAGAAATTTGGTACGGAACGAGTTGACGAACTCACTTATCCTGAAATAAATGAGAGATTCAGCGCCTTCAAACGAATGACTCATTTTGACGATATACCGTTTGAAAGGGCTTCGACAGCCGGATAAAAACAATGTCTTTGTTAGACGAAACCCCTCAAAATCCGCTGGCTCGCTTTGAGGTGCGAAGGGTCAACTACCCGATGATCATCGCGTCGGTTGTGCTGTTAGTGGTGCTGGTCACGGGAATCGTCGTTTGCCTGAGGTCGCATAATTTGATCGCAGCGGGCATATTTTTAACGTCTATCGCGGTTTTTGCGGCTCTGGTGTTGATTTACATTGCGATTGACAGACGCATCGCCGCCGTGGATGACCGGAAATTTATCAATTGGGATGCGGCGATGCCGGAACTGCAGCGGCAGAATGCCAATATCGAGGTTCGCGAGATCGCAAGGCTGCTTAAGGCCAACGACGAGCAAATCCCCGACCTGCTTTCGGCCTACATCGTCGCCGAAGACCTCGCACTGCGGCAGATACAGCAGGAAGAAAACCTGCCGCTAATGCGTCATGTCAGCATCGGCAAAACGCCTTTTGACGGGATTTTGGTCAATCAGGATCTCATAACTTGCATCGAGATATCGTTCCTGGTCGTGCCTTATTTGCGGCAGGAGAAGATCGAATCCATGTTGAAAAAGATGATGCAGGCCAGAAAAAATTTGGCTGAAGTCAAGAGCCGGCTTCGCTTGCGGCTGATGATCGTGTTAGTAACGCAACTGAAACCCGATGAAGAAGAACGTCTGCGCGGAATGCTTGTATCGCAGCGCTTTTCAGACACGCCGGTCGATATCGATATTAGAATGCTCGATTTTGAAACGCTCCAGAATTTGTACCTCGCCGAATAGCGACTTGCTTTTTCACTCTTTCCCTTTTAAACTTTTCCCCCTTGAGATTTATGCTCGAAAACAAAATAGGAATGATCTTTGGAGTGGCGAACAGACGTTCGATCGCGTGGGCGTGCGCGGCGGCTTGTGCCGAACACGGAGCCAGAATGGCGTTCACTTATCAAGGCGAGCGCCTAAAGCAAAATGTAGATGAGCTCGCCGACTCGCTTACGGATTCACTTGTTGTGCCGTGCGATGTCAGCAATCAGGCTGAAGTCGATGCGGCGTTTGCGGCTGTCGGAGAAAAATATGGAAGGCTCGATTTTGTCGTGCATTCGATCGCGTACGCACCGAAAGAAGCGCTCGAAGGCGAATTTGTCGCGACAACGCGCGAAGCATTTCGCACAGCCCTAGAGATAAGCGCATTTTCGTTGACACAGGTTGCCTTGGCGGCCGCGCCGTTGATGACTGACGGGGGAAGCATCGTGACGATGAGTTATTACGGTGCTGAGAAGGTAGTGTCGAATTACAACGTGATGGGCGTTGCAAAGGCCGCACTTGAATCTTCGACACGTTATCTGGCGGCAGATCTTGGCAAAAATAACATCCGCGTCAACGCCATCAGCGCCGGCCCAATAAATACGCTGTCGGCCCGCGGCGTAAAAAACATGGGATCGATGCTGAATTACGTAGCCGAAAAATCACCGCTAAAACGCAACGTGCAGGCAAGTGAAGTGGGTAACACGGCTCTCTTCCTGGTCAGTAACCTCGCTTCAGGCATTACTGGCGAGACGATCTACGTTGACTGCGGCTACAACATAATGGGAGTTTAAAATGGATGGCTAGCAGCTGCTAGCTTCTGAAATTCAAAGTTGAAAAAATGGCAGTTACCAAGGCAAACAAATCAAAGACAAAAATTAACGGCAAGAAAAAAGTGGGTGAGCCTACGACCGTTGCCGAGGCGAAGGAACTTGAAGAAGAATCGGGTTATTGGCACTTGACCGATGACGAAGTGTTGTTGCGTTCGCCGGCGCCTGAGGACGAATATAAAACGTCCGATTCGTGGCGCGTTTTTCGTATTATGGGCGAATTCGTTAACGGATTCGACCATTTAGGCACGATCACGCGAGGCGTTTCGATATTTGGCTCGGCCCGCACGCAGGAGCGCGATCCGATGTATAAAGCCGCAAGGGAAACAGCGAAACTGCTCGGAAAAGCCGGCTTTGAGATCATCACGGGTGGCGGGCCGGGCATTATGGAAGCCTCAAACCGCGGTGCTCACGACGCCGGAGCGACGTCGGTCGGCTGCAACATCGAACTGCCGTTTGAACAACTGCCCAATAGGTATCTCACCAAATCGCTGTCGTTCAAATACTTCTTCGTCCGCAAGACTTTATTTATCAAATACAGCAACGCCTACGTCATTTTTCCCGGCGGCTTCGGCACGATGGACGAGCTGTTCGAGGCGTTAACGCTGATCCAAACACGCAAGATCCGCAACTTTCCGGTCGTTCTCTTCGGCTCCCAATACTGGCGCGGCATGCTCGCCTGGTTGACCTCGATGATGCTAAACGAAAAGATGATAAACCCCGAAGACCTCGGCCTCATCCACCTAACCGACTCGCCAAAGGATGCGGTGGATTTCATCGTCAAAACATGTAATGCCGGGATCGATAACGGAAAGTAGTTTTTATATAGATATTTGACAACTAGGATAGAGCCTTTTTTAACCATTCGAGATATGGCTCCGACACCCTTTCAGCGTCGATGGCGACGATCTCGGGAACGTCGTAACTATGGTTTGCAATGATGAAGTCTCGCAGTTCTTCCCATTTCTCAGGCAAGGTTTTGATAAGGATAAGGTGCTCGCCTTCTTTTTGTACTTTGCCTTCCCATACATAAACCGATGTCATTTGTGGCAAGATCTGAACGCAGGCGGCGAGGCGGGCTTCAATAATGTTTTGTGCGAGTGTCTCACCTTCGTCGGCGCTTAAGACTGTTGTCAAAACGATCAGCATTAGTAATATGTAATTTCGCGGGTCGTGATCTCAGGTGAAGGAGCATATTTGGCCCGCTCTTCCTCGATTTTCTTCTTCTCTTCGGGCGTTACCGTTTTTCCGCTGGCTTTTAAAAGAGTGTCAAACACTGGGTCGTCCATATCATAAACTGAAGTTCGCTTTATCCAGTTCCCCCGCGAGTCGTACTCGTACTTATAAGACACAGTTGTTGTAAGAGAGCCTGATTTGACGACATAAAGAGTCAAATTTCCGTGTGGGTCATACTCAAAAGTCCAGCTTTTTTTCAACTTCCCGTCGGTTTCGAATGCCGCCTTTGAAACCGTCCTGCCTTTGTCATCGTAGCCAAATGTTACACGATGAGCGCCGAGACACGGCCCGATCGGCGCATACGCTTTTTTATTTCCAGTCAGATAGAACGCTATCTCAATCGCTTTCCCGTTAGAATCATTTTTATAAACGGTCTCGCCTCTCGGCATAGCAGGATCAAAATAAGTTTCCTTCGTTAAATTTCCGTGAACGTCGCGAGTTCGAACTGTCTTTTCGCGCAAAGTACCTTTTCCGTCATAGCTCAACGTCTCAACCAACCTGCCATCAACATAAGAATACTTATGCCTCTCAACTACATTGCCTTTTTCATCAGTAAAAACGCTTTCCTTTAGCTGCCCCAAACTATCAAAGGTTTGTGCTTGTTTGCCCATCTTCTCGCCAAAATCGCTAACCATAGATCGCTCGATCTCATTACCTTTTTGATCGTACGTAACTGTGTCGCGCGACTCGGGTTTTGCATTACGGTAACGGGTAAAAGATTCACTGACGGCCTTAACGGGGCCAAAAAGATTTGCTCTTTCGCGGTCGCTTTTTGTTTGTCCAATGACAGCAAGCGAAATCAACAACAACATCAATGGAATGCGAATAAGCTTGGCCATTACTTTTTCTCCATCAGTTCGTGATATTGCCCCGTCTCGACCCATTCGAGGATCTCGGCGACGCGCCAGATCGGGAACGGGTGCGAGAGGCCGGAGTTCATTACATCGGCCCAGAAGCGGTCGAGGCGGCTGGCATCGTAATTCTTTTTGAAATCGCGTCCCTGTTCGAGGAAAAGCTCGTAGTCGATCTTTGAGGCGAAGGTGCCGCCGGCGAGCTTCATCATTGTGCGGCCTACGACGTGTTCGTCCTGCGTTACAAGCAAAGCGGAGCGGTCGCAGCTTAATTCCGCGCGTCGCGCCCACGCAAGCAAAGCGCTGGCGATGCCCATGGAAATAATCAACTTTATTATCTCGGAGCCGGGAATCAGTCGCGCTGCAGAGACGTTCACAAGTGCCTCGATAAGACGAGCGGCGGTGATGTAAAGAACGTGTTCGGCGTGTATGTGGCCGACTTCGTGGGCGATGACGGCGAGCGTTTCTTCGTCGTTTAGGCGCTCGATCAAAGCTGAATGCAAAACGATGATCGGCTTTTCGACGCCGCCGGTGAAGGCGTTGACCTGAGGATTTTGTTGGACGAACATGTCCGGCATCTCGACGCCGAGAGTCGTGCAGGCGATCTCAAGTTTAGCGTATAAATCAGGACACTGCTTGGGCGTGACTTTAACGGCGCTTGCCATAAACATCACGCGAATGGCCGATTCGCCTGTCCAAGCGAGTAATTTTTTTAACGCAGAATCGACGCCGGGAATTGCTTTCAACGCGGCGAGCGCTTTGGCGTCGGCCGGATGAATGTAGTCGTCCTTGTGCAAGCCGGTAAATTTTTTATGCGGCTCGTTCGAAAGCGGCAGCTTGCAGCGTCCGCAGTTTGCGTCGTTGTTCTTGTAATCGGCTTTGATCGCATTCCTTTGGCCGCAATAACGGCATTTAACGGACAAAGCCTTGGCCAGCGCATCTGAGGGTTCGGGTGATTCAGGTTTCTTTTTCGGCATAGTGAAATTCTAGTTTATACGCTTTTTCTTTCCAACAGTTGAAAGAACGAAATAAAAACCGAAAAGTTGCGTAGGGAGGGCGGAACCGCTTGCATAAGCAAGTGGAGAAAACGCGCTCACTTTTCAACGTGATTGCCACCCGCTTACGCGGGCGGTTCTGCCTTCAATCGCACGACAGTTTCGACGTGGTGCGTTTGCGGGAACATATCAAGTGCAGTGATCTTTTCGATTGCATAACCTTTATCGATCAAAATTCGCAAGTCGCGTGCGAGGATCGATGGCTCACAAGAGACGTAAGATATTTGCGAGGGTTTCAGCGCGGCGAGACGAGCGATCACATTTTTTTCCGTGCCCGCACGCGGCGGGTCTATAAGTATAAAATCTATATCCTTTGTTTTGTTCTCAGACACGAATCTTTCGACACTTTTGTCAACGATCTTCACATTTCGAAGTCCAGCCCCCGCGACATTTTTCTTTGCAAAATTGACGGTTATACTGTTTTCCTCAACTGCAACTACTTTTTCGAAGTGTTTTGCCATTGGCAAAGTAAAAAGGCCGACGCCGCAATACAGGTCAAATGCAGTCCCGCCGCTTGCTCCGCCGACTGCGACATCCGTCAGTTGCTGAATAAGGAATTTGTTTGCCTGAAAAAAAATTTTCGCAGAATAAAGCCAGGTGAAATCGTCGGCCACAAACGAAAGCTCGGCCATGGACTCGTTCAACTGCGTCGATAACACTGACGCATTTCCTCCTTCGTCAGTCGCTGCCTCGACTTCGAAGCGCTCATCAAATCTCGTTTCTGCTTGAATGCTTTCACGGACACTTTCAAATGCCTTCTGAGTTTCCGGCGTCAGTATCGGACAAGTTGTGACGTCGATAACATTGTGCGAATCGCGGGCAAAATAACCGATCGCCGGTTTGTCGCCATCGATATGCCAGCGTGCTCGCGAGCGATAATGTAATTCTTGCGGGCTGGGAATAATTTGTATGTCGTCGCCGTATTCGATCTTACCGATGCGATGAAGACAGTCGCGTATAATTCCGACCTTAGCCTCAAGCTGAGCGGCATAGCTCATTTGCTGAAAATCGCAGCCTCCACATCTGCCGAAGTATTTGCATGGCGGCACAACGCGTTGAGGGCCAGCCAGCTTCACCTCAACAACCTCAGCAAATGCCAAACGCTTTTTGATCTCGGTGATGAGCACGCGCAGGTCGTCGCCGGGAACGCTCAGCGGCACAAGGACGGTCAGATTTTCAACGAACGCGATCCCGAAACCGCGCGGAACGATCTTTTCGATGCGAACGTCAATAATGTCGCCGATTTTGTAAACCTTACTCATAATTACGGGCGGAAACGCGACTGTTAAAGAGCGTGCGGATGGCTTAGAGACTTCTTGATAAAATGCACGCTCGTTCACACTCGCGTTTCCGCCCGCACTATCATAAATAGAATAGGCCAAGACGTGGGATGCCTGCTTCTTCGCGGAGGCGTTTGAGGAGCATCAACTCAAAAGTGTTTTTGTACGCGTCCGGCTGCATGTCGGCTTTGTATTCGCGAAGCTGCTTTGCAATCTCTTTCTCAAGTTTCTTTAGATGCACCGGTTCCCAATTTTTTAGCATCGCTCGGTCTAGTAGTTTTTCGATGTCGCCGAGCGTCTTATCGACGGTTTCAAAATCTTCGGTAAGATCGGCAAGCAGTTCTTCGAGACGCGAAATGGCACGAGCAGTGTCCTCCTGCACGACTTCAATCGAAACAGTTTTTAACGTGGTGATCGATTTTTCGATATGTGCGGCAACCACTTCGGTCGAGAACTGCTCGCTTTGAGCAACCGTTTTTTCCGGTTTACCGACCTGCGAGGCAAGCCATTCGGAGTATTGAGCTTCGATCTCTTCACGGCAAAATAGCAGCCCTTTAATCGTTCGTCGCCCCGGATTTTTGTCGAAAACATCGAAGACCGATTCGATCGATCTGATAACAATATGCAGCGGAATGCCACGCTCGCGCCACGCGTCGATCATCGCCCAATCGAGCGGGCTCAAAAAGAGATGCTTTGCGCGTCGGCGGATAAATGTATCCTCGATTTCCGTAAAATAATTGAAATAGTTCAAGTCGGCGTGTCTGGTGCTTCCCGCGTTTATCTATAATCTATGATCTATAATCTCTCATCTATTCCGAAATAGATAATAGATGAAAGATTATAGATTACAGATAGAGCGCGGACGAATACTGCTCAGTATTCGTACTGACGGAAAAATAAAGGCAGATTACTTAAAGTTGGGAGCTATTCGAGAGGAAAACAACGAATGAGAGGGTCCGACTCCACCTCATTCGTTGTCAAGAAACTTACCGTATGACGATGCCCGAAAACTGCTTGGGCGAAATCCGTAAACAGGTAAGCTTCTGTTGTCTTGCAAGCCTTATATTAAGTTGATTTTGTAAAGCGTTTATGTTTAAAAAGAAGAATTTTGTTAAGAGTTTGTAAAGTTGATTGCATGGTTTGTTTTTTGCATTAAACTAGTCACATCTCGTGAGAGAAGGCAATCAAAAATCTCAAATACTGATCATCGACGACGACGTAAAACTCTGTCGGCTCGTGGGCGAATATCTGGCGCCGTTTGAGTTTGAAGTCAGCGCTGTTCACACAGGACCGGACGGCGTAAAGGCCGTTGGCGAAAAGCCGTTTGATGCGGTCATTCTCGACGTGATGCTGCCGGGCATCGACGGTTTTGAGGTTTTACGGCAGATTCGCGCCGTCTCGGATGTACCAGTGATGATGCTGACGGCTCTTGGCGATGAGGCCGACCGCATCGTCGGGCTTGAGATCGGCGCGGACGACTATTTGCCGAAAACATTTTCGACCCGCGAACTTCTTGCGCGTCTGCGCGCAGTTACGAGGCGGGCAAAAATAACCGTTCGCCAGAGCGACGGAGGAGACGAGATCAGTGCCGGCGACATTTCGCTGAACCTGGCGACTCGCTCGGCGACGTGTGATGGCAAGCCGCTCGACCTGACCGCGCTGGAATTCGATCTGCTGCATTGTCTTGTACGTTCGGCGGGACGGGCCATGAATCGCGATCAAATTTTGGATGAGATCGCCGGGCGCGAATATGACGTTTTTGATCGTTCGATCGACGTGCATATTTCATCGCTGAGGCGAAAATTGAGCGACGATTTTAAGAATCCGCGATATATACGTACGCTGCGCTCGGTCGGTTATATGTTTGTTGCTCGCGGCGGTGAGGAAGACGAATGTTAGGCGTTAAATTCTCATTGTTTTCCAAGATCATGATTTGGTTCTTTTTGAACCTGCTCTTGCTCGGCGCAATTTTTCTGTTGATCTTTGGCTTGAATGTTCGTTTCGACCGGAACTCGCCGTTTTACGGCGGCGGTTCCAACCGGATCGAAGCGGTCTCGCGCATCATCGAGGGAGCGACTGACGAAAAGCCTCGCGAAGAGCGCGACGAAATACTGAAACGATATTCCGAGGTCTATAAGGTTAATTTTTACCTTTTTGACCATAGAGGCAATCAATTAGGCGGCGAAACTGTCTCGCTGCCAGACGCGGTTAACGATGACGTTACTCGCTTTGAAGGTTTTGGCCCGCGCCCGGATAATTCAAACATCCCAAGCAATCAGCCGCGACGCGGACCGCGCGGTTTAGGCCCGCCTGGCCCGCCGCCGACAATGACTTTTACTACTGCTAATCCAACAAATTATTGGCATGTGATCAGAATACTCACATTCAATCAAGGCGAAGACGCGCCGGTTCGAACGCGCCTGATCGTTCGTTCGGATTCGCTTTATGGCTACGGATTATTCTTCGATCCGTGGCCGTGGATTATGGTTGCTGCGATCATTTTCGGGGTTTCGATCATTTTCTGGCTGCCTTTTGTCAGAAGGATTACTGGATCGATCAAACAAATGACCACGGCCGCGGAAAAGATCGCTGGCGAAGATTTTGCCGTGCGGGTTGACGAACGTCGAACTGACGAGCTCGGCGGGCTTGGCTCGTCGATAAATAATCTCGCAACGCGGCTCGACGGTTTTGTCAGCGGACAGAAGCGATTTTTGGGCGACATTTCGCACGAGCTTAATTCGCCGCTCGCACGCATGCAGTTCGCTTTGTCAATTCTTGAAGATCGTGTTCGCTCTGAAAACCAGCCGCATATAGCGGACGTAAAGGAAGAAGTCGAACTGATGTCCAAGCTCGTCGGCGAGCTGCTCAGCTATTCAAAATCCGGTTTGCAAGGCGCTGCCGTGAAGCTTGAGCCTGTCAATCTGCGCTCCCTTGTTGAGAATGTCGTCGAAAGGGAAACGAGGAAGGAACAACCTGAAATTGAAGTTGCGATCGATGAAAATATTACTGCAAATGCGCAGCCCGAACTTCTTTTCCGCGCGGTAGCCAACGTCGTGCGCAACAGTTTCGATTATGCTGCCGACGGTAAGGTCGGAATTGCTGCCGAAAAAAATGGCCGCTACATTACTTTGTCGATTCACGACAATGGGCCGGGCGTTCCCGAGGACATGCTCGAAAAGATCTTCGACCCATTATTCCGCGTCCAGGACGACCGTTCCCGCGACACCGGCGGCACCGGCCTCGGCCTCGCGATCGTAAAAACCTGCGTCGAAGCCTGCGGCGGACATGTATTCGCGCGAAATCGCGCGCCAAGCGGTTTGGAAGTTGTGATCAAACTGGACAAGCCCTAAATACGCATTATTCGAAGAAATCTGATGCCTTCACTAATTTAATATTGCAATATTTTTGGATCGACCTAAAGTCATCCCAATTGTCGGTTATAACAGTAGCCTTCCACCGTTTTGCGCTAACGGCGATCAACGCATCGAGCGCCATTCGCTGCGAAGATCCCGGTATCAACTTTGGAAACTTTCCTTTTGCACCCCGCTTTCGTCCGTGTGCAAGCCAATAGAGCACTTTGCTCGCCATCAGCCAATCTTCGTCAGCAGGAACAATGAGTGAGTTGTCTTTAGCATAATCTCGCCACATTTGCTCAAACTGCTTTCGCTGTGAATCATCAGGGGCGCTGGCCATGAGTTCCATCAATACAACAGATGAAAAAAGAAAGCTGCCAGGTAAAACTGACAACTTTCTTGAAATGTAAGTGGATGTGTCGATTGTGAAATTGGTCATTAGCCCTTTTGTCTTTGATGATTTTCGTAAGCAGCCTGGAGAAGTTTTAGCGTTAAAGCTTTGCGCTTCGCCAAGCGCTTTTCACGTTGTTCATCGGATTCGCCTTTGATTCTTACAGGGCCGGGAATATCATGACGGCAGACAGAAACCGACGCTGTCCCATTCAAGCGGGAAGTTTTCTTCTTTGTGCCATTCTTCGATATACCGGAAGTTTTTTTCTTAATGTTGTTCTTCAGTGTGGTGCTCATACGTCCTCACTAAAAAATAACATATAAAGCCCTGTTGTGTAACATGAAGATTGTTCAATTTACTCCGTTATTTCGCCAACAGAAGCTGTGGTAAGCTATCCTCTCTATGGGAGAGCGGCGAGAGAGATTTCTGACATCTTCGGGGATTGAGCTACCGAACGATTTCAATCTCGAAAATACAACACCAATAAATTATGCCGAAGACCTCGGCAAGCCGGGCGAGTTTCCTTTTACGCGCGGGATTCGTCGCAACTCGTATCGCGGCAAGCTTTGGACGATGCGGCAGTATGCGGGGTTTGCGACGGCTGAAGAATCTAACGCGCGTTACAAATATCTTTTGTCGCAGGGTACGACCGGCTTGAGCGTTGCGTTTGATCTGCCGACGCAGATCGGGCTTGATTCGGACGATCCGCTTGCCGCCGGTGAGGTCGGCAAGGTCGGCGTGGCTATCGACAGTCTTGACGACATGCTGACGCTGTTTGACGGCATTCCGCTTGATACCGTGTCAACGTCGATGACGATAAATGCGACCGCTTCCACGCTTTTGTGTCTTTACCTCGCGGTCGCACGAAAGCAAGGTGTCAGCTTTGATAAGGTAAACGGCACGATCCAGAACGATATTTTAAAGGAATACATTGCTCGCGGCACATATATTTATCCACCAAAACCAAGCCTTCGATTGATCACCGATACATTTGCATTTTGTGCCACCGAGGTGCCGAATTGGAACACGATCTCTATCTCGGGCTACCACATACGCGAGGCAGGCTCGACCGCCGCGCAGGAAATTGCGTTTACGCTCGCCGACGGCATTTGTTATGTGCAGGCGGCGATAGATGTCGGGCTCGACGTCGATAAATTTGCGCCGCGGTTGTCGTTTTTCTTTAATTCGCACAACAATCTGCTTGAAGAAATTGCCAAATTCCGTGCCGCTCGACGACTATGGGCACGGATAATGAAAGATCGCTTCGGGGCAAAAGATCCGAAATCGCTGACGCTTCGTTTTCATACTCAAACGGCCGGTTCAACGCTCACCGCGCAGCAGCCAGACGTAAACGTCGTCCGCACGACTATCCAAGCGCTTGCGGCCGTGTTTGGCGGAACACAAAGTCTGCATACCAACTCGATGGACGAAGCATTAGGTCTTCCGACCGAAAATGCCGCACGCCTTGCGCTTCGAACGCAGCAAGTCATTGCACATGAATCAGGCGTCGCCGATACTGTGGATCCGCTTGCCGGAAGTTACGCCATCGAAGAACTGACGACTCAGTTGGAACAAAAAGCACGTGACTATATCGAAAAGATCGACACCATGGGCGGAATGCTGCGGGCGATCGAAACCGGCTATGTGCAAAACGAAATTCAGGAGGCCGCCTACGAATATCAGAAAGCGGTCGAGTCCGAAGATGCAATCGTCGTTGGCGTCAACAAATTTCAAGCCGAAGAAGAATCGATTCCCGTGCTTCGCATCGACGAGCAGATCGAGCGCGATCAGGTCACTCGACTTCAAGCGGTGAGAGCTAAGCGCGATGCTTCGGCGGCCAAAAATGCGCTGAACGCCATCCAATCTGCGGCTCAAGGAACCGAAAACCTTCTTCCGCGTATTCTCACGGCTGTTGAATCCAACGTCACCGTCGGCGAGATCGGTCACGCCCTGCGTAAAGTCTGGGGCGAATATCGCGAATCCGTAACAATATGACTGGAGCGGCCACCAGTCGAAAGTTGATGACAAACGCTGTTTAACTGTGTTATTCTTTCTTTGAGTCGCTTATAGACTCGATCCGCTACTGATTTTTAACCTCGCCTTTTTTCCCAAACAACCCTCAAAAATATGGAAAAGCTAAACGAATATTTGCAAACGCTTCTCTCTTCGTGCAGCGACGAGCTGCGGCTGGAGCCGGACAAGAACCCGTATCTGGTTTCTGCAAACAACACAACCGATCTCGCGAATGCACCGTTGGTCGGCACTCAGATCAGTACGATGGTCTTCCCACTGATACCTCCTCATGTGAAATCAGCGCTGCCGAACAGCCCTGAGGTCGAGTTTGTGCATCCGCACAATCTGGGAAATTTTAATTTTAACGTTCAGAAATCGTCTGCGGGCTTTATTGTTACTATCAGGCCGATGATCGGCGATTCTGCGGGCTCGGTGGTGCCGCCCCAACCGTTGCCGACAACTCAGTTGGAACCGACGACTCAACTTCCGCTGCCAGAATTTCCGCCAGAACCACCGATTCCGCAGCCGACCGACGTTCCCATTCAAAGTTTTAACAATTTTCTCGACCAGAGAGTTCCGACATATGTTCCAGAGCCGGAACCGGAACCGGAACCTATGCCGACTACCGAACAAATTTCCTACGACCTTGAAAGTTCTTCGGCGGCATATGATCTCAACACGGCCGAATCAGTTGAAACAGCGACGGTTTCCGATTTGATGATCGATAATAGTAAAGCTGCCGAATATTCGCTAACAGATAACGAGCCTGAGATCGAGATTGTCTCGGTAAACGACCCTGAATTTCAAACCGTGTTTTCCGATACTTCGACTTACGACCCGCCTGGCCGGCGGGACGACTTCAATCCGGACGATTATGTGCCACCGCAGGACGAGACGCCTTCGCATATGCAGGAAACCATGATCTCGCAAGAAACTTTTATTCCGCTGCCACCGCCGCCGCAACCGGCTTATGTCCCGCCACCGACGCCGATTCAATCTGCCTTTACGCCTGCCTCGGAAAATCCGGCGATGAAAGCGCGCATGGATACGTATTTTAACTCGATGGCCGAGCTTGGCGCTTCAGACCTACATATGTCTGTTTCGATGCCGCCGATGGTTCGCAAGGACGGCAAAATGAAACCGCTTCAGGAAGGCGATTCTGCCCTGACGCCCGATTCGATGGACAAGCTGCTTACGTCGATAATGCCTGCTAAGAATCAGGAAGAATTTGCACGCCGTCACGACACGGATTTTGCATATGAGATTCCCGACCTTGCGCGTTTTCGATGCAACATCTTCATGGATCGGAAGGGAATGGGAGCCGTTTTCCGTATAATTCCGTCGAAAATGACAACCGCTTCGCAGATCGGTCTTTCCGAAGCGATTCTTAATCTGTGCGGACTTTCGAAAGGGCTCGTCGTCGTCACCGGGCCGACCGGCTCAGGAAAATCCACGACACTTTGCGCGATGGTCAATGAGATCAACCTTACGCGCGAAGAGCACATCATCACGATCGAAGATCCGATCGAATTCGTTCACGAGAACCACAAGTGTCTAGTCAACCAGCGTGAGATTCATAATCATACCGATTCCTTTAAGGACGCGCTGCGTGCCGCTCTTCGCGAAGATCCGGACATCGTCCTCGTCGGCGAAATGCGCGACCTTGAAACGATCTCGATCGCCATCGAAACCGCCGAGACGGGGCACTTGGTTTTTGGAACGCTGCACACAACAACGGCTGCTTCAACGGTTGACCGCATCATCGACCAATTTCCCGCAGACCGCCAGCAGCAAATTCGCGTGATGCTTTCAGAATCGCTAAAGGGCGTGATCGCGCAAACGCTGCTTCCGAAAAAAGGCGGCGGACGCGTCGCGGCTCTCGAAGTGTTGATCGTCACGCCCGCCATCAGCAATCTGATCCGCGAAGGCAAAACGTTCCAGATTCCGTCGGCCATGCAAACGGGCAAAAATCACGGCATGGTTATGTTGAACGACGCACTTTATGCTCACGTAGAAAATGGAAATGTTGAGCCGCTCGATGCATACATTAAATCTGTCGATAAGACCGGTTTTGAGTCAATGCTGACTCGCGGCGGTTATAAGATATAACAATTGTTAGTTATAGATTATAGATCACAGAATAGTTCGCTTTATTGATCTTCCAGCCGCCGTCCGGTTCGCGTTTCAAATTGTTCCCACATAGCAGGCATGTCATCGGTGGATTCGTCTCTCGTGATGCGCTCGATGCGCCACATCGGGAAGAAGTTATCAGACATTTGCAGATGCGCTTCGCCGGATGAGATAGCACGGCACCAATCGTCAAAATAACCAAGGTCGATCGAGCGAATAGTAATACCCGCAGGATTTATTGCGTTGATGATCCCGAGCAGCTTTTCGCGAGGGCTGTGCAGAACTGCGACGACGATGTCTCCGGCTTCAATCTTCATTGAATAGATTGTGGCCGATTTTGTAAGTCTTTCAAAACCTGCGCTCCCATAACAAGATTTTTGAATGCGGATTTAGCGGATCATTCGGACAAAACGGATTTTTTATTTTATCCGCTCTGATCCGCTTAATCCGCTAAATCCGCGTTCAAATTTTCCGTTTTAATCGAATTACTTTAAACTCGAAATAACGATGCATATCTCGAAGATCGAGCTTGAGAATATTAAATCTCATGTTTCTTCAACATTCGAATTCACGCGCGGGACGACCGCGATCACCGGCGATAACGGCTCAGGTAAAACTACGATTATCGAGGGAATTGCTTGGGCATTGTTCGATTTTCTTCCAGAAGGTTATAAGAAGGAAGATTTCGTGCGCCGAGGCGCAAAAAAAGGCTCAGTTAGTATTACGTTTGAAAGTGATCTCGACGAAAGGGATTATGTCGTTTATCGCGACAGCAGTTCAGGCCACAACGTGACCGACCCGCGTCTTCAAATACGCATCGCGGATAAAAAGGAAGAGGTTTTTCGATTTTTATGGCAACATCTCCGCCTCGATGCGGGAACAGATCTGAGATCGCTGTTTCGCCAAGCCGTCGGTGTTCCGCAAGGCACATTTACCGCTATCTTTTTGGAAGGCGCGACCGAAAGAAAGACGGCTTTCGACCGACTTTTGAAGGTTGAAGAATACCGTCAGGCGGCGGAAAAACTACGTGACACGTCGAAATATCTCGACCGCTCGATCGCGCATATCCGTGAAGAAATTGCCCGTGCCGAGGGCGAATTGAAACGCTCTGAATTTGTTGAGGGAGAGTATAAGGACTATCAGGAGCAAAGGGAAAAACTTGCCGGCGAGGTTGAAACTCTCGAAAAACAGATCGAGGCAAAACGAATTGTAGTAGAAAAACTTGATGAAATGGAACGGATCGAGACCGCCGTTGCGAATGTAAAAGCCGAGCAAAAGCGAATGTTGGAAGGCTTGGAGGATGTTCAAAAGGCCCGCAAGGAAATCGATTCGCTAAAGCCGAAAGTTATCGAGCAGGACAAGATTGGAAATGAACTCGTCGGCCTTCATGAGAAAATCGCTGTTGCTAAAGTGGTTGAGGAACAGAAAAAAAGCGCCGATGAACGACTTGAGCGTCTGCGCAGCAATTACAAAACAAATCTGGAGCAATTGCATTTTGCCGAGGAGAAGGCGAAATTTGCGTCGGATGTTGTAACACTTGAAAAGCAAGATTTTGAGTTGGTTCAAACAATCGCGTCTCTCAGGGCGCGACTCGAAACCGACGAAAAGTTTCAGAGCCAGATCAAGAACGGAGTGTGCCCGGTGCTTTCGGAGAAATGTCTCAACCTGAAGCCGGGTCAAACGCTTGAAGCTTTTGTTTCGAGTCAGTTTTCGAATATTAAATCAAAGATCGCGGCGTTTGAGAACGAAAAGAAGTCGGTCGACGGAAACTTAAATGCGGCGCGTGACGCTGAGCGGTTTGCGGCCACTATCGACGGGCTTCGGCGGCGGGTTGAAGAGGTTAAGAATGAAGGGACGCAGTTGTCGGCGGAGCGGGAAGAGCTTGCGAAAAAGATCAACGGACATGCCGATTTAGAGAAACAATTGACTACAGCGGAGGGAAAATTAAAGGCGCTGGGTAATCCGAGGTCGCGGACAATGGTTTTGGAGAACGAAACGGCGCGGGAAAATGAGTTTCGTGAAAATTTAACAAAGGTTGAAAGCAATCTTGAGCGGCTGGAGACGGAAAGGCGCGTGCTTTTTGAGGAACTGGACGAGTTTCGAGAAGTTATTGGGGACAAATATGACAATAGCGTGCACGCGGAGCAGAAAAAAAATCTGAATGAGACGGAAAAGCTTCACGCGGGAGTTCGGGCGACTTATAAATTGGCAAGAGAGCGTGAGGAGCAACTTGCGGCGGAATTGAAAAGGTTTGCCGATCTTCGGAAATCTTTGCAGATGGAGTTTCAGGAGAAGGAGAGGCTTGAGAGCGTGGCTGAAGCGACCGGTTTTATTCGCGATACCTTGAAGGAAGCGGCGCCGATTGTGGCGAAGAACTACATCCGGCACGTTTCGCTCGAGGCAAATCAGACGTTTCGCGAGATAACGGGCAAGGCTGAGCGGAACTTGAAGTGGACGGAGGATTATTCGATCCGTTTGGAGGAGGACGGATATGAGCGGCCTTATCAAAGCTTTTCGGGTGGCGAGCAGATGGCGGCGGCGTTGGCAGTAAGATTAGCGCTTTTGAAGCAATTGACCGACATTCGCATCGCGTTCTTTGACGAGCCGACGACGAACATGGACGCCGAGCGGCGCGAGAACTTTGCGCAGGCCGTCAGCCGGATCACGCACTTCGATCAGTTGTTCGTTATCTCGCACGACGACACGTTTGACAGTTACGTGGATAATGTAATCACGCTCGCTTAATAACCTCATGAAGAAAGTCACCATAGTTTGCGACGGGTCGAGTTTGGGCAACGGGAAGGTAAGCGCGCGTGCGGCGGCGGTGGCTTTGCTGGGGTTTGAAGGGGTTTGGAAAGCGGTGGGTGAATATCTCGGCGCGGCGACAAACCAGCAGGCCGAGATCGCGGCGGCTGCGGTTGGGTTGGAAAGCCTCAACCAGCCTTGCACGGTGACCTTGATGTCGGATTCGCGCTATGTAATCGAGACGATGGGCGGCACTTGGAAGCGGAAAACCAATCATAACTGGTGGGCACGGCTCGACCGCGCGTCTGAAAAGCACGAGATCACGTGGAAATGGGTTCGCGGCCACGACGGGCACGTCGTCCAAGAGGTCGCGGACGATCTCGCACGCAAGACAGCCGAGTTGCGCCGCGTAGATCCGACCCTTTTGGACGAGGCCGCAGCAGATCTCGGCGTCGTGGAGATAGGATGATTTGCGATTTTCGACTGCCAACAAACACAGCCGAGCCGGCTACAGGTCGAGCCGAGCCGGCTACAACCCGAGCCGAGCCGGCTACAAGTCGAGCGGAACCGGCTACAGGTCGAGCGGAGCCGGCTACAGGTCGAGCGGAGCCGGCTTCAGGTCGAGTGGAACCGGCTACAGGTCGAGCGGAACCGGCTACAGGTCGAGCCGAGCCGGCTACAACCCGAGCCGAGCAGGTCGCCATCCCATCCGGGTCGGCCACAACTGCTTTCGTGTTGATTTCTGCGGTTTTTGTGCTTTTTTGCGGCCATTTTGCTGTGTTTTCGCAGGGTGGCGGGCTTGGGTGGGGTTGGCAGAACCCTTTGCCGCAGGGGAATCCGTTGTATTCGGTGCATTTTGCTAAGGATAAGTTGAGCGGCTATGCGGTTGGGGCGTCGGGGACGATACTGCGGACGCGGGACGGCGGGTTTCGCTGGGAAAGGCCTGGCATTACATCGACTTACGTGACGCTTTCGGGCGTTCATGCCGTCAGCGAAAGGGCAGCGTTCGCAGTCGGGGCAAGGGGAACCGTGCTCGCGACGACCGACGGCGGCAGCACGTGGAAAACTGTTGCCGTTAACGCACGCGACCACCTTTACAGCGTCGCTTTTGCCCCCGACGACCCGAATATCGGCTGGATCTGCGGCACTTATGGCCGAATCCTCAAGACAACCGACGGCGGCTCGACGTGGAAAACCGCACCTTTGGGCACGACCGAGCACTGGCTGAAGGTTTCCGTGTTGGATTCTGCCCGCGTTGTCGTCGTCGGCTTGGGCGGCACCGTGCTGACCACCGAAAACAGCGGCCAAACCTGGCTCCACGGGTTTCCTTGCGGCACGGAGGCCATAATTTCGGGGGTCGCCTATGTAAATCCGCGTGAAATCGTCGCCGCGGGCTATGACGGCTGCCTCGTTCGCAGCCGCGATTCGGGCGTAACGTGGTCAAAAGTGAATATTCACAGCCGCTCCGACCTGCTGGCAGTCGCATTTTCCAGTGATCTCAGCGGCGCCATGACCGACGCCAACGGCGCCGTCTGGCTTACCCGGGACGGCGGCTCGACTTGGCTGCCATTCAACGTGCGAACCAGCCCGCGCCTTGTTTCGCTGCATTTCGCCGACAGTTTTACCGGTTGGGCCGTCGGAGAAAACGGCCTCATCCTGCGAACCGACGACGGCGGCTTTAGCTGGCAGCGGCTTTCCCAAGGCATGCGCGAGGACGTCAACGATATTACTTTCCTCGACGACCAGATCGGCGTCGCCGTTGGCTCAAATGGACGAATCTGGATCACAAACAACGCCGGCCGTGAGTGGCTGCCCGTCTTCAACGAAAGCAGCCGGTCGCTCAACGCAGTCTTTTTCATTGACGGCCAGTTGGGCTGGTCCGTCGGCGACGGCGGAACCATTTTGCGCACTCTGGATTCCGGCGCAAGCTGGATGACTTCAAACTCCGGCGTCGCGGATGACTTGCTCGGCGTGCATTTTGTGTCGCCAAGCCTCGGCTTTGCCGTCGGCGCGAACGGCGTTGTGCTGCGAACCACTTCCGGCGGCGAGTATTGGGAACGATTTGATTCGGGCACGCGGCTCTGGCTCGAGGATGTGAAGTTCCTCGACGAAAAACGCGGCATCGCAGTCGGCAACAGAGGCACCATCATTACCACCGACGACGGAGCACTGACGTGGAAAGCGTTCAAAATCGGCGTCCGCGAAAACTTTTACTCCGTAAGCTTTTTCGATTCCAAAATCGGCTACGCCGTCGGCTCTGGCGGCATCATCCTTAAAACCGACGACGGCGGCGCGACGTGGCAAGACATGGAATCGCCGGCGGCAAATAACCTGTTCGCCGTCCAGGCCTACAGCGCGGAAACTGCTGTCGCGGTCGGGGATTTCGGATCTGTACTGATAACCCGCGACGCGGGCAAGACTTGGGCGATACAACCGAACATTACCGGCAGAGTTCTTCAGGCAGTCGTCTATCGCGGCGGCGAAAACCTCTGGGTCGCAGGCCGCGGCGGCACTATTCTCAAACAAACCGGCCGGTTTGCACCAAAGAAGGTTACGTTTCCCAACCTTCGCCCGGTGCTGAAGGTCCTTTCGCCTCAATCCAAACCCAAATCGCGCGTCCCGCTCGTCACAATAACCGACGACGGCGACATCCCGCTCGCTGTTCCGTCAAAAAAAACTAGCTCAAAGAAATGACGACCGAAATCCATTCGCCTTTAATTTCAAATTTGAAATTTGAGATCTGAAATTTACGAAGCTCGTCCGAGATAATATCTCGTTGCTCAACTAAAATGCCGGAAAGCACGAGGGTGTGTCGAGTTTTTGTTAAAAGCAATGGCAGAAGCAGCACGATCACGTCGATAGTCAAATTCGCGCACACAAAATCTGATATCGGAGTGTCTTTTGTAATCGGACCGTCGATAAATTCGATCTGGACACTATTGAATAGAGCATTTTCTTTTGCTATTTCGAACGCATCAGCGTCCGTGTCGCAGGCAAATATTTTCTGCGATTCGTTAAACATTTTTGCCGCGGCAATTGCCAGAATTCCTGTTCCAGTGCCAACGTCGAGAAACGTTTGTCCTTCCAAGTAACTGTCGGTGATCGCCTGTAGGCAAAGCTGAGTCGTCTCGTGCGTGCCTGTGCCGAAGGCCATGTTCGGCTCGATGCGGATGACTATATCGGCTGTTTCGTCAACATCCGCCCAGGGCGGAGCGATGATAAATTTGCCTATGCTTGTTGGTTTCCAGTGCTTTTTCCATTCGGCGAGCCAGTCGGCGTTTTCAACTTTGCGAACGGCCACTGTTCTTACTGCATCAGTTGTGAGGCCATAGATCCTTAGTGATTCTTCGATTGATGCTGCTATCGCTGGGACGTCGGGTTCGTCGTCAAAATATCCAATTACGCAAATATCGTCGGTATTGTTTTTACGAAAATCGTTTATCTCAGTCCCCAACGCGCCGGACAAGTTGAAGGCATATTCAACGGCCTCTGAGGCGAGAGGATCGACCGGCACATCAACGGCGAACCATGTTTGTGATTTAGCGTTCATTCGCGAATACCTATTTCATCCAGATCGCGGCCGCGGTTGCGCCAATCTTCTACGACTTTTACGAATAGTTTTAGGAACACTTTTTTGCCGATCAGCTTTTCTATGTCGATTCTTGCTTTTGTTCCAATGTCTTTTATTCGAGAGCCTTGTTTTCCGATGATGATCTTCTTTTGCGAAGGCCTTTCGACGTAGATCGCGCAGTAAATGCTTGTCATCGTCGGGTCACTTTCGTCAAACTTTTCCGTTACGACGGCGGTGACGTACGGAATTTCTTCGCCCGTTGACATCAAAATCTTTTCGCGAACCATCTCCGCGGCGATGCTTCGTAGCGGCTCGTCGGTCAATTCGTCTCGGCCGAAGATCGGCTCGCCCGCAGGCAGATGTTTGACGATCTGATCGAGCAGGTTGTCTATGGCGTCACCTTTTAGAGCAGAAACAGGTACAATCTCGCTGAATTCATGCTCGTTGGCGTAAGACTCTATTAACGGCAAAAGTGCCGCTTTATCTTTGATCTTATCGATTTTGTTCAGAAGCAATATAGCCGGTTTCTCGGCTTGTTTCACAAGCTCGAGCACAAATCGGTCGCCGTTACCGGTTGAAACGCTCGCGTCGCGCATCAGCACGAGCAGATCGACGGTCAGAATTGCGTCGTGAACCGCCGTCATCATTCGCCGGTTGAGCAAGTGTCCGGGTTTATGCACGCCCGGCGTATCGACAAACACGATCTGGCCGTCGTCGCGTGTTACGACGCCTTTGATGCGGTGCCTTGTGGTTTGCGGTTTATTTGAGACAGCCGCGATCTTTTCGCCGACCAGGCGGTTCAGCAGCGTCGATTTTCCGGCGTTTGGCCGCCCTATCAATGCTACGTAACCGCTTCGAAAACCCTTGTTTTTCATTAATCAGACGTTATCAGATCGGAATAACTATAGACAAATTTGCCCTCAATCTGTAAGATGGTTTAATCGCCCTGTTCCGTCACGTTGATTCCAAATAAAAAGGAGAGAGAGTAATGCAGTTTAGATTTTTTAACAAGGGGTTTTTAGCATTAAGTATATTTTTTATAGCTTTATTTTTGCCGTTAAAAAGTGCGGCGCAGACGTATCCGAGTGGTTTCACCGGGACAACTATTGCCAGCGGTTTTTCAAACCCGACGGCGTTTGCCATTCATCCGGACGGACGTATTTTTGTATGTCAACAGGGTGGGGCTTTGCGGATCGTCAAGAACGGCTCTCTGCTGCCGACTCCGTTTATGTCCCTCACAGTGAACTCTTCGGGCGAACGAGGTTTGCTTGGCGTTGCATTTGATCCAGATTATGCGACCAACAGATTTATTTACGTTTATTACACGGTGCCCTCGCCTCTGCATAACCGAGTCAGCCGTTTCACCGCGGATGTGAATAATGAGGACATTGTTGTGCCCGGAAGTGAATTTCCGATTCTCGATCTTGAAGGCCTCAGCGCGAGCAATCACAATGGCGGCCCGATTCACTTCGGTCCGGACGGGAAACTCTACATTGCAGTCGGGGATAATGCGGTCAGCTCAAACTCCCAGTTGGTTACGAACAGACTCGGAAAAATGCTGCGAATTAATTCCGACGGCACTATTCCTGCGGACAACCCGATCAATTTTCCGAACATAACCCCCACGCCTACAGGCATCAACAGGGCGATCTGGGCAGTTGGATTACGCAATCCGTTTACATTTGCATTTCAACCGGGCACCGGCCGGATGTATATCAACGATGTCGGCCAGAACACCTGGGAAGAGGTCGATGACGGCGTCGCAGGCCGTAATTTTGGCTGGCCGTCGTGTGAAGGCAGCTTTCAGCAAGGCACTTCAACGCCGTGTGGAAACGCAAACTTCACCAATCCGGTTTATGACTTCTCGTCGTCCGGCGGGGCTGCGGAATGCACCGTTATCGGAGGTTCTTTTTACAATCCGACCAACACAATGTTTCCGGCCAGCTATGTCGGCAAATACTTTTTTGCCGATTACTGCGCCGGCTGGATAAAGTTCTTTGATCCAGCAAGTCCGCCGGCGACCGGCACGGCGCCGAATTTTGCGACCGGCTTAGGATTTGGAACCGTGGACCTTCACGTTCACAATGAAGGGACATTATATTACCTGTCGCGCGGCGGCAGCGCTCCCTTGGTTCGTGTTCAATATCCTGCGGGTTTCACGCCGACTAACACGCCGACGCCGACCAATACAGCTACCCCGACAAATACTCCTACGAACACCGGGACGGCAACGTCGACAAATACGCCTACGAATACGGCTACAAATACGGCGACCGCAACACCGACTTCGACGCCTCTGGCCAGCATTTCTGGAACGGTCTTTTACGTTAATTCTTCCTCACCGCCGAGTTATGTTTCGAATGTAACGATTAGCGGTGCGGGCTCGCCGAATGTTTCAACGACGACTGCGGCGCCGGGTTCGAGCGAAGGCGACTATTCGCTCACAGGTTTTGGAGCAGGCTCTTACACCGTAACGCCGACAAAAATCGGCGGTGATAATGGCATATCTTCATTCGACGCGGCAAGGGTCGCCCAGCACGCGGCCGGATTTCCGCCACTGTTGAATGCGAACCAGTTGATCGCGGCAGACGCCAGCGGTAGCGGTGGTGTGTCTTCATTTGATGCCGCATTGATCGCGCAATTTGTCGTTTCAGAAGTCGGCGGCGAGAGCGGAACGTGGAAGTTCCAGCCCGTAAACAGGTCGTATTCCTCGGTGACGACAAACATCTCCGGCGAAGATTACAACGCTGTCCTGGTCGGTGAAGTTACCGGCAACTGGAACAACACCGGAGCTCGTCCAGCACCGATTAACTACGGTATTCTCGACGGCCCCGTGCGGAGTATCGACATTTCCGTGCCGAGCACGGAAATATCCATAGGCGGTGAGATCGTCATTCCTGTCGGCGTGCAGGGAATCGAAGACAAAGGTGTGATCTCTTATGAATTCGATCTTCGCTACGATCCTTTGGTGATACAGCCGTCGCCAGTTGCAGTTGATGTTGACGGAACCGTCAGCCGCGGGCTCTCTGTTGCGGTCAATGCGGCAGAACCTGGCCTTCTGAGAATCGCAGTCTTTGGAGCAATGCCGATAGATGAAAACGGCGTGCTTCTGAACCTCAGGTTCACAGCCGTCGGTTTGTCAGGCTCAAGTTCGGCTCTGACTTTCGAACGTCTGATGTTCAACGAAGGCGACAATCGAATAACAGTGACTGAAGGAAAGGCCGTGATCAGCGGCCGGATTCTGACCGAAGCTTTACTTGCCGACTAGCAAGCTGACGAAAACCGCTGTTCGAAAAGGCTGGATGAAATTAGTTTTTCATCCAGCCTTTTTGTCCAAAAAAGTCCCTCGAGTTTCACCCCCGGAAATTGTTTCATAAAATGTGGAACGTTCCACACTTTAGACAGCCTGAATACTGTTTTTGCGATTTTAAGGGCATTTTTCACGCTTGCGGGTGGCTTATCTAACATCAAACATGCATCTACTTACCACTTTTACCCTATCTAGTTACACGTTTTTTTGATGAGGCCGCCTCCGAGATCCCCGTCATTATCCCCCGTTCTCTTCATTAACATTTTCCAGGCGGTTTCTTCGTTGTCGTCATTGCCGTCGTTCTCAAAACCCAACCACGAAATGCGCGAAAAGAACACTAAAAATTTTCTGTCATTTCGAGAAATTTAGTTGTCCAACGTCGAGTGTTCCGCCCTTACTGAGGTGCGGGCTTTTGCAATGGCCGCATCAGTGCTAAAATCTCGTGTAAACTATTTTTTCGCTTATGCTTTTTCTTTCGCAGTCGGCGACTGTGTATGGGATCGATGCCCTTGTTGTGGACATCGAGGTCGCACTGCGCCCGCCGAGCGGCGATAACGACCAGTCGCCGAATATGACGATCGTCGGTTTGCCGGACACTGCGATTCGCGAATCGCGCGAGCGGATACGCGCGGCGATCATGAACAGCCGGTATTTTTTTCCTCTACAGAAGATTACCGTAAATCTTGCGCCTGCCGATCTGCGGAAAGAGGGCGCGGCGTTTGATTTGCCGGTTGCGTTAGCGATATTAGGAGCGGCGGGCGACCTTGGTATCGATAAGGTCGAGCATACGATGAGCGTCGGCGAATTGTCGCTCGACGGGCGCGTGCGTTCTGTTCGCGGAGCTTTGTCGATTGCTTTGAAGGCTCGCGAAGTTGGCATAAAACACTTGCTGCTGCCGGAAGAGAATGCGACAGAAGCGGCTGTCGTCAATGGTATAAATGTTTATCCTGTTAGAGATCTGCGCTCGGCGGCTGAGCTGCTACAGGATTTGCAGTCGGAACGCGATACAGTTGTTCGGCCTCTCAAGCTTGATATTTCAGAATTGAACGAGCGGGAGAATAAATACCGCGTTGATTTCAACGAAGTTCGCGGCCAGCAGACGGCGAAACGTGCATTGGAAGTTGCAAGCGCGGGCGGGCACAACATTCTATTTATCGGGCCGCCGGGATCGGGCAAGACTATGCTTGCGAAACGGCTGCCAACGGTTTTGCCGCCGCTGGAATTTGAAGAGGCAATCGAAATCACGAGGATTCATTCGGTCGCGGGCCTGACAGGGAAGTCGGGTTTGATCGTCGAGCGTCCGTTCAAATCGCCGCATCATACTGTTTCGCAGGCCGGGCTGATAGGCGGCGGATCGATACCGAAACCGGGCGAAGTTTCGCTCTCGCATCTCGGAGTTTTATTTCTCGACGAGCTGCCGGAGTTCGACCGCAGCGTTCTCGAAGTTTTGCGTCAACCGATGGAAGACAAGACCGTGACGATCTCTCGCGCCGCAACTTCGTTGACGTTTCCGGCAAACTTTACGCTCGTCGCTTCGATGAACCCTTGTTCCCGCGTTGCCTTGTTGCCATGACTTCGGAAGAACTTGGCATATAGCCAAGTTCGATGTTGATCTGTTCGGTGCCGATAGTTATGCGTTCAACGCTGTGTTCAATGATGATTCTTTTCTCGTCTTTATCGAGGTTTAACCATCGATCATACAGATTTCTGAATTGGGAAATGGTTTCATCCTGTGAGAGATGTTGAATCATTAAGAAATCAACCTCCCCCTGGAGTTCCGGAAATTCTGATGCGATCTGTGTTAACCGTTCTTCGAGTGGCCCGTAAGACTGACCGAATCCATCAGGGCTGATCTTATCGTCAATATACAAACGATAGATCTTCTTCATTTCCACTTGGATTTTGTCCTGCTCCTTTTTCAGAGAGCCTAACAGTTGTTGTTTTTCCAGGATGGTATCATCCGCTGCCTTAAAGTACGCGATTAGATCGTCCGGGGAAAAAAGGAAATTCTTAAGTTGAAGCCGGAAGATCTCTTCGAGATCGATTGTCGTAATCTTATTGTGACAATGCGGACAGACATATTTCGGTGAGTTGCTCGGAACTCGCATCTTTTCCCCGCAGTGACAGAAGGCCAGACCGGCGAACAATTGCACAGGTCGACGGCTCGGCTTCTTCCTGTTTCTTTGTCTTTGCTCAATGATGGAATTTACCTGCTCCCACAATACAAGGTCAATGATTGGCTCGATAGGTGTCTCTATCCATTCTTCCTTCGGCTTTCGTACCCAGTTTTTACCTTCGCCGAGACTTTTTGTGTAATTGGCCCTGCGGATTCCCTTGGCAGTCGTATCTCGAAGCAGCCTATCAACGGTCGTGTCCGTGAACTTCGATCCATTCCGTGTGCGATGGCCCGCCTTGTTCAAGAGATCGGCGACGGTTTTCTTTCGCTGATGGGTTAGAAAAAGCTCATACATGAGCCGGCGTATGGGAGCTTCTTTGTCATCTGGTACAAGTTCGCGGTTTTCCCAACGATAGCCAAATGGGGCAGCTCCACCCAGCGGCTTGCCCAGTTTGGCCCTGATCGGAACGGAGGCGGCAACGCGGGCCGAGATCTCTTCACGTTCCCATTGGCCCATAGCGCTTATAATCGTGTAGAAAAGACGTCCTGCGGGACTAGAAGTATCGATTGCCTCGCCGAGGGAGATGAGATCAGCTCCGTGCTGCTGAAAAAAATCTGAAAAATCAAGAAGTTCACGTGTGTTTCGAGCTAGGCGGGCAAGCTTTGAGAAGATCAGACCCGATATTTTGCTGTCGCGTACGTCGGCCATCATTCGCTTGGTCTCGGGGTGATCAATGACCGACTTGCCGCTCACGCCGTCAAGCGAGTAAACTTTGACCACATCCCAACCCTTGGCCTCAGCATAATACCTTCCTCGTTTTTCGTGATGTTGAGGGCTTTCACCTTCGACTTGAATTTCCGTGGAAACTCGAATCCAGATTCCAACCCGCTTCCTTTCAACATCTTTCTTAAAAGGAAATTCGTTCGTCATAATTGTCAAACCTCGATCCCCATTTTAATGTCTTTCGAGATCAAAATCATTTATCGCTATTCTTATTTTTTAGACGTTTCAAAGTTCCGAAAACCACGTCTGTAATTGCGCGTCTTCGTGTGGCCTGCTCAGTCTGATCAACCGCTTTCAGATTGAGCTTAACCTTGTACCCCTTGACCTTCTCTATCCCTTCTGGCTCAGTTGAAGCGAGGCAGTCCAGCCAAGAAGGAAACTCTTCCGGCGTAAGGAATTGCGTGATTGAAAAGTATTCATCGGGAAGATTGTCCTTAGCCTTCTGCCGAATTTTTTCAAGATGCCGCGTGTCAGGTGAAATCACGAGGACAGATGAATAACCGGCCGAAATGCATTTCCTGATATTTTGAATCTCATAGTCAGGCTCATTGGTAACAGATATCTCGCAGGCGATCTTCCGGCTATCACCTTCACACGCAACATCGATCCTTCCTACGCCCCCAAATACTTCCTTTTCGATAGTCACGCGAAAGCCCTTGTTTTCAGCCATCCGCTTCACCAGCGATTGGAGGTATTGGTGCTGCTGGTGCCCAGACTTAGATTTAGGCTTGCTAAACGGGACGATCTCCGGAGCCACAAAAACCGTTTCGGAATTTGGTTCGGAAATTTGTGATTGAGCTGGAATGCTCCTCTGAATCTTGTTGCTGCTGATAACGTCGGAAATTGTCTCTCGTTCGTTTCGGGTTTCTGATTCGGCAATTGGAATCACTCCAGTAGTTTTCGTCATTTGGAATTCCAATTCGACTTCGGACTTGGGCCGCGCAAATTTTTCACGCGTCCGATCGGTAATCTTAGACCTTTTCCTTTCGGAAAGTTCCGCGTCTACAGGCGGCAGCAAGGGAACCCGAAGGTTGAAATCATATTCGGAGCGCTCAATCCGTCCTATTGCTTCACCAATACCGAGGTTTTGTAGGGATTTAGCGTCGAAGAATGAAAAGCCAGCCGCAAACTTCTCAGCATCCGAATCGCCAAGCCGAAAACAAATCCTTGTATAACAGTTCGAAAGAACGCTCGAAGCGACTTCCTGATTGCGGCTCTGAAGCTGCCGGAACTCCTGATGAGAAAGTGTCAGCCCAAGGTTGTATTTGCGCGATCCCGACAGGATCCCCTCCATAGAACGCGTAATGAAATGCTGGAATTCATCCAAATACAGCCAGAAATAAGGCCGATCCGAGGCGCCCTGCCGGCTCAGAGCGGCCTGATAAAGGCGGGAGACGAGCAGCGTCCCGAGGAGGAAAGCGTTCTCTTCGCCGATCAGCCCTTGCGACAGCTTGATGAACAGGATTTTCTTGCCGTCCATTGTTTCCCTGAAATTGAGTTTGCTTTCTTTCTGGCATACGATGTTCCTGACGAGCTTTTGTCTTAAGAATGTGTCCAGTCTTATCAGTATCGAGGCTTGCGGTTTATTTGCGATCAAGGGGAACTCGTCGGTCCAAAAATACCGAATGGAATCATCTTCAACCGTTCTTAGAAAGTCTTGGCGAAAATCCTTTTCGATCAGAAACCGTTTCAGATCAAACAAGGTGCCGCCGGCTGAACTCTCAACGATGGCAAGGACGGCATTGGCGAGAACCGAATCCATAACATCGCCCCAAGAAGTGGACATCCTTCTGAATGTTGCTACCAGATCGGAAGAGAGAATGGTTTTTTCAAGATCCGTTTTGGCTTGAAGAATATTGAAGCCGACCGGGTAATCCGCGTCCGACGGGTCGAACAGGATGCAATCGTCTATTCGTGATTCCGGAACGTTGGCCACCGCCGCATCGATCAGGTCACCATGCGGGTCGATAACGCACAGACCTTCGCCACTTTCCATGTCCTGCTTGATAAGGTTAAGCAAGAAGGTAGACTTTCCCGATCCCGAAGCTCCTACTACATGTACGTGCCTGGTCCTTTGATCGTTTGTGAGAGTTACCTCACGAAGTTCCTCAAGGTGGTGATTCTTCCCAAGAACAAGAGATCCGCCCAGGACTGCGCTTGGAGGCACTTTCGTACGCAAACTGTCCCGAATCAATTTTTCCGAGCGGACTGCTTGTGACGGAGCATGCACCAGAGAGACAAGCTCGTCCGCATTGAGAAGCATTCCGTTTCGATAAGACTGCCGGTCGAGCAACGCTTGCTCGTGGTGATCGTCCGAATAGCCATCATTGGATAGTGGAATCAATTCGTTGCCGGCCGGATGGGACATTACAGAGATGCCGCTGCCGATGTTCCTCACTATTTGCAGTGCCCGCTGCCTTTGCGTACTCTTTCCAGCTACGCGTAGCACGACCGCAAACAGTGGAGAGTGCAGTTTTTGTTTGGCAAGGGAATGGACATCCGGTATATGCGCAAAGAACGTGGTCTTATCAAAGCGAAGGATGGCCTCGGTTGCTTGCTTGGTCCAGTCGTGTTTCGCCTTCTGAAATAACACCTGCAGGATGCCGGCTTCGTCACCATCCAGTTCCGACATTGCGCCAACGATCGTCGTCAGCGGATCGATCTCGAAACTCTTAATCGTATCGAGAGGGAGGAAGAATTCTCGGGATAGCGCAAAATCTGCAATGACTGATGAGTCGCCCGTATTCAACCAATTATCCGCAAGATAACCCGAACCGGCGCCCCCATGGAGTAAGGCGTCAGGCAGATGAGCCTCCAGCTGTTGCCGCAGTTGCGGAAAGTCATGCTGCGTCGCGGCAAACTGTACAACGATCTTTTCCGAATTGCCGATCACCTCAAAGCTGATCGGATGAGCAGCATAGGCAAGGCTTAAAAGGAAATGCTCGGCGACCGCTTTGATGACCTTAAAATCTTTCGGCAGCACGAGCTGCACCGCTTGGAAATCGTCGTGATAGTGACCGCAGAACTCGGGCTCATCAGCTTCTGCAATGTAAGTCTGATACCTGTCCTGGTTTTGCGCGAACGATTCCAACGATTCCCGATCCAGGGAATTTGGTCGGGAAAGGCCGCCAAAGATCCTGCTAAAAAAAGTAGGGATGCGGCCATCGTCTGTTATTGGTCCCTTATCAGGCTCAAAATAATAGAACGGGCGAAACGGTGGTTCCAGGTCCACCGGAAAGTCAAACACCTGCCATCCGCGCCCCCGCCGTTCCCATTCGTAAAACTGCCTCGAAATCGATTCTGCCCTTGTCTCCTGCACCGCTCCCGGCAGATTTGAATTGTAGGAAACCAAATCGTCGTTCATATAGAAAGTCAAACTTCCGTCCCTGCTACTTATCAAAAAGCTCCCGCATTATGGGCTTTCGTTCGCTTTCCGAAAGGGGACGAACATTTTGAGCCGTATTCAGCATAGAATCGACAACTTCCATCACGGCAGAGTGGGTAGCAGTTTGGAACATCGAGGCGGTGTCTGCTCTATAGTACGTCCACGGTCCGGCAATAGCCTTCCCGATAGCGGACAGGACAGGAAACAGAGAAAATAGGGAAAGCAAACAGCCCTCAGGCGACTGTAGAAGCCACCACGAAACAAAGAACCCAGTCCCAAAGGGCGCCCCGCAGATGGCAAAGTAAAATTCATTTTTGTAATGAATCAGAAGGTATTCCCGATTGGCGGTCAGAAAATTGCCTTCTTTAAATTGAACCTTTCCGATCTTAGAATCGGGAATTTGACGCTTCCGGACCCCTTCAGCTACTTGTTCGTAAAAACTTTGCGGTGAATATTGAAAGTCCTCGATCAGGGTGCTCCAGTGAGAAATAACTTCAGTTGTTGAAGACATGGATTTTATACCTCCTTTTGTTCGGTTTGAGATTTACAAAGCCTGGAAAAACTTCCTATTTGCCTAAGGCAAAAGGAATGGGTGAATGGAATTTAAAGGTCCAATATGAAAGTAAAGATAAAAACGAGGAGATTCTAGATTATTACGATCATATGAAAATTGAGTTGATGTATATCCGGTAACGTAAAGAAATCCAATTGTTATCGCAACAAGCACAGAAATGCTCCAGTCCCTGTGTGGTTTCTCCTCCTAATCGTTCGTTGTGTCGGGCACGTAACAGTAACTAACGCACCGATTTCTCTAAAATACTAGCGCCGTATTAACTCTCGCTCGAAAATTTGTGCTAACTGCAATTTGGGACACGGGCCAAAAAGGATTGTATTTGATCTAAAGCTCCCTCAAGATGCGTGAAGAAGAGGTCGAGGAGTATATTGGGGGGGGTATTTATTATGCCTTTCCGACCTCTTGACATATTCTTGGATGTGTATAAAATGCAAGCGTACTATCCAAAAAAAGCCCGTATAATTTGCGAATTTGTTACGAATTCGTAATAGAAATCTTCTAATTAATTCGAAAAACATGACTCCCAATGACGATCACTCTTACGAGTTTGACGGATTCACCTTGAATCCACGTGACCGGCTATTATTTCATTTCAACAAACGCATCGAACTAGCGGACAAGGACTTTGACATCCTGGCTTACTTGGTCCAAAACCCAAAGGTCCTGATCAAAAATCAAGATTTAGAAAATGCCGTGTGGGGAGCACCGAACAATCTCCACATGGGCAATATCTCGAACCACATCGCGAAGATCAGAAAGGCGTTAGGCTGCGATCCGCATAATCCCCGATTTATTGAGACTGCGCACGCTAAACGCGGCTACCGTTTTATAGCAAAGGTGCGGCAAACCCAACAGCCAATCGCCGATGAGCAGCTAGATGGGAAAACGTCGCGTGAGTTAGCCATCGAGTCACATTTGATAGCACCAGTCTTTCTCGGACAAGGCGCTTTCGGTAATATTCGTGGTCCTGAGAAAGAGACAATCTGGGCTAAATATAAGGAATTTAAGATAGACAAGGGGCGGTTGTGCATCTTTCCGACCGGAATAGGCGTGTGGCACCTAACTGGACAACATCGATTTAGCTCATTATCAGATGTTGCTTCATGGAGGCGTGAAACCTACGAGCGGATAATAAAAGGGAAACACGGTGTGCAACTCTATAATCAAGAACTAATGGTCCCGCTAATATCGCGTTCGACCGAACCGTTCGGGTTGGTATTAGGAAGAATACCGTATGTTTTCTCGATATTGTTTTTAAAGGAGCCTAAATGGAATCGACCGGCGACCATTCGAAAGGCGGTACAACTGCTTTCATCTTTAAGACCCCTTGAGAATATAACTTCGACAGCTCCAAGCGCGACCACCGACAATCTTGAGCGCCGACTCCTAGACGAAGTAGATGCCAGTTTGGACACGGAAGAATTTGGACTTCCGGAACTTGACCTTGGATTTGCAAGCTGGGGTGGACTTTCCTATCTGAAGAGGACTGAGGTAGCGTCGCAGATCGAAGCAGATGTAATCGAATTTGAAATCGCAGTTCAGGCAACTTGGTGGCTTGCCAAGTGTCTATATGACATTTGCCTGGCAAATGGTGTAAGGGTAAAGAAAGACCTGGCACTGGCGATCCAGGACATGAAGTGGCAATATGCGAAAATTCAGGGCATTGTCGCCACTGAGTCGACTGCTCGGCGCACAATGATCGAGGCGGTCATTGTGACGAGTCGCCTGCATCGGCTGGTTGAAGATACAATAAAAATTTACGATCAGTTGTAACGACCCAGCAAAATCATACGCAGTTCTAGGAGGTTAGTTTGTGGCGGAAATTCAGAATCCAGTCCTTGTTGTGATTGACATGCAAAAGGGGTTTCTCAACGATCATTCACGCCATATTGTGCAAAATGTTGATGGTCTGATCCGCTGCTGCCAAAACCTCTTGATCCCAGTTGTCTTTAGCAGATTCTTTAATTTTGCTGGAAGCCCTTATGAGACCCTTATAGGCTGGAACCGTGTCAATAACGAACCCGAAACTGATATTGTTGACGATTTGCTCCCTCTCGTCGAAGCTTTGATCGATAAGAGCGTTTACACCGCTATAACCCCTGAATTTGTTACGCGAATAGGAAGGAACGGGTGGAAGACTATCATCCTTTGTGGCATCGCGACCGAGAGTTGCGTCCTTAAAACAGCCGCAGATGCATTCGAACTAGGCCTCCTCCCGATCGTTATCTCAGACGCCTGCGCAAGTGACCGGGGTGAGGAATTTCATAAAGCCGCCTTAAAGATTCTTCCAAGGTTTATTGGGAAAGATCAGATCATGACGGCAAATAAACTGCTTGAATACCTTGCTGCCTGACACCGCATCTCTTTGAGTTTTCCACATAACCCGGACTCGCGGGTCTAGTTTTTCCTGCTATTGCAACTCCCGCTTACGAGCTACGATGTAGGTATCATCGATATCCGCAACTCAACAATTAATTCAAAAAAACGTGACAAGCAAGAATAAACTTCCATATAAAAATAAGCTCGCGCTTGCACGTCAGCGGCGGGCGATAGAGCAAAAACAGGTTGCCGTTTTACTCGGGCACAAAGGCATCGATCAGCTCTCGCGATACGAACGAGGCGTAAAGCTGCCTAGCCTGAAAGCTGCGTTAAAACTGGGCCTTATATACAAGATCCCTATTCGCGTTCTGCTGGATGGCTATTTGGATGCGTGCAGAGAGGAGATACGGCGCGAGGAAGAGAAATTGAACAAGCCTTCCCGTGAGAATTTAACTGATCCGGCTGATGAAGCGGAATTCTGCACTATCGAAGAAAAACTCAGTTCCGGCGACGTCGTGGAAATCGACCTGGCAAAAGCGTATAGCCACGCTGCTCATCTAATTCGTCGTCGCGCGGAAGCTCTTGATCATATATGAAAGAAATGAAATTTGATGAATACATCCGCTAACAATCTATTAATAGTCACCCCATATACCAAGCGTTTGGGGATGGCTGTATTTCAAGATGGCGAATTGATCTACTTCGGGGTGAAAACGTTTAAGCGGCCGCGAACGGCCGAGTCGATAAGCGATGAAACCGCGAACAAACTGGGCGAACTGCTCGATCAATTCAACCCCGCGTTGGTTATCGTCAAATCCTTAACGACGCATCAAACAGGCTCCGTCAAGCACAGAGGTATCGCGAGGACGATCAAACGCACCTTGAATACCGTGGGCATTAGTATCGTAGAAAGCTCTTTCGAAGAAGCAAGGCGGAACCTCGTTGCGGAAGATAACCCGCCCAAAAAAAGCGCATTTGCCATTTTACGCAAACTTTACCCCGAACTGGCCCGATTTGTTTATTTTCAAAATCGTCATCAGTCCGAATATTACACGCCGATGCTAGCGGCCATTACGATAGGGCTCGCTTACCGTCAAGAGAAGCCACAGAATTGCGCGAAAGGTGGGTAAGATGATGGTTGATTTCCGCCTGAAGATTGACGCGCAAGCAATCGTGTGAAGAAATGAAAATAATTATTAACGTTTGGGTTAAATCAAACAGCCTTTTTTGACATGTTTAAAAGTGAAGAAAACCTAACTACAATCGCCGATCTTTATCCTGCCCTGACCGCGGAAGAGCAACGCGACGCAGAGGAAAATCTGCGCGGGTATTTGGGCCTGGTGAAGCTGATTTATGAGCATGTCGCTGCCAATGATCCAAAAATTTTGACGGAATTGCATAAGCGCGCTAGGCTGAGGAAGAGGCGCAAAAATGGGCTTATCTGAGCGCAAATTTCGTTTCTACCCGTCAGTAATTCTCACCGTGAATGTCCAACAAAAAATACTATTCCTATATCCGTGTGTCCACGCAACGTCAGGGCCAGCACGGAACCTCCCTCACCGAGCAGCAGGCAGCAATTGATCGCTTCGCAAAAAGCTGGAATCTCCCGATCGTCGAACGTTTCGAGGAACGCGAAACCGCCGCCAAACAAGGCCGGCCGGTGTTTTTGGAAATGCTTAAACGTTTGAAAAGAGGTTCGGCCAACGGTGTGATAATCCACAAGATCGACCGTAGCGCCCGAAACCTCAAAGATTGGGCTGATCTCGGCTCATTGATCGATTCCGGCCTGGAAGTTCATTTCGCTTCCGAGAGTCTTGATCTCAATTCACGAGGCGGTCGCCTCAGCGCCGATATCCAGGCCGTTGTCGCCTCTGACTACGTTCGAAATCTTCGCGAAGAAGCCAAGAAAGGGATATACGGACGACTAAAGCAGGGGATCTTTCCCTTTCAGGCGCCGGTCGGCTTCCTCGATTGTGGTCCAGGCAAGCCGAAATCAATCGATCCGGTCGCAGGTCCGCTAATTCGGACGGCATTCGAGTTATACGCGACCGGCCGTTGGGGCCTGCGGGCTTTGCCGGAAGAGCTTCATCGGCTCGGACTGCGAAACAGAAACGGCAAGAATGTCACTACCAATGGTTTGTTTACAATTCTTCATAACCCCTTTTACATGGGCTTGATTAGAATCCAGAAGACAGGGGACGTTTTCGCCGGGGCGCATACACCAATCGTTTCCAAGCGGTTGTTCGATCACGTTCAGGATATATTCGCCGGAAAAACCGTTCCCAAACGTACGATTCACAACTTTACCTACCGGAGGATGATCCGCTGCTCAACATGCGAGCATTTCCTCATCGGCGAGCTTCAGAAAAGAATGGTCTACTATCGCTGCCAAACTCGCGGTTGCACCTCGGCATGTTTAAAGGAAGAAACCGTCACCGAGACCCTGGGCCGTGATTTGAAAAGATTAGAATTAGGGCCTCAGGAATTTCGGCTCTACAGGGACGAATCAATCAAATTATTTGAAGATCGGAACAACGAATCGGAGAACGCTAAGAAGGAGCTGGTTCTACACCAGAAGAAAATAAAGGACCGCAGGGGGCGATTGGTTGACAGCTACCTCGACGGTATCCTCGATAAGGAAGATTATGTTGAACGAAAGTCGCAGCTGATTGCCGAAGAACTAGACCTGAAAGACCGAATTGGCCGATTGGACAAAAACTGGAACGACATCCCTACAAGATTCGAAGAATTTCTCGAACTCGCGAATTCCGCTTATTTAAGCTTCATATCGGCGCCCGTTGATCTTAAAAGAGAAATGCTCAAAATCGTGACCTCGAACTTCACGGCAGACGGCAAAACTGTCTCAATTAAGCTGGAAAACACCTTCGAAATGCTTGCTGCGCGGCCACCCTTCCCGGGTGGTCGGGCACACCCAAACATGGCTCGAACTGTTTCCGCTTACCTAAGCCGATTTCTCAAAGTTTTTATCGAAAATGACTATTGGGGAGAAAGCAAAACGGTCGATTTGGTAGCTCAGAAGTCTTAATTATACTGCATTTAGATGCTCTTGCCAAATACGTCAGACAGACACCATGACGGCGCCAGCCTCATGGCTCTGTATGATCCGCCCCATCTGTATTGAGCAACTCGACGAGCACCTTTCCCTCAAGGTATCCCAAACCAATAAATGCCTCCATCTGGTCCGGATAGTAGCTTTGGTCCCACGTCGTCAATTGCGGAAATTCGTAAACTCCACCCTTGCCAAAAATGCCCAGCTTCTTCCATTTCGTCGCGGCCAGCCGATAACGGTATCGATTTGCGAGCCAGTAATACATCGCAGGATCAATGGGTCTTTTTGGTGCAGCATCACAGATCGCATCAAAATGCTTGTGATAGTCGGTAGGTTTCGTTGCGACATCTCTGATCGCGGCGGCGCTGACGCCGGCCTTATACCACTCTCTGAGTAACGCTTCCGCTTTTTTCCACCCATCCGCATTTCGAAGTTGCTCATCGCGGTCTTTCGGAAAGAGGAATTCAGGCCGTGTCATTTTTACCCAATAAATAGTGGTCTCGATCGGGTCTTTGCCGACGCGGCGAGCTGTCCCTTTCATTATGAATTTTGTCGGTATCTGGCTCAGCTGCTGACCAACATCGCAGACTGAGAGATCAATATTATATTGATCCTTCAAAGTGTTTTTAAGTTTGAAATAAGCTCCGTACTGATAACGCGGATCGTGCTCGGAATCAATGACGATTACATTCTGGATTCCGCGCCTTATGAGCGGAAGGGCCCCTGAATTCTCAGACCAGCCGCCATCATACAGGTAGAAATTCTTATCCGGTGCCTTCCCAGGCGCGAAATTTGGGACCTCTTGTTTCAGCTTGAACTTGATGCCCGCGGCCGACCATGCAACCGCTTCTCGGAATAACGGTGACGAGGTCCATCGACCGTAACCCAGCTTGTCATTGCCGACATAGTCGGGCGTGACTTCAACCGACTGGACACGCAAACCCTTCACGTTTAGCGAAGTATTGATGATAAGGTACGGAACGCGAGCTCTCCTAACTGCGTCGTTGTAAGAGGCAATTCTTAGGTCCTCCAGTCCTGTGTTTTCAACACCGAAGGTGCGATGTATCGACGCCATGTATTTATCAAAGGCATTTGACCTCTTGTGGAATACAGCCCCGACCATTTTGCCGAGACTGTACATATCCGAGCGAGTCTGGAGATCGCATGTATTTCGAAGATAGGAGTCGTCGCCAAATGCCGCAGAGCCGAATCGCGGTTGCGATTTCACGTCATAAAGTCCATACAACCAGTACGAAGCGAAACCGCCGCCCGAGACAGTTGAAATCGCATCGATATTATCAAGATAACCTGCGTCATAGAGCGCCTTCATCGCACCGACGCTGAACGAACCTGAACGTATTCCGCCACCTGACAGAGCCAAACCCCAATCGACTGAGCCTCCGCGAGCGGGGAACACAACATCCTTGTTTTCGATGGTGTTCAGTTCATCATGGGGTACAACTACAATCGAATCTTCTGGAGGTTTAGTTGACGATTTGGAATTGGGCGCCTGAGACAAGATCGGGACGCTAAGCAGTTGAGTGATAAGAACTACAGCCGCCAGATTATTCTTCGCATTCCTCATGATAAGTATCTCCTTTTTCGCAGATTTCTGTGTTTAATTAAATTAACTATGATTATTAATGCACCAAATTCAAGTGGTTAGTGTCATTAGCAGTTATATGCCTTTGAGATTAGCAAAGGGGGTGCGCGGGCGTGTAAAGAGATCATCTCCGTGCGGCCCTTATTATATAAAGCCGTGACGTTAATACGTGGTTCGAATATCTTAATTCGTGAGAGTGCCAGCCGACGATGGCCTTTCATAGTTTCAATATAGATTACTAACGGATCCAAGGCTGTACCGGTGTCAAAAAACTACAGTTTTCTAACAGTGAAGAAAATATAAAAAACCAGGTTCATATTTGACTTCTTTCAAAAATAAGAGCTCAATGATCTAGCATCCAAAAATAAGAGCCGTCGTCGGCCAGCAATTACGAAAGCCGGCTCCGACTATTTTCGACAGATATTTGGTTTTGTCGACCTCGGAACTTACGCGCGGGGAACGTCTTTACTGAGACAGTCCCGCCGAAATTTAAGAATTATATTTGTGCCTTTACCGCAACGGAGAGTGTATGTCAAAACAACATAAGAAAGTCACTATAAAACGACCTTCTACGAATCTGAATTTGTCGGTCATCGACAGACTGTCGGACGAGCCAGATCGAACAGGTCTAATTGGTTGGATCAAATCGCATTGGACCTGGATTGCGACATTTGCTTTTGTGCTTGTTCTTGGACTCGGAGTCATGGCAAAAAATGGCTGGTTGCCGCAAACCGATTCGCTGTCGGGTAAAAAGACAGGGTGGTTCGGCAGTGAACTACCAAAAAATGCTCCAAGTAGTTGGAATCCATTTATAGTATCGTCGCCAACGCCTCCGCAACTTTCTAAAGAATATGTATATACCGGTTCGCGGCTGCTTACGGTCGAGGATGCCCGGGCGAATGCCGTGCCACCTACGGATCTTGCCGTTTGGCGGCCCTCAACGGGCGAGTGGCTCATCTTTAGGAGCGATGGCGAGTCACCACCCGCAGTTACTTGGGGCCAGGAAGGTGACATTCCCATTCAAGGCGATTATGACGGGGATGGCAAAACAGATTTTGCAGTCTTTCGGCCGTCAGAAGGCAAAACTTACATTATCAGATCGTCCGACGGTAGCGAGTATATTGTAGAACTTGGCGGAGCGAACGATGTACCGGTTCCGTCCGATCGCGACGGCGATGGCAAGACCGATGTGGTTCTATGGAAAACAACGACGCAGGATTGGACGGTGAAATTAAGTACTACAAATGCGATCGAGGATAAAGGCAAATACGGCACAAGCACTGACAAGCCGATTTCTGGCGATTTTGATGGTGACGGAAAAGCGGATAATGCATTTTGGCGGAGTTCGGATGGTTCCTTCCATTCTGTCAACAGCTCGAACGGATCACCCCGAACGGTCTCGCTCGGGTCATCAACCGACATACCGGTTTGTGCTGATTACGATGGCGATGGCAAGACTGATTTCGCGGTGCTGTCGGGGAATACCTGGACAGTACTCAACAGCTCGGACAATAACAGAGTCATTATAACTTGGCAAAATGCTGGCGATAAACCCGTTCCGAACGACTACGACGCGGACGGAAAGGTGGACATAGCTGTTTGGCACGAAGCCGAAAACGACGGCATCTGGTATATACGCCAAAGTTCAGACCTCTCAACCAGAATCGAAAAATTCGGACTGCCTGGCGATATACCGGTTCCGGCTAATTACAGAAGGTAAAAAGTGCAATTACGAAGAATTTAAAGAGTGATTTTTTTGATTTGAAAATTAAGGATCGTATGAAAAGAATAATCATATCGCTATTGGTAGTTTTGGGTGTTGCAGCTTTTGGATTTGGACAAAACACGCAGACGACAAAAAACACAGTTGATCAAACACTTCGTTCGTCGGGACGTGTCAATCCATCCACACTTGGCATGGAGTTCGACTTGCCGCTGGGAAGTTATCCCACGCGCGGTTCCAGTCTTTCGCTAGGTTTGAGTTATTCGTCAAAGGTGTGGAGACTCCAGAATGAAGGCATACCCACACACCCAAGTAATCCTATAAGTGAAGTTTACGGCATATATTCTGAAGATGCCGCTGCGGGTTGGTCCAGCAGCCTTGCGCAGCCGTATATCGAATACACAGGAATGACCAATCTGTTTGACGGCTACGGGCGACCGGGCGATCCGATCCAATATACGGTTCCGCATGTTCCTACGGTTTACGGTTATTATGTTCGCCGGATAACGGTGTTTTTACCTGGCGGTGAATCTCATGAACTCAGAGCGTCCGATCAGCCTATTCCGTTGTCGTGGTCGGCGACACTTCCTCCAGCCAGTGCGTGGGAGGGGACTTTTTATTCAACTGACGGTTCCGGCGTTAGGTATGTACAGGACAGCGCGAGCGGTAAATTTCGCCTCTACCTGTCCGATGGCTCCTTTTACGATTTTACCCCCGGTCAATGGATAGAACGGCAGCGGTCACTCCGAACTTCGTACATCAGGAATGCTTACAAGTTTACCGATGTGAACGGAAATTTTGTGCAGTTCAATACCGTCGATACTACTGGCAACTTGGTGGGAACTGCTCCGTATGGTTTTTGGACTGACCAACTCGGTAGAGTTTTTCCCGTCATGGTGCCGTTGGTAACCCCTAGACGGCCGTCGAACGTCACGGAATTTTCGGACCAGTTCGTTCTGCCCGGCATGGATCTGCAGAATCCGTATGTGCTGACGTGGAAACGACTTGCAAGCGTGTTCCCGGACGCATCTTACTCTACGCACTATGTCGGTAGCTTTCACTCCCCAACAGTATATCCTAACCCGTTATTTGATAATCAGCAGTTATTTCCTGGCTCGGATTGTGGATTTGGAGACCGCTCATCAGCGGGTTCGATCAATAGTCGTATGGTCGTCCGACCCGACAATTTCGAAAATCAAGAGGAGTGGACTGGAAAGTTTAATCCTATGGTCCTTGCCGAGATCAAGTTGCCTAACGGTGCAGTGTATCGCTTCAAATACAATGACTACGGCGAAATCGTGAAAATAGAATATCCTTTTGGAGGCCGTGAAGAGTTCAATTACTGGAAGGTCGATTCGCTTGCCGGCATGGCTAAGGGATATCAGGAAACCAACCGAGGTGTATATCAGCGTCGTGTTTATGAAGGCAGCACGGACCCTATGGTCTACTCATATTATTCAACCTCATCGGACAACAATTACCGCACTACGTTTACGGCCCCGGATGGAACAAAGACTGACACATTTATGCATCGTGGCCTCCGGACGGCTTGCGACTATTCGGATGAATACAGCTATGACTATAACGGGCTGAAGTTTGGTTACGACAGTGCACTTGCAGGGCGAACGTATGAAACCCGCACCTTTTCAGCCGGTAACCAGCTTATTGAGCGGACGCTTACAAAATGGGACGCATCTACTCCTTCGCCAACGATTGTCATTCGAAATTACTTATCCAAACCTTTGCGGCGTAATGCACGCGTACTGACCACCCAGACGTGGAAATATGACGGCACTTCGGCCGTTACAGCGGCGACAAAATTTGAATACGATTCAGACCGGGACGAACAAGGTTCGCCTCTGAACATTGTCGCCCAGAGTGAATACGCTTACGAGTCGGCAATTGATACGACTTCGTATACACCTGGCTCTTTCCCGCCAACTTCGACGGTAACGGTGTCTGATCCGACGATAGGAAAGACGCCGATCCGCATAACGCGAACAACATATCAAACGGGGCCGGCCTACACGGACCACAACCTTCTTAGGTTGGCGACACAGGTTCTTGTCACGGATGGTGTTAATACATCCGACGTGAAATCGAAATCAGAAGTTGTTTATGACGAACCCGAATATCTTGTAAATGATATGGCGAGCGGGGTACCTGGCTGGAGCACGCCCGAAGCCAGTCCTAGTCCGGTGGTGCGAGGTCTTGCAACCACTTCAAAAGCATGGCCGAACCTTTCGGGCACCCCGATAGTAACTAATACTCAATACAACCAGTTTGGCAATCCGAGAAAAACGTGGGACGGGAATAGAAATATCAGCGAAATTCGGTATGACGATAATTTCAGCGACGGCATTAACCGCAATACGTTTGCCTTTGCGACTAGAATAATTTCTGCAATACCCGAAGGGAACGGCTCGATGACGGCGTTTGAAACTCAAACACGGTATCAATTTCTGAGCAGCTTGCCCGATAGAACTACTGACATAAACGGCAAAGAAACGATAATCGAGTATAACGATCTATTATTGCGCCCCACAAAGGTGAAGGCGCCCAACAATCAAGAAACCGTCACGCAATACGGCCAGCCTGATTTGGGCACCGGACAATACTTGCCTAGTCAAAGATTTGTAAAGGTCTCGTCACAGATTGACGATTCAAATTGGAAACATGCTTACGCAGGTTTCGACGGGCTTGGGCGAACTACCAGAACACAGACGGTTGACAATGTGGGCAATGGCGATGTTTATGTCGATACCGAATACGACAATATGAGCCGCGTATTTAGGGTTTCAAATCCCTATTGCATTATTTCGAACGCGCGGTGCTCGGCAACCCCAATATGGACGACGAATACCTATGACACCGCAGGCCGCTTGTGGAAAGTAACTGCGCCTGAAAGTGCCCCAGTTGTTACGACTTATGGAATTGCGGCTATTGGCGCTCAGTTAGGAACGGTAACGACGGTCACCGATCAGGCAGGCAAAATGAGACGAAGCATTACTGATGCTCTTGGTCATCTGATTCGAGTGGACGAGCCAACAACGGGCGCGAATCCGCTTGGAACGATAGATGCTCCGACTCAGCCAACATATTACGAATACGATCTATTAAGTAATTTGACAAAGGTAAAACAGGGCGGAACATTAGAACTTCCTACACAGACTCGACAATTTATCTATGACGGACTTTCGCGCCTGATTTCCACGACCAATCCTGAATCAGGAACGATAAATTACGCTTATGATAACAACGGTAATTTGACGAGCAAGGCGGATGCGAGAAGTATTATTACGACTTCCACCTACGATGCCCTGAACCGTGTCCAACAAAAAATCTATTCAGGTGGTTACTTTACTCCAACCGTGAATTATTTCTATGACAACGTAACGAATGCAAAAGGAAAACTCACGAAGGTCTCGTCTTCTGTTTCTACAACCGAATATACGAGTTTCGACATCTTAGGACGAGTGACCGGTCATAAGCAGACAACGGATAACACTCATTACACAACTTATTACGCTTATAATTTAGCCGGAGCGTTGATCGAAGAAACTTATCCTAGCGGGCGGAAGGTGCAGAATGTTCTTAATAACAATGGCGATCTTTCGATTGTGAAAAGTCGAAAGAATCTAGCGGCGGGTTACTGGAATTATGCCAGTAATTTCAAATTCAGCGCCACTGGAGCGCTTACCTCGTTGAAACTCGGAAATGGATTGACGGAAAGCACAACATTTAACAACCGCCTCCAGCCTATACAGATCGCATTGGGAAGCGAGCAGAACCCAACTAATAAACTCCAACTTGATTACGAATACGGGAAACTAGCATGGAACGGAGTCGTTGAACCGGGCACGAACAATGGAAACGTTGCGAAACAAAAACTCAGTGTCCAGTCGGAAGGACAAACCACCGGTTTTGTTGCTCAGCAGAATTACACCTACGACGAATTGAACAGAATTGATCTTGCATCGGAAACCCTCACTCCGATAAGCGGGTCGCCCGAATATTGGCTTCAGGATTTCGATTACGACCGGTTCGGTAACCGGAACTTTAACGAGGCGACAACGACTACTTTGCCGAGAAATTGTGCCGGTGGCACGATCTGCCCCCAAGATCGGAAAATCCACAATCCCGCTCTAAACATCTCAAAAAACCAGTTGAGCACAGCCGACGGTTACACCTTTGATGCTGCGGGTAACATGACAGGTGATCCACAAAACCGGTCATTCACCTACGATGCCGAAAACAAACAGGTCAGAGTCGATAACACCGGACATCAAGGCATTGCCGCTGGGACGGTCGGACAGTATTTCTATGATGGCGACGGAAAGCGTGTAAAGAAGTTTGTTCCACATTCGAATGAGACTACAATTTTTGTCTATGATGCTGCCGGAAGACTAATCGCTGAGTATGCGACAAACGTTAGCAGTGTCGAGGATGCGAAAGTTGCATACCTGACAAACGACTCGCTCGGAAGTCCACGAATCAACACTGACCGCGACGGACGTGTTATTTCAAGACACGACTATCATCCCTTCGGAGAAGAAATTACCACGTCACAACGAGTCTTAAACATAGATTACGCGCCTGATTCGATTCGTAAACAGTTCACAGGTTACGAACGCGATGATGAAACAGATTTAGATTTCGCACAGGCCAGAATGTATTCAAATAAGCTCGGTAGATTTACGGCTCCTGATAAACCCCTCCTTGATCAAGACGAATTCCAACCGCAGAGTTGGAACATTTATTTGTATGCGCGAAATAACCCGTTGAAATATGTGGATATCTCTGGAGAAGAAATATTCTATGCAACTCCTGAGATTAAGGCCGCCAGCGATGATCTCCGCTTGAAATCGGCTACATATGATAATGCCTTAAAGGGATTTGAAGGTAAAGATGCTCCTAACTTAACATTACAATTTGGCGATGCAGGATTTGATGCCAACGGGGTTGATAAAGCCACCGGCTTAGCGTCAACAAGCATTTTACCAGAAAGAACAATAGAGGACGGTAGTAATATGGACGCCAATGATCCAAATGCCGTTCCGACAATCACAACAAAACCCGCTGAGCTAAAAGATGCGACAATTACCATTGATAACTCGATAAAAGACAATGCTGAAAAAGTAGCCGAAAATCTAGGCCACGAGGTAGGGCACGTCGACGACGCTCGAAACAATCCAAAGCAGTATTCTGCCGACAGCAATAAGACAAAAGCAGAAAAAGGTAGAACCCCGCACGATGAGCGTCCACAAGAAAAGAGGGCTAATAATTTCGAAAAGACAGTAATGAAAGAGAAAAAGGATTATGAAAAAGCTGAAAAGAAAAGGCTAAAGGAAGAAAAAGAAAGACAAAAGAAAGAGAAGAAGAAAGGAGTATCACAGGATTAATTCCAGTTGAGATTTCTATATGAGAAGAATTACCAGATATGAACAAATCTGTTTGAGCATACTTATTCTTATTGGCGCGCCTTTGACATTAAGCGCCCGTATATCGGAGCAAGAAGCCATAGAAGTGGTAAAAAGAACGCCTTGTGTTCAGGAATTCGCTTCTGATTCGCGATTAGTTCGCGTTCTCAGAAACGAAGAACTAGAAGACGATTTGTTTGCTCTTCAGGTCAAACAAAAAAATCAGATAGTAAAAGATGCGTATGTATTTCGAATTACAAACAGCGGGACATTTATCCTATCGCCTGACGAGTGGGTTAACGTGACTCTTACGGGCAAGAAATATCTGTTATTTGCGGTTGTCAAGGAGAGTGGCAATGCGTATCCCCTGTATGGATGTGCAAACCAAACAGCGAATTTTTCGCAGTTAATCAAGGAGGTTAGTATTGGAATGAACTCCGAATCGGACGCTGATGTTTTTGCTTTACTCTTTTATACGTTAACGATGGATCCCGAAAGAGAAAGGCTTGTAATCACTTTTCGACAATTTAGACATTTTGTTGAAGATGCTTTCTTTAGTTGGTTTTCGGATAATGTTGCGGAACTCAATTTTAGGAAATGGGCCGCTACCGATGGTCGATTGGAAAAAATAAGTAGAATTGGTATATTGAGTCAAAAAAAAGCTTCTGGGTTTCGCTCTTCGGTAACATTTGCTATTGGAGAGAGAGGTAGTGCGATTAAATTAGAGGCACTTAGAATCGATTTCAATGAAAAAGGGGAGATTCTTAACTCAACAAGTTCCACGGTACTATCTGTCAAAAAAATTTCGACCGGATTTCAATCTACCATTGGAAAGTGAGTTTGCTGTAAGGCCAGCTTTTCTACAAAGGAAAAGCGCGATCAGCAATTGCCGTTTTCCTTTTTATGGAGAGAGCGGATTACTAGAACAGGTAATGTCAATTAACATTGGGTTTTTGACATGCAGAATTAGGAACCATGAAAATGTGTTAACCAGTCGTAGACGTCTTGCTTCTTTCGAGGGATTTTTTGACACGTATAGGTTTATCGAAAATTCGAGAATTGGATCTCCTACCCAATTCGTGCCCGTTTTAGCGGATTAGTGATTGACTACTTTTCGGGAAATTTCCGAAAAACCCATATTAGTGGTATTTGGGGGTATTCACGGTCGGTCCGATCTCGATTAACTCGCCCAGGTCCCGAGACTAGCCGGACTACATCCGTAGTGTTATGATTCACTCATGAATTAATAATGTGAATTCTATTATGTTCATCCTCGTTCTCCTTTTGCTGTTGCCAGCAGTAATCCTTTTTATCCTTCTTATTCAACCTCGTTTGTTTGTCAAGCTGGTCGCTCGGTTAAACCCGGGTGTTCTTTACTTTGTGCCTAGCTCGGGAAAGCAGATTGCGCTGACGATTGATGACGGGCCGCACCCTGTCGTCACGCCGGCCATCCTGGATGTTCTTAAAGAGAGCGGATGCCACGCGACCTTTTTTCTCCTAGGAGATCATGCGCATAAGACTCAAGCTCTTGTAAGACGCATTAAATCCGAGGGGCACGAAGTGGGTAATCATCTAATGACTGATCGTCCGAGCATTTTTCTCGGTGAACGTAAATTCGAAAGCGAATTGATCGAGTGTGAAAAGATCATCCATCCGAGGGAAGATGATAAATGGTTTCGTCCCGGATCGGGTTGGTTCACTCATGGGATGCTCAAGACCGCTAAACGCCATGGGTACAAGGTCGCGCTTGGTTCCGTCTTCCCTCATGACACTCTCATACGATACATCCCGTACATCTCAGAGTTTATTCTGCGAAAGGTCTTCCCTGGAAGTATCGTTATTCTCCATGATGGATCCGCTGATCGGATTCGAACAGTGAAGGTTCTTAAGCGTATACTTCCCGTCCTTATGAGACGGGGATACAAAGTAATGGCACTCTCAGAACTAGTTGCGGCATCTAATGATGTAGGCAACTTCTATGGCCAAGCGTAAACCGGGTACTACTATCAACCCAAAATCTGCGTCGATATCTTCGGCGGAAGTTTCAATTTCGTCTGACGACAAAGCGCTGATATTACTCGAGGCCGAGTGGGTAAGTCGGGACATGCAGGAGAGCATTAGACTCGTGCAGCAATATCGAGGCGTGTACGTGACTGCGGTTTTTTTGGCTTTCGCGTGGCTTCTGGGTCAACTCATCCCCAAGAGCGAGACTGCAACCGATGGGAGTCAACAATCTATCGGAATAGTACAGCAACAACTCGATCTGATAAGCCTTCGCGCCCGCGTGGATATAGGTCTCCTGTTGGTCGGTATTGCGGTAATCAGTGTTCTCTTCACGGCGCTTATTATCGAAGCTTATGTCAACTGGCGTAGCCTCGCCCGCTACCGGATCGAGCTAGGTCGTCAGCTAGGGAGGGATGTTCCAATCTGGCGCTATGAGCTTTGGAAGGCGACCCCCGAAGGATCTACAAGAGCTTGGACAAGCACCTTGAATGTCTTGTATTTTGTTTTCACTATAGTGTTGGTCGGTACGATACTCTGGTTCACGGTCCCGGCCTTGCTGGTCGGGCCCGTCTTGGGTCTAAGGGTGATCTGGATTGCGATTGCGGTCCTATTTCTAGGCACATACGGACGATTGTTGTACGATAGCCTGCGAAAGTGGGATTCTAAATCGATAACGAGATCTTCGTCGATTTCATGGCATGATCTGAAATGATGTCTTTACCTCAGGTTAGCGTAATGGGCCAGGCATCCGGATTCTGAACAACTTGTCACTCAACACCTGAGACAACGAAGACAGAAAACGTCATATCATTTCTGACATCAATGACTGCTCCAAATACATAGTGCAAGTCACCTGAAATCCAATAAGTTTTAATTTTCTGAATATCTTGTTCTAGCCCCCGAGGTGTCCCATTGAACTTCACCTCAATCGCCAAGAAATTGTGATGGTGAGTTCCTCGTCGATGGATGACAATATCTGGGCGCTTGTTCCGAAGATTCGGCTTCACGAGATCCACATCACAATCGAAATGTGGAAAACGTCCGTGTATTTCATTAGCCAAATGGTGGACTAGGTTCCATTCCGTTTGATGAGTATCGGGAGTGAATCCGAAGATATTCGGCTGGTTATGGAGTACGTCTTTGACGCTCGACTCCAATATCGACTGGACTTCACCCACGGTTAATTTGCCACGAGACATTGCAGATTCGTATTGATTCTCTTACTCAGCTCAATTCGATCGACTCCCAGTAACGCTTCTATTTCTGACATGGCGTCTGAGGTGTCTTTCGGTGTAGCGGGAGATCCCGATCGAGTAGTGACGAACGGACCATCGCTCTCGGTGAGCAATCTATCGATTGGTATAGATTTGACGATCTGCTTTCCTTTCGTCGAAGCCAGCATCGCCGAATTCACAGAGAAATAGCAGCCGAATTCTACGGCCCGACTTAAGTCGCCGATCGTGCCCGAGAACCAGTGAAAGACATATTTATTACTAGGGCTATTCAGCTCCTTGATAAGGTCCAACACTGCGCCGGCCGCTTTAATACTGTGGATGGAAAGCACCTTTCCACCCGCTACAGCACAACATTCCAATATCCTTCGGAACACTCGTGTTTGATAGTCGAAGTTCTTAACAAAATTCGGCCCCCCATCTAGGCCTACTTCGCCTATGAGATAGGTCTCAGGTAAGTAAGATTCCCACAGTGTAAGTTCGGACTGAAAATGCTGATCAACCAGCTGAGGATGGAATCCGAGGGCGGGTCGAACATATTGCAGGTTTTTTATCAGGTCGCGATTTCGTGGCCAGGCGCGAGGGGTCGTGGTTACCGCCAGAGTTCTGATCTTATTATTTTCACACTCCACTATTAATCGTTCGAATTCAGGATATAGGTCTAGGTGACAGTGGAAATCGACAAGGTTGTGTTCGTAATTCATTTTGCTCTGGTGGAAACACCATTAAGTAAATCGTCGACCTCTTCCATACCACGTTTGTAGACGTCAGCGAGCTTTTGTTGTCGCGATAATGATTCATCCGCTAACGACCCGGGTAAGTGTATGAAAAATTTTGCCGATTGAGGATTCCTGCGTAATCGCTCCATGGCGTACTGAAACGATCGGATCTGCTTTCCTTCGGCAACATCCGACTTTAGCGGGCGACCAGTGAGATCCTTTAACGCGTATGCAGTCATGTCCTGGTTCGTACCAAGTCCGCTTCTAATGGCAGCTCTCCGGATTAGACACGGTAGACAATATCCGCAATGCTCAACCGCTTTTCCGCCACGCCATCGACCCTTCGAGGGCGAGGAACAAGAAAGAGATAGTGGTATCAATTTTCGCAGGAGCGGTTGATTCGCACAGGCCTTCACCATCTCCCCCTTTGTTTTATCGAAATAGGGGTTTTCTATCTTTCCTTTTATCCCAAGGAGGTTGAGAATTCCGTTCCAGCGAGCGATGTAAAAAGGGTGTGTGGTCCGGGTGCTATGTGAGCCTAAACGAAGAGGGTCCATAGGAACATTCAAAGCAATCAGACCGTTTTCAGGTACTCGAAGAGTGAAGCCATTTTTAAGACCGAGACCAGACCCGACTAAGATCCCTAGGCTGAAAAAGAGGAAGGATCTTGCCCGTGTAGTTTTTTCGATATCCGAGCTAATTCTCAACCCCGAGAATCCCATCCACATTCGCAGTCGTTCAATTTTGCGTTTGGGATATGATGACTTTATCTCATCAAAACACTTGGTTTGCGCTTCACTTACCGCCCCCTCACTCACATGACTAATAAGTAAAGGATTCGCGCCTTTTTCTATTAGGTCTATCGTGCCGATAAGACTATCAAGTCCTCCGGAGAAAAGCGATAAGCTGTCAAACGATGAAGCTAATGGGAGAGTCGCTTTGGGTACCGGGTAAGGATGTCCATCGGGCCGTGGACGAAATTGCACTTTCCAAACATCACCGGTTAAGAAATTCAAACATCGTTCAAGTACGGTTATGGCTCTCGACCATACACACGCATCGCTCACCGGAACCACTATCTTAATTTCACGGGTCCAAGTATCTTGAGATTCGGTGCTTCTCGATATACGGGTGTCTGCCGCTTGAACATGAGCGGCGATTATCAAAAGGTCAACGGCGATTTGGGTGGGATAAACACCGAGCGCAGAGAGGTCTCCGATCGCATTGCCTATCCCATGAACAAGATGACCCTGCGAATTGATCAGGTCGAGAGTTGTTAACGTTTCTTCAGCTGTTGCTGAAATCGAATGATTGTCTTTGGGACCGTAGACGCCAACAAGTACTTGCCGTTTCATACAGCCTCGCTTTCTCTATTTCCCATGATTTGTAATAGTGTAAAGGCTCTTTCGTAGACATCGTCGACAAATTTGATGGCTTTGTCCGGGATGCCTCCCTGCAATACTCCTCCGGCGGCGGTTAATGCGTCTGCGATGGCATTTCGGATGAATTCTTCTAATTGCTCTTGTACGTTAAAAGAGTCACTCACACTTTCAGGAACCGAGATAACTTTATTACCTATGTCATTCAGAATGCGTGCCTCGATGGCGTTAGTTGCGAAAATCTCGAAAACGACTTGAATTTGCTCGAATGTGAGATTTTCGAAATCCGTAATTCCGTTAGCTGCCAACTCGGCTATCGTGGCGAAGTATGCTTCCCTGGCAATATTTGTGTCGACGTTGCCGCCTTCGGGACATACGAAATCGGAAACGCCGATGAACACATCCTCAATTGACCTGCCCACCAGGCTATCGAGCTTTAGCGTTCGCAACGCTTCCTGAATACCGCGTAGCGATACGTCTGACAGGAAAGACAGCAGTCTACCACCGGCTACCCGGGAGGAGCCCATTTTTCTGGCGGCATTTCGAGCCCCGCCCGTTGATTTACTGACGTAGTCCGAAATGGAGCGTCCCAGAGCAGCTCGGTTGGTGCCACCAGAACTCGCGAACCTTGAGAAATTTGACCTTGGACCGGTGAACCTTTCGGGCGGTCCAGGGGGTGGAACTGGTGCTAGCACCGGGTCCACTTTAGACGGATTGACTTGCTCTATGGGTCCGTTTGCGGGTATTGGCGCGTCACCGGCTCCCGGCGGTGTTTCGATCCAAGATGGGACCAAAGGCGTTCCACTGCCTCTGGTTCCGGAGTTCGAGTTAGAGGTTCCCATTTTAGTTCTTTGTATATTTCTTTATCGGCCTATTTGTGACTGAAGCTGCGGCACTAAGTGCGACATTCTTAGTGTTCCTAGTCCATTTTTCAATGATGGTACTCAGCCGTTTCTTCCCATCTTCAGAGATGACTGCAGTACCCCACCCCTGGACGGCCCAGGCTCCGAGTTTGTTTGCCGGTAAAGTTTCGATAAACTCGACGAGTTTTGTCTCAAGATTCGTTTGCGCCTGCGTTAGCATTATCAAACCGTCGACTCCCGCGGGTTGCTTGTCGTACTCCCCTTTGCTCACGATACGTTGTCGTACCAACTCAAAAATTTGCTCCGCTTCAGGTGAGGCTAATTGTTTGAGATCGGAGAGCATTCCCCGTACTTCAAGCTTTGACCGGAGAAGATCTTGTGCGACTTCGGCCAGCTTGCCTAAGGCAGAGGCTCCGCCGAAGTAATCCTTGCGATCCTTTGCAACGAACAAATAGGGTCTAAGGTCCAAGTCAGCAAGGTTAGGTTCTATTCTTGCCCATTCCTTAATACCTTCGGACTTTATCCACTCTGCGGCGACGGGGGATTCATTCGAGTCCAATGCCTTCGAAGCGCTCGATTTTGAGCCGATTCGCTGAGCCGTTTCGAGTGTCTCGATCTCCTTACACTTGCCATCGCTAGAAGCTGCGGACAGCCGAGCTATTTGGTCGAATAAGATTGGATAGAATCTTTCCGCCAGCATGAGTTTTCCGAGAACTGGCAGGTTAATGTCCGATCCAAATCCTCGAGCGTGAGCAATTTTTTGCCGCAAAAGTAATGTGTTCAAGAAGCGCTTAATCTGTCTGGGATTGCCGCTGCTTCCCTTGGCGAGTATCGGACCGATCTGATCGCTGAGCTGGACTGCCTCGCCAATTTTAAAGTCTTCCCCAAGAGCCGTCTTAATAATTGAGGGATCTAAAGTACCCGCGTCCCACGGCCGTTGTAGTAACGTTCTCGCGCTCGCAATAAGCTTATTGAAATTCTCATCTCCCTCAGGCAGGGATGCTCCGATTAGTAGGAGAGTGATATAGATTCTAGTCTCGGTCTCACCCAAGGATGGGATTCGAAACGGAATCTGAATAAGTTTCTCCAGGTAGTTTCTTGCGTAATCCCTTGGACCAGTCGTGTCTGGCAAGTCGGGAAAATGCTCACGCACTGCGTATTCAATCATGGCTTCATCGGCTGCAATCACAAACGCAGTACGTTGGGTAAACACGAATAGTCGAATCGCCTCAAGGGTTTCGATTGCGGTTTTTGGCAGACAGCGGTCGAGATCGTCGATCAGGACGATTAGATGGTCTATCTTCGCAGCATCCAAGAGATCGTCGAACGCATTTCTGAATTCTTGGATTTCCTGTGGGATGTTCTTGGTCTGTGCCGGCTTAAGTAATTCACCAACGCTATTCGCGACCCCTTCAATATTCTCTTTCGTTGCAAGCTTTGCAGGGTCACTTAACCAACCTTTGAGTACCCCCGTGATTAATCCAATTTGATCGGGTGTTGGTATTCCAGTTGTGGCCGTGAATGCTAAGCCCCCTGCATGTCGTGCCAGCTTTAGCCAGTCGATTCTTTTGAAGGTTTCCTTGACGACATCGCCCGCCTTGGTGAGCATCGGGCGTTTTTCGACGAGACCCGTTACTATCGCTTCAATCAGCGCAATCTTTGCGTCCTCGAAGCCCTGGAACCTCCAACCATTGAACTTGATCGTGAAGGTGTTCTCTTCATCGCTCAGAGAATCTTCAATCATCTCTAAAACGCTAGATTTTCCGGCACCCCAATCACCATGAACGCCAATCGTTATCGGGTTTTCGGAATGCTCTTTTAGTAATTGGATTATCGTCTTTGCGATGGCCTCGTTATTGAGAAGGTCCACCTTGGTTTCATTGTCACTCAGGATCATTGATTCTTAGGTTAAAAAAGGAATTGTCTGGTTTCTAAACTAATAGTTTACTACACAACGGAGTCGTCCACAATTGACTAATGAACTAGAAAATGTCCTAATTTTTCTTCTTCTAATGTAAATGTTGGTAGCCGCATCATTTTGAGATAAGGAGCAATAAGGTACATAAGATCTCCATTAGACTTGGGGAAACATTTTCGAGGTAAGGGACTTTTGTTTTTTTCCAACGACTAAGACGCCAAACAAACCTACTTATTACCGTGGGCATATTTCCCCGTGTCCCAACTGTCACATACGCCGTGAACTTACGGCGAGTCACCGATAGGCGACCTTTATAGACGGAATACTATTGCGGGATTACGTAAGAGGAGTAAGATTAGGATAATATATCACCACTATGGACCAGTTTTCTCAAGGCTCCCAGTGGAGGAAGTGGGATTTACATATTCATACGCCGGCTTCAGTCCTCCTCAATGAATTTGGGGATGACTGGGATTCATACGTACAAAAACTTTTCAAAACTCTTATTGAAAAGAAAGTTGCCGTGGTCGGTATTATTCAAGGGTCTCCTTCAGAAGCGGGTTACTCAGCGAGATAAATACTTGGCGATTATTGAAGCGTTTGCCGCTAACAAGAACGATATACTAAACGATCTTGAGTTTACCGCAGGCCTATTATTTGACGAGAAAAGGTTCACCGATACCATGTCCGAATTAGTAGACCTTCGCAAAATAAAGGTGCAGTTAAGTGACGAAGAATCGGACATCACGTTCTTACAGAAGGCAATGCAAGATTTCGTGACAACTCCGTCAGAGGCAAATACGGACAATGTTGCGCAGGTGGCAATAAATGAGTTGCTAAACGTCATTGTGCCGAATCAAAAGAAAGCTGAAACAATTAGCCGCCTTACGGTGTATGATGCCATCTTTGCTGACTATCTAGGGGTCATGCCATCGGTAAAGTATAAGAAAGTTAAATTGAATAAATTGTCTCTCGGTCAAAAAGCGACTGTCTTGATCAAGATCTATTTGGCTCAGGGAGAAACACCGATTGTCATCGATTCGCACGACGATCATTTAGATAATGAGTTTATTATGGATGAGCTCGTCAAGGCTTTGAGACAGGCGAAACAGTATCGCCAAATCATCATAGTTTCGAACAACGGGAACGTGGTTGTAAATAGCGATGCGGAGCAAGTGGTGATAGCTTCGAGGGACGAAGACGGCAAAATCAGTTATTTAAGTGGATCTATTGAAAACCCCGCTTTAAGGCCAAGGCTTTTGAAAGTGCTGGAAGGTGGAGAAGAAGCTTTTAGTAAGAGACGGCAGAAGTACCGCCTAGCAGCCTAAACGATTCGTGGGACGCGCAAAACCTCTAAATGTCCTTGTCACGCGTAATACTCAGCCTCGCACGCGTGAGCTTAGGCCTGGCATGCGTCTGCGTCTCATACATCATACTAAGCCGCGCCTTCCCGAACGGCGGTCGAGTTCTGGTTACTCTGAAACGCGGAGAATCGCGTATTGGCCGTATTTGTCGGTACTAGATCGAGTTAGTTTTTACGTTTTTCGAGCCACTCAGCATAAATACGGTAGCGGCGCTGGTCCCGTTTCCTCAGACTTTGTCCCGTAACAGTTTTGTCGATTTTATATTGAAGGAAGCTTACAAGTTTATTGAACTGTTCAACGGGAACGTAATCCCAGTTACATTTGAATTCCCGCTTTATCGCGGCATAAATCGGAACAAATTTCATTTTTCCAAGTTTCTCATCGGACTTACGGTAATCGTGGTATTTGTCGATGAGGTATTTTGCATATCCGCGCATGTTCGCATCAGCTGCGATGATGCCAGGAGGCGGTGTTAGCTTAACGGATCGCTTGGTGGTCTTGACAGTCAAATTGTTCGCGACGATCCCGCTGTTGGAACTATTATCGAAATTGATCGTGTTAACTCCTTTGGCTTCGCATCGTGGTTGAAACTTAAGAACGTTGGATGAACGTTTCTCCGTTGGGTAATAGAGCGTTGGAAGATCGGTTGTGCTAACAAGCTGAAATCCGCAGCTTGTACAGAAAGCAACCGCTTCCTTTATCAATTCTACTTTGCAATTTGGGCAATTCCTCATTTCTTCTGATCTGAATTATGCAATCTAGTATAAATGCTTTTTCGCGCGCGCATTCTTTTAGGGCGCGCAAAGTTCTTATCAACGCTAGTCTTTGACAACTTTCATGAGTCGTCATCTTCGACAATAGCAAGTAAGATGTCCAGTTTAGTTTTCCTGCCACTTTCATTCGCAACCACGAACACAAATGAGCCCCCGGCCTCCGGTCGAAGAATACCCCTCACAAGACATTCGTTCATTCCTTCCTCGAAGACCTCGTAAGCGCCTTTATTGTTTCTCCACGCCTCGTAACCTTCCCAAGGGAAAACCATGACATTGACGGGCCGATCGCTATTTACGTGGTAAAAGATTCCCTGCTCATCTTCGAGTTCAAATTCCTGATCGAAATGCCTGCCGGGCGGAATTTTCGTCGAGTCGTCTACAATCCAATCGTTCTCATCGTCGCCAGCCTTGCCGATTTCTGAGAGAGCATAGGCTTCAGCATCTTCTTTCCATTCATACAGCAGTTCGCAAGTAAAACGATACTCGTCATTGTCAATCCTTTTTCCGCAATTCTGACAAAGCCATATTGCGTTCGTGGCGCTCCGACGTTCTCCTGAAGTCATGGATTGGTCGTAACGAGGGCCTAGTGGAGAAGCGGCGCAAATATGAGCGGCGACTCCGATGCTAAGAGACCTTGAGTCATCAATAGTCGGGCCGCAAGTGATTACTCGACAATCTGGATTAGAACATCTTAATCCCACACGTCGAGATACATGCTTCTTTACTATCTCAGGAAAATCGTCTCTCACGATTCATTTTCACCAAAACCAGGATGAAATGTCGAAGGCTCACTGGCGAAATGCCATAACGCCGCCACCGTACCCCAGCGATCGTGGAAATCCAGCTGAATTCGACTCGAAAACGAGTTCTTAGAGAAACTTGATGGAACCTAAATCCAGCGGGCCTGATTCAGGCCAATCGCCTTCGGGTACAGGCAACTCGCGGCATGGCCAGCTCCGCCAGATTTCATGGTTAACGTGGCAACTCGCCACGAGGTTATTCAGAAGGATTTCGAGATCGTCGATGCGCCAAACGTCCTCGTTTGGATCGTCAGTCTTACCTTTCGACGCCTGAATTGCCTCTTCTGCTACACGAGAGATGATTACGGTCGAGCAAGGCGGGCTCCAACAGCCGAGACCCGAGAAAGCTGTATGCAAGTGGCTTGCAACATCGATCCCACCAACTGAATCCATCGTCACGGCGCATGCGAAGGGTTTTCCGAAGAACTCGGGACCGTTCTCGCAGAAGGTGACAACTTCAAGAAATCTCTGTAAAGCCGAGCCCCCGTTGTTCCAGTAATTTCCAGTCACCACAAAAAATCCGTCATGTGAGGCGAGAAGATCTCTAACCTCGCTGATCGCCGGCATCGGGTCAGCCAAGGTGAGTAGCGAAAGGCCAACCTTTTTATCTTTGGCGAGCAAACGCTGCGCCCAGTCAACGATTCGACCCGAATTTCCATGGGAACCTCGAATTGATCCGTTAATAACGAGCAGGTTTCGTTTTTCCACTGTCATTCTGTTACTGCCTCACTGTATGCGCTTTCAGATCAGGGTTACTTCGTCGGGCAGTTCCGCCTTGAACTTGTCGAACCGCGAGCGGACATACGCTCGATATTCCTTGTCTCTTTCGGGATCGTCCTCGAAGCAGTCTGCATACCAGCAGTTGTACACCGCATCCAAGACCATGAGAACCTCTTTCTTAGCACATTTCCGGCTGAGCGGAGGGTGACCCCAACGTCCGTAAACCAAATGTTGTCGTTCTTCCAAGCTGGCAGGATCCCACAATGAAAGGCGGGGCTGTTGATACTCAAAATCAAGACGGCGCGGAACAATGTCGGCGCAGATGCGGGCATGGACCGCAAACAGTCGTTCCTTGGCCGTTCGTGTGCGCAGATCCCATTTTGGGTCGGGTTCGATCTCGAATACTATACCCTCACAATCAGGATGATCCTGTCGCACCATCGCAACCAACCTGCAAAGCAACTCTTTCGCGGCAATGAGTTTAGCGTCTTCATCCTCACGGTCGATCACTAGGTATGCGATCAAAAAGAGCCGGTGACTGGGGTAATACTGACCATAGAAAAAGCCGCAGACTTTGCTGCCGGCCTTACAAACAAGCAGATACTCGTCGAGTTTCGGATTCCCTTGCTGCTTTGCGGCTTTATTTTCGTCAAGCCATCTTTGAATATCGGTGAATTCATCCTGTTCATTTCGGGGAATACACTTCTCATAGATATTGTAGGCGTCTAGGAGCTCCGGGTCATTTGGCTCGGTAACTCGTCTAACGCTAATTGCATTGTCGGTTTTGATACCTGGTGCGTCCATTCGCTCGCGTTGGGTGAAAGGTTGAGTTGTATCCGTCAATGGGCCCCCGTAAATTTCCAATATCTCCGTGAATATCCACCGGTAACCACTTTTCAACCCACGTCGGCGGTCAGTCTGGATGAATTTGGGCCGTTTCGGGTTCTCGCGGAAATGACGACGAAGTACCTTGATGGCAGTCCGCAGGTTATCTTCCCCACAAAATCTTCCGTCTATCTGCAATAGGTCCTCCTTTACGACTGCCGTCGGTCGCGATTCGATTAGGAAGCGGAGGACCTTGGCCTGATAATCGCTGATCCGAAGCTCGCCGTCAGAGGAAGACGCGAGTTCAAGTTCCTCAGTATCAAACGTAAAATCTGCAAAACGATACTTCATTTAGTCCAGTCTCAAGCCGCCGCAACTTTTCACAGCGGTCACGATTTCGTCCGCTTCTGCCACGTTGCTATGGCCGTATCCTACGACCGTATGCTAGCAGAAGGTTCACTAAAGTCGAAGCTAGAGGGCATTCTAAACGACCCGACCAACAAGAAAGTGGCCGCAAAACAGCTTTCGGCCCGCATTCATGAGATAAATCGCAAAGCCAAATCCACCACCGACTGTGTAGAGCGAATGAGACTTTACCGCCTGAAAGCGGAACTCGTTCTCTTCGGCGAGGAACACGACTTAGGCGTAATGCCGGTTAGTTGGGAATGGGATGCACGGTCCAAGTGTGCCGTCATTCTGTATCGGCTGTCAAAGGGGACCGTGCATTTGTTGAGCACGTGCATCAGGGCGCCGATTGACCTCCGTCGACTCCCGCGGCGCGAAACATTAATCGAAACACGGCGGAACCGATGGTCAGCTCACCGCGGTTCGCTAAACCTTCACTTAGCTAAAGATAAACAATCCGAAGGAGAATTATGAGAAACCTCGATCCATTTCGCATCCATGACGACCCCGATCGGCAACCTAAGTCTGAACCCAGCTGGCTCCGCCAGATCGCCGAGGCCGCTCGCCGCTTTGCTTGGTGGGCCGCGGCCAAAGTGCCCAACTTGGTGGCGCACTGCTCGCCGAATACACAGATGAAGTGCACCGCGATCGGTGTTTACATCGTGGTGGTCCTGCCGATCCTAGCGTTCGTCGCCATGTTCCAGTTTTTGCGGCCGTTGCAGCTCGGCATATGGGGCTTCGTCGGTGCTATCGCATGGGCTGTCTTTGTGCCGCTGCTGGATAGGCTCGTCTTGCTATATCAGACTGGCGCCAAAGGTGCCGCGAAGTGGATCAAGGCCGGAATAAGATTTGCCGGGGCGGGCGTAACAGGCCTGCTCGTGACTGAGGCGATCATAACGCTCCTCTTTTCATTCACGATTGACCGCGCGATCAGGGCAAGGATCGACACGCAGGTTGCTCAGACTGAGGCGAGGGCGCGGGTCGAAAGTACGACTCGAAAGGAAGAGTTACTCCAGGACAACGCGAGTCTGCAGAAGCGGCTCGACGATTTTAAGGCGATCCGCGACGAAGCGAACCGGCTGCGCAATGCCGAGGCCGACGGCCAGCTTGGGCACGCTCCCGGCGAAGCACAGCACTACAATCGCCGTAAAGGAGACTGGGAGCGCGCGTCAGCGGAATTCGAAGCTGAGCGCCTCATTGTTGAACCAAAGATCGCTCAGAACGACATTGAGATTGCACAGCTTGAGGACAACGTGAAGAAACGCGCGCAACTCGCACAAGAGGCCGAGGAGAACTCGCGTGATCTGCTTTCGAAGCATCAGGCGCTCTTCTCAATTATCTTCTCGAGTCCGAGCGCGGCGGGACTTTATGGCCTGATGTTCTTAGCGCTCCTTTTGCTGGAAACGGCCCCGCTCTTACAAAAGGTTATCTCAAACGAGGACGAGTACGACCGCATGGTCAGTGAGCAGGAAACGCAGCTTACCGAAAGCAACAAACTATCCGACCAGATGTCGCGCGATGCTATCAGACTCGAGCGTACGGCCTGGGAGCGAGCCTATAAGGTGATCCGAGATGGTCGAAACTTGCCAGTGTCAGAAGCGCGGGTACAGCACAAACTACATGCGGCCGTGATTGCGAGTCTGCTGCGGCGTTTGTTCGGGTTCGCTCCGGTCGACGGTCTCGACCAGGTGATCGCGATCCGCTTCACTGTGCTGAACCATCCAGGTGTGGAACTCACCGTCCAGTTGCCAAAACCGGCTGCCGATGCAACCACGCTTGGCGATCTCACCGATGAGGTCGAAGGGATTGCGGAGCGCCTGCCTCACAAGGGCGATGGCCCACAGGAATTCCTGGAAGCTCGCACATCGCTCGGTCGAGAGATCTTTGTTCACGAGCCGCTCGCTCCGCAGCTTGAGAGCGACAAGCGAGTGGTCCTGATTTATGGAGACTATCGCTTCGGATTTCGTGCCGCTGTTGTCTCGGCATGACTACGGAGGATTATGGGTATATTTAGCACTGTAAACCCGGTATTTACCAAGCCCCGGACCAGCAAGTTAGTCCTAGTGTGGGTTTCCACAATGGTTTCAGGCGAATATGAGACACCGGAAATCCCGACCAAGGAACTGAAAGTTCGCCGATGTCCAGACTGTGGACGAACGTTTCCTGTCGCACATCGGCCCTATCGTTTTTGTTCCGCCGACGGAACACCTCTCATCGGTTAACCCACGCGGTCCGACCGCAAAGCGCGAAAAGTATAAACTACTTCCCATAAAACAGAGGGTGCCCGGCCCTATCTTCGATCGGGGCTCGAGTATGTGTTTACGACACTAGGTAAAATAACAAGACCGGTGTGCAAAGAATCTATCTGTGGACCAGCGTTCACTTTTGCGAAGTTTTTCCGTTAAAGGTTTTTGGATCTTGGAATTCCCACGATCGCTACCAATCGCAGACTTTTTAAGGGGAAAACACGTGAGAAAACGTATACGGCGTTTGCTGAACAGATCATTGCCCATATTAATCAAACCACCCGTCGGATTCGAACCGACGACCTTTTGAATACGAAAAGATGGCGTTACAGATCTCCGTCGCAAAATGTAAATCGGAAAACAGACGATACCCCAACCACCACCGGGGACTTGAACGCGTTTAGCTCTTAAATATGCGGGCTGTCCCATAAGTTTACTCTTGATGTTGTAATGCGTGATTTTCTCGAACTCCGTTCTGCGACACGCGATCTAAAAAGCGCTTAGATAAAATAAAAAAAACCGCCCCCACCGGGGACGATTCTCAATACTTTTTTCATCTGGTCGGGCACGCCCAAACATGGCTCGAACCATTTCTGCTTTCGTAAGCCGCCTTTTGAAAATTTTGATTGAAAACGGAGATTTGAATGGAAGTAAAAAGGTCGGCTTGGTAGCACCGGAATCTTAATTGTACGGCATTTGCAAATTTTCGCCAAGATCATTGACAGATCATGAGAATTTGCTAAGCTGACTACACAATTAACTCCCCATTTATGAGCACTAAAACTCTCAAACAACTGAATAAGTATCTGAATCAATGGGTGGCCTTAAGTGAGCCCGGTGAAGAGATTGTTGGAGCAGGGAAGAATGTTATCGAGGCAGAGAAGGATGCCAAGCAGAAAGGGTATAAAGGGGAAATCACCTTCTTCAAAGTTTTTCCATTTGATCAATATATTCCGGCTGCCTAATGCAGTTTCCTTATCAGCGGGTTCCCAGCGTTGATCCCAAGGCTTCCTGGGTACCAATGCCACTACTGAAAGTGAAGCTTTCTCATAATGGCAAACACATCAATGTTAATGCTTTAGTTGATTCTGGTGCTGCCAGCTCCTTATTTCATTCATCAATCGCCAAGGCTTTGGGATTAGACTTAACTTCTGGAATCAAACAGGAGTTTTTTGGCATTTCCGGCCACTCAGTTGAAGCCTATTTTCATCTCGTAAAATTCCAGATTGTCGGTAGTGCACACGAGCAGGAGATAGCAATCGGTTTTACGAATTCTGAGGGAGTTGGTGCTTTGCTTGGCCAATCAGATTTCTTTCAACGTTATCAAGTTAAATTCGAGCGGTACAAGGAACAGATGGAGATCAAAGCGGCGAGCAATCGCAAATAAATTGGCAAATAACTTAGTTGGAGGTAAAAATGAATTTTTTAATACTTAATGATCGTGACAGCGATGAAATTCAGTTGCGTACGGAGTTTTTATTGAAAACCGACGAATACGGTTGAAGGAAATTTACGGCCGCGAATGGACTCAGGATGAAATTGAAGACATACGGGTACAAATGGAGAAGGACAATGCCGAAGCAGAAAAAATAAGAGCAGAGTGGGCAATGTCCTAATGTATTTGTGACTGTGATTTAAGTTTTTTCAACTTTAAGACCCTAATCTCTAGGGTCTTTTTGGTTTAATATGCCCACACGACTCCAATTAACCAAGTCAATAAAATCTATGAAAAAAGACTTCAGCATGCAGGATCTATCCTGGGATCTCACTGAAGACCAGATTGGTCGCTTGTTCCCGCATTTGCCAGAAGGGGACCGTACAGAAGCTGCAGCCACCTATAGCCGCTATCTCAAAGTCGTAGCCAAGATCTACGACCGCTTAGAGGATGAAGGCAAGCTTCAAGACGTGTTACTAAGAGCTCAATACGAGAAAAGAAGACAAGACAAATCTGCGTCGCAAAACGTGAATCAGCAAACCGACGACACTCCCACCACCGGGACTTGAACGAATCTAACTCTTAAATATGTGGCCTGGCCCACAAACTTACTTTTAATGTTGTAATGCGTGATTTTCTCGAACTCTGTTTTACGACACGTGAGCTAAAAAGCGCTTAGATATGGATGCGAAAAACGAATCTCGCTATAGTTCGAAAATACCGAAGATGCGAGAATAAAATATGATAGTTTTTCACCGTGTATAGTGCGTTAGCATAAAAATGCTAATTTCGAAATGAATACAACGAATAAGGTAAGTCCGCCAAAAGCAAAAAACGAACCACAGTTTGAGTTGACAATCATGGAAGAAAAAATCTGCGAAAAATGTGAACAAAAAGAAACCGCTGACAACTTTATAACGATCTGGAATCCGTCGGGCGTTAAAAAACCCGGTACCGTTGTGTAAGAGATGTTCAGAAGAACTCGCCGGACTTGTGCCAGATCAAGAACCGGAAATTCGTTTAGTGACGGACTGGATGAGGCAAAGAGATCGAGAAAAGCAACACCACTAGATTATGGCAATACCAGTTTTTCTACTTCAGAGGTCGAGACCTGTTGCTAACCGGTAAAACTCCGATTGTCAGAAACCCGAATCGACAACGCGGATCGGGAAATCGGAACGCTTGGCTTATGACTCCCAAGAATTTCCTGCCTAAGAAAGAACCATTGGCCCCAATTTGAACGTTTTTGTCGGTGTCTATTGGCGTCTTATCAGTATTTGTGCTAAGATTTGCTCATCCGAAAGCCATTTCATTAGTATTGGGAGCCTTTGCGTTTCGAGCCTTGGTCGTTGTCTAAGGAACGATCCGATATACGCGGCGCCTTCAAGTCTCTACCTTGTGAAACAAGAGACTTGAGTTAGGCGAGTAGTTCAATCCTTAGCTATGCACTAGAGTTTTGATTTTTCGTAACGTAAGAAATGAATTGATCAAGGAGATCTAATGCAGGAGAAAAAAATCTTTGCTTTGTTCGTCGGCGCCCGTCCTAATTTACCCAAGCTTTGGACGTTGACTCGAGGTCTAAATTATTTAACTGATGAAATATCGTATCTGACTATTCACACTGGGCAGCAGTCACATCCGGCCTTAACATCGGATTTAATTAGTGAGCTTGGAATTCTCATTGATATCAATTTAGATGTGGAATGGTCGGAACAAGATTCTCAGAGGGTTTCGAATCTCACCGGAACTATTGGGAATATTTTACGGAAGACATCGCCTGAGTTTGTTGTTGTTGTTGGAGACGTCAATACATCGGCAGTGGCCGCCTTCGTCGCGTCTCGTATGGGAATTAGCGTAATACACCTTGAAGCGGGTTTAAGGAGCCGCGTCAATACGTCTGAAGAAATAAACAGGAAGGTAATTACGGCATGTTCTCAATTCCACCTCGCCACAACGGCCTTAGCCCGGGAAAACTTATTGCGCGAAGGCTTAGATGAACAAAATATTTTTCTTGTCGGAAATCCTATGGCCGAAACTTTTCTTTCATTCGACGGAGCCCGGAATAATTCGACGATCCTAAGCCGATTAGGTCTTACGTCGAAGAATTACGTTCTGTTTGCGGTGCATAAGAGAATGAATGTGACTAACGTGGAATGGTTAACTGACTTACTTATTCTGCTAGGAAGAGAAACTCGTGTAGTGTTTCCTATCCATCCACATATCGATAGTATTATTGCACCCTATCGAGGAACATTCGACTCTCATAAAGACATTAGGCTCACGGGACCTTTGGGCTATGCGGATTTTGGGGCTTTACTAGATAACGCATTCTGCGTTGTGACAGATTCGGCCGGCGCTCAAGAGGAAAGCACAGTTGCGGGTGTTCGTTGCGTGACCGTAGGCCATGAAACCGCTCGACCAGAAACGATTTTCCAAGGGACAAACAAAATGATTGGCTTCGATGTAAGAGCATGTCTGCAAACCATTCGAAGTAACGAACCAGTTGGGGAAAACAAGATTGAGTATTGGGACCAGAGTGTCAGCTCAAGAATAAGAGGTGCGATTATCTCAATAATTAATCGGTAATATTGTCATCATCATGAAGCAGCAGCCGTTTACACTAGTAGCAAAAAAGACGTTGGCTATCGGGGTTACATTGATTCCATTAACATTAATTGTCGTTCTTTTTTTCTATTTTGATCGTTTCATTTGGAATTTAAAAATACTCGTTGAAGGGTCAGGAATCTGGGGTCCCCTCATTTTTATTGGGGTTAAGGCAATTACATACACCGCAGCCCCGATCAGTGGAGAGTCCGTGAAGATATTAGGAGGAACATTTTTTGGTTTCTGGCAAGGGCTCTTGTACGTTAGCATCGGCGACCTACTTGGAGGAAGTATTAACTTCTGGTTAGCGCGCCTTTTGGGCGAGAGAATATTGAAAAAACTTATCAATGCAGAGAGATTATCCCGACTCTCGGTGTTTACCGCTAAGTTGGGGACATGGCGTAATCTACTCTTTGCGAGGATCGTATTTTCCGCGATGTATGATTTTCTAAGTTATGCAGCAGGTTTCAGCAAGATTCCATTTTGGCAATATTTAGTACTGAGTTTCATCGGCGGTCTCTTCTCTTCTTTATTTTGGGTAGCGTTTGGAGCTAACTTTAACAACGGGTGGGCCATGTTGATCGTCGTTGGAACGATGGGAGTATTTTCATTCATTCTGTGGAGGTTTCGAAAAAAAATGGGTGTCTTTAAAGATTAAAGCAAGTTTGATGGGAAGAGCGCCACGCTGAGTACCTTGCGGTTATGATAGATGAAGTCGGCGAACGCCAAAATCGTGATGGCCCCTAAATATAGATTCAACACTACCAAGATTATCGTGTGCGGGTTGGTCAGCCGGGTGTCAGTTACATCAATCAAAGTAAGATAAAGCATTCCAAGCCCATAGCTCCAACCCTTAATCTTGATTAAGATTCTAGTCGCAGGGTAAGGTTGATTAACCGTCGCCGCGAGAAGCCTAATACCTGTGATCAACACTCGAACCCAAATAACCAGGAGTGTCACTGAAAAAGACATTAGTCCAGCTGTGAAATAGCAAAAACTAAGGCTGATAATCACGAAAGTGTCGACGGTACTGTCAAATATCGAGCCAACTCGTGGCGATGAAACTGAGCCATATTTTCTCGCTATTCCTCCGTCGATAATGTCGGAGATAAAAATGAGGACCACGAGACTTAGCAATATTGGATCCACGAACCTGCCGGTCGCTTCGAATAGCAGTGAAAAAAGACAAGCGAAAACAATTCGTGATAGGGTCACGATATTCGCAAGAGATTTGCCAAATTTCCCAATCATATTTCGGTCGTTAAGATAAATGCGGACACTACGCAAAATATTGTATGATACATGCTTTAATAAAGAAACTTTTCACCGATCAAACTCTTCGCTTCATCCGATTTGATCTGAAGCGTGCGAGAGCCCGTGTGCGTACCTTTCTAAACCGTGGCGCCATTCCTAAATATGATTTTCTGCATCTTGGATGTGGACGTATTAGGGTTGCCGGTTGGGTAAACTCGGACGTTGAGAGCAGTGATTTCGATATTGATTACTCAAGTGGATTTCTGCCATGGAACGACAATTCTTTTTTTTGCGTAGTGAGCCTCCACGTTATAGAACATTTAGAGCTAACAAATGAAGCCGTCGGGTTTCTAAAAGAAATAAACCGCATTCTGAAGTCGCTCGGCGAGTTATGGATTAGTTGTCCAGATCTTGAAAAAATCTGCTATTCGTACATAAACGATAAGATGCAGAACATGTATCTTGATCGAAAAACACGGTTTCCGAACTACTCGATCGGTGAAATACCCAGCCAGTACATGATTAACGACTTCTTTCATCAGTATTACAACCAAAGAAATCCCTATGGATTCTATTCTCTTTCGGAACATAATGGTTTTCACAAGAACTTATATGATTTTGAGCTTCTAGAATGGGCCTTAAGGAAGGCTGGATTTTCGGTTATAACTCGAGTATCCGAAGCGGATTTTATTGAACGATTTCCTCATTTCCCCGCCAGACATGATGGTGTCCAATCACTATATGTCTTCGCGCTAAAAGACTAGGAGGCGGCGGTGATTAACTCGACCAAATTGGGATTAGGAACCTTCCCTTTAGCCAATGTGTTCGGATCGATCAATGAGATTGAGATCGAAAGAATTCTGCACCTATTCTACGAGGCGGGCGGGCGGCATCTAGACACCGCTCCCCTTTATGGTTCCGGAAAGGTTGAAGAGATACTTGGGTTAATGAATTCTCGCTTTCCACGCAACCAATTTAAACTTTCAACAAAGTGTGGTTATTCTCGTAGCAACCGGTCAGAGGCGGTTATTAGCGGAAGGCCCGGCGACATTATAGAAGGTTTTGATGCTAGTCTACGAAGATTACGTAGTGATTTCGTTGAAGTTTTGGTACTGCATCGTCCTGATTCAAACATAGATCCCGCCGAAACGGCTGGAGCCATGGCTCAGTTGAAAAAGGCTGGAAAGGTCCGACACTTGGGAATATCAAACGTGACTTTACCGGAATTGATAGCCTACAATGTCGATGGGACCTATACTTTTCTTCAACAGCGATGTAGTTTTCTCAATCTATTGGAAGATAATCTTCTGACATATTGTCGGAAACACAAAATCAAGATAGTTGGCTATCAAGCTCTCGAACGCGGGCTATTTACAAATCGCATACTCGAACCTTTCAAAATTACCCATGGGGATCTAAGAAATTCAAAGCAAGAATTTAGAGCGGACGTTGTGGCTGGCATCCGAAAGTGGATTTACGCAGATATTCTCCCTATAGCCAGCGAACTTGATACATCAATTGAAATCCTCGCTCTGTGGTGGACAATTATGAGATTCGGGTTAGAAGCATGTCTAGTTGGAGTAACCTCACAGCAACAAATCTTAAATAATCTTAAGGTGGGTGAATTCTTCCCCCCCAGCGACACACTGGACCGATTGAACAAATGCCTGGGTCGCCTTCCTAATCTACTCCGAGGAGAAAGTGGAACATAGAGCGTTGTCCAGGCCGATTATGGCAAGGTCAATTTGTCATCAACCAAAGTCTCCGCTTCATTGTTTAGGTCTAACGGTTCTTGAGAGTGCGAGTTTGCATTGCAGAACGAGCACACCTGCGGCCTATCATTATCGCGGCAGTGGACACAGCGATGCGACTCGGCGACCTGCTTCGACTTACGTGGGCTAATGTAGACTTGAAAACAGAATTCTTTCAGTTGAAGCAGCGAATACTAAGGCAGAACGATCGCGGACGTTTTCAATGTCGAAACGTCTTCGCGAAGAACTTATCCATCTTTGGGAAATGTCAGCGAAGGCTCCCACTGATGTGGTCTTTGGCTTTACCGATATTAAGAAATCATGGAGGTCTGCTTGCACAAAAGCAGCCATTAAAGGGCTGAGATTTCACGATTTACGACACACGGCAACGACCCGGTTCGTTCCTGCTGGAATGCCGCTTTCCGAGGCCATGAAAATTAAAGGCCACTCGCAGTTGAGACATTTGAACGTTATATGAATTTAACCAATGACAGCGTCACTGCTTGTGCAAATCTCTCGGATTCATATCTTGAAATGGAACAAGCAAAGGCTCCTGACGTGACGCACTCCAGATGATTCAATAGTAGGCAACGCCAAATTAATGCCAATTGGCAGTTTTTATGAGGGAAAGCGTTTCTCTAAATATTGATTTCGTTTTGGTCTTAAGGGACGAATCAGACATGTTACGAGGTGTTCGGCTTTGCGAGAATGGCCCCTCAAAGTTTTCCTACAAGCCGTCTTTACTTTTGCCCCTCAAACGCCTATGATTTCGTAACAATCGATAAACTAGCAAGAATTTCGGAAAATGTCCCTTCCCTTGGTCATTTTTGTGTCGAACACTCAATTTTCCGTAATTGAGCCGGCTAAGGGGCACAGTTTCTGTTTCCGGTAAAATGATCTCAAATGAAATTGGCCTATAAAACTGAATTGGGGGAATGCTACCACGGGGAGATCGAGGAGGCTTTGAAAAATAAGACCTTTATGCAATATAAGGGTGAAGTGCAGCTTATTTTCACGTCCCCTCCATTCCCGCTTAATACCAAGAAAAAGTACGGAAATAAGAACGGTCCCGATTACGTCAAATGGTTAACAAGTATTACAACCGCATTGAAGGATTACTTAACCGATAACGGGTCTCTGGTTATCGAAATAGGAAATGCTTGGGAACCAAATAAGCCAGCGATGTCCACTCTTCCGTTGGAGACCCTTCTTTCAATCAAGAAAAACGGCGGCTTCGAGTTATGTCAGCAGTTTGTGTGGTTTAATACTGCGAAACTTCCGAGCCCAGCCCAGTGGGTAAATGTCGAACGATCCAGAGTGAAAGATTCATTTACGAACATATGGTGGATGTCAAAATCCGTGTCACCTCATGCGGACAATCGAAAGGTTCTTGAGGCTTATAGTTCGTCGATGGAAAAACTGTTGAAAAATCAAAAGTACAACTCGGGAATGCGTCCTTCCCAACACAACATTGGAAAAGACTCTTTCTTGACCGATCATGGAGGGGCCATTCCTTCAAACGTCCTTGTAGCCGCAAACACAGCATCAAGATCCTCGTACTTAGATTATTGTAAAGAGAACGAAATGTCCCCTCATCCTGCAAGAATGCCCCGTTTTGTAGCAGATTTTTTTATCCAGTTTCTTACGGTTAAAGGTGATTTGGTTTTGGATCCCTTTGCCGGGAGCAACACAAGTGGCGAAAGTGCGGAACATCTTGAACGAAAATGGCTCGCCGTAGAGGCGGATCGCAATTATGTAGTGGGCTCCCAAGCCAAATTTCCGGGTTCACCTTAATTATGCCGAAGAATGATCAGAAACCGAGCGAAGATGAATTGATGGCTATTATCATGCATACCTCGCGAATCGTTTGGCAGAATGAACTACCTCGGAAACATTTAGAGGAATGGCTTTCGAACTTTACTGGAAAAGTTTTTTCGAAAGATAAGGAACGCTTTTTAGCCCTCTGGCTCCTAACGCATTTTACTTATTACAACCAAAACGAGGTAACTCATCTATGCAAAGTTGTGTATTACGATTTGATTCACCATATCCTGTCAAACAATTCAACGTCGGGCACGAATCCCGTGGACACCGTAAAAGAATTTTTCTTGCGAACTAATATAATTCCGGCAGAACAGGTGAGCGGGAGTGGAGGATTCATTTCATACTTTTTTCGACATATTAACAAGCTGCCGATGAGTATGTTCAACTTTTCCATAGACAATGTAAGTGGCGGTGTCGAGAATGTCATACTAATTGATGACGTTAGCCTCACCGTTGGCGGCACGGGACAAATGTACCAGTTTCTCGATAAAACGGTTCCGAAATATTCCAACAAAAAATTCCTCTTATTGACATTGATTTCAAGTAAAGATTCGATAGAGGAACTGCGATCGACATTTGGTGTTGAAGTAATTACCGCGATTACTTTAGATGCGCGCGATAAGTGTTTCAACAATGATTCAAATGCATTTTCGCAGTTTGCAGATATGCGGACAGATTGCCGGCAATTTGCTGAGTTCTATGGGGATACAATTCGGGTCGGAAACGTTGGCCCACTCGGTTTTGAGAACGGAGAATATGCCTTTGGATTCTTTTATAATACACCGGATAACACACTGCCGATTTTCTGGGCGCAAGTGAATGGGTGGCAGCCAATTGTTCGCCGTTTCCACAAGAATTACGGAGCCAGAAATTATTTGAAGGATGAACGATTCATATAAAAATCCTTTCAGTGGGAAGAGTGCGTCCACGCTTGACGAGAAGTCAATCTTGGACTACTGGTGTGATCCCTTTAGCTATCAGATGTTTGATGGAATTCGAGAGGAAGACGTTTATCTCGAAGAAACCAACATCGTTTTCGCGGGTGGGAGAGCAACCGGCAAGTCGATGTTTCTAAGGTATTGGTCGTTTCCGGTCCAGTCCCTCTTGGCAAGAACGTCGAACTTAAAGTTCGCTGATAATATCAAAAAAAATGAAGGCCTTGGCGTCTATTTGCGTATTCGGGGTGCGACTTTGAGATCGCTACAGGGTTACGGACTTTCCGGGGATCATTGGCATGCGCTGTTTACACATTTCTTTGAGTTATTGGTGGCCCGAGAATATGCTGAGGCGCTCAGCGTTCTATTTGAAGAAGGTTCCTTGAGCGCTGAGGAATTTAGCGTCAAGTTTGCGCCAAAGCTGAAAGAGTTACTGGATTGCGGAGAGATAGAATCTGTTACGGATTTGATGAAAGAGCTAGATCGACGGATTCAATGGGTCGATCGGTTTCGAGGTGATGTTGCATTTTTCCGCAAGCCGTTTCAACCTGATGGTCGAATTTTTACGGCACAATCCATCAGTTTCGAAATTGCTCATCTTATTAGGGCGTATTTTTCGCCGCAGGTTAATGTTAATGTCCTAATTCTCTTGGATGAATACGAAAATTTCCTTGAGTATCAACAGATTCTTGTCAATTCGATCTTAAAGTTTACCGAGGCCCACATTAAATTCAGAATAGGGATGAGACTTGAAGGGTTTCGAACTTTCAAGGTCGTCGATAAGGATGACTACATCAAAGAGGGACGTGAATATAGGTCGGTAGAATTTGAAGAAATCATCAGCACTAGCAATGAATACTCCAAGTTCCTGATGGATATTGCGACCAGACGCCTTGAAGCGATTCCCGAGCTACAAGAGCGTGGGTTTACCGATATAGCGAAAATTCTTGCGCCTCGCGAAGACCTAGAGCTTGAGGCGGCGGAATTAACAAAAAACGAGCCCGATAAGGCCTATGAATACTTCTTGAAAACGTTGCTCGTTCCGAAAGAACAACTTAATCAGGTTCGCATCGCCAATCACCCTCTAATGGAGTTAATGAATTTTATTTGGCTTTACAAGGGAGTGTCGCCAGATGCAACTCGTAAATCAATGGATGACTATCTTTCGAAACGCAAAACAGAAGCTGCAAAAAAATATGGAAACGACTATGTAAAAAAATACAAACTCTCACTCATGTTTTTGCTCTGCCGAATCCACAAGAAAAGAAAGAAATACTACAGTTTTAGAACGTTCATGTTTTTGTCCTCTGGGATCGTTGGACATTTTATCGAACTTTGTCGGAGCACATTTGCCGTCGCGGGTTGGGCCGATAGCGAAGGGTTAATTCTGAACGGCACCATAAGTAAGGAAGATCAAGATACAGCTGCATTCGAGGTCTCGGCCATTGAGAAAAGACAGATACACAGGATTGAAGACTATGGTGGTGAGTTATCGACCTTTGTCGAAAACATCGGCAATGTTTTCCGTGAATATCAGCGCGACTTTAAGATGACTTATCCTGAAACTAATCAGTTTACAATCAATATTGATTCTCTTCGTTCAAAAGAATTGGAGAAGCCCTTGAGAGCTGCCATCAAATGGAGTGTAGTAATGCGCAAGCCTAGGATGCAGCGCTCCGGCCCTAGTGAAGGATTTCATGACATTTACACGTTGAATAGAATTTTTTCACCTATCTTCCAAATCTCATACAGGACTCGTGGTGGTGAATCACTAAACTTAGATCAGGAACGGCTTGCAAAATTGACTTCGTCTAAGTTGGACAGTTACACCGAATTTCTTCCATTTCGAAAGACGCCACGAAAGAAAAAGTCGCTAAATAATACGCTATTTGAACTAGATGAATAAGATTATCTATGAAATGCAGATGTTGGAAAGGGGGCATTCAAATTTCGATGATCTCGACTATTTTGTTTTTGCCGCTGGTTCGGACGGTCGCGCATATGAGGTTTTATCGCGACTTAGTTCTGCTGCCGCAACCGAGTATATAATCTTCAATTTTGATGAGAGGCTAAGTAGGAAGAAAAGCGACGACACAATTTTTGATTATCAAAAAATATCCGTTCCAAAACTAAACCCCATTAATTGTGCAATAATGGATCCGAGTTCAAGCCTGCCCGATATAGATCGTTTCGGTTTTAAAGAAACGGACCGCATAGGAATTGATATTTCGTGTTTTACAAAGCCCTACTTCTATTTCCTGATGAAATTACTCCGGGAGAAGTACCAGATTGAGACGCTAAGTGTTTTCTACACTGAGCCGAAATCCTATTTCTTTCCTGGTGGTATATTTGGCGCGTTTCACTCTAGTAGCGGCCCTCTATCTGTCATCGAAATGCCAGGATTTTCGGGATTAGAGAATATGAGATCACGGCAAAAACTAATTATCTTGCTGGGTTTCGATGGAGAGTTATCTCGCGAAATCAAGGAAGATGTTTCGCCGCAGGATACGATTGTTGTGAATGGCTTTCCCTCATATAGCCCTAAATTCAAGGATATTAGTCTCGTAACAAACGAGAGACTCATCGGTGACGATGATACCCAAGTTCGCTACGCGCGAGCCAACAACCCGTTCGATGTTTATAATGTTCTTGAGGATATTAGCCGAAACAGTGACAATGAAACGGTTCTGAATATTGCGCCACTCGGCACAAAACCAATGGCATTGGGTGCGTGTCTTTTTGCGCTCCACAATCCTGAAGTGAGAATTATGTATCCTCTACCAGAACAATATGAAGAAAAGTACTCCGATGAGTTTTGGAACTCATGGATTTATTCGCTTCCTTTGAGCATTTAGAATGTCGCATGTAGATATTAAAAGATTAAATTCCCCGGAACTGGATCGGATTCTTGGAAAACGTCAGAACGTATTGGATGATGGTTTCATACGCGTTGTTGACTACATGGGTTCCGACGATTCAATCGTTCAGGCGGCTCGTGTGTCTTACGGTGCGGGCACAAAAAGACTTAACGAAGATAAGGGTTTAATACGCTATCTACTTAGGCATTATCATACGACACCGTTTGAAATGTGCGAGATCAAATTTCATTTACGGGTTCCAATGGATTGTTGGCGACAGTGGATAAGACATCGGACTGCAAATATTAATGAGTATTCGACAAGGTATTCAATTGCGATCGATTCAGCCCAAAAGACATCTGAAGCTGAGTGGAGGACGCAATCGACGCGTAATAAACAAGGCAGCGGCGAAAATCTCGACATTGAAACTGGTAGATACCTAACACGTCAGGAATCGAAAATCCATGAGGACATTAGGCACCTCTACGAGGAACGGCTTGAAAAAGGGGTCGCGCGAGAACAGGCCAGAAAGGATCTTCCACTTTCAACTTATACTGAAGCGTATTGGAAGATTGACCTTCACAACCTGTTTCATTTCTTGCAACTACGAATGGATAGCCACGCGCAATTCGAAATCCGGCAATATGCAAATGTCATCGGAAACGAAATTGTGAGCAAATGGTGTCCAATCGCTTGGGAGGCTTTCTGTGACTATAGATTGGACTCTGTTCATTTGTCCAGGTTGGAAATAGCTCTAATGAAGTATTTCTTGTCATATGATATTGATGCCGCACGTGATTATGTACTTACGAACGGCCTGCTATCCATTGTTGATGGTGCTGTCAAAAAATCTAGGGAATTGATTGAGATTGAAGAAAAACTTCGAATATTTGGTGTGAAACCCACATGGAGTTAAATTTCTGTGTTGAATGATTTGCCAACACCTTATCGCATTGCCGAAGACTTTGGGGTTTCATGCTCAATGGTCAAGATTCACCTCGAGAAGTTGAAGATGAGAATGCAGACCGAGGAAGCGTGAAAGACATCTTTGGACTAATCTGCTCAATCAACAAAACGCCAAGCAATTCATGCTGAACGCAACTGATCCATTGGAATACTGATATGGTCAAGCAAAACTGGACACGAATCTCACGCTAACGTCTTTTCTATTTGATTTGCGGAACTTTTCATTTTTTGAAATTTCGAATTTTCTCTCGAACTGTTCGGGGCTCAGGTAGCCGAG